>JAKQBN010000024.1 GCA_029559475.1 bacterium
CTTCGCGCCCGGAATCCATTAAAACAAGGATTGAAACAACTGTCATAATATCGCTACTGAAAAGCATCACGTAATCTTCGCGCCCGGAATCCATTAAAACAAGGATTGAAACAGGGAGGAGCTGCCTAATGTCACATAGCAGATCAGAACTTCGCGCCCGGAATCCATTAAAACAAGGATTGAAACTGACAAAAAAGAAAAGCACCGAAAAAGCACCGAAAAACTTCGCGCCCGGAATCCATTAAAACAAGGATTGAAACTCTTGAAAAACAGTACGGAACCGGAATAAGCGTCCCTGCTTCGCGCCCGGAATCCATTAAAACAAGGATTGAAACCGCGCTTATAAGCGCCGTCGTCTTATCAGTTTTAAACTTCGCGCCCGGAATCCATTAAAACAAGGATTGAAACTAGTGTAAGTAAATTCTTCTTTCTTCTCGTATTCATACTTCGCGCCCGGAATCCATTAAAACAAGGATTGAAACTCTAAATGCACGTCAAGATAAAGCTCGGCAATATCCTTCGCGCCCGGAATCCATATCTAAGTAAATTAAGTGAAAACATTCCGCGTTTTTACGAGAAACCAGTTAATTATTCTCTTGCGTAAGCTACGAGATCTTTTATATTATCTTTAGACGTGAAATCGACGGGATTATCCATAGCAGCGAGCATTCCTTTTTCATCAGGCGTGAGTTCCCGCTTCTTTCCTTTGGAAAGTATGCTTGCACGGAGAAGCTTCATCAGGAAACGGTCGAACATTCCCATTTTTGTCATATTCAAACCGCCTCTTAAATAAAAGAACTTAAGATGAGCCTGCTCCTCGGGCGTAAAATTCTTGTTTTTGACCTTGTTTACGGCATTTTCTCTCCATGGAGTTGAGCCGGATGCGAAGATAATGAGTTTTTTTGATCTCAGTCTGCTGAAATTAATTTTTATGAACCTGATTCCGTTGATACCGGCTGCGTAGAGTCCTCCTCCATATATAATGGTATCGTAATTATCTATCATGGATCTGTCGAATTTATCCATCGGGAAAAGGTCCGCGCCTAGTTCCTGAGATATCCATTCAGCATATTTTTGCGTAAACCCTGTTTTAGAGCTATAAATGACTGCGCTTTTCAAAATCTGCCTCCAGTTTTATTTATCTTCCGATGAGATCCAGCAATCCATTTTCAATATTGAGCGGGTGAGGGGGATTTCCAGGAATATAAAGGTCAACTTTTATGCGGTTTAGAAATTCCCTGTTGATAGCTTTGCTGCCTGCGAATATGCCGCCGCTGATGGCGTCAGTGCCGCAGAGTATAAAAACTTTAGGCTCAGGAACAGCTTTCCATGCAATTTCAACAGCTTCAGCCATGTTCTCTGTGATCGGTCCTGTAACGAGAATTCCGTCTGCGTGACGCGGTGAGGCTACGAATTCTATTCCGTATCTCCCGATGTCGAAATTGGCGTTTCCGCATGCGTTCAACTCAAATTCAGCTGAATTGTCTCCGCCTGCAGATACCTGTCTCAGCTTGAATGAGTTTTTGAATATATTTTTTATTTCCGGTCTGATCGCTTCCCTGTCGATTTCAACCGGAATATTTTCGCCTTCTTTAACTATAAGGTGCTCAGGTATATTTGTGGATAATTTATAATCTGTTGTAAAGGTTATCTTTTCAGGGAATCGGAATGCGCACTCTCCGCAGAAAGTACATTTGCCAAGATCGATCCTGACCGGGTTTGCCGAAATAGCCGATACAGGGCATAATTCAACAAGTTTATTTTCATCCACTTTAACGGTGCTGATCTCAGGCCTGCCTCTAAAAGGTTCCGGTAGCTGAACGTTTTTCGGATCAGTTATGAACTGTTTTCCGTTATGTATTATTATCTTTATTTCGTCAAGCATGATAATTTTCCTTAAAGGTCATAGCCGCAGTAACTTAAATTGTAGCTTTTATTGTTTATCGGAAAATCGGATATTTCCAGATTTCTGAGAGAAAGTTCAAGAGCTTTCCAATTGTGCATCGACGGATCTTTTATTTTATAAAAAATCATATTTCCGGTATCATCAGTAAGTGCGCAGTGGCATATCTCACCGCGCCAACCCTCTGTAAGAGAAATGGCAAAGCTGTCCGGTTTAAGTACAATTTCATTTACCGGTTTTTCTGAAGGAGTATCGAAATTTGCATTGGCTAAGATATTTCTGATCCAAGCTATAGATCTCTTAATTTCTTTCCTGCGAAGCAGAAAGCGTGAAAAAACATCACCTTTAGGTAATATTACAGGCTCGATAGGAAATTGTATATAGCCTGCGAACGGGTGTGAAGAGCGTATGTCGCGGTTCAAATTTGCCATGCGGGCAGCCATACCTACCGCTCCTATAGACCTTATGAGGTCTTCATTTACCGTTCCGATATCATCGAACCGGTTTTGAACGCTTGAAAGTTTGTATGTTCTGTGCGCAAGTTCAACGAACTGAAATTCAAATTTCGTAAGTACTTCAAGTAACCTTTTTTTATGTTCATTCGTGAACGGCAGGTTTATTCCGCCGGGTCTGATCATACCTTTGCCGAGCCTGTTCCCGCACCATGACTGAGTATAGTTGATGATGCCGGTACGAAGTATCGCGAAAATATTTGCGCCTAGGCCGTAAGAAATGTCGGTGCATAAAGCGGCTATATCACCTACATGAATCGCTATTCGTTCAAGTTCAAGCGCAATAGCCCGTTCGACCATTAGCTGTCCGCTTATTTTGATATCTCCCAAAGATTCTATAAGCTGGGCGAACGCAAGGCTGTGTCCGACAGCGGTATCTCCCGCAATTGATTCAGAAAGGATAACGCGCTGGAGAAGCTGCTTTTTTTCAAGAATCAGAGCTTCAACTCCGCGGTGCTGCCACCCGAGCTGGATCTCAAGGTGAAGCACATTTTCACCATTGCAGATAAACCTGAAATGACCGGGCTCAATTATACCTGCGTGAACAGGTCCCACTCCCACTTCGTGTAGTTCATGGCTGTTGATCTTGTAGAACGGATAATCGTTCACTTTCAAATTCCTGTCAAATCTGTCGTGCGGAAAGCGCACAGGTTTCAGCCATGGATGATCTTTGAAAGCTATACCGTAATTTTCAAAAATTTCGCGCTCGAAAATGTGCAGCGCAGTAATTTTAGGAGTCAATGAATTCAGTTGTTTAGGTTCAGAAGAAGCTAAGAAATGCGATAATAAAATAATATCGCCTGCAGTATCATCAGCTATCGAGGCGATGAATCTCAGGCCGTTCTTATAAGGAGAAGCAAAATAGTTTACGCAGTGGTTCTCTTTCTTTGTCAGCAAATTTAAAGCAAGATCACTGAATTCGCTGTATGTATAAACAGGTATCAGGTTCAGATCGGTCGCCGAATTGTTCTTTACTCTACAGATATTTTCAAATTTTTCGTTCATAATCCTCTAATTTATAGATTGTACGATTGAATTCATAAGCTCCTTAACGAATGCGGGTGTAAAGTAAGCAAGATAAAAGACAAGCCCAAACAGGATGATCTGCGAAACAGGCTCGTATTTATTGATTATTGCTTTATCTTTCTGAAAATTATCCGGCAGTTTTCCGTAAAGCAGCTGCATAGAATATTTGAAGATCACATACATTACTACCGAAAGTAAAACAATAATAGCTATAGCTATGTAGCTGTAACCTTCAGAAAAGAGAGCTCTCAGTATAAGATATTCGCTTACGAACAAACCTGACGGAGGCACTGCTGTCGCTGTCATCAGACCGAGCAGATAAACAATCGCGCTGAATCCATTCTGTTTCATATAGTCGCCGGAATCAGGTATCCATCCGCTCCGGTAATATGCCCTGATCTGTCCGTAATGTAAAAATATCCCTGTTTTTGCAAGTGAGTGAAGCATAATATGCAGAATGGCCGCATACAGACCCGGTTTTCCCAGTGATAAAGCTATTATGACAAGAGCCATATGTTCCATACTTGAATAAGCGAACATTCTGCTGAACCTTTTAACTTTGAAAAGCTGAACTGACATGATAACGAGACTGGTCATCCCGATAATGAGCAGAACGCGGTTGGCCCACACTGCGGACTCTGTTCCGGAAATTATACAATAAAGTCTGAAGATAGCGACAAACCCGCCGTTCAGCACTGCAGTTGAAGTCAGCGCATTGACAGGGAAAGGAGCGATGGTCTTTGCGTCAACAGTGGCCGGATATAGCGGGAAAATATTCATTTTGATACTGTAGCCTGTAACTAAAAGCAGGAAAGCCGCTTTCATGAAAAGCGGATCGATCAATTGGGCTACAGCTTGAAGATGTGTGTAAGACAATGATGAATCCTGCGCGTTACTTACTTTTACTGACAGAAGGAGTATTCCTATAAAAGCAAGAACGATCCCGAATGAAGAAATAAAAAGGAATTTCCATGCGGCTTCCAGTGCATTAGGATATCTTTCATGATATATAAGAAATGTAATGGCGACAGTAGTTATCTCAAGGCTGACCCATACAATAACGATATTGTCAGCGAAATATATGCTGCTTAAAGCCGTTGAAAGAATGATTATCAAGCTTATAAATCTTCCTTTCATTTTTCTGTCATGTATATATCTTTCAAGATAATATCTGCTGTGCCAGAAAACAGGGATAAGTATTATGCTCAGCAGTCCGTTAAGCAGTATGCCAAGGCTGTCGAATTTAAAATAAACCGAATCAGAGCTGTTCAGATTCAAATAAGCATAAACTGAAAGCGAAATGTGAAGAAGGCTGTAAACTGAAGCTGCGGAATAATTTATGCTCCGGTTCTTATTCGAAAAGACCGATAAGGCTAAAAGAGCTGATATTATAAAGAAGATCAATAGTGCCATTTTAATCTTTCAGCTTATTTAAACTTGAGGTTGACATATTCCCAAAAGCGCTTCCTATCTTATCAATGAATATTCCGATGATGAGAACAGCTATAAGAATATCGATCAGAACCGCCATACTTACAAGGAACGGAAATTCGCCGCCGACCGCCAGAGAAAGCAGGAACGCTCCGTTCTCAACGATCATAATTCCTACTATATGATTGAAGATGTTCTTGTGTACTATAGTGAAATATATCCCGCCGAGAATGGTTGAAAGAGCGATCGCAAGAAATTTCACATCGACGAAATGATTTCTGATTGAATAAGCGGTAAAGAAACTCGCTATGATAATTGCTGTTATTATCAGCACGGAATAAAAGAACGGTATATAATTTTCCACAAGCCTGTTCAGGTTGTTAGTCCGCCTGATCCTGTTTAGGAACCGGGGAATTATTATAGCCTTGACTATCAGAGTCTCAAGAAGAATAAGGATCAGACCGAGAAGATTTATCTCGATAAGGTTTATAAAGGCGATTATAAAGAGAAGCGTTCCCTGAACAGCAAGAAGGTTGATATGTTTCTCAACTCTTTCAGAAAGAAAGAAATATATAAGCGTGCAGGCGAATATGATAAGAAGTACTATCATCATGGCAGCATACCCACCTTTTCATGAATTATCAGGATCGTAAGAAATACTACTATTGAAAGTGCCGACAAAGTGATTATCCACTGCGCATTCCTCATCATTTTATTGCGGGCTCTGAATGATTCCACAAACGCCACGAGAACAGCATAGATTATCTGGACTATCGGGAAGAATGCCAGCTGAACGAAATAATTATTCTGTATAGGCAGAACCAGATTGAAGATCAGGCTGCCGAATATCGCGAACTTAAGGCCGCCGGCAAGCTGAATAAGTCCCAGCTCAAATCCGCTGTGGTCAAGCACCATTACTTCGTGCACCATAGTAAGCTCAAGATGCGTATTAGGGTCATCAACAGGAAGACGGCTGTTCTCGATCATCGAGAGCCAGAAAATCAGATATATCGACAGGGCAGAAACAAAATAGGTCAGGGCTGATTCGACATACAGGCTGCTGAAAATATCATAGAATGAATTATGTCCGGTATGCAGAGCTATTGAGCCCATTATGATAAAGAATACCGGTTCGGCGAGAAGTGAATAAAAGGCCTCGCGGTTAGCTCCCATGCCTTCAAATCCGCTCCCGGTATCCATGGCTGCTATAATCATGATGAATCTTCCGGATGCCATAAGATAAGCGAACATTACAAAGTCGCCTTCAAATGAAAAAAGGGCTTTATAGTTGCCTACCGGAATGAAAAATACAGCTGTCAGGAGGGTAGAGAAATAGATTATCGGCGCTAGCTGAAACAGAAAACCTGTCGTCCGGCTGTAAACATTGCCTTTTTTCATCAGCTTGATTATATCGTAGAAATGCTGCATAACACGGGGGCCTTTTCTTGCCGCGACCTTAGCTTTTACAACGGACACTATTCCGGGGAAGATCAGACTTGTGATCAATATTAAAACTAAACCTACACCCATGCTAAATTATCCCGAATATTGAAATTATAGTAATTACGATCACAAATACGATCGCGTACAAAAGGTAATGCTGAATATTTCCTGTCTGAAAAACTGCGATCTTTTCCATAAAAGATAAAAGTCCGCCAACCGGTCTTGAAATAAGATTATCATCAAAAACATCAGAGCTTTCCGTTTTAAAATATGTTTCGGAGGGAAAGATCTTTTCCTTTGTCAAATACCTGAAGTGTTTTTTTACGCCGACAAGTAATCTTGCCTTCATTATAATGTATTCAGCATAAGAGGTAGCGCTGTACTGATGAAGCGCGGGATCAGAACCCGTATAGGCGCAGCCCCAGGTAGGTCCGATGTCAGTGTGCCTGACTTTTGACAGCTTCAATTTTATTAAAAGCAGTATCCCGATAAATACAATCAGAAGGCTGAGCGACAGCGATATTCCCGACATTGTACCGGCCATATCTCTTAGAGAGCTTGTATCATCAACAATAACTCCTGCTACAAAAGCCATCGGCCTTAACATTAAAAAAGGCATAACGCCGATCGCAATAATTAATATTCCGATTATGAATTTAGGAAAAAGCATAGAACTTCTTACCTCATGGCTGTGCCTGGTTTTATCACTTCTCACAGTACCGAGAAAGATAATGCTGAATATTTTGGTAAAGCAGAATACCGCAAGACCGCCGATAACAGCTAGAGCTACAATTCCTGCCAGAAGAGTGACGCTCAGAATAGAATCGCTTACCATTAGTGATTTGAATAATCCTGTGTAAATCAGAAATTCTGATATAAATCCGTTGAAAGGAGGCAGACCGGAAATAGCAGCTGCTCCAAGCAGAAATAAAACTGCTGTCGCCGGCATTTTCTTCATCAAACCGCCCAAATTTTCAATATTTCTGGTATGCGTCTGCTGATAAATACTTCCCGCGGTATAAAATAACAGCGATTTGAAAAGCGCATGATTAAGCACATGAAGAAGTCCGCCGGCAAAACCAAGGCTGGCAAGAACAGGATTATTAATTGCGAGTCCCATCACTCCAATTCCGATCCCGATCCCGATAATTCCGATGTTCTCTATGCTGTGATAGGCGAGAAGCTTTTTATAATCGTGCTGAACGATGGCGATTGCCACGCCGAATATTCCTGAAATAATGGAGATTATCAGGATAAAAACACCTATCGGCATCAGATCTGAATGAATATAGGTCAGCACTCTGACGATACCGTATATACCCATTTTTATAATGACTCCGCTCATGATGCCTGATATGTGAGACGGAGCAGCAGGATGGGCATGGATCAGCCAGGTGTGAAGGGGGATAAATCCGGCTTTTATACCGAATCCTATGAAGAAGAGCAGAAAAACCGGAAATGAGGGGTAAGTTTTAAAATACTGTTCTAAGCTATCAAACCCTATATTCTGTCCGGTCGCAATACTGCAGATAATAAAAGCCGTGATTATAAAATAAAAGGCGACATGCATCTGAATAAGAAATTTTATTCCGGCATCTTTGTTTTCCTGTTTGTCCGATTCGAAAATGATAAGGAAGAAGGCTGCAACCGACATCAGCTCCCAGAAGACAAGAAAGCTGATCCCTTCGCGGAGCATTACTACCATCAGCATAGAAATGTGCAGAAGCAGAAAATTAAAATAGTGCCATGCCATCTCCAGCCTGGTCTTATCACGCAGATAAGGTTTCAGATAACCTTTAGAGTATAATGCGCCTGTAAGAATCGTAATATTAATCACAAAAATGAAAAATGCGGATAGACTGTCTATCACCAAGCTGACATCATTCCCGATCAGTTCAAAAAGATATATTTGAAGAGGGCCGATCCGGTTGAAAGACAGATACATCAGATATCCCGTCACCACTATTAAAAATATCTGCGTTACGAGCATCTGGTAGTACTGGGATCTTTTTGGTAAAGTAAAAATTCCGAGAGCAGAAAAAGTTATGATTATGAAAATGATTTCTTTCATATTATCATTTTCCGATTAACCTCAATACTCCATTTATGAAAGTGAGAGGATGAGCCGGGTTGCCCGGTACATAAAGATCTACCGGGTATTTTTCCAAAAATTTTCTGTTCACAGCATGCGAATCAGCGAACATTCCGCCTGATATCGCGTCCGTCCCGACTAGGATAAGTACCTTAGGACCGGGTGACGCATCCCAGCAGATCTGCAGAGCTTCAGACATGTTCTCAGTTATCGGGCCTGTAATAACAATACCGTCCGCATGTCTTGGTGAAGCGACGAATTCAATTCCGTATCTGCCCATATCAAAGTTTACATTACCGGCCGCATACAGTTCAAATTCGCAGGAGTTGTCTCCGCCGGCTGAAACCTGTCTGAGCTTCAAAGCATTTTTAAAAAGTTTCCTGACTTCAGGTCTGACAATATTTTCATTGAATTTGATTTCGGAATCGCCTTTTCTGACGATAAGATTATTTTTATCATTCGAAGCGATTTTGTAATCGTTAGTGAATGCTATCTTATCAGGGTAAGCCAGAGCGCATTCTTTACAGAAAACGCATTTACCTATATCTATCCCGAACCCGTCTTCGGTCGTTATAGCATTCGACGGGCACAATTTTTTAATTTTCTCCGTTTCCTGATCAGTCGGATCTTCTTTTATCACAGGTCTCCCTCTGAATAATGGCGTAAGTACGGCTGTTTTCAGATCAGGCACATACTGGATGCCGTGCTGTCTTAATATTTTGAGTTCTTTTATTATCATATCAGTCCCTTTTTAAAGGTCATAGCCGCAGTAGCTTAAGTCAAAACTTTTATTGCAGATCGGAAAATCAGATATCTCCTGATCCCTTACCGCAAGGGCAAGCGCGAACCAGTTATGCATTGAAGGATCACTGATCTTGTAATGCATAATATTCCCCTTCTCATCAGTAACCGCAAAATGGCATAATTCGCCTCTCCAAGCTTCTACGATAGACGCTGAAAAACGATCCGGTTTGAGCTTGTAATTATAATCCGGTTTCAAATTCGATTTTTCAGTATATTCCCATTTTGAGAGAAGCTCGAAAATATATTTCACTGATTCTTTTGCTTCAAGATAACGCAGCATTCCGCGGGCAAGAACATCCCCTTTTTCCTGAATTACGACCTGAGGTCTATGATTTTTGAAATACTGGAAAGGATGGGTCGATCTGATGTCTCTGGGGATGCTGCAGGTTCTCGCGGCCATTCCGACAGCGCCTATTCTATAAGCCTGTTCAGTAGTCACGATCCCGATCTCGTCAAATCTTCCAAGTACGCTAGGCAGAGAATAAATTCTTTCTGCCATATCAAAATATCTTTTTCCCGAATCATTCAGAATTTTTTTTATCTCTTCAACTGTTCTATCATTCAGCGGATAATTAGTTCCGAACGGTCTTACAAGCCCTTTTCCGAACCTGTTCCCGCACCAGAACTGAGTCGTATTTATTATGGTCGTTCGAAGCGCTTCGCATACGACCTGACCGAGCTGATATCCGACATCTGTGCATAAAGCTGCAGTGTCACCTATATGAATTGCTATTCTTTCAAGTTCAAGAGCTATGCATCTTTCTATCTGAAGATCTTCGGGAGCTTCAAAATCTGCAAGCGACTCCATCAGTTGGCTGTGAGCAAGCGCATTTCCGACAGCTGTATCGCCGCCTGTGCTTTCTGAAAGAACGCACAGTTTGATCGGATTATCATTCTGAAGCATCAGATTTTCAATCCCCCTGTGCTGATATCCAAGATGGATCTCAAGATGAAGTACCTTCTCTCCGTTGCAGATGAACCTGAAATGACCCGGTTCGATCACTCCTGCATGAATAGGACCGACTCCGACTTCGTGAAGCTGGTCACTCATCATTTCGTAGAACGGATAATTATTCATAACTTTAATTTTGTCAGCTCTATTTTCAGAATATCTGACCGGTTTTGCCCACGGGTGCCCTTCAAAAGTGATCCCGAAGTTCTCAGCTATTTCCCTTTCAAAAATATGAAGCTGCGGAAATTCGGGTGTAAGAGAATCGAGCGCTGTTATCCCTGCCTTCAGTTCGTGTGATGACAAATAAATTTTCCCATCGCTGTCCTTAGCTATCGCACAGATAAATTTCAGCTTATCATCTTTTCTGAATGCATAATAAGACAGGCAGTGGTTGTCCGAATCAACAAAGTACGATCTGAGCATATTTGCAAAATACTTATAACTCAGTACTGGTATATCCGCAAGATTTACCGAATCTGAATTATTGTATGTTTCGAGAAATAATTTCATCTGCTGCTCTAATTAAATAAAATTTTCACAGTCTGTTCTATCATGCCTTTTAAAAAAGGAGGCTGATAAAAGCAGAGAACGATTATTATAGTCAGAAAAATGTACTGGCTGACAGTTTCATACGGGCTTACTTTTTCATCAGCAACGAAATCCGGTTTTTCTCTCGGAGGTGAGAATACTACATGCATTACTCTGATTGTCGTGGCATAAATGATACAGCAAAGGAGAAAAGCTGCTGATATCAGAACGAACCAGTTCCCGTTCAGCACAAGGGCCTTAAAGATCATCATTTCCGTAAGGAACAAACCTGAGGGAGGAAAGGCCATGATGCTGACGGCCCCGATTATCAGCACAAGAGCGCCTGCAGGAAATGTTTTCAGGTACCTTCCGCTGTTATCAAGCCATAACGTGCCCTGAACCCTGTAAAGCTGGTTCATTTGAATAAAAAGACTGGATTTTATGAACGAATGCAAAATTAGAAGAAGTATCGCGGCATAATACCCGTTCCCACCTACTCCGAGAGCTATTGCCACAAGCCCCATATTTTCAAGTGTGGAATACGCGAACATTCTTTTCAAATGCTTTGCTTTCAGCATATATCCTGCGGCGGTGAGCAGAGATAACAATCCTACAATAATAAGTATTTTATTCATCCATTCAAATATATCCGATCCGGATAGGGCTCCATAAACTCTTAAAAGCGTAATAAACCCCATGTTAACCAGCCCTGATGATATCAAAGCTCCAATAGGCGACGGAGCAACAGCATTTGCGTCTATACCGATCGTGTGCATAGGAAATATTTCCATTTTTGTGCCGAAACCGACAAATATGAAAAGAAAGGCTATTTTTAAGTAAAGTGGCTTTGCATTGACAGCGACTTCTGAGATCGAAGCAAATGAAAGGTCGTTGTACGGCGTTCCGTTCATCATCATAGAAATAAATAAGATCCCGATGAACGCAAGAGTTATACCCACAGAGCTTAAAAAAACATATTTCCAGGTGGCTTCGAGTGAAACAGTTGTCCTGTCATGATATATAAGACCTGCTACGGCAAGAGTTGTCGCCTCTGCGAAGATCCATAGAGCCGCAAGGTTATTTGAAAGATAAGCTCCGGTCATACAAGTTACAAGCAGAATAAGCGAGGAATGATAAATGTTGTATTTCCTTAAAGCATCTTTTGATACATAAATAAAGCCATGATAAATCACTGCGGTCACTATAATAGACAGAATAGACAGGAATAGAACTGCAAGGTTATCATAAGTAAAATAGATCAGGTCAGTGATTCCGATCCTTGTCCATGTATAAACAGTAAAGGAAATATGTAATATTCCGAAAAATATAACTATTATCTTAGTAAGTGTCTTACTTTTGGAAAAGAAGATCGAGAAACCTAAGAGCGCGGATATTATAAAAAACAAATTCAATATCATTCATCAGTCCTTAAGCTGGGTAAGCTGGTCAATATTAGGCTTTATCTTCATTCCGAAGAATCCGAGGATAAGAACGCCTACAAAAATATCGAGAAGGGTTCCGATATTTATCATCATGGGCATTTCACTTCCGACAGCTATGGAAAAGAGAAAAGCCGCATTTTCGAGTACAAGAAATCCGATAAGGTGTGAGATTATCAGTCTGTGAGTTACTATAATTATCAGCCCGGAGAACATTGTAAAGAAAGCTATAGTAAGGAAAACCGTGTCAACATACGGATTTTTAAGAGTATAAGCCATAAAGATGCTTATAAATAGGGATATTATTATTAGCAGAAGTTCATAAAAACCAGAAAGGGCTTCGGTATTAACTTTTTCTACCCTGGTATTTTTTACGATAACATTTATCATATATGGTACGACCAGACCTTTAAAGAAAAAAGTCTCTGAAGATATAAAAATCAGATCTCCGATGCTGGCTTTATGAAGTTCAGCCAGGGTAATTCCGAAAAGAATGAATCCCTGCAGCCCCAAAAGCCTTGCATAAACGACGAACCTGTCAGTCACAGCCAGATAAACAATAGTTATAGCGAACATCACTGAAAGATAATTTATCATTTAAACGATTTTCCCTGTAATTATAATGATAATTATGAAAGCAATAAATGAAACGGCTGTCAAAGTAAGAATGAAATGAGGATTTTTACTCATCTTATTTCGTGCCCTGAATGATTCCAGCAGGCCGATTAGAACTGCAAACGATATTTGTATTAGAATGAACAGAATGATCTGTAAGAATATGTTCAGATCAGACGGTATCAGCAAGTTGTATATAATCGATCCGTAAACGGCAAATTTAAGATACGATGCAATGTGTATCAAAGCTTTATCAAAACCGCTGTTATCAAGAATCATAACTTCATGGATCATAGTAAGTTCAAGATGAGTTTTAGGATCGTCAACCGGGAACCTGCTGTTTTCTATCATGGCTATCTGAACGAATAAATATACTCCGATTATGCTGAATATAAGCACGAAATCGCTCTGAGAAATATAAAATGATGTAAAGATATCGGAAAAAGATGTGTATCCTGTCAGCATAGCCAAAGTTGCAAGAAGTATAAAGAAAGCAGGTTCTACCAGCATTGAGAAAAGGGCTTCTCTGTTCGCGCCCATTCCCTCAAATCCGCTGCCTGTATCCAACGCGGAAATTATAATAAAGAATTTGCCTATAGCGAGGAGATATGAGAAGTAAACAAAATCGCTGTCAAAATCAAAAAAAGCGTGTTCATTCGCAAAAGGTATAAGAAGCATCGCGCAAATAATTGCCGCAAGCCCGATAGTCGGCGCTATCTGAAATATAAAGCTGGCAGTACTACTGAAAATACTGTCTTTCTGAAGGAGAACTTTCAGATCGTAAATCGGCTGAAAAACTCCAGGTCCCTTTCTTCCTGACAGTATGCTTTTTGTTCTAAGAATTATTCCCGGAAAAATTAAAGCTGTTAGTATTGTTAAAATTATTCCTGTCATATCAGATAAGCTCGAAATAAGTTAGTACGAGTGCTGCAATAATGAATAAGAATATGTAAAGAATATAATGATGGATCTGACCGGTCTGCATTACAGCGATCTTTTTTAGAAGTTTAAGAATGAATTCTTTCGGATAGCTGATAATATAGTCATCGAAAATATCTTTTGATACTGAGCTGAAACTTTTCTTTTCGGGAAATATATCGGTAGCCATAATTTCTTCAGATAATTTTTGTGATCTCAACACAGGATTAGCAAGCTCGATAAAGTTGTCTGAGTATGAATCAGCGGTGTACTGATGCTTCGATGTTCCGGCAGTGTAGCCGCATCCCCATGTTGGCCTGAGATCAGTTTTTTTCGATCTGAAAATATTACGTCTGAAAGAGAAAAGAGCGGCTGTAATAATTATGAAAAGTCCGCTTAAAATATTTACCTGTAAAAGATTATTAAGCACGTTAGTGATGATCGCGCTGTCATAAGCAGTATTTGTGAAAGTTTCTGAAACAATATTGAAAACAGGTACAACCACAATCGATGAAGCAAGGCCGATAACCATTATGACGGATATAATGATGTATCCAGGTAGAATCATAGACATATTTACTTCTGTAGCTCCGCGAACCCTTATTGACCTCTCCTGACCGAGAAATGTTATTCCGTACGCTCTAGTAAAACAGAAAAGGGCGAGTCCCCCGATCAGTGAAAGACCGATTATGCCTGACAATATAATGAAAGAATCATACAAACCTGATCCTGAAATAGACATGAACATACCGGAATATAAAAGATATTCTGATACGAAACCGTTAAATGGCGGCAGACCGCAGATGGCCAAGGACCCTATAAGGAAAATAAGAGCTGTATGAGGCATTTTTTTTACCAGTCCCCCTAGAACCTCCATATCTTTTGTGTGTGTGGCATGATTGACTGATCCGGCGGCAAAGAAAAGCATCGATTTAAACAGCGAATGGTTCAATATATGAACAAGAGCGCCGCTGAAACCAAAGAGCACAAGTATTTGATTTTTCATTGCCATTCCGACAACTCCAAGACCTATTCCGATCCCGATTATGCCGACGTTTTCAATAGTAGAATATGCCAGCATCTTTTTTATATCGCGCTGGGTTATAGCGGACATAATTCCCATGATTCCTGTAATCAGAGAAATTCCAAGTATTATTATTCCTATAGTCATAATATCGGACTGAAGTGCTGAAACGACTCTAAAAATACCGTAAAATCCCATCTTTATCATTATACCAGACATTATTCCGGATACATGAGAGGGAGCTGAGGGATGCGCAAGAGGAAGCCATGTATGGAGAGGTATAAAACCTGCTTTCATGCCGAATCCGATAAAGAACATCAGAAAAAGAATTGTGTTGGAATGATCTGAAAAATACGGTTTGAGCGAAGCAAAACCCATAACGCCGGTTCCGTTCTCCGCGATCATAAAAGCAATAAGTATGAATAACATTCCTATATGCATCTGGATAAGGTAGTTTATGCCGGTCTTCATTATCGTCCGGTTCTCTGCGTTGAAAATAACAAGCATGAATGATGAAATCGCCATTATCTCCCAGAGGATTATGAAAGCAGTTCCGTCCTGAAGCATAACGACCATGCACATCGAAATGTAAAGCCAGAAATATGAAAAGTAATGTATTGAAAAACTCAGGGGGTATTTTATTCTGTAATAAGGCGAGAGGTATTTATATGCGTAAATGAACCCCGTGAGAGAAGTAAAGTTAATAGCGAGCAGAAAGAAAGAGGATAGTTTATCAATGTAGAACGAGAAATCAAAATTCAGAAATTCGAAATTCAGATCAACAATTAACGGCAGATCATCATAAAAAAGAGCTTTTATTCCCCATGACGAAGTTACAAACATTGCAATCAGCAATAATATCATAGTGAACAGGTACTTCAACCTGTTCGGAATGAAGTAAATTCCGACAGATAATAATAATATAGCTGAAAACAATCCTGAAAACATCATTCTTTTACGACTCCTCCGGTAAGCAGGAACTGCATGGCTTTTTCGGTTTTCATGGGAAGATTCCTTATCTGTTCTGTGGTCACTATCATCAGAAAACCGCTCGTCGGGTTCGGTGTTGTGGGTATAAAGACCGAGAATCTTTTTACAGTCGGATCAGGATTGAACTCAGGTGTTACTTCTCCAGTATTGAATCCGATCGTCCATATATTTTTTGAAGGGTACTCGATCAGTACGGGATTGGAAAAGAAGGATTTTTTATTCGTCGAGAAAGAATCGATAACCTGCCTTACAGCTTTGTAGATAGGTCTTAATCCCGGGATGTGCATGAAAAATGAATCGGTAAGTGAAAGCAGAAGTTTTCCCATTACGGTTCTCATGAGTATCCCGAACCCCATGATCGCGAAGAACATTACTGTTATAGTCGCGATCTTGATAATGAACTGATGAGTATTCAAATACTCCTGTGGGATAAAGAAAATGAAATCTTCGATAATGCCTTCCATGAACCGGTAAACGAGCTTTATCACCCATATAGTTACTATCAGGGGTAATAGCGCGAGAAGACCCTGTATGAAATAGGAAAAAGCGGTTTTTGATAATCTTTTCATTTATCTGTCGGCTCCCGTCTTAAACAGGTCGGGAATGTAACAAAATATCGTTAAATTTTCAAGTTGTTTTTAATGTATAATTGGTATAAATTTTACTATCTTTAATACGGAGTGAACATGAAGTACTTTATTTCGGCGCTTTTTTTGGCAGCATCGGTTTTTTTATTTTACGGCTGTTTTGAAAAACAGAGCAGCGGCAGGGCTGATTCTGAGCAGATCGCTAGATATTTAAGCTATACGCCTTCCGGTGTATTTCCGGGACAAACTATTGATGTGATATTTATAGCTCCTGTTCCCGGCTACACAAGTCCCGGATCGGAAATATCAGGAAAAGTACTGCGGTTCGATCCTGATATAGATGGAAAAACATTCTGGAAGGATGAACGTACGATCTCTTTTATACCTGACAAAGATCTTAAACAGGGCGATATTTACAAGGCTGTTCTCAGTCTGAAAAGTTTTTCCGAAACTTTTAATGAAGTGCCGGAATACGGATTCGAATTCACCATTCTGAAGAGGGACGTCCGTTCTTTCAGCGGTGATGTTATAGAAACCTCGAATAATAAAGCTCTCTATGAGGCAGCTATAGCGTTCAATTATAAAACACGCCTTGAAGAGCTGAAAGAAGCTGTTGAATTCACGATGAACGGCAATGATGTTCCATTCGAAATATTCAGTGGTGCAGACAGCAGTTCGTTCGTCTTCAGGTCTTCGGAGTTCCAGCAGTCGGACGAGAAAAAGCTGTTTGTGCTCAAGATCGACAAGAACAGGATCGAGATAGCTTCAGATTATGTTCATGAGTTCTCTTTTACAAAGAAAGAGGAAATGGAGATCATTCAGATATCGAGAAGAACGGAAGATGAGAACCCTTCGATAGAGATAAAATTCGCTTCGGAACTGTCGCCGGATCAGGAAATTAACGGGTTGGTTTCAGTCAGTCCCGAAACTGACTTCGAGCTGAAAAAAACCGGTAAAAGTATAATAATCTCAGGGAATTTCGAATACGGCAAGGATTATAAAATTACTGTAAGCGGCAGCCTGATGAATAAATACGGCTACAGGCTGAAAAAGGATCACGTTTCTAATATTGGATTCATGGACAAAGCGCCTTTTCTTGATTTTATCGATAAAGGCTGTTTCCTTTCATCCGGCAACAATAAAAAGATCAGGTTCTATTCCCAGAATATCAAAAGCGTTTATCTGACTGTTAAAAAAGTCTATGAATCGAATCTTGGACAGTTCCTTCAGAGAAGCGGATTAAGAGGAACACAGTCGGTCAACCGCTACGGATATTACGATTATTATTACGGATACGGCGAATTTGAAAGAGTAGGGATCGAAGTGTTAAAAGATACGCTCTTTATAAAATCAAAGCTGAATGAAACATCCGTAAGCGAATTGGACTTAAGTAAACTCATTCCGAAAAAGGATAAAGGCTTATATGTGCTCGAACTGACTTACAGGGAAGAGAACACAATGTTCAGAAAAGGACCGGATTATTCTCAGTGGGATGAAAGATACCCCGCGCTTTCAGGTAAAGCCGAAAAGAACATCATACTTTCCGATCTGGGAATGAGTATGATAAACTCGGAGAACGGAGTCTACGTTCATGTTTTCGATATCGAATCAGCTTCTCCTGTATCTGGAGCAGTAGTAAAACTTCTGGATTTCCAGAATCAGGTTCTGGCAGAAGCATCGACGGATTACAGGGGAAAAGCCGAATTCGGAAAGCAGAAAAGGGAAGTATTTTGCACAACTGCAGAAAAAGATAACGCAAGATCGGTTATTAAGGCGAACGAGATGCAGACCGCCTTTTCGGCTTTCGACATAGGGGGAGCTGACTTCAATTCTGATCAGACAAGAGGATACATATATACCGACCGCGGAATTTACAGACCGGGAGATGATATCAATGTATCGATGATATTCAGAAACAAGGACAACACTTTCCCGAAAGATCATCCCGTTAAAATAAGAATAAGCGACCCGACAGGAAAGATCCGCACAGAAGATGTACTTAAAAAAGGTGAGGACGGGTTCTACAGCTATAAAATGAAGATCATGCCCGAGGACATGACGGGGCAGTGGATATTTACATCCGAGGCGGGCGGAAAAACGTTCACGCAGGGGATAAGCGTCGAGACGATAGTGCCTGAAATGCTTGACGTAAAGTTAACGGCAGATAAAGACAGCCTCGGCCCGAATGATTCTTCTCTAAAAGTCAAATTAAGTTCGAATTATCTTTTCGGAAGTCCCGCGTCAGGGCTGAGAGCGAACGTAAACTATTCGATATACCCTCGAGATAAATTCTTCCCTAGATACAGAAATTATACTTTCAGAAGCGAATCTGAAGGATTTTCCAGCTATGATGGATCGCTTTTCAGCGGAACGCTCGATGCCGAGGGAGTAAAAACCGCGGATTTCACCGTTCCGAAGATAACTAAGGCTTCATCGGCTGCGGTGATAAGGTTCAATGCAGAAGTTCTTGAAGAAGGCGGAAGACCTAACAGGAGCGCGAAAACGGTAAATATCGATCCTTACGATTCCTACGTGGGTATCGAAAAAATGAAATCCGGTTTTATTAAAGCCGGAACAAAACAGGATTTTAAAACGGTGCTTCTCGCTTCGGACGGATATATTCTTCAGGGTAGGGACATGAAGATCAGAATATACCTGAACGAAAGCTACTGGTGGTGGGATTACAGCGGCACTAACAGCAGAATGAACTACAGATCCGATTTCGAGACGCGGCTGGTATATGAACAGGATTTCGTTTCAGGTTCCGCTCCGTACAAATTCAGCTATAATTTCGGTGGGGACGGCCTGTATCTGATCGAAGTTTCTCAGAAAGTGAAAGGAACACATTCGGCAGCGTTTTTCGTCAGCGCTTCATACTGGGGCGGCGAGACGGCGGACATTAATTCCGCCGACTTCCAGGCTTTAAGGTCAGATAAAGAGATCTATAAACATGGCGAGACGGCCGTCATAAAATTCCCGGCGCAGGAAAAGTCGCGCGTGCTCGTTTCGGTCGATAAAGGATCAGTCAATATCGATAATTACAGTTTTGCGGTAAAAGACAAGGAAGCCGTAGTTGAGATCCCGGTCAAAAGTTCTATGGCCCCTAACGTTTACTGCACGGTGAGCGTGATCCAGCCGAATTCGGAAACGGGTAATGACAGGCCGGTAAGGATAATCGGAACAATACCCGTAAAGGTCGAGGATCCGGGATCGAAACAGTCTATAACCGTAACTATGCCTGAAGTTTTAAGGCCGAACGAGAAATTCAAATGCAGAATAAAGGCTGATAAAGAATCTCAGTTCACGATCTCAGTAGTTGATGAAGGGCTTTTAAGCATAACGGATTTTATATCGCCTGACGCATGGAAACATTTCTTCGGGAAATTAAGGCTCGGAACTACGTTTTATGACTTATACGGACTAGTAATAGGCGCGAATAAAGGGCCTGTTTCCAACACTTTTTCGATAGGCGGAAGTATGGCTCTGGCAGAGAGAGCGAAAATGCTTTCTCAGACCAAGGCGGACAGGTTTAAGCCGGTAGCTCTTTTTAAAGGCCCGGTGAAAACAGACGGGAACGGGAACGCCGAAGTCGAATTCACGATGCCTGAGTACGTCGGTGCCGTGCGTGTAATGGCGGTATGCGCTGATGAAGGCAGATACGGCGGTTTTGAGAAAAGAGTCCAGGTAAAAACCGAAATAATCGCAGTGCCGTCTATTCCTAGAGTTCTAGCGTCGGGAGATGAGGCGGAGATACCCGTTACGGTATTCTGCATGGACGAACGGATAAAAGACGCAGAAATCACACTTGAACTGAAAGGTCCGCTGACTACCGAGGTCAAAAAGCAAAGTGTAAGTTTTAACGGAATAGAAAATAAAACTGTTTATTTTAGAATAAAAGCGAAAGACGAGATCGGAACAGGAAATATAAAAGTTACAGCGCTTTCGGGAAAATTCAGCTCGGTAAGCAATACTGAAATAGCGGTAAATCCGGTATCACCGAGAGAATTCAAGTCCGTCACTGTAATTTGCGAAAAAGGAAGTTCGGTTGAATTAAATATCCCGGATTATATGGCTGGAACTGTAAACGCGACTGTTACAGTTTCAAAGATAAAGATGCCAGACCTCTCAAAAAGGATGCATTATCTTATAGAATATCCTTACGGATGCCTAGAACAGACAGTATCGGCATCATTCTCGCAACTGTCGGTCAAACCTCTTTTAAAGCAGCACAGTTCAATTTACGAAAAACTGGATGAGAACATCAATTCCGGTATTTCCAAATTGAGAAAATTCCAGAATGCCAACGGGTCGTTCAACTATTGGCCTCAGTACGGAAATAATTACAGCGGATGGTCGGACATCTACGCGGGACATTTTATGACGGAAGCTAAGAAGAAAGGTTATTTTGTACCAACCGACATGTACGACAACTGGAAGAGAAGCGCACATTCCATGGCTGTTAAATACAGGACTGAAAGTTTAAAAGGGGTTTTCAGGAACAGGAACGATTACAAAAATTACGAAATATATTACAGGGTGAGGGAGCAGATATACAGGCTGTATGTACTAGCACTTGCAGGAGAACCCGAAACAGGCGCGATGAACATAATGAAGGAAACTAACCTCGCTTATCTGGATGATACGGAAAAATGGATACTTTCCACCGCCTATAAATACGCGGGAATAAACGAGACCGCGAGATCTATCGCGGATCAGGCCGGAGTTCTAATTCAGGATTATAAAGAAATGAGGTATTCATTCGGAACGCTGGAAAGGGACAAGGCGTTCATTCTTTCGGCTCTCTGCGATAACGGCAGGGAAACGAAGGCAGTTGAGCTTTATAACCATCTGATCGATGAAATTGCATCTGAAGAATGGTATTCCACTCAGACTTTAGGATTCATGATGCTTTCTGTCGGTAAATTCATGGAAAAATATCCGGCTTATTTCAGATCGGACTCGAAGCTGTCAGGAGTGATAAGAGCCGATAAGGGCAAAGAAGTCAAATTTTCGGTAAAAGAGGCATCATATACGACAGAAATAGCTTCCATGCCTAATCAGAAAATAACCGTAATATCTGATAAAGCATCGCAGATAGAGAAGTGTTTCGTGACGCTCAATTACGACGGGATCCCGCTCAGGCCATCAGAGAAAAGAGAGGCTAAAGGGTTGACGCTTCAGAGATCGTTCACATCTAAAGCAGGGATCACCGACGCGAAGGTCATGAAGCAGGGAGATAATTTTACCTTAAAGATCAGGATCACGAAAACTACTCCGAATGAGCTCAGGAACATGGCTCTCGTGCAGATCATTCCGTCAGGTTGGGAGATCGACAATAAGCGCATAGGCGACCCTGACGCGTACAATTCGGCGGACGAAACGAGATCATATTACTACGGTGACGATACATATAAGTCGTCTATGAGGATCAGGTACACGGATATCAGGGACGACAGAGTAATGTGGTTCTTTGATATGGACAAAGATTCCAAAACCGCCGATTTCGAGATCGGGCTGAAGGCTGTCACCACAGGAAAATTCTATCTGCCAGCTACGATGGTGGAATCTATGTATTCAAGGGAGTATTATGCACTAGAACCGGGCATGAAGGCCGAAGTTAAGAAATAATCAGGGATAAAGGATTTTCTGCATAAAAAAATATTCAGCATCAAAAAAAATACTGATAATAGTATCAGCGGTTATTTTATTTTTGTTCATAAGCATACTTTTTATCCCGATTAAGTTGGAACCGGAAAAAGGTTTTTACAGCCGGGTAGTGCTTGACAGGAACGGCGAGCTGTTAAGGGTCTTTCTTAACAAAGACGAGCAGTGGGTATATCCCGATACAGGATCTCCGGTACCTGAAAAGCTAAAAGAGTGCGTGATCAATTTTGAGGACGGGCGGTTCTATTATCATCCGGGGATTGATCCGATAGCCGTTGCGAGAGCGTTCTACGGAAATATTTCAGGATCGAAAAAGAGCGGCGCGAGCACTATCACGATGCAGCTCGCAAGGATCAGAGATCCAAAGAAAAGAAATTTATGGAACAAGTTCATCGAAAGCCTTCAGAGCTTCAAGCTGGAGCTATTCTTAAGAAAAGAAGAGATCCTGACCGGATACCTGAACGGAGCGCCCTACGGAAGGAATATCATAGGATATCAGACAGCTTCGCTGAGCTATTTCGGGAAGTATGCCGAAGAACTGAGCTGGGCGGAAGCGGCACTATTAGCTGTTCTGCCCAATTCGCCGGGAGGAATGAGCCCGGGAATAAACCACGAAAGGCTGATCCTAAAGCGCGACAGGCTGTTAAAAAAGCTTCTTGATGATAATATCATTACTCAGGATATTTATCAGACTGCAATACTGGAGAAAGTCACTTTAAAGCCTTATCCGTTCCCGAAATCAGCTCCTCATGCCGCGGAATACTGTGTACGCAAATCAAAGGACGACCTGATAAGATCAACGATAGACAGAGAACTTCAGGAACGGGTGGAGCAGATAGTTTCAAGGCACAGCGAATATCTGAAAAATGACGGTATCTACAATCTGTCTGTACTTGTCTGCGAAACGAAATCAGGAAAAATCAGAGCTTATGCCGGTTCGCAGGATTACTGGGATAATTCGAAGTCGGGAAAAGTTGACGGAGTTCAGGCTGTCAGATCGTCCGGATCTATATTAAAACCATTTCTTTATGCGAAGTGCATAGACGCAGGGACGATCTGCGAAAATTCTCTTATTGAGGATATACCGATCAATATTTCATCCTTTTCTCCGAAGAACGCCGACGATACATTTTCCGGCCTTGTCAGAGTGAAAAAAGCACTCATTTCATCATTGAACGTTCCCGCAGTGATCCTGCTTAAACGATACGGCCTGAAACATTTTTACGAAGATCTTAAAAAGATGGGCATCCGCAGCCTGACAAGAAGGGCTGAAGACTACGGTCTGTCGCTCATTATCGGCGGAGCGGAGACCAGCCTTTGGGATGTGGTCAGCCTGTACAGAGGCCTCGGAAATTACGGAGAATTCGGGCAGCTCAAAGTATTCGAAAACGCTCCGGACGAAAAGAAAGAAAAGTGCCTGTCAAAAGGAGCGTCCTATATTACTCTAAAAATGCTTGAGGAGGTCAGGCGTCCGGGTATAGAATATTTCTGGAACGTGTTCGAAAATTCGCGTCCGGTGTCATGGAAAACAGGCACGAGCTACGCTCACAAAGACGCATGGGCTCTTGGAGTCACTCCCGAATGGACGATAGGAATCTGGGCGGGGAATTTTGACGGCGAGACCAACAAGATGATATCAGGCGCGCAGACCGCAGGCCCTCTACTTTTCGATATTTTTAACAGCATAAGTTCTCAGGATTATAAACCTTTCTATGCGCCTCAGAATGAACTAAAAAGCGTAATGGTCTGCAAAGATACGGGATTCACACCTTCACCGGACTGTCCCGAGCCCGAAGCCGTCTTCATGCCGAAGAACAGCCCCGCTCTACCGGTGTGCCGGTATCATAAAAAGATACATCTTTCAAAAGACGGTTCTGAGCAGGTCTGCTCGCTGTGCTGGGATAAGGATCATATAGAGAAAGTGATCCTGAAGTATCCTCCGCTCATAGCCAGAACGATGAAAAAAGCGGGAGCGGATATCTATATGGTGCCTGAGCATAAAAGATCATGCCCGTCTCTGGAAAGCTCAGACGACCTCTCAATAGTTTATCCGATAGCAGGAACGAGGATCTATATACCCAAGGATATCGGCGGGGCTCAACAGAAGGTCAAGCTGGATGTGGCGGACACAAAGAAGGATGCAGTCGTTTACTGGTATATTGATGGAGTTTATTTCGGAATGACCGAATCCGACCACAGCCTGTATGTGAACCTCGAAAAAGGATATCATATCCTGAAAGTAATCGATTCCGGCGGAAAATCGTCAGAAGTCAGGTTCGAAGTTATATAAAAAAAGGGGCTTTTTAGAGTCCCTTTTTTTTTGTGGAGTGAGTGATGAGGAGAGAATTTAGAATCCGAAGTGGGATTTGATCCTGTTCATGTTCTGTCTGAATTTGAAGTGGATATTAATTTTTTCTACTTCTTTCTGATCTTCTGTTGTCATCTGTATGTTTTTATTATTGTTTTTCATTTTATTTTCCTCTTTGCGGTTTTGTTTTAGCTTACACCGGTAATCTAATACCTTTTATATATACTTCAAATATATCTCCGACAGAACGCCGAAACTGTTTCGCGAAATGCATAAAAGGCGAAATAAATTGCAAATTCGTAATTGACTTTTTTATTAAAAATTCTTAAAATTGCGGTTCGTTCATTGGGGGTATGGCTTAGTTGGTTTAAAGCGCTAGCTCGACAAGCTAGAGATCACTGGTTCAAGTCCAGTTATCCCCACGACTATTGTTCAGACCATTTCTTCATGAACTCTATTAAAGCCTGCCTTCCGGCAGGTTTTTCATTTCTGACGTAATATCCCGAATTCGCAACCCCGGTTATCAGGCATTCTTCAAGTCCGAGGCCGGAAATATATCCCGCATAGAATCCCGCGTTGAAAATGTCTCCCGCTCCCGTTGAAAGTTTTGGTTCGGGTGTATAAGGCCCGTCAATGATGAACGAACCTTTCTCCGCGCACACTGCGGCCTGTTTTATGCTGTGGATAACTATGGCGGACAAAGGCAGGTTCCTTCGGATATTCTCCGCCAGCTGCTTTATGTCTTTATATTCCGAACCGGCTCCGGTTACTTCAGATATCTGAACGGCTTCGGATTCGTTCAGACCGAGTATCACGTCGGCATATCCGTTCATTTCAAGAAGCAGTTCAGTGCAGAGACTGAGGTCAGCTCTAGAACGCTTCTTGGGATCTGTAAGGTCAATGTAGACGGTTTTTCTTTCGTCCATTCCTGAGAAGATCTTTGTGATCTGCGCGAAAATGTCGTTCATTAATGGTATCATTGTCCAGTTGACGAAAGCGAAATATGAATTGTCAGTTATCATTTTTTTCAGCTTTTCTTTGCCTACAGCTTTTATGATCTTATCCCAGCTGATATCAAGAACGCTCTGCGGGTAATTGAACATCACCTTACCGTCATGCATTTCGAAAGCATCGGTTATGCCCGGATCGCAGAATGTAACGGCGGTTCTGCATCTGTCGGTAAAAGGTTTAAATATCGACAGAATTTCATTTGCACCCATCGAACCTATTATGTCGATCTGATTGTCCAGAAGGGCAAGCGAATTAGCCATGATCGGACCGTTGCCGCCCATGCTCGAGCGCTCTTTGACGATCTCAACATTAATGCTTTTCCCGGCTCCGCTTCTTATCCTGTCCGCGAAAGTGACAATATCGGTCATCGGTACAAAATTCTTATTATCTTTTCTTACAAGCACAGGCTTTAAGATGTTATCTATAAAACCATCGAAACCTACGAAAACATTACCCCGTTTATCCGAAGAGCTGAATTTTTCTGCAGTTCTGATTATAAGTTCTTTCTGTTCCGCCATAGTTCATCCTTTTTGTTGACGATAATATAAAAAAATTGCATAGATTATAACAGTTTATTTTATTATTTTACAGTCCTGTAAAAATCGGGAAAGAAATAAATGATCGGAACGATAGTAAATACCGGTGCGGTGATAGCGGGTGGGCTTATCGGCGTTCTTATTCATTCCAGAATGCCTGAAAAGATCACAAAGACCACTTTCCAGGGGATAGGGCTGTTCACGATCTATATAGGAATATCCATGGCGTTAAAAACCCAGAACGTCCTTATTATGGTTTTCAGCATAGTTTTGGGCGCAATTTCCGGCGAGCTTATCGATATAGAATCGAAAATGGAGAAGATCAGCGAATGGGGAAAGAAAAAGATAGGCTCGAAGAACGATAAATTCACTGAAGGTTTCGTAACGGCTTTCATGCTTTTCTGCATGGGTTCGATGACGATACTCGGTTCTATCGAAGAAGGTCTGGGAGGCAAACCGACCCTTCTTTTAGCAAAATCTTTCCTGGACGCATTCGGAGCGGTGGCACTGGCAGCAACTTTAGGTATCGGAGTAATGTTCTCAGCGGTACCGCTTTTCATTTATCAGGGCGGACTGACACTGCTCGCGGGAGTTGTACAAGGATATCTTACTGACCCGATGATCGCCGAGGTTTCAGCTGTCGGCGGGCTGATGCTTCTGGGAATGGGAATAACTATTCTCGAGATCAAAAAGCTGAAAGTGCTGAATCTTCTGCCGGCTCTGGTTTTCGCGGCTGTTTTCGCATATTTTATAAAATAATTCATTTAAGGATATATAATGGCAGACAACAAGATAATATTCTCGATGGAAGGCGTAAGCAAGATCTACCCGCCCCAGAAAAAGGTGCTGAACAATATCTGGCTTTCCTTCTATTACGGTGCTAAGATAGGCGTTCTCGGGCTTAACGGAGCCGGAAAATCGAGCCTGTTAAAGATCATCGCGGGGCTCGATAAAGAGATCGACGGAAAGGTCACTTTCGATAAAGACTACAAGATAGGTTATCTGCATCAGGAGCCCGAGCTTGACGAAACTAAAACCGTAAAGGAAGTCGTTCAGGAAGGAGTCCAGCACATAGTCGATGTCGTTAAAGCGTTCGAAGATGTCAGCGCAAAGCTAGGAGAACCTTTATCGGATGACGAAATGAACAAAGCGATCGAACTTCAGGGTGAACTGATGGAAAAAATGGACCATCTTGACGCCTGGGACCTTGATCATACGCTCGAAGTGGCCATGGATTCATTAAGATGCCCGCCTGACGACATGCCTGTAAAAGTCCTTTCCGGCGGAGAAAGAAGAAGGGTCGCGCTCTGCAGGCTGCTTTTAAGCAAGCCTGACATTCTTCTATTAGACGAGCCAACGAACCATCTGGACGCCGAGAGCGTTTACTGGCTGGAACAGTTCCTTCACAATTATCCGGGTACTGTGATAGCCGTAACACACGACAGATATTTCCTCGACAATGTAGCGGGATGGATACTTGAGCTCGACAGGGGGGACGGCATCCCGTGGAAGGGCAACTACAGTTCATGGCTCGAGCAGAAGGCAGCGAGGCTTGCCAACGAGGAAAAGCAGGAATCTAAACGGCAGAAGATCTTAAAGCGCGAGCTTGAATGGACAAGAATGAGCCCGAAAGCCCGCCAGGCCAAAGGCAAGGCAAGGCTGAACGCATATGAAGCCATGAACAGCGAAGAGGTAAGAGAAAAAGAACAGAAACTCGAACTTTTCATACCGCCGGGACCCAGATTGGGTGATCAGGTGATCGAGATAGAGAATCTGAAAAAAGGGTTCGGGGACAAAGAGCTCATTGACGGGCTTTCAATGAAGATCCCCAAGAACGCCGTAGTCGGGATAATCGGTCCGAACGGCGTTGGTAAATCCACATTGTTCAGAATGATAATGGGCGAAGAGAAGCCCGATGAAGGCACGATAACGATTGGAGAAACAGTCAAACTAGCTTATGTAGATCAGTCGCATAAGGACCTTATGCCTGATAAGACTATATATGAAGTCGTAAGTCAGGGACACGAACTTCTTGATGTGAACGGCACTGAGATAAACGCAAGGGCTTATATCAGCAGGTTCAATTTCTCAGGCACCGACCAGCAGAAAAAGATATATATGATTTCAGGCGGGGAGAGGAACAGGCTGCATCTCGCCATCACTCTTAAGGAAGGCGGGAACGTGATCCTTTTAGACGAGCCTACAAATGATATCGATGTGAACACGCTGAGAGCGCTTGAAGAGGCGATAGAGGATTTTGCGGGATGTGTACTCGTAATATCGCACGACAGATGGTTCATAGACAGGCTTGCGACGCACATACTTTCGTTCGAGGATGACGGTCAGGTAGTGTTCTTCGAGGGGAATTTCCAGGATTACGAAGAGAAAAAGAAACAGAGACTTGGAGACATAAGTCCGAAGCGTCCGAGATTTAAAAAACTGATGTAATAAAAAAAGCCCCGGTCATCCGGGGCATTTTTTTACTTCTCTTCGGCGTGATAATGGGTAGCGTTCTTTGAGAGCTTCCCTTTCAGTTCCTTGTGATAGAAATCGTAGGTCATAGGCTGGAGATCATGATTTAGGATCTCAGCTTCTGTAACCCTGCCGATAAATACTGTATGAGAACAGCAGTCATGGCTGTTGATCACTTCACACTCTATGTATCCGCACATTTTATCTTTGATGTACGGTGCTCCGTTTTTTCCGAGTTCATAGCTGCAGTTCGCAAATTTATCATAGTTTCTTCCGGTCCTGAAACCGAACGGTCCGATATCGGTCATCTCGCACCTGTCGGAAATTATCGAGACAGTGAAAACTCCGCTTTCCTTAATGCATTCGTGCGTATAGTTATTTTTAGATATACTTATAAGCATTGTTGCAGGATCAGGTGATATTTGCACAACAGTATTCGAGAGCTGAGCATTGATATTATCGCCTTTCTTTGAAGATACGATATACATACCGTAAGTGACTTTGAACAAGGTTCGAAAATCCATTTTATTCACCTTTTCCGCGTCGTAAGAACTGAACTCTGTCGTAGATGGCGTTATCCTTTCTGCTCAGTTTACCTCTGAAGGCCGAAAGTTCCTTATAATTGTGTTTCTCCATCCATGATCTAAGTTCATTAAGCGATCTGCCTATTACGTTAAATGAGTTCAGATACAAAGATGATGTCATTTGAACTGCCTTAGCGCCTGCAAGTATCTGTTTTACAATATCTTGTCCGTTATGCACGCCTGTAGTGGCAATCAGATCGGTCTCCGCGAAATCCGACATTATCGCTATCCATCTGAGAGAATTTGAGATCTCTGAAGGGGCAGAATATGGATATCCGCTGATCATCTTCTCATTTTCTATGTCGATATCAGGATTGAATGGTTTATTGAAAAGCACAAGGGCTTTTGCGTCCGTTCTGGATATTGTCAGCAGGTCTTTAGCGAGAGTGTCAGAATAATAACCCAGCTTAAATGAGAAAGGTATCTTCAAATGCTTTTTAAGTTCAGCGGCGATTTTTAAAGCAGTTGAAACGTAAGTATGATCCGTAACGGCTGGATCGGAAGGAAGATAATAGAGATTTATCTCAAGACCGTCAGCACCTGCTTTTTCTATTTCGGATGAGAACTCCACCCACTTGTCAAAAGAAGCGCAGTTAATACTGGCGATAACGGGTATTTTCACTGCGGCTTTAGCCTGGACTATCAGATCGAGATAATTACCTACAGCGTTCTTTTCTTCAAAATACCTGACATAATCATTAAGCTCAGGATGCGCGAACGTGCTGCCGATCTCGCCCATGGTGTCGTAAGCATCGTTCATTATCTGTTCCTGGAACAGCGATTTAAGAACTACCGCTCCGGCTCCGGCTTCTTCCAGTTTTTTTATGGATTCAACTGATTCGGTATAACTGCATGATCCGATAATAAGCGGATTCTTCAGCTTCAGACCGGCTACTTCTACGGACAGATCTGTCATTTTATTCTCCGGCTTTAATTTTCTTTTAAAACGGTCTCGTCGTACAGCTTTTCGAATTTAAGCTTGTGATCAGATTCTTCAGCAGCTATTTTGGAGAATAATTTTCCGGTAGGGCTGTCTTCGAATCTAACTGCGAGATCTTCATAAAGGGCTTTGGATTTTTCTTCTCTTTTCATCGCGATTATGAGAATATCCTGATAATCCATATCCTGAGACGGTTCTTTTTCAACCATATAATCGGATATATGCAGGTTCTTTATCTGCTGGATGCTGATATTGTCTATACCTTTAGTTCGTATACTGTTCAGCACACTGATGTGGCCCGTTTCCATTGCGGCCAGTTCTTTAAGCATGTCACGAACACCTGCGAATTTTGTTTTTTCCTGAAGCGCGGTGTAAAATTCAACCGCTTCCTTTTCTCTGTCAATTGCAAAGTCAATAATGCTGTTCAGACCGGTATTTTCCATATCCGTCTCCGTTTTATATCATTTAATAAGGTTCTGTATATACTTCGAAATAAGCCTGCGGGTGAAGACATGCAGGACATTTTTCCGGAGCTTTTTTGCCTTCGTGAAGATATCCGCAGTTCAGGCATTTCCAGACTATTTTACCGTTTTTTTCAAAAACTTTTCCCGCTTCGAGATTTTCATAAAGCTTTTTGTATCTTTTTTCGTGAGCTTTCTCGACCTCGGCGATCTTTTTGAAGCAGAGAGCAATATCTTTAAAGCCTTCTTTCTCAGCGATTTTTGCGAATTCCGGGTACAAATCCGTCCATTCTTCATGTTCGCCTTCTGCCGATGCTTTAAGATTTTCTAGCGTTGTTCCGATCATTCCAGCCGGATACATGGCTGTTATCTCCACCATTCCGCCCTCAAGGAATTTAAAAAATCTTTTCGCGTGTTCCTTTTCATTTAAAGAAGTTTCCGTAAATATCGCGCTTATCGATTCAAGCCCTTCTTTTTTTGCCTGTTTAGCAAAATAATCGTATCTCATTCTTGCCTGCGATTCTCCGGCGAATGCTTTAAGCAGGTTCTGTTCAGTTTTTGATCCTTTAAGTTTCATGTTGTCTCCTGTAAAATTATTTTATCCACAATCCGTGTATGTTGCAGTACTCTTTTGCTACAAGCTTATCACTGTACTGAACGCAGAATTCAGCCTGAGGTTTATCGCCGGGCTTAAGATATTTTTTCTGGGTCCATGCGCCGTTCGTGACTTCTATCCACTCGATGTAGTGTTTCTCCTCCATCGGATGATCTATAGAGCCGACTTTTACAAGAATTCCTTTATCTGTTTTTTCAATAACCGGAACATGTTTTTCGTTAGAAGCGTCAACCGAGTTTTCATTTATAAGGTTCATGGGCTGACCGCAGCATACAAGATCGCCGCCTCCTTCATGCACTACTTCAACAATGTTGCCGCACAGTGCGCATTTATAGAATTTCTGAAATTTTGCCATGATGATCTCCTTTATGTTATCGTTTTTATTTTGCAGGAATTAGTGGGGTATAGACTCTCGCTCCAAGATCTTTGTCGAGCATGAATATTCCGTTCGAATTTTCTTTTATCAGAGTGAGTTTGTCTATAATAGCCCTATCGTTCTCTTCCTCTTCCACCTGCTCGTCTATGTACCACTGAAGGAAATTGAAAGTAGCCCTGTCTTTTTCTTTCTCAGCCAGATCCACGAGACCGTTTATGCATTTTGTAATATGCTGTTCATGCTTGAGAGTGGCTTTGAATGCATCAAGCGGAGATTTCCATTTATTATCAGGCTCTTTTATCTCGAAAAGCTTTACTTCTGCACCCTGCGAAAGGAGGTAGTTATAGAATTTCATTGCGTGATCCCTTTCTTCCTTTTCCTGAACGGACATCCAGTTGGCGAATCCTTCAAGTCCGATATTTGAAAAATATGCCGACATTGAAAGATACAGATATGAAGAGAAAAGTTCTTCCTGGATCTGTTTATTGATCGCAGCTTCCATTTTTTTGCTAATCATGTTCCTCTCCTTACAATGATTTATGTTTTTCTTCAAGTGATTCTATCATCTGATCAAGTTTTTTAAAATCCTCCGCTCTGGGAAGACCCTTTACAAGGACAGGTTCAATAATTTCAACCTTTAAATTCGGTATCAGACCCGCAAGCTGATCTACCATTTTTCCGCCCCAGCCGTATGAACCGAAAATGGAAACGAATTTGGCTTTCGGCCTTAAGGCATTAGCGAGAAAAGCGGAATAAACAGCGGCAGGATGAGCGCCTGCAAGTACTATGGGCGAACCGATAATGATCGTAGATGCGTCAACCAGCGACATCGCAAGCTCTCCGATATCAGTGACGGGCAGATTGAACATTTTAACAGAAAATCCTTTCTTTATAAGCCTACCAGTCAGATATTCGGCCATAATTTTCGTACTGCCGTGCATTGAAACGTAAGGTATCAGAACTTCTTTTTTAACTTTATCGGAAGTCCAGTCCCTGTAGGCGTCAATTATTATTTCGGGCTTATCATAAATTGGACCGTGACTTGGCGCGATCATTTTAATATCATAAGCAGTAACTTTATCGACATTTTTTGCCACAGTAGTCCTGAACGGCATCATGATCTCGGCATAATACCTTTTAGCTCCGTGTACTACGATAGGATTTTCTCCGGCGTACAAATCCGATCCTGCGTAATGCGAACCGAAGAAATCGCAGGAGAAAAGAATCTTGTCTTCTTCAAGATAAGTTACCATAGTTTCAGGCCAGTGTACCCACGGAGTCATAAGGAACCTCAGGGTTTTGTTCCCCAGCGAAAGGGTTTCATTATCTTTTATGACCATGAATTTTTCTTCAGCTATGTGCAGAAGATCGATCTCGAAAGCTTTACATTTATCATTCGTTACTACAACAGCTTCCGGGAATTTCTTTAAAAGCATCGGTATAGAACCGGAATGATCCTGTTCGGCATGGTGAGTTATAATGTAATCTATCTTTTTGATCCCCAGTTCACAAAGATTCATTTCAAGTTCTGTCCATTTTTCAGGATCCACAGAATCGATCATAGCGGTTTTTTCACTTCCTTTAATTAAGTATGCGTTATAACTTGTACCGTCAGGAAGCGGAATAAGCTCATCGAAGATCCTTCTGTCCCAGTGGATCGAGCCTACCGAGAAAATATCCTTTTTAACAGACCTTACAGGCATGATCATACCTCCTCAAAATCGTCTTTTCCCACGCCGCATACAGGGCATACCCAGTCATCGGGGATATCTTCGAAAGCCGTTCCGGGTTTTATTCCGCCGTCAGGATCTCCCTCTTTCGGATCGTAAATGTAGCCGCATACTACGCACTGATATTTTTTCATTTTGATTCCTCCGTGTTTTTATATTTAGTCTGTTGTGTTTCTCTTACTTTAATATATAAGCAGAAATCATTTAAAATCAAAAGGATTTTATTTATTTTTCAGACAGTTCTTACAGGTTCCGTAAATATTAACAGTATATTCATCAAATTTATGACCGTTTCTTTTCACGTGATCTAAAAGATCAAAGCCAGACTCGATGTCATATATTTTTCCGCATTTGCCGCACAGGAAATGAAAATGACTGCTTTTATCGTAGTCAACTCTCAATTCAGTAGAGTTAACGAATCTCATCGAAGAAATTATGCCGTTATCAATAAGAGATGATATTACATTATATACTGTCATTTTTGAGATCGCAGGAAATTTTGTTCTGATAAACTCATAAAGCTGCTCGAGAGTAGGATGTGTTCTATTTTCGTCAAGATATCTAAGTATCTCAAGCCTTTGCTGGGTAATTTTCATTTTTTTGTCTTTGAGCGTTTTCATGTATTTTGTGTACGGCATATTTAACCCCTTATTAATTATAACATTTACAATTTAATAATTCATACTCACCATGTCAAGTATTATTTTAAATATTTTTTATACTTTCATTAATTTATTATCTTGATTAATTTTTTCCGGCTGATTAAATTGATATCACGAATAAAGGCTTGCAAATGATCAAAGACATTATTCTAAGGCAGATGAAGACATATCCGTTTATGGAAAAAGAAGATCTTTATAAACTATTATTCCAGTCTTTTATGGGTCCCGGTCATGCGGTGAATAATATTTTTTCAGTCGTTCAGTGGATGAATGACGAGATACAGAACATGGCCGATTATAATGATACATCAACATATGAAGATCTTGATCCTTCAAACGGAATGGTAAGGGTAAATCTAAGGCCTTTCTTAAAAAGCGGGGGATCGAAAGAAAAGCTTTTGAACGCATTTATAATGACCGCCAATTCATTTAAAGGAAGCAGGGATAATCTGATAGACGGAATCAAAGAATCTATTGAATTGTCGAATGGAGGACTTTTACCGTTTGATACGGCTGAACTGAGAGATTTTTTTACAGATCTGGAAAACAGAGGTTTTCCCGCGATTCATCATTCCGAAAAATACAGATTAAATCATAAACCGGCATACAGAGTGATCCAGAAAAAATATCTTTGATGTTCTTCCCCAAAATTCTGTTGACAACAATTTAAATTTATATTATCTTTGGTGACTTGAAAAAGCGGAGGTCTCTCCAAAGACCGGAGGATTAGTCCTAACTGGCAAGGCAGCGGTCTTGAAAACCGCCGTGGGTGACCACATGGGGGTTCGAGTCCCTCATCCTCCGCTCAAATAGGGGAATTGGCTGAGTGGCTTAAAGCAGCGGTTTGCTAAACCGTCGTACCGTAATTCGGTACCGCAGGTTCGAATCCTGTGTTCCCCGCATAAAACAAAAAAGGCAGTTTCCAACTGCCTTCAGACTGTCGAAAAAGTTCTTGAGAAATCAGGGACTTTTTTTTTACATTTGAATTATACACGCACGCATACATTACATATAATGAAATAGATGCAAAATACACAATATTTTTCTTGCGTTAGGATTGTTTTATGCTTA
>JAKQBN010000025.1 GCA_029559475.1 bacterium
CTTCATTGCTCCTTGAAGTATTTTGCATTTTGGTTACGAATAGGTTATATTACATGACGTCTGGGGGATTAGCTCAGTTGGCTAGAGCATCAGGCTGGCAGTCTGAGGGTCATGGGTTCGAATCCCATATTCTCCACTAAAGTTTATAAATAACGAAGTCATTTTAATGGATTACGGTAAAGTTATTAAAGAGATATACGCTGAGATTTCAGATGTGAAAAAAGAAGGCAAAGTAGCTGATTACATCCCGGAATTATCAGTTGTCGATCCGGACAAATTCGGAATAACACTGATCACTTCGGAAGGCAGGATACATTCAGCCGGCGATTCTGATGAAAGATTTTCCATACAAAGCATATCAAAAGTATTCACGCTTTCGATGGCTTTCTCTCTTCTTGGCGATAAAATATGGGACAGGACCGGTGTTGAACCTTCAGGCAGTCCGTTCAATTCGATAGTTCAGCTTGAATATGAAAAAGGTAAGCCGAGGAATCCGTTCATAAACGCGGGAGCGCTCGTAGTATGCGATATCCTTTTTTCAAAAAGGGCAGATCCGAAAAATGAGATACTCGGATTCGTCAGAAAACTAGCGGGATGCGGGTCGATCAATTACAATATGAAAGTCGCTGAATCCGAAAGATCCGCGGGTTACAGGAATGCTGCCCTGATAAACATGATGAGATCATACGGGAATATAAAAAATCCCGTAGAAAAGGTGCTTGACCTTTATTATACGGTCTGTTCAATAGAGCTAACCTGCACTGAACTTGCAAAAGCATTTCTGCATTATACAAATATAAGAAAAGATTTCGATATATGCGGATATACTCTCACCAGAAGCCAGATAAGGAGGATAAACGCGCTGATGCTGTGCTGCGGTCTTTATGATGAATCCGGGGAATTCGCTTTTGAGGTCGGTCTTCCCGGTAAAAGCGGCGTTGGGGGAGGAATAGCAGCTGTGAATCCTGATCATTATTCGGTAGCTGTATGGAGCCCTTTAATAAATGAAAAAGGCAATTCAGTCGCGGGTATGAAATTCTTAGAAAGGCTCACAACCATTACTGACGATTCGATCTTTTAGATCACTCGAAACTGATATAACTCTCGATCCTGAATCTTAAGCTGCTTTCTTCATTCCTGAAATTATCTATCTCAAGCCCTGTAAAAAGACTGAATTTATTATACAGAAAATTGAATCCTACCTTGGGACCGTGAGATATATATACGTTCACAAGATCCGATCTGTCAAAATCGTCCTGATCGAATTTATAGCTGTCGATCTCATAAAAATAATACTCGGATGTAATGCGTATGTATCTTACTGTTCCCAGGGTCATTGAGAATGAAGTATAGTAATGATTTTTATACGTCTGCGGATTTTCTGTAAAATCATCGTAGTTAAAATTTCCTGTTTCTTCATATATGTAGCGGGTCGAGAGTTTTGCTGAAAGAATTCTGTTCAGTTTGTAGGAAACTGTATCACTAAAAGAATAGTTCTTGATCACGAAACTGTTTTTAAAAGTATCATCATATTCATATGACCGGAAATACGATCTTAGATGTATCTTTCCTGTAATGTACAGATTCGAACTGAACACATTCTTTATGTCGGTGACGGAATTAACAACTCTGTCGGTATAATTATTGCCGCTTCTTAAAGATGAAATGTTGATCAGCTTGTAGTAATCAAGCGGGAAGGACTGAGTAACGTTGAGAGAACGGCGTCTATTGTAAGTAACGTCCGGTTTTAAGCTGATCTTTACTATATCCCTGTCTTCAAGATTGGAATTCGACAGCGATTTGTATTCGTGCTTAAAATATCTTCCGTAGAGTCCGAAGATATAATCGGAGTAGCTGTAATTCGCCTGTGAGCTGAGCGAAAAATTATAAAAAGACAGCGATTTGTCATTTTCTTCAAAATCCATCGAATACTTATCGCTTCCTGTATCGAACTCACCTTTCAATGAAGTGAACAGTCGCCCCGTACTGAACATTATCTCGTCTGACAGACTTATGTCCGAATTTGAATTGAAACTCAAAAGCGAACCGTTGCGGTAAGAATCCTTATTTCTTGCGTAAAACCGCACAATAGAATTGTTCCGAAGCTTTTCTGAAGCATTATAAAGAAAACCTGCATTTATGTCGTACTCATATCTCTTGATCCTGAAATCATTATTCGTGAAATCCGAGAAATGATATTGCAGGAAATTTCCGCTCCCGCCTGCGGATATGGTTCCGGACTGCTGATCAAGGTCTTTTGTAAAAATAACGCCAGATGAGCTGTTGTAATTTATATCTTTATCAAGTCCGTCAGCCTCAAGATCGGAATTTAGCGAAATGATCCCTGAATCGTGTTTCCCATCGTACCGTCCGTTTATATCTATCCCGAATCCTGTTTTATCCGAGACCTCGTCAACTTTGCTCAGATATCCTGCCGCGGCGTTTAATTTGACGCTTTCTTTTGTATAGCATATCAGAGGCATAAGCGAAATGCTGTTGTTCGTCGGTCTCGTTACCGAACTGTTGGATACGTAATTCGTTGAAATAAGCCCGCCGAAGCTGAAATCAGCTTTCTTCGCCGCGAAGCTGCTGGTGATTTCCAGATCGTTCTTTGAGAATTTATCATAGATCGTTCTCGTATTATGCCCTGCTAGATAAAAATCGCTTAGGGAATCAGAATTGTTCAGATTTATGCCAGTATTAATGATCTGATAAGTCGGGAAGTACGAATAAGACAGGTTTATGCTGTCCTTTTCAGATACATCAGGCAGGAGCATAAGCTGAAATGAGAGGAAAATTAAAAGTAATTTTCTCAATCTATTCTCCCGCTTTCCTTTTTGCCGTAAGCTGACCGCAGGCTGCGGAAATATCCTCTCCCCGGCTGGATCTGAATACTACGGGAAAATTCTGATTTCTGAAGAAGTTATAGAATTTTAAAGCAAATTCGTCTTTTAGAGGGCCGAATTCATCTGCTGCCCCCTGAGAATGGTATTTTATAAGATTCAGTTTACTCGGAAGCGCGCTTAAAAGTCTTATAAGCTCTTTTGCGTGTCTTTCGGTATCGTTCACATTTTTTAAAAGAACATATTCAAAAACTACTTTGCGGTTTGATTTTTTTGTATAGGCTGTAAGGGCATCGAACAGCTTTTTGAGACCGTATTTTCTGTTCGCAGGCATGATAAGATTTCTTTCATCATCAAAAGGATTATGGAGTGATACTGCAAGTTTATATCTGATATCTTCGTTCGTGAACCTGATTATACTGTCAACATGACCGAAAGTCGATATAGTGATCTTCCGCTTTCCCACCGCAAGTCCGGAATCGTCTGATATGATATCCGCGCTTTTTATTACCTCGTCATAATTGTCGAAAGGTTCGCCCATTCCCATATATACCACGTTGGTGATCCTTGTACCGGCAAAAACTGAGGCTGTCAGAACCTGGCCTACGATCTCATGAGCATAAAGGTTTCTTTTGAAGCCGAGTTTTCCAGTTGAACAGAATGAACATTTGAATCTGCAGCCTGCCTGTGATGAGACGCAGAGGGTCATCCTGTCTTTCTCGGGAATTATCACGCACTCTATATAATTTGAGTCATAAAGTTTTAAAAGAAGTTTGACCGTTCCGTCAGCGCTTTTTTCACTTCTTTCTATTTCCGGCAATGGAACTGAAAAATTCTGTTTCAATGAAGTTCTCAAGACTGACGGAATGTCCGTCATTTTATCTATATCGAAAACACTTTTCTTGTAAAGCCACGACCAGATCTGTCCGGCATTATATTTCTTTCCGCCGAGACCGCACACTGCTTTTTCAAGGTCACCGGATCTTAGTTCGGTCAGCGAATTATCGTCCCGGCTCTGATCCATTTACTTCTTGTTCAGAAGTTTAATATCAACAAGTATTCTTCCGCAGCCTTCACAGATATTGTAGTCATCCTGAAGTTTGACTTTCTGCTGAAGCTGGTACGGGATGTGTATCTTGCATCCTTCGCATAGCCCGTCTTCGGTAACGTATGTTATAGCGATCCCGTTCCTGATCCTCATTATTCTGTTATAATGATTTAAAAAAGGAGTTCTGATCTGCTTTTCGATCTTCTGTTTTTTCTTTTCGAGCTTTTCAAGTTCTTTCAGGCTGGATTTACCCATTTCAGTCTTTTTTCTCGATTCCGTTTTGATCTTTTTCTCGGTCTTTACTATGTTCTTATCAATTTCACTTATTTCGCTTTTAATCCTGTCGACTTCCTGAGTAAGTTCGTCTACTCTTTCATCGAATACTTCAACCGCTTTTTCCAGTTTCTTAACTTCTCTCTTAATATGCTCTTTCTTGGTTTTTTTGTCATTATCAAGGTCGATCTGTTTCTGATCGAGTATCCTTTTATGGTCGAGTATATCCGAAGAATATGTTTCTCTGTCCTCAGACAATTCTCTCTGTTTTCTGATAAGTTTTACTCTGTTCAGCGTAAGTTCTTCAATTTCGTGCTTCATTCTTTCGATCATGTTTTCAGTATTTCTTTCTTCGCTTGTAAGCTGGTAGATCTGATTATCGATCTTCTGAAGTTCGATCAGCCATTTTAGATCTTCAAACATATTAATCTCCTTTTTTTTACTTAAACTTACCGAACGGATATTTTAACATTTCCTCAATTTTAAATTCCAGAACCTGCCTTTTCAGATTTGTAAGTATAATTCTTGCATCCGGAGCATAATCGTAAATAAGCTGTCTGCATGCTCCGCAGGGGCTTACCGGATCGGGAGTATCCGCGGTAACAAGAACGGCCGAAATATCTTTTTCTCCCGCGCACAAGGCTGCGGACAGTGCGTTCCTTTCTGCGCACATAGTAAGTCCGAATGATGAAGATTCGATGTTGCAGCCTGAATAAATTCTTCCGCTTTCTGTAAGAACGGCTGCGCCCACTTTAAATCCGGAATACGGTGAGCAGGAATTTTCTCTCGCCTTTAAGGCAGCCTCGAAAAGCTTTTCATATTTTTTCTGCAGCACGACCATTAGTGGATAATCCTCAATTTCTGTCCCCTGTTAAGTTCCGCCGTTTCAATACCTGACGAAAGCGTAATTATTTTAAGATCGTTCAGTTCCGCGATCTTTTTCCAGTCAATTCCGTATTTAAAAGCTATGCTTTCTATGTTGTCGTTATATCTGATCTCGTAAATATCTTCCTTTAGGCCTTTAGTCTTAACTTCCGAACTTATAACCGGGCTGTCCGGCGATCCTGCGAGATAATTACGTTTTTTCAGTTCCAAAAGCAGCCTGTCGGAAGAACCTTTAGGTACCAATATCTCCTGAGCTGTATATTTGCTGATGTACGAAGCAGACTTGTATGTGCCGAATTTAAGGTGAGGATTGGCTTTGTATAATTCCCTATATGTTATTCCGAGAACTTCGCAAATTTCGGTAAAATACAGATTGTTGGAACCCATGCTGACCATGCAGAGTTCATATTCCGGCTTGTCGGGATCTTCCGGGATCGTGAAGCCGTACTTCTCAGGATCAGACATCAGTATTTTATAGATTATAACCTTTTCAACGTAAAATTCAGTCTCATGATTGGATCTGGCCTCCCAGAAATCGCCTGCCTTCTGAGCTTTGATCGTGTTTCTTACGTTCGAGTCTCCGTTATTGTATGAAGCGACCATAAGGAACGGGTCGCTGTTAGTGACTTTCGCCAGCATTCTTAGATGTTCAGCCGCGGCTTTTGCAGCTCTTTCGGGCATATTTCTGTCATCGGCGTAATCGTCGACCCTAAGCCCGTACATTTTTGCGGTAGCGGGCATCATCTGCCATAAACCCGATGCTTTTGCAGATGAATATGCTCTCGGATCGAATTCAGATTCTACAGGCATAATGTAAGCGAGATCTTCATGAACCCCGTACTGCGTGAGCACCTCTTTCGCATAAGGCAGATAATAATGCTGTTTGTTTATTATGTTCTGAATGTAGCCCCGTCTGTCGAGCGTAAATGTATTGAACGTCCTGGTAAGTCTCTCCCTTACATCGAATTTTTCAAGAGGAACTTTTACTCCGGCGAATTTTATTTCGTCAGGGAGTACATAGTCGGATGCAAAGGCGTTAAAAATCAGAAATATAATTATCAAAGTGCTGCATATAGATCTCATAAAACGGTAACCCGTGCCTCCGGCTGAATTTATTCAACCTTATAATATAACACAATTACGCTTCAAATCCAAGAAATATATACACTTTCTTTTTTTCTAATTTTGATTTAAATTATATAGTTATTCAAAAAACGGAGCTTGAATGAGATACGGGATAATCGACAATCTGAAGGCGGATCACAATAAAGAGAACCTTTCAAAGCTATTCCTTGAGCTTAGGGACACAGGACTGCATTTTTCGATCAATAAATTCACAGATTATTCCGAAAAAGCAGGTTTTCCTGTTAAAGCTAAAACGGACTTAATAAAAGAGTCTGATGTTATCATAGTTCTGGGTGGGGACGGTTCGCTTCTGGAAACAGCCCGAAGCTCTGCTGAATTTTCAAAACCGTTCCTTGGTATCAATTACGGTAAACTGGGTTTTCTCGCGGATGTTAAGGAAGATGAAATGATCTACAGGATAGAACAGATAGAGAGAGGCCGGTACTACATAGAAGAAAGAATAATGCTGAATGCTTTTTACGAAGATAAGAAATTATTCGCCTTGAACGATATTGTTCTCGACAGAGGATATTCTCAGAGAATGATGAAAGTATCGGTGGATGTGAATGGCAGATTCTTTACGACTTATACTTCAGATGGTGTGATCATAGCCACTCCTACAGGCTCAACAGCATACAATATGTCGGCTCACGGGCCGATCGTTCAACCGGGTGTTGCCGCGTTCGTTATAACAGCGATGTCGCCTCATGCTCTTGCAATGAGACCGATAGTCATTCCGGATGATTCCGAGATAACAATAACTGCCGAAAGCGCATACAATGAGATCATTCTGTCCAGCGACGGACAGGAAAGCATAAATATACCGTCATTCGGTAAGATCACTGTTAAAAAAGCTGATCATAAGGCTAAATTCATCAAATTCGAAGATAACGATTATTACAGTCTTCTGAGGGAAAAACTCGGCTGGGGAGGATTCAAAGAAAGAGTTTCGAAGGAAGATATTTAGGCAAAAAAGCAGTTGACAATAAAAAACGGAATTTGTATATTTACGGCTCTTTAAGGACGGGAGCTTAGCTCAGTCGGTAGAGCAACTGGCTGTTAACCAGTTTGTCGGGGGTTCGAGTCCCTCATCTCCCGCATAGCCGCAGATAAAATCTGCGGCTTTTTTATTTTAACAACATCAGTTTTCTGCTTTGAATTATCTTGCCATCCACTTTCAGGCTGTAAATATATAAACCAGAAGTCAAGTCACCAGCATCGAAATCAGCTTTATGAATACCTTTATCCTGTTTGCAGTTAACAAGCGTATTTACAAGCTGGCCGTTCAGATTATATACGCTCAACTCAACTTGCCCTGCCTGACTTAAAGCGTAGCTTATAGTAGTTGTTGGATTGAACGGGTTCGGGTAGTTCTGATATAGTTCGGTATTCTGCGGCAGGAATGGACTTTCTATCTCTGTACCATTCTCGTCGGTCTTGATAATCCACATATCTTTTCCGCCGGCTCCTTGAGCATCCGTATATCCTGCAATAATGTAGCCTCCGTCAGTCGTCTGCTGAACTGAATGAAGTCTTTCATTATTTTCATATTCCGGACCGAAAGTCTTTTCCCATATCACATTGCCTTCGGAATCTGTCTTAATCAGCCACGAGTATGAATCAGGTCCGCCCAACGGATGATCCATATATCCCGTTAAAATATACCCACCATTACTAGTAATATCCACACATTTACCATTGTTGTAGTCTCCCTGACTGTCCGGTACTCCGAAACTTTTATCCCATTCTTTTTCTCCGTTCGAGTCAGTTTTAATGAGTATAGCCAGATCCCCATATTTCCAATTACCCGTTGTACCGAATAAAATATAGCCGTTATCAGGAGTCCTTTTAACAGAATGACCGGATATACCAGTGCTTAAAATTCCGCCGCCGAAATATTTTATCCATTCTCTATTACCAAGAGAGTCTGTTTTAATAAGCGATATTACTCTTGAATCGGTTGACTCATATGGACTATAGCCAGTAATGACAAATCCTTTATCTTCAGTTTGAATTATTGAGCGACCGCAGCTTTCAGTAAATTCGGTCGAATCAGTTTGAAGCCATTCTTCATTGCCAAGTGAATCGAGTTTAATTATAAAATAACCGAAGAAAGAAGAGCCTGTGGCCGCATAACCACCATCACATGTCTGAATTATCTCGTAAGCTTCGTAATTGTTCTCATACCACTCATCATCCACCTGATAAGGCTGTTCGTAAGTCCATAAAGTATTGCCGTTTTTATCGGTTTTTTCAATATAAATAAGATTAACCATGTTGATTTTTTTTACAGAATAAACATAGTATCCAGCGATAACAAAACAGCTGTCTTTTGTTTCAATAACAGAATATCCTTCGTTCATTCCGTAGCCAGTTGTTTTTCTCCATTCTTGATTACCTGAATGATCAGTTTTAAATAATGTCATACCCGAGAACAGTGAATCGCTTGAATAACCCGCGATAATATATCCTCCATCGAAAGTCTGTCTTATCGAATTGGCTTCGTCATCGCTTGTCCCGCCGATAGTTTTCTCGAAGGTTATCACCGAATATGCGGATACTGTTAATAATAAAACTGCATAAATGAATATTTTCATAAATTCTCCGGGAAAAAACTAATGTACAGACAAAATACTATATTGTAAAGCCTGAATCAAGCAAATAGTTTTTTATTTCAGTGAATTGCTCCGGTTCGAACCAGTTCATCCCTTCTATGCGCTTGAACCAGGTGATCTGGCGTTTGGCGAAGTGGCGGGTGTTTTTCTGGATCTCATCGATCATTGTGTCTTTCTCAATGTCGCCTTTAATATATTCAATGACTTCTTTGTAGCCGATGGTTTTCTTGAAACGTTTGAGATCGTATCCGTACTTTTCAGCCAGCCTTTTTACTTCTTCTATCAGGCCTGCCTCTATCATTTTTAGCACGCGGTCATTGATCTTTTCATAAAGCTTTTCTCTTTCGGAATTTATGCCTATATAAACAGGCTGAAAATACTGATCCGGTGTATGCGCGGTATGAAGTTCTGATATCTTTCTTCCTGTAAAGTGATGAACTTCAAGCGCACGGTAAATTCGCTGTTTATTGGCCGGCGGGATGCTCTGAGCGTATTCGGGGTCTATCAGTTTTAATCTTTCATAAAGGTCTGCGATATTCTCCGCTTCAAACTCTTTGCGGTATTTAAGTTTTTCCGTATCGTCAATTCCCATATCCTCGAAAAATCCGTGAACTGCCGACTCGATATAAAGTCCGCTCCCGCCGCATATCAGGGCTTTCTTTCCTTCGGAATAAAGTTTTGAAAGGAGTTCACGGACTTTATTTCCATACATATAGGAGTTGTAGATCTCATTATCAGGATAGATTATATCAATGAAATGATGAACGGCGCGCTGTAATTCATCTGCTGTTGGCTTGGCCGTGCCTATATTCATCTCTTTTACAATCTGTCGTGAATCTGCGGAAATGATCTCATATCCGGATTCTTCAGCCAGACGGAGCGCAACAGAGGTTTTACCCGCGGCCGTAGGCCCGCAGATGATCGGGATCTTTAATTTTGATATATCGTATGAGGGCATTTATTCCCTCTTGAACCGCTTGTTCAGTTCTTTGAGCGACAGGTCTATTATGACCGGCCTGCCGTGAGGGCAGACGTGAGGGAATTCGCACTGGAAAAGGTCGTTGATAAGATCGAGCATCTCGTCCTTTGATAGCTTCTTGCCTGCCTTGATCGCTCTCTTGCAGGCATAAGACGCGGCGACGGATTCCATGGTGTCCATTTTATTTTTTCTGTAAAGCTTATAATTATCAATAAGATCCAAAAGTTCTTTTTTCTCATCGCCCGAAGAAAGTCCCATCGGGGTTTCTTCAATGATGAATGTATTCTGCCCGAATTCGTTCAGGATAAAGCCGATCTTATTCAAGTATTCCTTCATTTCAGTTAGGACAATTCTGTCCTCGAACGAAAGATCGACCCTGACGGGGAAGAGGAGCGCCTGTGAAGGCATCGGACTGTCCGCGAAGGCTTTTATGGATTTTTCATAAAGGATCCTTTCATGCGCGACATGTTGATCTATGATGAGCGAACCAGATTCCACCTGAATGAATATGTACTGGTCGTGCATCTGCCAGATGTTCTCCGAGACTATCAGTTCGTTGTTGATCTTGAGCACCCTTGTTCCGATGTTTTTTTCATCGGGCCTGAAGAATTTTTCTTCCGGCTTTGATGCGTATGGGGCTGTTTGTTCTTTTACCTGCATCTGCGGTATTTGGGCGGGCTCGTAAAGATGCTCTTTTGTTTCGGTCTGAGAAGAAAGCGCGGTGATCGAAGAGGCATCTTTTAAAGAATGCCCGACAGCTTCTGTGATAAGCCGTTTGACTTTCTGTTCATCTGAGAATTTAACCGTCAGCTTGGAAGGATGCACGTTCACATCAAGTTCGTGAGGCGGCATATCTATAAAGAGAATGTAGAACGGATAATATCCAGGCTCTATAAGGTTCTGATACATATTTACGATGTTGAAGCTGGCCATCTTGCTTTCGACTATTCTGCCGTTGATGAACAGGAACTGGTTGTCCTTGAACTTTCTCGCGAGACCGGCTTTTCCGATAAAACCTTTTATTGCATAACTGCCAAGGGAGTTTTCCGTTTTCAGCAGTTCGTCTTCATCTATTTCGGGGAATAGTGATCTTATTCTATCTTCAAGCGTCTGCGGCTTGAGGTCGAAAACGGTCTTGTCGTTATTTACGAGTTTGAAGCCTATATCCGGCCTCGAAACCGATACTTTTTTGAAATAGGTATAAATTGATTTGTATTCCCTGTCGTCGAAGCTGAGGAATTTTTTACGGGCAGGAACGTTGAAAAATAAAGATTTTACTTTGATCTGAGTCGAATATTTAGAAGGAGAAGGTTTTACTTCAGATATCGTTCCGGCTTTTATGACTGCAAGGGTTCCGTCTTGTGCGCCTTTCGGCTTTGAAACAGCCTCGACCATGGAAACTGAAGCAATACTCGGCAGAGCTTCACCGCGAAATCCCATGGTGAGTATCTTCTGCAGATCATCGAATTCCGATATTTTCGATGTAGCGTGTCTTTCGAAAGCCAGAAGGAGGTTGCTTTCATCCATACCTCTGCCGTCATCAGAGACTTCAATATATGATTTGCCGCCGTCCTTGATTTCTATGTAAATATTCTCCGCTCCGGCATCCAGTGAGTTTTCCACCAGCTCTTTGACTACTGAAACCGGCCGTTCAACAACTTCGCCCGCAGCGATCTTGTTTATCAGATTATCGGGCAGTATTTTGATCTTATCCGTATTCATAATTAAGCACCGTAAAATTAACATCATAAATTAAACAATTATGAGCATTAATACAAGCTCAAATATTCATTGGTCTTGATTAAACAGTCGATTTCAATTAAATTATGTTTCGTATAAAGCGGAAAATTAAATTATAAGGATATATCATGTCGGAAGATAAATTCAAAGAGAGCATAAAGCAGGCTTTCGATTATAAAGGAAAAAGCGTTCTTCTGGGCGGTGCGGTCTATGATAAAAAGGCAGTTCCGGGCATCGAAGTAAGGCTTCCTCTCGCGACGATCAACAGGCACGGTCTTATAGCAGGAGCGACCGGTACCGGAAAGACGAAATCGGTTCAGCTTTTCGCCGAAGCTCTTTCCGATAACGGAGTTAATGTTCTTGTAATGGACATAAAGGGCGACGTGAGCGGTATCGCTAAGGCCGGCCAGGATAATCCGAAGATCAGAGAAAGAATGGATCTGATAGGCGCGCCGTGGGCTCCGACAGAATATCCGGTCGAGCTGATGACTATCTCGAACGAAAAAGGGTTGAGGCTGAGAGCTACTGTATCGGAATTCGGACCCGTGCTTTTCTCAAAGATACTCGAACTTAACGAAAATCAGGAAGGGGCTGTCGCGATAATATTCAAATACTGCGACGATAAAAAAATGCCTCTTTTAGACATAAAGGATTTCAGGGCGGTCCTTCAGTATCTTTCTGACGGCGAAGGAAAGAATGAGATAGATAAAAATTACGGTTCGATATCTCCGGCGTCATCAGGCGTGATCATGCGGAAGCTGCTCGAACTTGAACAGCAGGGCGGAGACATGTTTTTCGGCGAAAGATCATTTGAAGTCGAGGATCTTCTGCAGCGTGATATAAAAGGCAGGGCATTTATAAACATCTTGAGGCTGACCGACATTCAGGACAAGCCCAAACTGTTTTCGACTTTTATGCTGTGCCTGCTTGCTGAGATCTATAATAAATTCCCCGAGATCGGCGATAAAGGCGATCCTAAGTTGGTTATCGTTATCGATGAAGCCCATCTGATCTTCAAGGAAGCTTCAAAAACGCTCATGCAGCAGCTCGAAACAATAATTAAGTTAATAAGAAGTAAAGGCGTCGGGATTTATTTCTGCACCCAGGCACCGACCGATATCCCCGAAATAATTCTGAGCCAGCTCGGAACGAAGATACAGCACGCGCTGAGAGCGTTCACCGCCAAAGACAGAAAGGATATCAAGCTTGTAGCTGAAAATTTCCCGGTCACTGAGTTTTATACCACCGATCAGCTTATAACCGAGCTCGGAACAGGAGAAGCGCTCGTTACCGTTTTAAACGAAAAAGGCATTCCTACACCGCTTGTACATACACTAATGTGCGCGCCTCAGTCGAGGATGGATGTTCTCTCGCCTGAGGAACAGGATGAAAAAGTATCTTCTTCTAGAGTGGCGAGGTTCTACAACGAAGTGATAGACAGGGAAAGCGCGTACGAGATCCTGTCGAAAAAAATGGCTGAAGCGGAGGAAGAGGAAGCAGATACTCCTGTCAAAAGTACCAGACAGGCTGAAAAGGAAGATACGGGCAAAGCGGTCGGAAAGACAATAAAAGATATAGCTAACAGCAGCCTGACCAAAACCATATTCAGGGAAGTAACAAGAGGTCTTTTCGGCGTGCTGATGGGAAAGAAAACCACAACCCGAAGCAAGTCGAGAGGATTATTTTAGGAAAATCAGTTTTCCAAAAAAATAATTAAAAAAAATATAAGAAAAAAAGAAGAGTGTCATTAGATGACACTCTTCAGACTGTCGAAAAAGTTCTTGAGAAATCAGGGACTTTTTTTTTACATTTGAATTATACACGCACGCATACATTACATATAATGAAATAGATGCAAAATACACAATATTTTTCTTGCGTTAGGATTGTTTTATGCTTA
>JAKQBN010000056.1 GCA_029559475.1 bacterium
TTTTTCTTTAATACCCAATCCGATAACTTTCCCGATTCTGCCATGAACCTTATTATATTCGGCATGCTTTCGAACTGACGCATACAAAGCTCGTACTCCTCTTTTGTCACATGTCCTGATTCCGGACGGCAGAAGATCAGCAGTCCTTCTCTGCTTGCCAAAAGATGACGAACCTTATCGCACGGAAATTCGCCGCATTGAGCGCAGTTCTTTACTCCGCGTTCTATCGCGCACGGCCTTGCCTTGCACTGCTTGTCAGCTATCTCTTTACCGCTCCTGCATCCGCCGCATTTTACATTCTCAGCTGTATAGTTCTGATGCCCGAATATACGTTTCCATCCGTCAACGAGCTTTTGTCTGACCTTTTGATCATCTGATCTTGCCGCGCACAAATGGCAGTTATAACCACAGTAACCGATCATTTCTTCCATATTCGCTCCTTATGATATTATTTACGAAGTCATTTTTGAAATAGTGACAATATTCATCTTAATCCTTCTCAACGCGCCTTCTGTCTCATTCATATTATTCTTTTCGATATAATATGGCAGCTCCATTACAGGAAGTATCATTTGCCTGAGCATTATCTTTTCTCTCAAAGCAGCAGAATCTCCGTAAACCTCCAGAGCACTGTCGAGCATTACCTTGTCTTCCATTCCGGCAAAATCAAGCGCTCTGTCAGCATAGCCCGAATCACCAAGATCGATGATCCCTATTTTTCCGTCATCTTTTAGGATCATGTTCCAGTATCCGAGATCGCCGTGGGAAAATACCATATCATCACCAAGTCTCTTTAATCCTTCAGGAAAAGTACTTGTCATAAATTTTTTAATCGTTTTATTTTCTTCTCTGCTCAGCTTAGCTGCCAGATAATCACTGCATCTTGAATAATGCCTTATACTTTCTTCAATATCCTGTTTATATCCCCATCTGTTAAAACCTTCGGGTGTTCTTTTATGCAGTTCTTTTAAAAATGAACCGAGAATTTTTCCGATCTCCAACTTATCGTTCCATCTTACATTTTCGGCCTCATTAAGAGGCATGCCTTTAATTCCATTGTAAGCTAAATATTCAAGTTTTTCACCTGTGCTGATTATTTCGGGCGTTTCGGGGAACAACTCCCTGAATATACTGTTCGCTCTGATCTCATTCGCGCATTCTTTACGGCATATATCGTCAAGAGGGAACTTTACTACGAACTCTCCCCTGTTATGAATGTATAACCTGCTCGTCCAGCCTGAAGTATTAAGTTCGATCGCAGCATCTTCAGGCAGACCGAGAATCTTCCTGACAAGCCTGATCTCGTATTCGATCCGGTCATTCTGTTTTGAATGCTCTACCACAGCTTATCCTTTATTCTTCCCTGAAATATACTCACAGTACCCGTAGCTGATCGGACCCGATTTGGTAATCTCGCAGGGAAATTCTTTGCATTCAAAGCACAGATTCACTTTCTTTTCAAAAGCGCATGTGGCTATCTTACAGAATTTATTCAGCCTCGGCGTACAGCCTTTCTCTCCGTTCGGGCACTCTTTTTTAGCCATTTTCGGGCATTTTTCACAGGCAATTCCGCATACTGCAATTTTCATAATTTCACTCCTATTCGCCATACTTAAGAAGAAATTCAGGATTTATTGCTTTAAAACTGACACGGTCATTCTTGAAATAATCATTACCGATAACATGCTCGATCTTATCTTCAAGCGGCCTGATCACTATACCTTCTGCCCACACATCAGGGCATATTTTACTCTTTACTGTAGCCATTTTCACGATCGCCGGGATTTCATTTACAAGCAAATAGTCAGTTTCGATCAGAGGAACCATCTGAAGCTGAAATTTCTCAAGCATTTCTTTAAATTCGCCAAAAGGCAGATAGGCGAATTTATCAATATCGAAAGCATTGAAAAAGAATACGGTCTGACCTCTTAATTTCAGCTTGTTGCTCTGGATCCCTTCGCCCATCATCTCGCCCTGAAGAGCGATGTTTCTGTTGAGAGAGCGTAATTTATTCTCAATATCGAGCTGCCTTGCCACTTTCCAGAGGCTGTTCTCTTCGTCTTCGACAAGTTCGAGGTTTCTTGAGCATACACCGAATTCACCGTTGTTTAAGTAATAAGTTACTGAGCTGCCGTCAATTTTTTCGGTCACATAGCACTTTTCGCCTTTATATTTATCCAGAACATCCTGAAGTACCTGAACTCTTGTTTCATCAGTCTTTGGTATAAATGAAGGGAACTTACCTTTGGATATCCCGCTTAAACAGGCAGGAATAGGAGGCTCATATTTTTCTACACCGAGTACTTCCGTACAATCCTCATCTTCCTCGATCTTAAATTCTTTTGGCAAAACTGAAAGAGGAAAGCATATTCCCTGCGAAACCTGTCCGCGAAGTCTGATCGTTCTTACCCTCATACCGCGGGGCTTTAAAAATTCAAATTCAGGCCTGTCGGGCATAATACTGTCAATTTCGCAATAAACGGCGAGGTCCCCGACTTTAAACTCGCCCTTTTTTACTACAAGCTGCCAGCCCAGAACTGTCGCTTTCTCTATCGCATCGGCACCTTCTATCGGTTCCAATGCCTTAATTCTCTGAATGCTCGCTAATTTCCTCATATTACCTCCACTCGCCGATTATATTTTATCAGTAAACTTCCTCATGCGTACCTATATCGACCGGAATGATTTGATCTTCCTGAATAATAAATTCTATTGACAACCTGTAAGTGATATTTATAGATACTGAATAAAGATCGCTTAACTTTCCTGTAAGCTTATGCAGCCGGAGCGAAGGATGATATGGATTCATCTCAAGCAGTTTAAACGTCTTCTCATATTGCCCTACAATATCAGGATGATTTTTAATGAATTTCTTTTCCTTTTTTTTATATGGTCCCGAATAAATAATTTTAATCATGCGTAATACTCTTGATATGTTCTTCGACGGTTTCAATAGTATAATCACCATCCGCGATAGCTTTTCTTGTTTCTGCCAAAGCAGCAAGCAGTTCGTATTCCCTCAGTTCGTTGTATTTTTCGATAGGAATAATCACATACTTACCTTTTCCCCTGACCGTAACAACAGCCTCTCCATACTGAGCGATTTCTTCCGCCACCATAGAAATTCCTTTGGTCTTCAAGTCATTCGCTGATATTGTTTTATACATAATAGTCCTCTTAATAGTCCTCTTAATAGTATGATTAAAAGTACGAATAATAATGCGGTTTGTCAAGGAGCAAATCGGATGAAATATGGATACATTCCGTTTGACTTTGATATTTTTTCAGTCTATATTTGCGGCATGAAATTCTCGGACTTTACATATTCTGCGCGATGTTGATGTCCCTCCCCTGCCGGACTGAATAATAATCCCGGAATTCTTTCTTGCAAAAATACTAATACGAACGAAAACAGTTGAGGATATCATGATTTATGAGAACATTCTGCAGACCATAGGCAACACACCGCTTGTAAAGATAACCAGACTTAATCCGAATAAAAATGTAAGTATCTACGCAAAGATAGAAGGCTGCAATCCGACCGGAAGCATAAAGGACAGAATCGCGTTAAAAATGACCGAACAGGCAGAAGCTGAGGGTCTTCTTGTCAAAGGGGAAAACAATAATAGAACCCACATCGGGCAATACAGGCATAGCGCTGGCGATGATCGGCGTTCTCAAAGGATACGATGTCGAGATCGTAATGAGCAGAGCGGTATCGTCCGAACGCGTAAAAATGATCAGGGTTTTCGGAGCGAAAGTGACTCTGACAGACGCGTCTCTCGGTACCGACGGAGCCATACTTAAGACAAAAGAACTCATTAAAAAACATCCTGATAAATATTTTTTCCTCGATCAGTTCTCGAACAAATACAACTAGATCGCGCATTATAAAACGACAGGCGAAGAAATATGGAAGCAGACGAACGGCAGGATAGATTATTTTGTATCGGCGTTGGGCACTTCCGGAACCATCATGGGCGTCGGAAAAGCGCTCAAGGAGAATGACCCGAGGATCAAAATAGTCTGCGCGCATCCCGAGAAAGGCCACTACATTCAGGGGCTCAAAAGCATGGAGGAAGCAATAGTCCCTGCGATCTACGACCCGACCAAGATAGATCAAACAGTCATCGTCACCACCTAGCAGGCGTTCGAAATGACAAGGCAGATCGTACAGAATGAAGGGATCTTCGTTGGAATGAGCAGCGGAGCAGCCATGTATACCGCGCTCGAAACGGCTAAACGCATCAAGTCGGGAGTCATCGTCGTCATCTTCCCCGACAGAGCAGAAAAGTATTTGTCAACAGAGTTGTTTGGTGGGTAGTACATGAATAAGATTGTGGATTTTTGATTGTAATTCTATACCAGAATGCTGGGTTTCTTAACTGTTATCTATTTTTTGATTTAAATGTGTAAATTAATAACAAACTGAATAATATTGAAACAAAAATTAAATGATATTTATAATCTCTCAAATAGAGTAAGAAGCTTAACTTTCCTACATTTTCAGCAGATAAAATTAATGCTCCATAAAGTACTAAGCCATTTTGATCACTACCTTCGTAAAATAAACCAGTTCCAAAACTTTTGTAAATTGCAACAGTTTTTAATCCTAATAGAATTGATATTGAAATAAATATTCACCATATTATAAACATATGTTTTTTATTCATTTGCTAACCTCAAAATTTATTCTCTTGTGATATCATGAGCTTAGATTTAGCGAATAAAATAGGTGATGTCAAGTGTGAACATATCTAATATACTTGTCTTTGTATTAATCTAGTAATTTATAAGTCGCTCTCGCTTTCTCTAATCCAAAACATTCTTAGTTTCTTCTTCGCACTTTTCATATTAAGGTTTCAGGCGCGATATCTACATCATCATTTCATACCATTGTTCCGAGATCTTCAGAGACAGAGAAATTCTTAAAATAAGATAAATCTTTAAATCTGGAAAAAACTCTTACTTCTCAGCCTTTTTTACTTGACATTTGTTCTTTTTTTTATTATGTTCGTTAGTTGCGAACAATTGTATTAATAGAACAGGTGATTTATGATTAAAGAACTATGGGTAAAGGAAACAATATACAATCTTATAGATAGGACAGGCATGGTTGATAATTTTACATTTTATAAAGACTATGTCGTTTTGAAATTCAAAAACCTTGATTCCATTAAGTTGAAATTCGAAGTTTGTCCGTATTTGTCTAATTCGGTCATTGCAAATATTGCAGGTAAAAAAGATGAAAAACCTATGATTTTGATTTCAAAATATGTTAACCCTGTTATAGCAGAAAAGTTGAAAGAACAGGGAATAAATTATGTTGACTCTGCAGGGAACTGCTTGATCTCATCTGACGGTATATTAATCCATATTTCAGGGAATAAAAATCTTGAACGAACTTCTAAAAAGGTCGAAGGTTATTTCAACATCACAGATATTAAGGTTGCTTTCGCTTTGCTTGCAGCACCTGAAATTTTTAACGATAATCAGAGAAAAATAGCCTTATACTCAAAATCTGCTCTCGGTCCTGTTAATTTAAGCCTCAGAAAACTTACCGCGCAGAAATTTATAATGAAGACGGCGAAAGGCTTGATGCTAACTAACAAAGATCGTCTGTTTGAAAAATGGTGTGTTTCATTTTCAGATAAACTTTTACATAAGTTACATCTTGGGACTTTTAGAGGCAGTATTGCAAAAAACGGCAAGAATATTGATGGCCTTTGGGGCGGTGACACAGGAGCCTATTTTTTGAACAAGTTTATAAAATCTGTTACGAATGAAATATTTATTAAAAAGAATGAACTTAAGGATTTTTTATTAACTAACAGGCTTGTAAAAGATCCCGAAGGTAGTATTGAAATTTATGATGCATCTTGGATCGATGATGATATTCTGGAACGATACAGACCGGTGATTCATCCGTTTGTAATTTATGCGCAGTTACTTTCGACTGGAGATCAGAGAAATATTGAAGGAGCAAAGCTTATCTATGAAAAATTCATTGCCGAAAAACTCAAATAATTTTGATCCTGAATTTCTGGAATGCATTCGGACACTTGGTCTTGTTTCAGAAAGTTTGAAAATCCAGTTGATGCTGATTGGAGCAAGTGCCAGAGATATTCTGTTTGAATATATAAATAATATCAAAGCGCCAAGAAATACTCTCGATTTAGATATAGCTGTTCAAATCGAAAACTGGCGTAATTATGATATGATAAAGGCAAAGCTCAGAGAAGATTACGGATTCGAAACGACAGAAACCGATCATAAACTGAAATACAAGAATATGTTCATCGATATTGTACCTTGCGGTAAACTTGCTGATAATAACAGCCTCGTATGGAGAGACAGCCTAAAACAAATGGATGTTACAGGTTTTAAAGAGGTTTTTAAGCATTCAATAATGGTGAGCTTATGCGATGATCCTGTTACTGAAGTAAGAGTTCCGAGCATAGAAGGACTGACTTTACTCAAAATAATATCTTGGAAAGATGCCTATCCCGGACGGCCTAAAGACGCTGAAGACATTCTATTTATATTAAAAAGCTACGAAAGAACTATAAGCGCTGATCTTATGTTCGATAAATATTCAAACATCTTAGAAAAAGAAGGTTTTGATCCCGTTCAGGCAGGCGCAGTAATACTTGGAAAAAGAATAAAAGAGATATGCCTGAAAAGCACATTAAATTCTCTAAATCTCATATTAATAGCTGAAATATCAGATGACTGTCAATACAGCCTTATAATTCAAATGAAAAATGATTTTACCGAGTCTCGAAAACTACTTTCGAAATTATACGAAGGTTTAAACAGCATATAGATGCGCTTGTAATATTACGTTTATCTTTTTATATTGCTTATGTTTAATTATCAGGAGACGGCTCTATGTTCAACATTAAGAAAATTCATTTTATAGGCATCTGCGGTACGCTGATGGGGAACGCTGCGATTTACCTTCAGAGACAGGGCTACGAAGTGCGCGGCAGCGACAAGGCTTTTTATCCTCCGATCGGCGGCATGCTTGAAAGAGAAAAAATGTTCCTTTATAAAGGATTTGACGAAAAGAACCTTGACTGGAATCCCGACCTTGTGATCATAGGAAATTCGATCTCAAGAGGAAACCCTGAAGCTGAGAGAACTCTGAACTCAAGAATGAATTTCATGGCTTTACCTGAACTGCTGAAATATATGTTCATAAAAGATAAAAATTCTATTGTAGTCACAGGCACACACGGTAAAACATCAACGACTTCAATTATATCAAAGATATTTACAGATGCAGGCAAAGATCCTTCGTTTCTCATCGGCGGGATTCCTGTCGGGCTTGAGGGCGGATTCAAGAAAGGTGAAGGCAATTATTTTATTATAGAAGGCGACGAATACGACACGGCTTTCTTCGACAAAAGACCGAAATTCGTTCATTACAAACCGCACTGCTGTATAATAAACAATATTGAATTCGATCACGGCGACATTTACCGCGACATTGATCATATTAAGCTGGAATTCACGAGACTCGTGAATATCGTTCCGGGAAACGGCAGGATCATAGCCAATTTCGATGAACAGAATGTGCGCGATGTGACCGCCAAGGCTTTCACTCCGATAGATTCATTCGGGCAGGGAAAAGACTGCAAATGGCAGATCAAAAATATCAGGCATGAAGGCGTAACTTCAACATTCGATCTCGTTCATGAAGGAAAGACCGTCATCTCCCCGGCCGTCAAACGCTGCGGAAATTATCAGATATACAATTTCACGGCGGGCATCATAGCTTCGTTATTCTACGGGCTTGATGTCGCGCAGATAAAGCGCTCGATCGAATCATTCGAGGGTGTGAAAAGGAGAATGGAGTATCGCGGCAAGGTCAACGGAGCTGAGCTGATCGAGGATTTCGCGCATCATCCGACGGCCGTAAGAAATGTTCTGACCGAAGTCAGAGAGGAATTCAAAGGAAAAAAGATCATAGCCGCCTTTGAACCGAGATCAAATACAACCAAACGGAATATATTCCAGAACGAGCTAGCGGAAGCCCTGTCAATAGCCGATCATATCATAATTGGCAAAATAGACCGCGAAGATCAGCTCAAAAGCGATGAGAAACTCGACATGAATCAGCTGATGAGCGACATTAGAGCCAAAGGCAAAACGGTAGTTCATTACGACGACAGCTCGGATGTTGCTGATTACATCAAGAGCAAAGCTGACGCAGATTCAGTCATCCTTATCATGACCAACGGATCATTTGACGGATTATTTACAAAACTGGGAGTGTAATGGCAGAACTTATAAGGCTTCAAAAATATCTCGCCGATAAAGGCGTTGCTTCACGCAGAAAGTGCGAAAAATTCATTACTGACGGGCTTGTCAAGGTCAACGGAAAAGTTGTCACTGAGCTCGGAACCAAAGTTGATCCTGATAAAGATATCGTCGAAGTGAATGAGCAGGAGATCAAAGCGATAAAATCCGATTACATCTACATCATGCTTAATAAACCTGCAGGATATATCACATCGCTCAAACAGACCGACTCATCTTCCCCGCTGGTCACAGACCTTTTAAAAAAAGTTAAAGAACGGGTATATCCGGTCGGCAGGCTTGACAAAGATTCCTCGGGGCTGCTGCTGCTCACCAATGACGGCGATTTCGCGTATAAGCTCATGCACCCGTCCTTCGAAAAGGAAAAAGAGTATATCGTGACTACGATGGAAACTGTCACAAGAACCATGATCGAGCGGTTTCAGAAAGGCATCATGATCGAAGGCGTCAAGACCCAGCCTGCGATAGTCAAAAGGATCGAGCTGACCAAGATCAGCATCATACTTAAGGAAGGCAGGAACAGGCAGATCAGGAAAATGCTTCAGAAGGTCGGCAACACGGTGTCGTATCTGAGGCGTGTGCGCATAAACAATCTCACGATCGGCAATCTCAAAGAAGGCGAATATAGGTTTTTGACGAAGGCTGAAGTTAAGGATCTGGTGGAATAGTGCTCAAATCCCCTTTTAATCATAATATTCGGGGATTGTAATCCCTTATTAATATGTTTTTTCGGGTATTCAAATCCCTTTTCATTATGTTTTTGCTTTATTATTTATAATTTCATTTACATAAAGAAAATGTTATCTTACATCATGTAAGTTCAGAACACTTTACAAGGAGTAAAAACAACTATGATACAGGTAAAAAAAGCTAATGGGGAACTTGAACCGTTTTCAACTGAGAAGCTGGAACGGTCACTCAGAAATTCAGGCGCAGATAGCGTTCTGATAGCTGAAATACTTAAAGAAATAAATTCGTGGATATTTGAAGGTGTAACTACAAAAAGAATATACGACTCAGCTTTTGCGTATCTGCGCAGGAAAAAGCAGTCCTCATCTATAAGATATAAATTAAAGCAGGCTCTAATGGAACTCGGACCCACCGGGCATCCTTTTGAACATTTTATCGGTAAGGTCATGGAAAATCAGGGCTATAAAACTGAAGTCGCGCTTATCGTGAGAGGTTTCTGCGTAAGCCACGAAGTGGATGTGATAGCTACAAAAGAAAAACACCAGCTCATAGCTGAATGTAAGTACGGCCAAAGCTCAGATAAATCTGTCAGCGTACAGGTGCCTTTGTATGTTCATTCCCGCGTGAACGATATAATCAGGATCAGAGAAAAACTGCCTGAATTTCAGGGCTATACTTTTCAGGGCATGGTCGCAACAAATACAAGATTTACTCAGGATTCGATAACTTACAGCCGGTGCAGCGGACTTAAACTTCTCGGCTGGGATTACCCTGAAGGACAAGGGCTGAAAGATCTTATCGACAGAGAAAATATTTATCCGATAACCGTGCTCCAAACGCTAACTAAAGCTCAACTCCAGCTGCTTTTTGACAAGAATATTGTTGTATGCAGCCAGATCCTTAATAATATTGAAAGTCTTGATTTTTTAAGACTGACTCCAGCCAAACAAAGTAAACTTCTTGAAGAAATTAAAAGCATCTGCAATAAATAAAGGATTAAATCATGACAAGACAATTTAAAAATGCGATCGTGAAAAGACCGAGCCCTGAAATGGTGGACGGAATAACTAAAGCAAGCCTTGGTAAACCTGACTATCAAAATGCTCTGACTCAACACGATCTATATATTCAGGCTCTTGAAAGCTGCGGACTAAAAGTAAGAGTTCTTGAAGCTGACAATCGTTTTCCCGATTCGACATTTATAGAAGACATATCCGTGTGCACTCCGCACTGCGCTATTATCACGAATCCCGGTGCGCCTGCGAGGAACGGCGAGATCAAAGGAATGAAAGATGTGCTTAAGGAATATTACAAGAATATTGAAGAGATCAAGGCTCCCGGAACGCTTGATGGCGGAGATGTTATGATGGTGGGCGATCACTATTACATCGGGCTTTCTGACAGGACAAATAATGAAGGGGTTGATCAGTTCATAAATATACTTGAAAAGTATAACATGACAGGCTCGAAAGTTAAAATGAAAAATATGCTTCATCTGAAGACCGGACTTTCTTATCTTGAGAACAATAATCTGCTTATAGCCGGTGAGTTTAAGAAATATCCCGAATTTGAAAAATTCAACAGGATAGAAATTGATCATAAAGAAGCCTATTCTGCAAATTCATTATGGATCAACGGCACAGTATTCGTACCGAAAGGCTATCCCGGCACGAAAAAGAAAATCGAAGCTCTGGGTTATAAAGTAATCGAAGTTGACACTTCGGAATTCAGAAAACTTGACGGCGGATTAAGCTGCCTGTCCTTAAGATTTTAGGAGTAATTAATGATTAAAATAGAAATCCCCGGATTAAAGACAATTCAGGCAGAGCACCTCGTGCTTGATTATAACGGAACTCTCGCAGTTGATGGAACTTTGATCAGCTGTGCAGGCGAGATGCTGAACGGTCTGTCGGAGAAAATTAATATCCATGTTATTACCGCAGATACTTTCGGTAAAGCGGCAGAAAATCTGAAAAATGTAAAATGCAGCCTGAAAGTAATTTCAGGAAAAGATCAGACACAGCAAAAGAATGAATTTATTCACTCGCTCGGAAAAGATAAAATAATAGCTATTGGCAATGGCGCGAATGATGCCCTGATGCTTAAGAACGCCGCGCTCGGAATAGCCCTGATCCAGAAAGAAGGCGCCTGCTCGAATACAATTTTCAGTGCAGACATAGTCTGTACAAGCATTATTGACGCACTTGAACTGATAAAATATCCTCTCAGGATCGCAGCTACTCTCAGAATTTAAACAAAAATAAAGGATCTGATCATGAATTTTAGCAAAACACATTACTTTATTCTGGTAAGCATAATACTGCCTGTTCTGTTTACACTTCAGGCTAAAACAATCTCTGTGGTATATGAAAAATACGACGACGGAAAGGTTATCGAGAACGACAGTACTGTCTATATTTATTATGAAGGAATAGCCTCGGTAGTTAAAACCGGAGATTCTAAAGAGCAATATTTCATAGATTTCAATACGAAGAACACTGTGGAAATGCTGAATGCGGGAACTGAAATATATAAACTGCTGACACCGTTTGAAAAACTTCCCGTGCCTGTATCTTTTGAGAAGGAGACGGAGAAGATATTAAAATACAAATGCAGAAAAGCGGTTTATTCTTCATTTTCGAACAAGATCGAGGTCTGGTACACTGAAGATACGGCGGCCAAAGGTTCACCAGCGCTCAGCTACTTTCCGGAGAACAGTCTTGTACTAAAGCTGGCAGTAAACGGGAGTGTCAGATTCAAAGCAAAATCTATAAAAGAAAATAAAAAAGCGAAAATGTTCGATTATCCGATCGATAAAGCGAAGGAAGTTACACCCGCCGAATATGAGGAGATGACGATAAAATCCCGCTATACTTCAGTTCAGGTATTTGACAGACAGCAGATAAACTGGCAGGATTCGATCGTAAATCCCGGTGACTTTACTGCGGAACAGGTTTACAGATTCAGCCGCGGAAATGTGATATTGAAGAAAGTAAAACTTCCGAAGATCAGCATAGCCGGAAATGTTTTCATAAAAGTAACGGCATGGTCGAACGGCGACGCCTACGACAGAACAGGAACTGTGTTCATGCTTCCGAAAGAAAATGAAGCAGTGCTTCTTCAGGCTTTGAAGAACGGCGCGGAAGGACTGCCTGAATATTTATGTAAAAGCGGAGAGAAAATAAAAGGCGTAGTCCGCACTGATAAATTCATTCCCCCCGTTGAACTTATGCGCTTTATATCTTCTTTCGGGGTCGGTCATTTCAACGATAAAGTAGAGATAAACAATTATAACTGGAACGATTCGGTGATCTATGTTCAGGATGTAACTTCACTGATACCGGCCGGGCAGGAGGAGATCTGGATAGGAATGTCCATCGGGAATTACGATAAAGGCGGGCATAAGGCAAGCCTCGAACTGAATTATTATCCGCCGGAAGAGTTTTATGAAGGCGACAGATGGATCTACCCTTTGTTCAACACTGCCAACTGCATTGACGGAAGCGGAAATCACAGCAAAATGTTTCAGCAGGATTCTCTGACCGTTGAATTCGACCTGCCTGCTGATATTGAAAAACCATATCTGCTTTTCGCAACGACAGGTCACGGAGGCTGGGGCGGAGGAGATGAATTCAATCCCAAGATGAATCAGGTAATAATTGACGGAGAAACGATATTCAGCCATGTTCCGTGGAGAACAGACTGCTCGACCTACAGAATGTCTAATCCTGCGTCCGGAAATTTTTCAAACGGACTTTCATCAAGCGATCTCAGCAGATCTAACTGGTGCCCGGGAGCCGTCACACCCCCGTTCTTCATACCCCTGAAGAATATCAAACCCGGTCATCATGTCATGAAGATCGCGATAGATATCGGCAAAGAAGACGGAAATTACTGGGCTGTCAGCGGAGTGTTGACCGGAGATTATAAAGTTAAAGAAAATAAATGATGATTATAAATATTCACGAAAACAGACTAAATACCAATGTCTGATTTATATGATATTTATATATTGACATGAAACATACTTTTCATTAGATTATAAAGTATGAATAGACTCTTGATCTTAATACTCGTATATATAGCGGCTGTTTATGCAATTCATTTCAATAGAAGAGAGATCGACAGCCTTTTGTCCGTAATAAACAGCTCGACTGCCGACACTAGTCTCGCAAGGTCATTAATCGACTTGGGCTATCTTTATGAACATCAGGATCCCGACTCCGCTGAAATTATGTACCAAAAAGCTCTTCAGCTGTCTGAAAAGCTTTCTTCACAGACATTTATTGCTCTAAGCAAGAATAAGATCGGGAACACTTATCTTTATAAAGGCGATTACGGCAACGCAATAGAACACTATCTTGCAGCTCTGAGAATATATGAGGAGCTGGGCGATAAGACAGGAAAATCCAAAGCTTACAATAATATCAGCATAGTTTATCTATATCAGAAAAATTATCCTTCAGCTATCGATTATCTGGAGCGGTCTTTAAAGCTGGCCGAAGAACTTAACGATAAAACTCTGATGAGAAGCAAATTCATCAATTTCGGATATGTTTATAACGAACTTAAGGACTACGAGAAGTCGCAGCAGTATTATATGAAAGCGTTAAAACTCTTTGAAGAAGCCGGCGACAGAAGAGGTGTTTCGACATGCTATATAAATATGGGAGTAAATCATAAATCCAGGGGTGAATACGAAAAAGCTCTCGATTATTACCTGAAAGCTCTCAAAACTAAAGAGGAATTAAATGAAAAGAAGGGCCTTTCAATAATAAACGTAAACATCGCCGAAGTTTACTCTGCAATGAACAAAAACAACGAAGCTGTTGCTTATGCTCTAAGAGGACTTGACATTGCTAAACATATTGGCGCGCTCGAACTTCAGAAAGACGCTTACAAGATGCTTTTTGCTGCCTATGACAGTCTGGGTAATTACCGAAGCGCATACGAATACCATAAACTCTATACTCAGGTCAATGATAGTATCTATAATATTGAAAATTCAAAAGAGATCAACGAACTTCTCACGAAATATGATTCCGATAAAAAAGAGAAGGAAAATGAGCTTCTTGCAAAAGATAATGAAATCAAACATCTCGCTCTTGAAAAAGAAGCAACTCTCAGAAATTATCTGATCGCGCTGACCGCAGTTGTGATCCTTATAGTCTTAGTAGTGTCTTCCAGGCTTTATCTTAAAAGAAAAGCCAACAGGCTCCTTATGATGAAGAATGACCTTATTACAAAGCAGAAGAAGGAACTTGCTGAAAATGTTAAGAAGCTTCATGAGCTGAATGCTACCAAGGATAAGCTGTTCTCAATAATCGGCCACGACCTTCGAACCCCGTTCCAGGCCATTATCGGTTTTTCTGAACTTCTCAAAAATGATTCGAGCCAGGTTTATACAGACAAAATGAGATCGAAGGTTGAACATATCAATATGGCGGGTAAGAACACCTCCGCGCTTCTTTCTAATCTTCTTGAATGGTCAAGATCCCAAACGGGATCTATAGATTACAAGCCTGAAAAGCTTTTACTCAAAAATTCAATAGAAAATGAGGCTGAAATACTTAATATCAATGCTAAGAAAAAGAATATAATAATTGACATATCAATCCCTGAAGACATCGTGATTTTTGCAGACAGGAATATGGTCAGCACTGTACTTAGAAATCTAATATCGAACGCAATAAAATTCACTCACGAGAACGGAAATATTTCCGTAACAGCTATTAAAGAAAACGGTTTTATCAAGATCTCAGTAGCTGACAACGGGATCGGAATATCTCCTGATATAATCGGAAAAATATTCGACATCGATTTTCAGTCTTCAGCGAAGGGAACTAACAACGAGACCGGAACAGGACTCGGACTTGTTCTCTGCAGGGAATTTGTTGAAAGGAATGGGGGAAAGATCGGAGTGGAGAGCGTATTAGGAAAAGGAAGCGTGTTCTCTTTCACTCTCCCTTCTGCCAATGAATTATTAACAGCGTATTCACACACCTCGCACGACTTCAGCCGCGAATTAGATTTTTCTCAGTAAGAAAATCTTCAGCCTGCCTCAGCTTTTCTATCGTACCGATATCGAACCAGTGCATCTCAGGATCATAGCTAATAATTTTCTCACCTGCGGAAACAGCGTTTAAGTAAACATCGATTATCGAATATTCTGCTCTGTTTTCTCTATACTTTATGATTCGCTTGTTAACCGCGTGAATTCCGCAGAAGGCCAGAAGCTTGGAACTGCCTGACGGTTCTTTCACGATATTCTTGATATTCTTTTTAACAAGGTTGAGTCCGCAGAACATATTTTCTGAATCTATCACGACCTGATTGAAAGTTTCCCTGTCCTGCATAACCATAGTTGAAAGTGCTTTGTGATCAAGATGATATCTCATCAGCTCAGCCAGATCGATGTCGCAGACAACGTCAGTATTATAAACAATAAAATTTTCATCCGTTAAAAATTCAAGCATGTTGAAAATACCGCCGCCGGTTCCAAGTATAACATCCTCTTTTACGATCCTGATATCAGCTTCGTAGTCCGACGATCTGATGAATTTTTCTATCTGATCAGAAAAATAATGAGAATTTATCAAGATCTCATTTATCCCGGATGAAATGAACTTGGTAATTACATGATGCAGCATCGGATGTCCGAGCATCGGAACAAGAGCCTTAGGCATTGTGTCGGTAAGCGGCTTTAGCCTTGTACCGAATCCTGCAGCAAGGATCATTCCCTGCATCACTCTTCCTCTATATTTGATGAATTAATATCAAGCATTTCAGTATTGCCTGAATATTTCGTAAATCTGATCTTGCTCAGATTCGAGAACTTTCTGATCTTATCATCCATCTCGATAGCAGCTTTTTCAATAGCGCCCACAGCCGTTCTGTACTTATCTGTATTAATTTCTTTTTTATCTTCAAGAAGCCGAATGATATCTATCTGACCCAATATTGAAGTCGTCAGCTGATTCAGCGTATGGTTTTGACTGACCATGGCCGCGTGCAGAGCCTTGAGCTGCTCCATTTCGATAAGCTGCTCTACTGTGATCTTAAGCTGAATATGCGTTTTGACCCGCGCCAGAAGCTCAGGTGCATTGAAAGGTTTCACTATATAGTCCTGCGCGCCTGATTCAAGCCCTTTTATTACTGATTCACTTGTATTAAGTCCGGAAAGCATGATCACGGGTATCTTTTGAGTTTCCGGATCGGCTTTTAATTCTCTGCAGATCTCATACCCGCTTTTTCCGGGCATAGTAATATCAAGAAGGATAGCATCCGGTTTTTCTGACTTGGTTTTTTCCATAACCTGAAGCGGATCCTGAATAAGAATCGTTTTGTAGTTCTCAAGTTTAAGCATGGATTCTATTATCCTCAAATTGATCATTTCATCATCCACTATAATAATCAGGATCTTGGAATTATCTATGTTCAGCATTATGGTCTCCTTACCTACTTTTTTAAAAATTTAAAAACTATGGGTACTCCGCTGTAATTATATTTTTCTCTTATCTTCTTTTCAAGGAACCGTTTATAATTTTCCTTCAAGAGTTGAGGCTCGTTCACAAAGAAAGAGAAAACCGGAGGATCCGAAGCTACCTGGCTCATGTATTTTATGTTAATGAATTTGCCGTTGACCGAAGGAGGCGTGTGTGTCCTTATTATATTCTGAAGATAATCGTTCAACTCTGCGGTCGGGATCCTGAGAGAACGCCTTGCTTTGATCTCTTTAGCAAGGTCAAGAATTTTAAAAAGCCTCTGCTTTTCGAGTACTGAAATGAATTTGATCTCAATGTAAGTGATCCATTCGAGACTTTCCCTCAGATATTTTTCATAATCCCGTGCTGTATTAGTCTCCTTATTCTTTAACAGGTCCCATTTGTTCACGGCAAGAATCAGCCCTTTGTGAAGCCTTTTTGCTTCTATAAGTATATCTATGTCCTGCTTTGTTAAGCCGTCGGTCACATCAATCATAAGGATTACGACATCCGCCCTCTCGATCGCTCTCAGGGTTCTGATAAGTGAATAAAACTCTAAACTCTCCCTTACTTTTTTCCTCTTCCTTAATCCTGCTGTATCTATCAGAACGATCTCTTCGCCCTGATATTTCAGTACTGAGTCAATTGAATCTCTCGTAGTTCCGGGTATATTAGAAACTATCATTTTTTCTTTATCGAGGATTTTATTGACAAGCGATGATTTTCCGACGTTAGGTTTTCCGATGACTGCTATTTTCAGTCTTGTATCCGTCACTTCTTCTGATTCCGAATCAAGCGTCATATCCTCTGTGATCAGATCGAGAAAATTACCTAAATTCCTTCCTGTCATAGCTGAAATACCTATAGGCTCGCCTATTCCCAAATTATAAAATTCATGGACATCGGCCTCGTCCTTCGGCTCATCGATCTTATTCACCGCCAGAATTATTCTCTTATCCGTTTTGTTAAGGATCTTTACAATATCGTTATCAATAGCTGAAATCCCGGTTTTTGAATCTACGAGAAAAATGATAATATCAGCTTCATCGATGGCTATTTCAATCTGAGAACGGATCATGCTTTCGAAGAACTCCTTTGTCTCCGGCACGAATCCGCCTGTATCGATAAGCGTAAAAGACTTTCCTGTCCACTCTACGGCACCGTAATTTCTGTCCCTCGTAACACCGTAATGATCGGCCACGATAGCATCCTTAGTTTTTGTCATTCTGTTAAAAAGAGTTGACTTTCCGATGTTCGGTCTGCCTACTATAGCTACTATTTTCCGGTTCATCTTTATCCTTTCTACTGTCTGTATTTTGTTCCCTTCCATTCGAAGCCTATATACTTTCCTTTAACCGCCGCGAGTAAGTTAAAAGGTATGTGGAAAAGCTGCAGCGGAAGATAATATCTGAATTTGAAATCGAGCCCGAATTTGCCGAATCCGTAAATGAGAAAAACAGTCTCGGGAATGAATTTCATTAAAAACAATGTTATAAAGACCCATACGGGAAGAGCTCCCGATAAAGTCATTCCCAAAATGACCAGAATACCGGTATAAAAAACGAAAGTGTTCATCGCGAAATAAAGAACAAAATCCGATGCGTAGGAAGCCTTTGACGCCCAGCGGGATCTCTGATCTACAAGATCCTTAAGGCTTTCGACGGGATAGCTTTTTACTATACTCTCCCTGTTGCATACGAATCTGAGTCTGTAATTACTTTCCTGCGCTGCCTGGATCATAAAAAAATCATCACCTGATGCCAGTTCGCTCTTCATGCTGTTAGCTTCCTTAACATAAAGCGCTTTCTTTAAAAGAAGATTGCTCCCGTTGGCTGTAAAAGCCCTTCCGTTCCCGATCGAACCCGCAGCTATCAGTGAATGCGAGATATAATCGATGCTCTGCATGCTCTGCCATGTTTCTTCGAACATATCCATGTCCGGTTTATCGAAAACCGTAAGTCCTGCTACAATACCCACATTTTCGTTCCTTTCGTTAAATAGCGGGGCTATCATCGATCTGATCCAGTTCCTGTCGTGGAGACAGTCGCCGTCTGTAGTGATGATTATTTCATTTTCGGTATTCCTGACGGCCGTGAGGATCGCGTTCTTTTTCGGAGATATGTTCTTTGATACTTCAGAGATATGGATCACAGATATGTTCCTGTTGAGTTTGGCAATGTTCTCCATTATCTTTCCTGTCGAGTCTATAGAACGGTCATCGACCGCTATTATATCGAGCAGAGCTTCCGGATAATTCTGATTCAGCACTGAAGTTAATGTTGCAGTTATGTATTTTTCTTCATTACGCGCAGGAATTATTACTGTAACTTTTGGCAGATCTTCTGTTCGGGTGATGCAAAGATCGTTCTTTATTCTCGAAAGACCTGATCTGAAATTCTCTATGTACATCACATAAAGAAAACCTGATAAAAATATTATTACTACGAAGTATATCATGACCTTTTCGCTTTATATCTCCAGATGAAGCTGTGTATCCTTCTCGAACTGCAGCCTGAAACTTTTCCTGTGGATAGAACACCTTCCATATTTTTTGATCGCCTCGATATGTTCGTGAGTGGCATATCCTTTATTTTTCGCGAAACCGTATAATGGATATATCCTGTCGTAAAAATTCATCAGCTTGTCCCTTGTAACCTTGGCGATTATTGAAGCGGCTGCTATTGAATACGAAAGACTGTCGCCTTTTATGATCGCGGACTGATTTTTTGTATCGAACGGGGCATCTCTGCCGTCTATCAGAATGTAATCGGGTTCGACGCTAAGCCTTGACACCGCTCTTTTCATTGCTTCGAAGGTCGCCCGTAAGATATCGATCTCATCTATCCTCCCGTTCGGGATCATCCCGACACCATAGCTAACTGCGTTTTTTCTGATCTCGTAAAAAAGCCTTTCTCTCGTTTTTTCAGATAGTTTTTTTGAATCGTTGACGCCCTCTATGGCAACTCCCTGCTTGAATATGACAGCAGCAGCTACGACAGGTCCTGCCAGCGGTCCTCTTCCGGCTTCATCTACGCCTGCTATCAGTCTGTATCCCTTAAGATAAAGTTCTGTTTCGTATTTAAACAGTTGTCCGTTTAAAATGCTGTCCGCCATAATCTAAATCTTCCCCGATGCTTATTGAAAACTATGCCAAACGGTAATATAAGGAAAAATGAACGTCAAAGAAAGGTATTATTCAATTATTTCAGCTTTTTGATTTATGTAAATTCAATACTGTCTTCGCCCAGTATCTCTTTCAGGCCTTTTATGAACTGAACAGTACCGGTCACTTTATATGAATCTGATTTTAACACAAAGCTTGAAGATCCTGTGATCACTCTAAAATAGAGATCTTTTTCGCCTTTGTTCTTCCCGATGTATTCAAGAAATTCCTTGAGAGTGAATTCGTCCATCGCTGCCGGTGTAAGGCTGATCTTTATTTTTTTTGTATTCGTTCTGAATTTTTCCTGTGCCTGTTCGTATGTTATCACTTCATCAATATAAAGTCTGAATTCGCCGTCCTTTTTAGATACGGTTATCCTGAAAAAATAAACTCCGCCGGCTTTTATGATATCTTTAAATTTTTCGTACTGCTGGCTGAAAAGCGCAAGTTCGACTTCTCCGTGCAGCGTGGTAAGAATAAGATTAGCCCAGTCCTTACCTGCTTTTGAAAACTTCTTCACGATATCCTTGACCTTTGCACCTAGAATGAATTTTTCATCCTGAACAAAATTATCAGCTTCTATCTTTTTAGAAGTCGAAAATGACTGTATAAGTTCTTTGTACTCATCAAGCGGATGACCTGATACATAAAGCCCGATCAGTTCTTTTTCGTTTTCTAAAAGTACTGATTTATCCCATTCGGCAACATCGGCCAAAGGAAGATGGTCTACTGTGATCTCTTCATCAGATGATTCGCCGAACAGACTCATACCCCAGTCGTTCTTTTGTGACGCAGCCTGCTGATAATGAGGGAGAAGCGTTTCAAGAGATTCCACTATCTGCGCTCTCGGATGCCCGAGAGAATCGAGCGCTCCGGCTTTAGCGAGATGCTCGATAGTTCTTCTGTTGGCTTTCGAAATATCGACCCTCTCGAGAAAATCATAGATCGATCTGTATATGCCCCCGCTTTCACGCATCTCGATTATCGATTCTATCGCTTTAGCTCCGACGTTCTTGATCGCCTGAAGACCGAAAGCAATACTGCCGTCTTTTGTGGGTGCAAAATTATTATAGCTGGTATTCACGTCGGGTCTGACGATCTTTATTCCGAGATTATTGCATTCCTCAATATATTTTAACACATCTTCTGATTTATCCCTTACGCTGTTGAGCATGGCGGACATGAATTCAACGGGATAATTAGCTTTCAAGTACGCGGTCTGATATGAAACGTAGGCATAGCATACTGAGTGAGAAAGATTGAACGCGTAATCTCCGAACTTTTCCCAGCCGTCCCAGATCTCTTCTATGACTTTGTCCGCTTCCTTTTTCATCTGAACGCACCCTTCAATAAACTTCGGGTTTGCTTTACAGCCGTCATAAAACTTTTTCTTTAGGGCGGGAAGCAGTTTTTTATCTTTCTTCGCCATCGCTTTTCTTAAAGTGTCAGAATCGCCCCTTGTATATCCCGCAAGTTCTCTTGAAAGAAGCATTACCTGTTCCTGATATACCGTGATGCCGTAGGTATCTTTCAGATACTTTTCCATCAGCGGGTGATCGTATTCGACCTTTTCCTTTCCGTGCCGCCTTCTGATAAAATCGGGAATTTTATCCATCGGTCCCGGTCTGTAGAGCGCATTCATCGCGACGAGATATTCAAATTTGTTCGGCTTTAGATCTTTCAGATATTTCTTCATGCCATCAGATTCGAACTGGAATATTCCGTCTGTAATACCTTTGCTGTACAGGTTGAAAGTCTTTTTATCGTCAAACGGAATTCTGTCTATATCGAGATCTTTCCCGGTACGCTTTTTTATAGATTCTAAAGCCTCGGAAATAATTGTAAGATTCCTGAGTCCGAGAAAGTCCATTTTTAACAGACCGATCTTGTCAAGCTGCGGGCCTTCGTACTGAGTGATGATTATTTCCTTTTCTCTCGGCGGATACTGAAGCGGAACTATTTCACACACAGGAACTCCGCTGATTATGACCGCGCAGGCATGAGTACCGGTTCCCCTTATCGTACCTTCGATCCTGTTGGCCATATCTATCAGATCTTTGAACTGGGGATTATCATCATAGAATTTCTTGAATTCTTTTTCTTTTAGCGATGACTCGATCGTTGTTCCCACTCTCCAAGATATCATGTTGCAGATCTTATTAACATCATCGAGAGGAATGTTCATTACCCTTCCGATATCTCTTATCGAGTTCTTCGCGCCCATAGTCTGATAAGTAACGACCTGGCTGACATTTGATTCGCCGTATTTATTACGCACATATTCCAGAACCTGATCCCTTTTGTCATCCTGAAAGTCAATATCTATATCCGGCATAGATATCCTGTCGGGATTTAAGAACCTTTCGAACAGAAGCCCGTGTTTTAGAGGATCGACGTTGGTGATACCGGTCAGATATGAAATAAGTGAACCCGCTGCCGAGCCTCTGCCCGGTCCTACAAGAATCCCGTTGCTCTTTGCCCAGTTCACAAAATCCTGAACGATCAGAAAATATCCAGGAAATCCCATACTGTTAACTGTTTCAAGTTCGAACTCCAGCCTTGATACTATTTCATCCAGAGGTAGAGGGAGCTTCTTTTCATGGGAGCTTTCTGAAAGAACGTATTCTCCAGCTCTAATGATTATTCCGTATCTGCTGTTCAAACCGTCCGCACAAAGACTTTTCAGGTATTCGTCTTCGCCCATTGATTCCGGGCATTCGAATTTCGGCATCAGTTTTTGACCGAATTTTATTTCAAGTTCGCACATTTCGCTGATCTTAACAGTGTTCTCTATAGCTTCAGGAATGTCTTTGAAATTTTTTACCATTTCTTCAGTGGACAGAATTGAATAATTGCCGTCCATCATACACATTCTGCCTTCCCTCTCATTCAGAAGTTTATTCGTGTTTATACAGATCAATGCGTCCTGAATGATCGCATCATCTTTACTGACATAGTGAGCATCGTTCGTGGCTACAAGACCGATACCGAGTTCTTTTGACATTTTTATCAGCTCTTTGTTTACCTTCGCCTGTTCTTTAATGTCGGGATGATGCTGTATTTCCAGATAAAAATTTTCTTTACCGAATAGAGCTTTATATTTAAGCGCAGTTTCTTTTGCCTTTTCAAGATCACCGTCTATTATGTATGACGGTATTTCGCCAGCTATACATGCTGATAGTCCGATTAGGCCCTCGCAGTGTTTTTTAAGGATCTCAAAATCTATCCTGGGTTTAGAATAAAACCCGTAAAGATTCGCTTCCGTTGAGAGGGCTATAAGGTTTTTATAACCGGTTTCATTTTTTGCGAGTAGAACAAGGTGATACTTACCTTCGCCCTTTTCTCTTGATTTCATGTTTTCTGCAAGATAGAACTCGCTACCGATTATCGGTTTTATCCCAGCCTTTTTCGCTTCCTGATAAAAATCTATAGCTCCCATCAGGTTGCCGTGATCGGTAATTGCCATTGCCGGCTGATTTAATTCGATCGCGCGTTTTACCATATCTTTGGGCTTTGAAAGGCCGTCAAGCGTGGAATAATGTGAATGATTGTGAAGATGAACGAAAGACATTGCTTCTCCAAAATATACTTTTGTATTTCAAATCGAAAACACAATATATTGTTGTATCCCTTATCCCCCGATACAACCTGTTGTAGTTTTACCGTGTTTTAATTTAGTTAATCGAACAGCGCGAAACAATCAAAAAATTCAGTTTTTTCAATATAAATCATGTATATTCTATAGCTGTTTCCATAATGCTAAAATATTTAATTCCAATCATTATACAACTACCTTTTATTTCGCTATATACATATGAATTAAAATGTGATGGCAAGGATTTTATCAGACTTTCAGTTCAAAATCCGAGCCTGCAATATCAGCGTTCTTTAGCAGCGGGTCGATAGTTTCTTTAATAAACTCAGTGACCTGGCCGGGAGCTCTTCCTATGTATAGTATCGGATCGGTCATTTTTTCGAGTTCTTTCTTCGAAAGTCCGAAAGATTTATCTGCCGCTATCAGATCCAGCAGATTGTTTTCAAGTCCAAGTTCTTTTACATTCCTGCCCGCCTGCATAGAAAGTTCTCTGATCTTTTCGTGAAGCTCCTGTCTGTCCCCGCCTTTTTTCACGGCTTTCATTATAATGTTCTCGGTAGCCATAAATGGTATCTCTGCTTTTATCCTTTTTTCGATCTGTTTGGGATATACAACAAGCCCGTCGAAAATGTTGTTCAATATTATCAGAACTGCGTCAGCGGCTAAAAAGGCCTCGGGTATTGAAAGCCTTTTATTCGCGCTGTCGTCTAAGGTTCTTTCAAACCACTGTGTTGATGCTGTCATAGCCGTTGATGAAGTAAGTGAAATAATATATTTTGATAGAGACGCTACTCGCTCGGATCTCATCGGATTTCTCTTGTAAGCCATAGCTGAAGAACCGATCTGGTTCTTTTCGAATGGTTCCTCTATCTCTTTCAGATTCTGTAACAGCCTGATATCGTTAGTCGTTTTATGTGCCGACTGTGCCACGGCTGACAGGCACTGCATTATCCGTGAATCGGCCTTTCTGGTATAAGTCTGGCCTGTTATGATGAATTTTTTATCAAAACCCATTTTAGCAGTGACCATATCGTCAAGATTTTTAACTTTGCTTTCATCGTTGTTAAAAAGTTCCATAAATGATGCCTGAGTTCCAGTCGTTCCCTTTACGCCACGGAATCTTAGCGTATCGAGGCAGAACTCTATCTCCTCAATATCCAGAACGAATTCGTTCATCCATAAACAGGTTCTTTTGCCGACGGTTGTAAGCTGGGCAGCCTGGAAATGCGTGAATCCCAGGGCCGGCCTGTTTTTTTCTTTCAAGGCGAAATCCTTCATCTTTTTTAAAAGCGACAAAAGCTTCTTTTTAAGCTCGATCAGACCCTGTTTCATCTGAATAAGATCGGTGTTATCTCCGACATAGGCAGAAGTTACTCCAAGATGGATTATACCTTTCGCGTTCGGGCACTGAAGCCCGTAAGCATAAACATGGCTCATAACATCATGCCTGACAATTTTTTCTCTTTTTTCCGCTTCTTCGTAATTGATCTTGTTCTGATATTTTTTCAGTTCATCTATCTGCTTTTTTGTAATCTTAATACCAAGTTCTTTTTCGCATTCAGCCAGAGCGATCCAGAGTTTTCTCCATGTTCTGAATTTATTCTCAGGACTGAATATGTAGCTCATTTCTTTTGACGAATATCTTTCAATCAGCGGGTTCGAATATACTGTCCTGTCTTTCATTTTAATTCCTTCAGATTTTATACAGGTTTTAAATTTAACATATTTATCGGAAAATAAAAATAAAAAAGGGCGGAATTTTCCGCCCTAAAAACAAGATGTCGCCTTATTATTTAATTTTCTCAAAAACCGATTTAATTATTTTTAACGCTTTATCCATCTCTTTTTTTGTTATTACCAGAGGCGGAGCGAATCTGATAATATTTCCGTGGGTCTGTTTTGCTAAAAGTCCGGCATCTCTGAGAGCTAGGCATACGTTCCAAGCTTCGAATCCTTTTGCAAAGACTACCGCGTTAAGAAGACCTTTACCTCTGACCTGAACCATTTTCTTGCATTTGATCTTGCCGACTTCAGTTCTGAAATATTCACCGAGTTCCTGAACACTTTTCAGCAGTTTTTTATCTTCGAGAACTTCAAGCGAAGCGATAGCGACAGCTGAAGCGAGAGGATAACCGCCGAATGTCGAACCGTGAGTTCCGGGAGTGAAAACTTCCATAATTTTTTTGTCGGCTACGATAGCGGATACAGGTATTACGCCTCCGCCCAGAGCTTTACCGAGACACATAATGTCGGGTCTAACTTTTTCGTGGTTGCAGGCGAATTTTTCACCTGTTCTGCAGAATCCTGTCTGTACTTCGTCAGCTATAAAGAGAACATTGTTCTTTTTGCAGATCTGGCTTACGGCTTTTAAGTATCCTTTATCTGGAACATAAACGCCTGCCTCACCCTGAATAGGTTCTATCATGACTGCGCAGGTATTAGGTGTTATGGCTTTTTCGATGGCTTTAGCGTCGTTGTATTTTACGATCTTGAAACCTGTCGCGTACGGACCGTAGTTCACTCTCGCGTCAGGATCGGTCGAAAAAGATACTATTGTGGAAGTTCTTCCGTGGAAGTTGTCTTCGCAGACTACGATTTCCTGTTTGCCGTTTTTTATACCTTTTTTCTCAACGCCCCATCTTCTGGCTGTTTTGATAGCCGTTTCGACAGCCTCAGCTCCCGTATTCATCGGCAGAGCCATTTCGTAGCCTGTGAATTCGCACAGTTTTTTCAGATATAATCCCATAACATCATTGTGGAAAGCCCTTGATGTAAGAGTGCATCTTTTAGCCTGATCTGTCAGGGCTTTAATTATATGAGGGTGTCTGTGTCCCTGATTGACGGCGGAATATGCGGAAAGAAAATCGAAATACTGTTTTCCTTCGGGGTCTTTGACCATCACGCCTTTCGCTTCCGAAATAACTACGGGCAGCGGATGATAGTTATGGGCTCCGTATTTTTCGTCCAGTTTGATTATCTCTTTCGTTGATAGCATATTCGTCTCCTATTTTATTTAATATTGTTGTTTTAAGCGTTTTTACAACCCCTACAAGATAAGGGTTTAAATTTTAAAGTCAAATTAATTTATATAGATAAAATATGCTTAATAATTAGATTTATTCTATTGCACAGGCTTGAAGAAATTCCATATCTCTTCCTGTGAATTCAGGCTCAGCAGTTTTTCTATATCATCTTTATCATGCAGATGCGCGCTCAGCGCCGCAAGAACTCTGATATGCGGATCGTCTTTTTTTGTTGAAGAAACGAGCAGAACGATTATTTTAGCTGATTGTCCATCGAGAGACTGAAAATCGATCCCGTTCTTTTTGATCCCTATTGCGATCCTTGTCTGATCAACTCCTTCAGCCCTTGCGTGCGGAATGGCAATTCCGTTTTTCATTCCCGTGCTCATAACTTTTTCTCTCGCCATCACTTCGTCGAAAATGCTCTGTTTTTCATTGATTTTTTTATTCTCATAAAGCACATCGACAAGCTCGCTTATTATGCCTTCCTTTGTCTTTGATCTCAAATCAGTGATTATACATTTCGGATCTATTATATTCGACAAATCGAAATTGGATTTCATAACAGTAATTGTAGAAAGAGAGTCCTTTATCTCTAAAAGATGAGTTTTTTCATTGAATTTTTCAATATTATCCTGAAGTTTTAAGGCCGACTCGTAAACAAGCGTTTTTACAAAATGCATGTCTTCTTTTGGTGCCGTAAAAGTGATAGAAGTCGGGAATTTTGATATTTTGATAAATATCCTGTCTTTTCTCACCTGAAACACTTCATAATCAAGGATCATTCGGGTGATATGATAGCCCTCTTTGTCAAAATATTCTACAATGTAGTTTATAAAAAAGTCATTTTTTTCCGGTGAATAAAAATCGAATTCAAATGTTTCGTTCTCTTCTTCTTTTAGTTCTACGCTTGTTCCTTTCTTTTTTATTTTTAGAACTGATGTCAGCATCGGAGGTGTCACGATAATACCGCTCAGAACCATCATTATTCCGACACCGTAAATATCCTGTGATATAAAGCCGTTGGAAATTCCTATCCCGGCGATGATCAGACCTACTTCTCCCCTCGGCACCATACCGATACCGATCCTTAGTGCACCGGTTTTATTGAATCCCGTAAACAGCGAGGGAATTCCGCACCCTAATATTTTACCGAGCATACAAACGATTGAATAAACTATTCCGAATATCACAACGCTGGAGGTAATTGTGTGAAGATTGACCAGCATACCCATTACCGTAAAGAATATTGGTACGAAAAATTCTTTAAGCGGATGGATCTTTTCCTGTATTTCGAAGCTAATGTCTGTTTTTGAAAGCGAAAGACCCATTACATAAGCCCCGATTATCATCGCAAGTCCCGCTTTTTCAAAAATTCCGGCAAAGAAAAGCGCAAGCCCGAATGCCATTATTGAAAAAACTGTCTGATCCTTAAAGAACTTCAGAAATCTGCTTAATTTTTCGGAGAAAATTATCCCCGCCGCAGTGAATCCGAGCCAGAACAATATTGCTTTTACCGAAACCAGCCCTATCGCTCCCCAGGCGATCTCTCCGCCGTTTTTTAATACTGTTGCTATACCTACTGCTATCGCCAGAACAATAATTCCCAAAACGTCGTCAATGATAGCTGCGGACAGTATTGTTACTCCTTCTGGCGAATCCATATATCTGTTTTTGGAAAGGATCATCGCGGTTATTCCTACGGATGTAGCCGTGCTCATTATACCCAGAAAAAGACATTCCGGGCTCATAAAAGGCTTATCTAGAAAGAACATTCCCACGATAGCTCCGGGAATGAACGAGAATATTACCCCGCCGATCCCTACTACACAACCGCTGAAAAGGTATCTGAATAATAATTTAAGATCTGTTTCCAGCCCCGATATAAAAAGCAGCATTATTGAAGCAATAATCGAAATACCGTAAACTTCATTTGTTATAGGTATAGATCCTGTCTGAAGCGGGAATATTCCATCCGGAAATCCCAAAATACTCAGTGGCAGGCTTCCCAGAAAGTACGGCCCGATAAGCATCCCGACCGATATTTCTCCGAGTGTTCCAGGCAGTCTCATTTTTTCGAACAGCATGCCTGAAATTTTTGCGGCAAATATTATTATTCCAAGCTGGAATATAAAAATTGTCATTTCATGAATAACACTTTCATTATTTGCTGTATCGGTCGCGAAAATCAACGCAGTAAATAAAAAAAGGCCGATCAGAAAATATTTTCTCTTCATCATAGATCCCTTTTTTACTTTGTTTCAATGAACGGTAAAAATCGGCTGTATTATAACGTTTTTAAATTTTTTGTCAATATTTAAAAATCTACTGTTTTTAAAGTATTATGATGCTCTGACTTATATAATCGTAAATGACTGTTTTTTTGCCTGACACGCACGAAGTCATTATGTCTATATCCGCCGAATTGATAACGGGTTTAAGCTCATCCTTCCCGTCTTTTAGATTTATATTAAGAATCGATATATAGTTATCTTTTGATGAAATAATTTTTATCTCTTCATCATGAACATCAAAATTCCCGTACTGATAATCGCAAGGCAGATCAAAAGCAGAGATGATATTCAAATCGCCATTATATTTTTCCAGTTTTGATCTGAACGGATTCATTAACCACAAACTGCCTGAATCTTCAGCCATTGCAACCTGCGCGAATTTCATTTCTGATTCAGGCGTATCATTCAGCCTGATTCGATTTATCTCAATCCCGCTCTCTATATCGATCAGCTTCAGATAGATATCCCCATCCTCTGGCATCCTTGAAGTTACATACAGTAATGAATCTATAATGGCTATCCTGTCGGGATTGAATACTTTTATTGTATCTTCGATAACGCTGCCTGACGAAACGAATACTTCGTCGTAAGTATTTGAATAATAAACTTTATCGCCTTCGATATCGAAATCCAATAGAAAATCCCTTCCGCGTATTTCCAGATCTCTGAACAGGCTTAAAGAACTTCCGTCAAATTTGTAGACCGATGATCCTGTCGAATTGAGAACATATATCTTCCCATCTATCTCCTTTATCATGTTGACGCTTCCAAAAGAAGACAGATCAATTATCTTAAGTTCGGCATTGATCTCTTTATTTTTGCATGATAATACAGCTATACACACTATCGTGAGCAATAAGATAATTCTGAATTTCATCTTTTCACTTCCAGTTTATGGAACGCCTTAATAAATGAATTTGAATTGCCTGAAAATCTTATGTGTTCCGGATGCTCGAGAAGCCTCTTATCTTCTCTGAATGCAGGTGCGACATAACCGAATTTTGTGTCCCTTGAAAAATATACTACGCAGTCAATATTATTATCATCCCAGTCTTTATGAACTTCCTGATATGTTCCCTTATCCTCAAATGTCTTTACTTGAACCCTATAGAAATTCGGACCGTCTGATATCAGCACATCGGTCTGATGCCCGTCGTCCAGAACAGGCTTGAACACCTGCCAGCCGTCCTGCATGAACCATCCAATAAGCACGTTCTCGAATGACATATTTCGCATCGTTTTAAACGTTCCTTCCTGAGTTAGAGTTTTTCTAATCGGCATTACATCTCCTCAAGTAATGATAATTTCTCAACAGAATCAATCAGTATCCTCTTTTTTGCAGGATATTCTTCGAATAATTTCTTTTGTTTTTCATTAAGTTCTGAATAATACTTCGATTCGATTATCACTTTATCAGCTGTATAGAAATCAAGTTCTATCGAACTTTCCTGGATATAATATAGTTGACTCTTCAGGCGTAATTTCAGGTAAATGTAATTTTCAAAATAACTCCCAATATCTCTTTCGCCGATAAAAAGGTATTTAATCCCGAGATCTGCCACATAGATCTTTTTTGATGAAAGCAGTATTTGGTTCGTCTTGCCCCATCTCGGCAGCAGATGTATGAGATAGGAAGCCTGAAAATACTCCAGATACCTTTTTGATGAATCAACGGAAATGTCGAGAATATTAGCGATCTTATTTATACTCAGCTGTTTACCGCTTCTTTCCATCAAAAGTGTAAAGTAATCTCTTAGTATCTGATGATTTTTTACGCCGTGATACGCGGTTATATCTTTTTGAATTATATCTTCGATCAGATTCATCAGATATTCTCTTCCCGGATTAATAATATTTTCCGGCATTCCGCCTGTTTTTATATATTCGAGGAAATAAGACTGATACAGTTTTATATCCCTGTTTTTGATTCCGATACCTTTAAACTGCAGATATTCATCCAGGTCCAAAGGCTCAACTTCAACAGTGACAGCTCTGCCTGTAAGACTGGCTTTTTTATCCCACAGCAGAGATGCCGAAGAAGAAGCTGCAAAAATTTTGGTATTCTGGTTGTCATAAATGTTTTTTAATTGAATATGAAATTCTTCTTTATAAGTAACTTCATCAAGGAAAAGAAATACTTTTTCCTCAATCTTTATCTTGTGGATCTTTCTGAATTCATCAATTATATCAATTATACTGCTTGAACGGAGCATATAATCGTCAAGACTTACATATAAAATTCTCTTCGGGTCAGTTCCTTTGCCGGTTAGTCTTTTGATGAAAAGTTTCATCAGAGTAGTTTTACCCACCCTTCTGAGTCCTGTCAGGATAACAATCTGTTTACTATCGGAATATTTAACCATCTGACCTAAATATTTATCTCTCGGCTTCACATCCTGACAGTACAGGTTATCTTCCCACCACGGATTATATTGATACAGTAGGTCTTTCATATCTCAAATATACGATGTCATCGGACATTTGTCAAGTTTTTTATACGATACCACCGAATATTTGATATTATACTTGATTCATTCATTTATTTTCCTTCTTATGCTATTCTATACTATATTAACGGCTAAGAACCGCTCCCTGATATTCACTGCTCAGTAAATTCAGTTTTTTATTATTTTCTATCTTCCAAGTATATGTTTTCCAGCTCGGTTTACCCTTTTGAGGAATCATTACAAGTTCATCTTCAATAAACTCATAGTCTCCGACAAAAGCAGTTCCTTTGCTGTCTGATATACGATAGCGTAATTCACCGATTTTTGCTATTTTAATTTTATATTTATATTCAGGTGGTATAAATAAATCCCACTGGCCTTCTATCTCAGGAGCTTTTTTTATAATAGAACTGCTTTTTTTATTAGACCGTATCAGCAGGGATTTTAAATAACTTTTACCGTTTGATTTTTCTGCAGGAGCTGAAGTGAGAATAAGGCTGTCTTTTCCTGTTATTTCCCATTTGTAGTTTCTTGTACTTACTCCTGACGGATTGTACATTTTTAATTCCTTTTTCCCTATTTCATAGACTCCGCCCATCTCGCCGTTCCATGCAATTCTATACAGAGAGTTTCCCAAATATTCAACAGCCACATTGTATGTGTATCCTTTGGGAGTTGTTAAATTCCATCTGCCTGACAGGTTCGGTTCTGTTGGAGGGGTTATAATACTTTTACTGCCTTTGCGCTTGAGAATCGCTCCGCAGTAATCATTTCTGTATGCTTCTTCCAAAGGAGTTTCGGTTAATATTAGATAATTTCCGTTTTCGATCTTCCAAATGTAATGATTCCATGGCTTATCTTGAGTTTCATGCATCTTGAATTCTTTTCCGGTAAATTCATAATTTGAATCTCCAAGATATTGCAATGAACGAATACTGTACATCATTTTCCCAAGGTATTCTATTTCTGCGTCATATTTAGAACCTGTCGGCATTACAAGTTCCCACTTACCGGTAAGATCAGGATCGGTCGGCTTAGGTATATTTTTTTTGATTTTGTCACCACGAACCAAAACAGCTTCTTTAGATTTATTATTAATGAGTTGCAGGCTGTCATTATCTACTATTTTCCATTCCACAGGATTTTTCTTATCTTGATAATTTGTAAGAATGCCCTCAGTAAAATCGACATCAAATATTTCTCCGTCAATCTTGTATTTTAGATATCCTAAATATGCTATGGTTGAATTATTTTTAAAATATCCCGGCGAGATTTCTGCCCAGCGGCCGGATAATTTCAGTTCAGGGACATCTTTCATCTTCAACAACTTTTCACCACGGACCATTACTAATCCTGAACAATGATAATCTTTTAATAATAAACTGTCTTTATCCACAATTTTCCAATCTATAGAATTATTTTTATCTTCATAACATTGCAGATATCCCATTTCATTTTCCGCACTAAATATCTTTCCGTCAATTTTGAACTTAAACTCACCTAAATATTGAATTGATACATTAATTCTATACCCGGCAGGTAAAATCATAACCCAATCACCGTTCAGTTTCAAACTTTGCAAATATTCCAAATCTGATTTTTTCCATCTTTCTTCAAGTTTCTCCCGCCTTTTATGCTCAATGTATTCCATTATTGAATATGTTATGTAAAAAACACCGGTCAATGTTACAGCTAAAATAATAATACTTAACCAGATTTTTATTTTGTACTTGAACAAAATCCAAATTACTGGTTCAATAACTAAAATAACTAATATTATAATCCAGAACATCAGCCACTCGGAAAAATAAGCGGAA
>JAKQBN010000057.1 GCA_029559475.1 bacterium
GCATTGGATGAATTCGCCATTTTCACTCTGTCCGCCGTATTTTTTATCTGCGGTACGGACTCCTTATAATATTCGGCTATCCCGATCTCGGTATATCTTTTCTCCGAGATGTTCTTTCTTAAATTTTTTAGCCTGTCAATAAAATTCCCGGTCTGAATGCTCTGCTTGTCTTTTTTACCAGAATATGAGACTATAATGTTGTTCATCTTCAGCGAATCATCATATTTCAGCGTTACCGCAGCCGCGTATTTTTTTAATAAAGAATCCGTTACTGTGATCTTATCAACATAATCGAACGTTAAAATGCTGTCGTTTTTAAAATTACCGAGTGTTTCTACAAGAAATGAGTCTTTTTCGGAAATTATCAACGCTTTTTCTTCGGAAATATCATCGACTCTTGAAGTGATCGCCTTTGACAAAAGACCGTTAACGACTGGAAATATCACTAAAGGAAGTACGAAAACAAAAAAAATGGTCTTTTTATCTCTCAAAAGCTGTTTCAACTCGTATTTCAGTATCTTTTTCATTCGTTCTTCCGTTTAAACGGTTAATTATAATTTTTTAATTTCTAAATATCAATTCTTTTCTTAAATTACCTGACCGTAACAAACTTAAGGCGGACGATGGAATCATCAAAACCCGGAGACGGCGGCCTGTTCATATTTCTTCCAGACGAGATCACTAAAAAGATCTATTCATGGCAGAGCCGTTTTGAAGAATACGTAAAAATGCCGAAGCCTCATCTTACGATGATGTATCCTCCTTATATTTCGCGCGATATGTGGAAAATTTTTAGAAAAGATACCGTCGCGGCGGCAAGAAGTTTCAAGCCGTTCAGGGTAGAATTTACCGATACCGGATATTTTAAGGACCCTTTCTTTTTGTATATTGCGCCGTCCTACTGCAAAGAGCTGTACGACATGAATTTAAAGCTGTCGGCGATCTGCCCGGACAATATTACCGGTCTGAACCTTGAACCTTTCATACCTCACGTTTCCATAGGCACGTTCGCGACAGAAGAGCTGGTACTCAAGGCGCAGAAACAGCTGGGCGGCTTTATTAAGGATGCCGGTCTCAGCTTTACGGTCAGAGAGATCTTTTATACTGTTCTAGACGACGATTTCAGGTGGAAGATCCACGACATAATTTCACTTCAGGCATAAATTTATGATAGTTCTCGGAATAGAATCATCCTGCGACGACACTTCCGTTTCGGTTTTAAAAGACGGTCATATCCTGTCCGTAGCAGTTAATACTCAGCTTGAGCACATTCAGTTCGGCGGCGTAATTCCCGAGATAGCTTCGAGAGCTCATTTAAAGAATTTCCCCGAAGTGCTCGAAAAAGCGCTGTCTGATTCCGGCCTGATTTTAAACGACGTTGACGCGATCGGAGTAACATACGGTCCCGGTCTTGTCGGCCCTCTTCTGGTGGGAGTGAATTTCGCAAAGGGGCTGGCTTATTCGCTAAAAGTTCCTGTCGTGCCCGTAAATCATATTGAAGGCCATATTTTCGCCAATTTCATAGATCATCCCGAGATAGAATACCCTTTCATCGTGCTTGTCGTATCAGGCGGTCATACGGAAATAGTTTTCGTTCCGGAATCGGAAAAATATGAGCTTTGCGGAAAAACGAGAGACGACGCGGCAGGTGAATGCATAGACAAAGTATCGAAAATGCTCGGGCTCGGATTTCCGGGCGGACGCATCATGGATGAATACGCGAAATCGGGGAATAAAGATTTTGAGTTTTTCCCTAGAGGAATGAAGAACAGCCACGATTTCAGTTTCAGCGGTTTAAAAACTTCATTAAAATATTACATAGATAAGCACGATAAAGAATTTATAAAATCCAACCTGAACAACATCGCCGCGTCATTTATGGATTCGGTCACGGATTCACTGGCCGACAAACTCATACGGGCCGCAAAAAAACATAACTGCCGGACTGTTCTTCTCGCCGGCGGAGTTTCTGCAAATTCGATGCTCAGGGAAAAAATAACGGCTCAGTCGGTTAAAAAAGGATTAAAATTCTTTTATCCTCAGCCGAAATACTGCACGGATAACGCCGCCATGATCGCGATGTCGGCTTTTAAAAAGATCCAGAAGTACGGAATTGAAAAATTTTCCTTCGATTCAGAACTCGATGCAGTACCGTTCCTCCCGCTTTCGGAGTAAAATAATCATAAAAAAAATATAAAATATTTTATCAACATTGCCGATTTTTTTAGTATATTGTTAACCGACAGGAAAATAATCCTCCCCCTATTATTGAACTGTCATCAAACACCGCACAAAATGCGGTGTTTTTTTATATTTTGTGACAGATTTGTGACAAAACGGGATTATTTATCTGCAACCTGACTCCAATGAACCGTGACAGGTTTGTATCTGTAAGGCTCATATCCGTTATATTCATTTTCATTGTTGCACATTAGTTCAACCTGTCTGATGACGGTTTCGATCGCGCCTTTGGTCTGCTCGGGCGGATATTTATATTTTTTCAACAGTCTTTTTATATTCTTGCGCATATTGGCTCTGGCACTTTCTTTTACCTGCCAGTCAACCGTGATGCTGCTCCTGATGGATTCCGTGAGTTCGTGCGCGATCTGCTTTAATATTTCATCCGACATGAAATCTTTGACGGTCATATCCTGAGTGAGTGCATCGTAGAAAGCTTTTTCGTCTTCACTCAAGCCGAGAACCTGACCTTCTTTGTGCATAGCATCAAAATCCTTCGCCATTTTGATCAGAGCTTCGATGACTTCAAGATTGGTGATTGCTTTATTTTGATACTGGAGCAAAGCTCTTTTGAGCTTTTCTGAAAACTTTTCGGATTGTACGAGATTTTTTCTTGCCGCAAGCTTGATACGACCGTCAATGAGCCTCTTTAAAAGTTCAACGGCAAGGTTCTTTAATTTCATGTTCCTGACTTCTTCCAAAAACTCGTCTGACATGATAGACAATTCAGGGCGTCCTAAGCCTGTTCCATCAAGAATGTCGATCACTTCCTCAGAAACTATTGAATTCGAGACCATCTGCTTCATTCGTGCGTTTATTTCTTCGAAAGTAAGTTTTTTCTTCTTAATAAGATCATCCGTCTCGAGCTTGACTATGCTTGCTTTTACGGCTTTGAAATAGCTTACTTCAAAATCAATCTGCCTTCCTTCCTTCGTGGCTGAACATAATCCGTGAGATTTTGCGAGTTCAATAGTAAATTTCATGAAATCGAGTTTGACATTTTCGCCATGTCCGAAAATATGGTTCATTCCGCCGATTATAGCATGAATTCTGTCTCTGTCGCTCCCCTTGATCTTCGAAATGTAATCATAACCATGAAACATTCCTTTGACGATCTCATATTTTTCGAGCATTACCGCGATTGCCTGAGCAGTATCTATCCCGACTTCTTTTTTATCACTGTCTGTATATTCTTTTAACGCTTTCTTTAAAGGTTCCGCGATTCCGATGTAATCAACTACCAGTCCGGCCTCCTTGTCCTTAAAAACCCTGTTTACGCGGGCAATCGCCTGCATCAGGTTATGACCTTTCATCGGCTTGTCAATGTAGATCGCGTTCAGCGAAGGCACATCAAAGCCTGTCAGCCACATATCGCGGACTAATACAAGCTTCAGTTCGTCTTTTACATCCTTGAACCTTTTTGCCAGATCATCCCTGTCGGGTTTATTATGTACATGTTTCTGCCATTCGGCAGGATCGGACGCGCTTCCGGTCATCACTATTTTTATTTTTCCTTTGTCTTTATCTTCGCTGTGCCAGTCCGGCCTTAATTTTATTATCTCGTTATAAAGATCAATGCAGATCCTTCTGCTCATACAGACTACCATTGCCTTACCGAACATATTTTTCTGTCTTGCTTCAAAATGGTCAACTATATCTTCCGCAAGCTGCTTTACCCTCGGCATTGCTCCGACGACCGCTTCAAGTCTCCCCCACTTCGATTTGAGCTTGTTTCTCGTATATTCTTCATGCCCTTCTGTGAGTTCATCTATTTCATCGTCAAGTTCATCAAAGTTGATCGAATCGTCAAGATTGAGCTTAATTATTCTGTTCTCGTAATATATTTTGACCGTACTTTTATCTTCAACCGCTCTTGTCATATCATAGATATCAATGTAATTTCCGAATACGGCAGGAGTGGATTTGTCTTCAAATTCAATAGGCGTTCCAGTGAATCCTATAAAACTCGCATTGGGCAGAGCCTCCCGCATATATTTAGCGTAACCGTATTTTATTGCACCCGAATCTTTCGTCACACTTTTTAAACCGTACTGGCTTCTGTGAGCTTCATCGGCTATGACAATCACATTTCGTCTCGTGCACAGAACAGGCATAGTATCCTCGTCCTCGCCCGGCGTGAATTTCTGAATCGTAGTAAAAAGAACTCCGCCGCTTTCCCTGTCGAGCATTTCCCTTAAAGTCCGTCTTGAATCCGCCTGAATAGGAATTTGCCTTAAAATATCCGCCGACTTTGAAAAGGTGGAAAACAACTGCTGATCGAGATCGTTCCTGTCGGTTAAAAATATCAGAGTAGGATTATCCAGCTCTCTGATCAGCCCGCCGGCATAGAACACCATCAGCAGACTTTTACCCGACCCTTGAGTATGCCAGATCACGCCTATCTTTCTGTCCCCCGTCTCACTTATAGCTTTTTTCGTGCTTAAAATAGCTTTCTTCACCCCGAAATACTGATGATAGCCCGTCATTATCTTAATATAGCTATCCTTATCATCCGCCTGAAACAATATCGAACTTCTAAGAATATCCAAAAGCCTTTCCCTGTCAAACAAACCTCTTATCAGTGTATCGTACTGCGGAACCGTAACAGGCTCGATATTCACACCGTCAACCGTCCTCCACATCTTGAACCATTCCTGATTTGAAGTTACAGTACCAACTTTCGCATTTATCCCGTCAGAAATAATGCTGAACGCGTTGTAATTAAAAAGTGTCGGAATATCAGACTGATAAGTCTTAATCTGATTATAAGCCTTCTCTGTCGTAGCTTCCTCAACGCTGGCTGACTTAAGCTCAATCACAGAAAAAGGGATCCCGTTCACAAAAACCACAAGATCCGGCCTCCTGTCGTGCTTCTCAATCACAGTGAACTGATTTACAACCAGAAAATTATTATTACAAATATCAGCAGTATCGAACAAATAAACTTTCTTATGCTTTTCCGCACCATAATCACGAAATGAAACATCAATACCGTCAGTCACAAATTTATGAAAAGTCTTATTGTTAATAAGCATAGACGGAGAATCAAGATGAAGAACCTTCTTCACAGCCTCATTTATCGCTTCATCAGGCACACCGGCATTTATCCTCTTAAGACCTGACACCAGCCTGTCCTTTAAAACAACATCAAGATAACTCTCACGCTCTTTGAACATGCCGTCCGGCGAAATATCCGGCCCAAACTTATATTCATAGCCAAGAGATTCGAATATCTCGATACAACTCTTCTCTAAACCGTCTTCCGTAAAATAATTCATTATGCAATAACGAGTTTGTTATTGGCTGTGAGGATATCAATATCTGCACTTCTAAAATCAATGTCATTGGTAAGAAGTATAAAATTATTTTCTTTGCATATTTCAAGTATAACTTTGTCAGAAAAATCCATTTGATCAATAATCATAAGCTTGGCTAAATCATCTTTTGTAAATAACTTTCCTACGAATTCGAAGCGTGTTAAGATAGTATTTTTAAACAAACTATAAATTTCTTCAATTGTATCTTGACCAGCCTGACTGTCTCTATATGCTTTTTTCTCTAATTTGTAATTCTTATGCTTTTCTTTATATTTCTCATACTCAGTAGTGAACGATCTGTTAAAAACCTCAGACATTACTGTCAAATCTATCATTATATTGTTGCCATTATCCATTAGTTTTTTGAAAACGGTAGCATATATAGTTTCGTAAACTTCTTTGCCTGTTGGCCAAAAAAGATAGATAATTATATTCGCATCAAAAAATATTTGCCTTCCTTTCAATTCAGGGATTCTATCATGACTGTATTTTACACTCATTTTACTTCTCCCCAAGTATTTCATCAATTGACTTTCTAAGCCTCTCCTCGGGATCCTTGTAGAATACTTTTGCGGTATCAGTAACTCTTTTAATCCTTTTAGCATCATCAGGAGCTATATCCTTGACTTCCATGCTAGATCTTATTTTGTCCTCAGGATAATCTCTATAAAGCTGACCTACCGCTGTGTTTAGAAAAGCGGTTGTGATCATTTCAATGTTTTGAAATGACAATGATATTCTTTTGTTTTCATCAAAACCTTTTTTTATCTTTTCGTAAACTTTTTGCCCATCTTCAGCTTCGATGCATAGTTGACTACCTACGATATTGTATATGAACAGTTCTATTGTTTCCATATTTTCTCCTAGAATAAATCGTTATTGTTTATTTCACCTATTAATGAATAAGAAGCGTCATCATCCGTTCTTACGCTGATATTAATAATTGACCCCGGGAAACTAGTTGGGAAATCATAGTCTTTTTCTCCGGTTTCATCGAGTAGATAAAACCCATTGTCACTTACAATCTGTAATTTACCTTTGTTCAATTTGATAAATTCAATAAGTATCGCTAGCCCTATTCCGCCTGAGACATCGCCTTTTGTTGAATTTTTATCCTTTATTGCCCATCTAATGGCTTGATTGGCATTAAAATGTCTTCCAAAAGGTTCTAATGCGGAATTTACTACATTCTTAAATCCCCTACCTGTATCAACAAAAGTAAATTCAATTTTATTTTTAGCAGGAAACAATTGACCGCAAGTATATACAAATTTGGTATTACTATGAATTTGAGCATTGACATACAGCTCATAAATTGATTCAGTGATCTTCTTTTTTAAAGGCTGACTCATTTCAGGCAATTCTGGTCTATTTATTAACTCACCGAAAATATAGTTATTAAAAAACCTTCCGTCAGTAGGTTTAATTTTTAAGTATTTTATTGTTGTATGCCTGTCGTCGATTTCAATATCATGCCCATAGTATGATAAAAAACCATTCCTAAGAAGGAGATTTTTAATTTCAACATCTTTGATTACAAAATTAATAGTATTCAAATTTTCCATCAACAAATCGGATACACTACCTAAGACGGCCGCCATGTTCCCGCCGAACCAATTCTCTATATGAACATTTATAGTCTGAAAAAAACCATCCTTGTAATAATCGTAAAAATCAATTATCTGCTTATAACTTTTATATCCGTTGTCAATATTTTCAAGCTTGTAATCTGACATTCATTTCATCCTTTCAAATCCGCATTATAAATTTAACTCAAAATACAAAAAAAATAAAGTCTTAATAATGGATTCATCTCACTTCCCGCAGCATTTTTTATATTTCTTCCCGCTCCCGCACGGGCAGGGGTCGTTTCTTCCCATTTTAACATCGTTTTTAAACGGCAGAGGAGTCTGATTTCTATACCTCGTTTGAAGCTCGAATATAACTGAATTCAGGTTTCTTAAAGGAGTGTTCTCGCTTATCCTTCCTTCTGCCTCTTCATAACCCTTAAAGAAATCTTCAGCAACCTGACCGTTATGGGCATAATAATCCGCTATTTTAAACTCTATATTAAATCTTTCTTTCATATCGGCTCGATGCTGCCATAAATCACACCCTTTGCAGAAACCTGCAGCCCACGGCTGAACAGCTTCAATATTATCTTCGCTCTCAATAAGCTGAACTTTGCTCCCGAGCAGATCCGCATTTCTTTCAACCTTATCATAAATCCCGAGCAAAGCATTATAAACAAAAAGCGCAGCTTCGGTCGAATCGTAAATCGGATCTTCGTATCCTTCCCAGAGCTTATCCATCCAGACGGAAGGCTTGATCATAACAGGAGAACAAGCCAGAGATGACATAAAACCGTGCACGAACTCAGGCTTCATATCATATTTCAAAATATCATTCAGAGCTTTATTCAAATCGGGATATTTGTTTCCCATTTTGTGAACCGAATGCTTGTACAGATCGCTCACAAGAAACGATATAAGCACGGCTGGATTCTTCTCTTTGATCTTATCCTCGAAACCACCAATTTTATCCTTCGCATCTCCTGTCAAACTTGTAACTCTTTCGCTATTGTTAAATATATGAATAAAAGCAAGATTACTTAGCAATTCTGTATCTGATTTCAGGATGTTTGTGTCCCATAACTTTGTCCCGTATAAAAACCCGTCACTCCATTTTTTCGCATCTTCTCTTATCAATTTCGCAGGATCTTTCGAGATCATAATATGCGGCAGATAATCACCATCCAGCAGACAGTAGGTAACATCGTCATAAGCCTGAAGAACCGCATCTTGTACATCCTGCAAATCTTCGTCATCAAGAACATTACCGCTGCCGTGTTCACTCTTAAAAAAATGTGCAGGCCAAATTTCCCAATCGAGTGGCGACGGAGCGCACGCAACAGCCGTAATATATCCGTGAATATAATCCGCATCAAAATCACCCGCGCCTTTTTCCTTCAAAAACGCTTCTACATCCTCAAAAATCGTTTTATCATCGTTTGTCATTTTTTGTCCTATATTAAGTAGTTACGAACCCGTCAAGACAATTTGAGGGTTTATTTGTTTCATTGATCGTTGCTCTTGTTTTCAATTTGAATTAGTTTATTTGTAGGAATCCCCAACTTCTGTTCTATTCTCTGTTTGTCCTTATATTCTATATGATGGAGCATGCAATGGTGTACAATCATATATCTCACTACTCTCCTTGCTGTTTCTGAAAAATCGTCATTTTTTAAACGATCGAAGATTTCTTCAACATTTAAATTTTTATTATACCACATTAAAATTCCATGCCTAATTAAGAAAACGACAGGAGTGTCGTTTTCAGTATTGATTTTTTCTAATAATTCATACAACTTATCAGAACCAAGAGAATGAACTGTTTTGTCAATCAACCCACCTATAAAAGCAAAATTCATATTCCAGAAAAAATCTGTTGCCAGTTTCTTTAATTTATCTTCATTTGCATTTTTAATTCCAGGCAAAGACTTAAGTAGTTTATTTTGGAGAAAATCTACTACTTCTGATTGACTATCATCATTTTTTATTATTTCTATAAATGATGACAAAATTCTTAATTGTAGATTCATTGATGAAAGAAATATTGATTCAATTTTTTCTTTCTTAAATGATCCTACCCTATTTTTTAATATACGCCCTAGAACTTCAACAGTTTTGAGACTTTTTCTTAAATTTATAATTATGTCATTCTCTATTTCACTAGGAATTTGAATATCGTCGTCATATTCTTTTCTAATAACTTCAATTTGATCTTCTGCTTTAAGTTTATCTTTTCTTGCTTTCTCGGAGTTAAGTACTTTTGGCAAACTTGCCTCTATAATAGATTCCAGTTTTTCATCGAAAAAATCAAGTTCTTCACTTGAGAGTGTAGCTGGTTTGAATGAATCATAAAGAGTAATAGAAATTCTTTCAATCTCGTCTATTACATAAAGACTTTTGCTATGATGTGACATAAATATTGCTATATATGCGTTTTCATCTTTGTGTAAGTTATTTATTATTTCATCGACAAGAATTTTATTATCATCTAGATTTTCTGCTAGAAATTTTGCTACGAAATAATAGTAAAGATAATGATAATTGAACGAGTAATTACCAAAGCTGTCTTTGATAATAATTTTAATTCTTTTTAAAACATTTAACAGAACATTTTTGTGAATAGTGAAAATATATTCTTCGGAATACCTTTTTATAAATTCATCAAATTCATTTTCTGAAATCTCGATTATCTTATTTGAATGGAAATGATAAGCAATTTCAGACAAAAAGTTAATGTAAGTATCTATGTCATCATTTTTAACACCTTCTTTTCTTAGATACATATAAATTAATGCCTGATAACAATAACCTTGTGAAGTAATTTCCTGATCCAACGGTCGGTCAAGAGCTTCATATGTACTTATAATTGATAGAATGAAAAACGGATAAGATGGCATAATCCCGTTACTCATTATTTTTCCTAAAGTACTGTTTACTACTTCGTTTGAAGAATCTAGTCTTTTATAAAATTCGTTTAGATTTGTAGTCTTATTATCACTCAAGTGTATCCATTTTTCAATCAATTCGTTTCTCATTGAAGGTGTGAATTCATTCACAGTATATTTTTTATAACCAGCAGTAAGTTCCTCGTCCCTAAAATTAAGTGAGAAAATATCATCTACTATTATAACACTCGTTGCATACAGCTTGAGATCATCAACATGCTTTTCTTTTTTCTTTGCGAAATGGAAATCATCTATGATCGGTATAATATATTTTCTGTCAATGTCCTCAAATTTAATTTCATCATACTGCTCATTAAATGAATCCTTGATTCTATTATTTATCAGACCTTCGAACTGTCCGTTTCTATCTTGCACATAAACCGGCAAAAAATTTCTTTTCTTTAATTCTGTATATATTCTTTTACAAATTGTTGTCTTACCGGATTGGTCTTGACCGGCTATAAGTAACTTAGTTCCAATGATTATTTCATTGATGATCTCATTTAATTTTACTTTCTTCTCTTTGTCTTTTAACTCATCATATTTTGTTAAATACGGACATGTGTAAATATCATCGAGAAATACTTCGTTTTTATTTGAATGAGCTTTAGACAATAATTCAGCACTATTTAGGAATTCAATAGTATGGTTTGAATTTTCTATAGATAGTATTCTCTGATAAGCTTTTGCAGATTTCTTTATGCCTTCATAAACATCCATCCATCCATCGACCTGGTTTAAATAATAAGAAATCGGTTTGCCGTCAGTTGGTAATGCAAGAAATATATTTAACTCTTCTACATCTAACCAACCGCATGGTGACAGAATAATCGGAATAATTATAATTCCTTTCTTTTTGTAAAGCTCATAACCTTTTCTAATTTCTTTTATGCATGAAGATGAGTCCAGGCAATTCGCAGAGATGAAAAAGCATATTATGTCGGCATTATCGAGATTATTATCAATATTATCCTGAAATTCCTGTCCAGCGAATAATCTCCTGTCATACCATTCTTTTATTAATCCGCTTGACTTTAAAGGTGCAATGAATTTTACAAATTCCTTTATATTGTCTTCATCCAAATGAGAGTAACTAATAAACAAGTTTAAAGGTTCGGCCTTTTTCATAATTTCCCCTTCTCTTTCATTTTTATTTGATGTTCATAGCTATCTAATAGAAATTCACAAATTGTATTGGCACTATTAATAGCAAGTCTCGCATGATGCCTTGAAGGTTCATATTTTCTTGCATGTGCGTCACTCAACTCATTTCTTAAATTTGAGATTCCATTTACTATACTATTTAACCCGCTTAATATTTGCTTAAATCCTTCAATGTCGTAATTAGCAGCTTGTAAATTCATTGCTTTTGCTATTTCATTATATAGTTTTAATAAATCCCCTTTATTCTTGATTTCATGCTCATATCTACTTGCTAATTCCATGAGGACTTGTTCAACTAAGGATCTTGCGTTAGTAATTGCGCCCGAGTAGTCTTTTCCTTCAATTTTCATATTAGATTTTAGGATTTGTTCAGAAATGAATTTATGGGATAATATATCATCATTTAACTTTTTTGATATACCTGTTTCGGCAATATTAATTCTCTTATTTAACATTTTTTCAAAGTACTTCATACATTCTTCGTACTCTTCTTTCTTCTCTTGAAACAATTCATCACTGGATATTTTCTTAAAATACCTAAGCAAGTCTATGTTTAGTTTTGATACTACTTCTTCAGTATATTTATTCCATACATATCTTAATCGATTAGCTTTTGATTCTCCGTAAGCATCAAATCCTGCTGCATAAACATCTAATCCAATTGACTTGATAATAAACTTTCTCATGTCATTATTTGAGAAATTAAGTACAACTCCTCTATCAATAAGTAATGCTTCAAGATTCATTTCAATAATAACATCTATGTTCATAAATTCACCCTTATTTCCCCACTCATCAGCTTTGGTAGCAACGCGTCTCTTGTTTTTGTTAGTGATTGGTTTTCAAGCTGATTATTTAATATTTTATCATATAACAGTTTTACATTTTTTGAAAATCCTGATAATGCTACTTTACTTGGAAGTAAGATTGGCATTGATTTAATTATTTTTGAATTAACTGCTATTGCTATTGAAGAAGTACTGCCCAAACTTGTATAATTGAAATTCATCAGGTATAGATAAATATATTCTTTTGTGATTTCATTTTCATGCTTCATATTAAAATGAGCTATTGCTTCGTTAGTAACCATTTCTTCATTTACAATCCCGACTCTACCGACTGTAAGTTTAAAACTTAAAACAACAGAACCTTTAGGCACAATCTTTATATTAAATTTCTTTATCGCATCCGATGTTAAATACTCTGATGTACTCAATATAAATGCACCAGAATTTCCTAAATCTTTAATTGATAACCATTTTGTATCCTTTGGGTCTAACGAGAACCATTCTTTCTCATTTCTCGGTGGCGTTTTTCCAATATTTATTTCAAACAAATCATCCGCTACCTTCACACTCCACCCTTCGGGGATTTCTCCGAGTTCACTTTGGATCATTTTTCCGCCGGAGCTTTTGTACGGATTTCCGTTTTCATCGGGGAATTCAAAATCAACGAACCATTGTTTGAATATAGCCTGAGCTATTTCTTCAAGATTTTTATTCATTTTGGTATTAAGCTCGATTTTATCATCAAGCGAAGAAAGGATTTCTGCGATCCGCTTTTGTTCGGGTAGTGGCGGGAGATTTATTTGATATCTCATAATTGCGTCTTTATCTCATCTAGGCATTTTTGTGCCTTTAGAAGATGCGACTGTGTAATCAAAGAATTTATCGTTTGATAATATGTAATAAAGATACTTGTTAAATGTTTTAGAATTTCTACCTCTAAAAACAAGCACATCAGCTGAACAGCCGCCGTCAAAGCTTGAATAATAAAGTTTTTTAAAGTATGTTCTAATGTTAGAGAAAAGAATGTCCCCGCTTGTGAAAGCATTAACCTTACCTGTCGAAGGTAATTTTGAAGAAGTTTCTATTCCACCTCTGTTTGGCAGCATATTCTCAGTAGAAATATAGTTAGCCTCTGTAAGCTCTTTTATATCAATTTTATTTGTAGCAAAATCAGCCACTTCGCCTAACTTATATTCTTCCCATTCATTATTCAAAATCTATATCCTCCGGTTCGGGTTCTTCTTATTCCTTTGATCTCCTCTTTCAAGTAGATGTGGTTAAGCTTCATCATTTCTCTCCGGCTTCCAGATGTTTCGTAAAATCCTGAATAAGTATTTTCATCTGTGATATTGCAATCCTGTTTAGCTGCCTGAGTCTTTCCTGCTGTTCAAGTCCCTGCTCAATAAAAACAGCATTAAGATTTTCAAGGTTGGCTAGGCAAACCAGTTGAGATACATTGGCATAATCTCGTATATTTCCTTGTTTGTCAGGATTTTCTTTCCGCCACTGCAACGCTGTTTTACCGAATATCGACATATTAAGCACATCAGCTTCGTTGGCATATACAAAACTTATCTGTTGAGCAGTAAGATGCTCCGGAATCAGATTTTCTTTAATTGCATCCGTGTGAATTCGGTAGTTTATCTTTGTAAGGCTTCGTTTTATATTCCAGTCAAGCTCTTTGGACTGCTGATTTTTTAGGTATTGAAATTCCTTGATTAGATAAAATTTAAACTCAACTGAAACCCATGACGCAAATTCTAGAGCAATGTCAACATGAGCATAAGTGCCTCCATACTTTCCTGATTTTGACTGCAACCCGATTGCATTTGTTGATTCGATCCATTTTTGCGGTGATAATACAAAATGATTATAACCCGCTTCATTTCTAAACAGGTCGAATTCGACCTGTTTGAAATTTGGATTATGAAGCTTTTCCCAAAGACCGAGTAGCTCTATTGTATTCTTGGTTCGAATCCAGTTTTTTATAATATCTCTCGGAGCATCGGGATTTTTGTATTTTGCAATATCAGTAATGCAAATATAATCTTCCTGTTGTGTTTTTACAAAATTTACTTCTATACCTTTCACTTCAATTTTATCACTTTTTTTCATATCTCAAATCCTATGCTATTTTTGTTTTTAATCCTCCGGTTCGGGTTCTTCGACATCTTTTCCGCAGTTTGGGCAAATGTATATTTTATCCTTTTCCGTTTCTTTGAATCTGAGCCCTGTATCATTGTGTGAATACTCTCCGATATATGTTATAAGTTTGCCATAGACTTCGACATCTTCTTTTAATCCGCAGGCCGGGCATTCGAGAAGTTCTCTGTCATTGGTGAATAATCCCAATGCCTTAGCCTGTTCCTGAAGTTCTGCTATTCTTTTTGCCGCTTCTAGTATTTCCGGCGGTATTTTAAATTCTTTCTCCGAACTTTTCTCCGACATTTTCTGTAAACTTTTCATTCTATTATTTCCCAGTGACCTCCATGTGCAGGTCCGATATGAATAACTTTTTTCGCTTCTTTAAGCTTTTTAATAATCTTTAGAGTTCCCCTTTTTGTTATACCTAAAACTGCTGCAATTTCTTCGGTTGTGATTTTATTATTTTCCTTAATTAAACCTAAAATTATTTCATCCTTTTTTGGTGAACTTTTTGGTGAACTTTTTGGTGAACTTTTCTCCGACATTTTCTCCGAACTTTTCTCCGACTCTTGCTGTTCAGTGTAATTTTTCTTTATGAATGACACTCTGAATGCGATTCCGGGTTCTGTCCACTGCATTTGAATTTCGGGGTAATCGCTGAGGTTCTCGGAAATGAGCTTGAGTCCGTTTCCCCACTGTTCAATTATACCAAGTTTTTTGAATACGGGTGCGAGGGCTACATTCCTGATGTCGGACTGACCTGCATCCATATTGTCAAAGTCAACGGAAGGGAGAAGTTTGCCCGGGCTTGTTATTTCGATCTTATCGTCGAATACCGCGATCTTTATATCTTTTCCGATCAAAGAATAATCCCTGTGTATGACAGCGTTTCGGATAACCTCTCTTAAAGCTGTTACGGGGTATTCCCACCTGTCTTTTCTGTAAACTCCTTCATATTCAGAACCCTGAGAGATATGCCGCAGAACGAACTGATATGCCTGTTCCGGCTGTATGCTCAATGGTGTTTCGATTGACTTCTGATCTATAAAATCACCCGGCGTTATGCCTTTGAATCTCGCGCACTCTATTTTTGCATAAGGGAACATCTGAGACCGTAATTTATCGTCCGAAAGTAGGATCAGAGCGTGTGTCGGAAATTGCACTCCCCGTTCGGTATGGAGTAAATTTAATTTATCAAGAACTGTGGTGTTGAATTCTTCATTCGTTATTTCTTCAAACTGCTTGGTGAAAGATCCCAGGCTGATCTGTTCCAGCTCTTTTTTGAGAACAGGCATTGAGTCATAAGAAATATTCTTCCTGTTGAGTTCCAATCCTGCAATAATACTGTCGTCCGCAAGCCTGTTTGATGATCCGACACGGATGTAAGTACCGTTTTTAATGCTTTTTGCCTTTAAGTAGTAAGGCGGATTGCTGCCTTTATGAATTTTAACTACAAGAATATGTTTATCTTCATGCCTCAGAAAAAAGATTTCAGGCATAATGGCAGGTGAACAATTGTCATGTATCGAGCTGCTTATCTGCTCTTCATATTTGATCAGTAAAGATTCATCTATTCCTGTTATTTCTCTCGGATTGTCTTTAATCCCTATAAATATTTCACCGCCGGCATCGTTGGCAAAAGCAATTACCGTTTTGGTCAGATCTGAATTCGTCGGAAGCTCTTCTTTGAATTCAATCCTTCTGCCTTCAGGCTGAGTTATAATTTCAGTTATTTTCTTCATATCTCAAATCCTATATGTTACTGCTTGTTTTTTGAATAATCTTTTTCTTCGGTTCAGGTTTTATACTTTTCGCGTTTTCCGAGCTGGACACTACATTATAGAATTTCTTTATGTCTGTGCCTATGGTTATGCTCCACTGGCTTTGAGAAACAGTTGCGAGATAATCAAAAGTTCCGTAAGGATCGTTTGAGCCGTAAATAAGATAAGAGTTCGCATTATACATATCGTCCCAGTTGATGGTAAGAATTCCGGAGTTTACGCTGATCGTAATATTAGAAGGACTGTCTGGAGTTATCACAGGAATATAATATTCATAGCAGCCCATATCAATGTTAGAACCGTACAGTCTGGGGTTTCCTGCCATGTCTGTCTGCGGTATATAAAGTGAACCCAGAGTTTGTTCAGTTAAGCCCGGGTAGCCGGTGTCTTTGCACTGTGATATGCTTTGCAGTTCGTAAGTCCCCGAAACAAAGAGGGGATTTATGTCAATATTTCCTGAGTTACTGCCGTTATATGTAACACCAGTATTCAGCCCGAATCCGGCAATTCCGCCCTGTATATCATTATAGTAGAATGACGGGTCAGTAAAATCGTCGTTCAGATACACCTGATGCAGCCCGTTACCGAAGATTATGTTATTTATGAATCTGGGATCCGAGTTACCGTCAAGGAAAACACCGATGCTGTCATTGTCGGCTATCGTATTGTTGACGATATATTGAGGTGAACAGCCGGATATCTTAATGCCATGCCTGTTTCCAGTAATAAGGTTGCTGGATATAACTGGAGACGAGTTGTCGATTATGATTCCGAATTCACTAGCATTCCCGAAAATACTGTTTGATACTATTAATTTTGAACCTCCTGTGATTCTCAAACAGGAGTTCTCAATGTCGGATACTTTTATAAAATAAAAATTGGCAGTAGCCTCGCCATAAGAAGAAGTTTCACCTGCCAGCACATAACTTCCATCATTTGTCTTAGCTATAGAGTAGCAAATATCACTTCCCGGACCTCCGAAAGTCTTTGACCACAGTTCATTTCCGTTTGAATCTGTTTTTATCAAAAAAGCATCGGACAAGTAAGATGATGTTGATCCGGTCATCAAGTAACCGCCGTCCTCAGTCTGTATTACGGAATTAGCACATAATCCTTTGTAAGTTTTTTTCCAAATTGTAATCCCGTAAGAATCTGTTTTTATCAACACCGGAGATGAGCCTCTTTCACCGCAAATAATGTAGCCTCCATCCGCTGTTTGAATTATCGATTTTCCAGAATCTCCGCCAAGGTCTCTACTCCATAAATAAACCCCATCAGAATTTATTTTTTCCAAGATCGCGTCTCCAGTAGCTGTATAACACCCATCGCTTGTTTGGATCACGGAATTATACCAAGAGGCAGATCCTGCATCCCATAGCATTTCTCCATCTGAATCAGTTTTCAAAATGTAAGATCCGCAGATCACATAACCTCCGTCTGCTGCTTGGATTACAGAATTTCCCCATTCGTTTATAGGGCTATATGGTGCAGGAGTTAAATTCTTAGACCACAGTTCATTCCCGTTAGAATCTGTTTTAATTAGATATATATCGCTTTCTGAATAATCGTTAAAGGATTTTGTGTCGCCGGCAATAATATAACAACCGTCTGTTGTTTTTGAAATTGAATATCCCTTGTCATAATCAGTACCCCCGTATGTTTTGGACCACAATTCATTACCATAAGAGTCTGTCTTTAACAGGTAAACATCTCCATAAGTTGAATAATCGAAATTATACCCGCATATTAAAAAACCTCCGTCATCTGCCTGAACACACTGCTGAGCGTTTGCTCCTATCGGATCTCCATAATTCTTAATGAACGCCGTCGATTCTGACCTTGTTTTTATTTCAGCATATAGTATTCTCGAACTGTCTGCGCTCGCAGAGTTGTGAAAGTCTATAGTCGTGTCTATAAACTTAACCGAATTACCCGGAATACCTGTAGCGTTCAGCCGTCCGTTTACATTAAGACCGTAAATTCCAATGTCATTAACTTTAACACCCGGCTCGATGGTAAGCGTGTTCGCCGTTTCAACATAAACGCTGTCGGATAATATGTACGGAGAATTTGCTTCGTACCATGTGCCGCTGACGCTGCCGGCTTGCACGAGAGTGCCTTTAATTGTAAAATACGGCGACAGGCCATAAACTGAACTGAACATATTTGATTTTATTTTTATGCTGTAATCGGAACCCATAGTAAATGAGGGTTCGTAAATATTCCATCTGAATATTCCGTTTGACTGAGATGTAAAAGTTTTTTTAATAACACTGCCTTTCCATAACTCGATTATGACATCTTCAGGTATGTTGTCGTTCCATGTAATGAGAGTGTCTGAGAGCATTTCAAGTACCGTTCCGCCAGTTGGAAAAGTCAGAGTAATATAGCCATCATCAATTAAGAAAGGTGAGCTTTCGTCAAATACCGAAGGATATATCTTTGAGGCTATTTTGACAGTGTAATTCTTTCCATAAATGTCAACAGGAACGGTCCACAAGAACGATCCGTCGTTTGCCGCTGAAACTGCAATTGTATCTATTGGCGTTCCGGAGTCGTTTAGAGTTATAAGAAGGTCTTCTTGAAATCCCGTAGAATTCCATGTTATCTCGAACAAACTTCCTCTGGGGAGGCTTTCTCCACCTATTGGAGATTTTAGATCAATATTGCCGATGTTAACTGAAAAATATCCGTCCGAATAATCATAAGTAGTCGGTGTTAACGCGGAAGTTATTCTTATCTTATAGTTTGTTCCGTAAAGTTCGTTCGGTATGTCTGCAGTATATGAACCGTCGCTAGGGGTTAATGATACTACTGGAAGCAAAAACGATCCGTTCTGATAAAGGTCTATTCTTACATCTCCTGAAATGTTGTCTTCCCACGTGATTTTGAACGAACTGCCTCTGTAAAGAGTCTCACCCCCATTCGGTGAAGTAACTGTAATGTAGCCGAACAGCGACATTGAGCATAGTGTTATAAACGATAAGACAATTTTTCTCATTTTACTTTTCTCTTTTCAGTTTTATTTTTTTTCATATCTCAAATCCAATGCTTTTCAAGTTCTCTCTGATGCGTTCTTCAAGCTCTTTTGACTGCCTGAACTGAGCGGATAACTCTGTCGTCAGTACTTCCATTTTTTCTTCGAATGAAATCCCGTCATCAATTTCATCTTCGATGCCTACATATCTGCCTGGCGTGAGTATATAATCGTGGGTTTTGATCTCATCGAGCGTGGCTGAGCTGCAGAACCCTTTTATATCTTCGTATTTGCCGTTTTTATTTCTCCAGTTATGGTAAGTGCCTGCTATTTTCTGAATGTCGTCATCGTTAAGCTCTCGTGTTTTTCGCGTGACCATTTCACCGAGCTTGCGGGCATCTATGAAAAGAACTTCGTTCTCTCTGCTTCGGTAAGCGGGATTTTTCTTGTTTCTGTTTAATATCCATAGTGAGACCGGAATCCCTGTAGTATAGAAAAGCTGTGAAGGCATCGCCACTATGCAGTCAACAACATGCCCGTTAAGCATATTCTTTCTGATCTCGCCTTCGCTTGAAGTATTTGATGATAAAGCTCCGTTCGCGAGTACTATGCCTGCGCTTCCGTTGGGAGCGAGATGTGTGACCATGTGAGACAGCCACGCGTAATTCGCGTTACCCGTCGGAGGTGTACCGAAAATCCATCGGGGATCATCAAGAAGTCTGTTGCCGCCCCAGTCTGAAATATTGAACGGCGGATTAGCCAGAATATAGTCAGCCTTTAGAGTTTTGTGAAGGTCGTTATGAAAAGTGTCAGCGTGGAACTGTCCGAGATTTCCGTCAATACCTCTTATAGCGAGATTCATCTTGCAGAGGCGCCATGTGGTCGGATTGCTTTCCTGCCCGTAGATCGAAATATCACCGATAGTGCCTGAATGCTCTTCCACGAATTTCTCGCTCGAAACGAACATACCGCCAGATCCGCAGCACGGGTCGTAAATTCTGCCTTTGTACGGCTCAAGTAATTCAACTAAAGTTTTTACGATACATTTAGGCGTGTAGAACTCTCCCCCGCCCTTTCCTTCGGAACTTGCGAATCTGCCCAGGAAATATTCATAAACTCTGCCGAGTGTATCTTTATCTCTGCCTTCCTTATCCCCGACTTTGATGTTTGACATAAGGTCAACAAGCTCTCCGAGTCTTCTTTTATCAAGATCGGGTCTGCCGTAATTCTTGTTCAGAACGCCCTTGAGTGAACCGTTTTCTTTTTCGATCTCGATCATAGCTTCGTCAATAATAATGCCTATCTCAGGTTTCTTTGCGTTATCCTGCAGATGCTTCCATCTTGCTTTGACAGGCACCCAGAAAATATTTTCTGAAGAGTATTCATCCCTGTCCTCTTCAAAGCCTTCGCCCTCTTTGGCAAGCTGATTATATTTCTCCTCGAATGTATCTGAAATATATTTCAAAAATATCAGGCCCAGAACCACATGCTTATATTCCGCTGGATCAAGATTATTTCTCATCTTATCCGCAGCAAGCCACAATTTTTCTTCAAAACCTACACTGTCGCCGTTCGCCATACCTACTCCGTTTTTTGTATATAACTGTTAAGGAATATATCTTTATTGCGGCTGATTATCAAGAAATTAGATTCTTAAAAAACGTGAATAATACTCGCAATACATATGTTATTGACATTAATATTTAACTTAACTATATTATTGCGAAAAAATGGATAAGAGTATGTCCGGCACTAAAAATACAGAAAAAGAATTATCGAAACAGGAACTTATAGAAAAAATTCTTAAGCTTAAAAAAAAGAAGAACGCTGTCATTCTTGCGCATTCCTATCAGGATTCCGAGGTTCAGCTCGTCGCGGACTTTACGGGTGATTCTTTAGAACTTTCGAGAAAAGCAGCTTCGACAGATGCGGATATTATCGTATTCTGCGGCGTTGATTTTATGGCTCAGAGCGCTAAGATCCTTTCTCCTGATAAAAAAGTTCTGCTGCCAGAGATAACCGCTAAATGCCCCATGGCGGCAATGTGCGATGCTGAAGGCTTGAGGGAACTGAAGGCAAAACACCCTGACGCGGTAGTAATTTCATATATAAATTCATCGGCTGAAGTGAAGGCGGAAAGCGACTGTATCTGCACTTCATCTAACGCGGTTAAGATCGTTGAGCATTACAAAGATAAAAAGATAATTTTTACGCCTGATAAGAATCTCGGTTATTATTGCAGCATGACCACAGGCGCGGACATGATCTTATGGAACGGGCACTGCTACGTTCACGACGAATTCAGCATCGGGGATATTTACATAGCCAAGCACGAACATCCCGACTGCCTGCTTCTCGTTCATCCCGAATCACCGAAGGATGTTCTGGAAAAAGCCGATTTTATAGGTTCTACTTCTCAGATAATAAAATTTGTCGAAGAGAACATTGAGAACATGAATGAAAAAGCCGGAGTCATCATAGGCACCGAAATAGAAATAGCGAAAACTCTACAGATGAGATTCCCTTCAAAAAGAATCTATCCTCTGGCCGATCATGCCGTATGCCTGCAGATGAAAGCGACCGACCTTTCAAAAGTCTATAATTCTCTGCTTAATGATGAGTTCGAAATATTAATTGAAGAAGAAATCCGAAAAAAAGCCCTGAAAGCTTTGAATAAAATGCTTGAATTAAGTAAATAAACGGCCTGAAATTATGCTGATAGAAATGCATGAGGAAAACCCGAAAAAACGCGACATAGATACCGTAGTAGGCATTTTAAAGAACGGGGGAGTTATAATTTATCCGACCGATACCGGATATGCGTTCGGATGCGACCTTTTTAACAAAAAAGCGCTTGAAAAACTGATCATGGTCAAAAAAGTTGACAAGAGAAAAACCTTCTCTTTCGTCTGCGCAAATTTAAGCCAGCTGAGCGAATATGCCGACTGCCCGAAAAACTGCTTTATGATAATCAAGGATTTTTTGCCTGGTCCATACACCTTCATCATGAAAGCTCTAAATTCCGTTTCGAGAACGGTCTCAGGCGAAAAAAAGAAAGTTGGAATAAGAATACCTCTGAACAATATAGATAAAGCGTTAGTTGAAGGATTGGGTAACCCTCTTATCAGTTCGAGCTTAAATAAATATTCAGAGATCATAGAGGGAGATATAAATCCGCTTTCCGATCCCGCGGAGATCGATAAAATATACGGGAGGCAGGTTGACGCGATAATCGACTGCGGTGTGATAGACCCGGAGTTCTCGACAGTGATAGACCTGAGCGGAGATGAAATTGAAATTATTAGAGAAGGGAAAGGTCCGATTGACAGACTCATTGAAAAATAAATTCCTGACATTCACACTGCTTTCAACTTCGGTTCTGCTTTTCGGAAGCGGAAAATACGCCGGAGAATTCATAAGCGGAGGGGTTGACGCGCGTAGCCTGTCTCTTGGAAATATCATATTGACATCTTTCGAAAATCCTTCGGCGGTATATTTTAATCCCGCATTTCTTCCTGAAACTGACTTCGACGGAGTGATTTTATCCCACTCTGAAAGATTCGAAGGGATAGTTCAGCAGGAGTTCGCTGCATATAAAACCCGTTATTCGGGAATTGACATTGGCGCTGCGCTGATATGGATAAACATTGACGGTATCACTCTCACTAAGCTTGAGAACGAACAGGAAATTCCCGGTGAGGACAACAGAATACTGCCGGACGGTTCTGTCAGCGATAACGAATTCGCTTTTTTTCTTTCGCTTGGTAAGAAATACAACGATAAAATGAATTGGGGCGCAGGAGTAAAATTCCTCTATAAGACGTTTGAAGAAGAATCGGCCGCCGGACTCGGATTTGATGTCTCGGGGCTGTATAAATTCAATGACAAGATCCTGGCCGGACTAAAACTTCAGGACGTTACGACCTCGGCACTTTTCTGGACTACAGGCACAAACGAATTTGTAAGCCCTTCAGTTCTTTTCAGCGCGGAATATAACGGCAGAATAAATTACTTTCTGACCGATTATAAAATCATCGGCGGGACAAAGATCAGGACAGAGAATTATAAAGAGTATTCGCTGGCTTCGATAGGATTCGCGGATGTGGTACTCTCAGCGGGACTTGAGCTCAAATACAATTTCATTTTCCTGAGGGGCGGATATAATTCTGATGATACCTGGTCTGCGGGAAGCGGGCTTGCATATTCGGGATTTCTGCTCGATTACGCTTTCAAACCGGATTTCGAAGACCTCGGGAATACTCATAAATTAAGCTTATCTTACATGTGGAAGTAAAAAATTGGATAACGCGACTGTAAAAAAAGTTGAAAGCGGTTACGCTTTTATCGAAATGGAAATAACCTCCGGATGCAGGGACTGCGAAAATAGAGCCGTCTGTATGGCGGGCGATAAACCTGCTCTAACACGTATTGAGAACAAGATCGGCCTTACTGAAGGCGACAGGATCGAACTCGACATTCCGCCGAAGGAAAAGATCACGGCCGGATTTCTGCTTTTCATACTCCCCCTGCTTTTTCTCATAGCGGGATATTACATCGGCTATATGATAAAACCTGAAGAAACCGCAGGGATAATCGGCGGGATCATCGGACTTGCCATAGGACTCAGCGATATAATTCTGCTCCAGAAACTTCTGAAAAAAACTTCCTACTTAAAACCCCGGTCTGTCAGAAAGATCTCCTGATGAGATACTACATTCAGATAATACGACCGCTGAATCTGCTGATCACGGCATTCGCATCTGCGGCGGCATACTTTATCGTTGCTGAAAAGCTCGATTATTCTGTTCTCACTCTTATAATCATTTCGACCGTTCTCACTGCAGGTGCGGGGAACATCATCAACGACATCCTCGATATTGATATCGATACGGTCAATAAACCTTTGAGACCCCTTCCTTCCAAAAATATGAAGGTAAGCGCGGCTTATATTTTATACTTTGTTCTTGCCGCAGGATCCATAACCGCAGGATTTTTTCTCGGGTATCATTCATTCGCGGCGGTAATACTTGTAAATTTCATTCTTCTTTTATACACGGTCTTTCTGAAAAGAAAACCGTTCTGGGGAAATTTTGTTGTCGCTTTCATAGGCGGATACCTTTTCTATTTCTGCAGCATCACAGCGGGAAATTTCTCAAAGATATTACCTTTAGCGATCTCTGCTTTTCTTTTTCATTTCATACGGGAGATAATTAAAGACATCGCGGATATAAAAGGCGACAGTCACGCAAGAGCCGATACTATGGCTATCAGGATCGGAGTAAAAAAAACGGTTAATCTTGTCAGAGCTCTGATGATCACTCTTGCGTTCTATCTGACTTACCTGATGCTGTCAGGAAACTATTCAGTAATATTCCCTGTAATAATTCTCGCAGCGGTTTTCCCTGTGATCGTCTTTATAATGATATCGCTTTACAGGGACGCTGAGAATATTAATTATGAAAGACTCAGCATGATCATGAAAATAGACATGATCTTCGGCATTCTCGCTTTTTATTTCGGTATATTATAAATTTCTTTGTGTTTAAAAAATTAGTAAGTAGTGTTGACTGAAGACCAGTTCATTTCGTCAGAAACTATTATATAGAACTGTCCGTCGCTCGGGCTCTGAACAACGAGCTGTTTGAATCCTATTGGTCTTATCCCTCTCGAATATCTGTAGTCGCCTGTCAGAACAGCCGTGATCCCCTGAGTACCGGATCTGTAAAGCCCTTTTGAATCCATCATTACCGAGCCTACATTAATGATCCTTTTCGCTCCGAAAAACTTTCTGGCGTTAGTCTGATTATTAGCCCCGAACTGACCTTTCGGGCAGTAAAAACCTCCGCTCAGAAGAAGATGGTCGTTCTCAACTTCGGCTTTTGTATCACCTACAGAATAATCTATCGTCACATTGCCGGTATAAGCTATCAGACCGAAATTCTGCGGTACTCCCGCGATCTCCTGCCTTAAAGTCTCGATGTTGTCCCTATCTACGCCCCATGCTTTTGTTTTGTCGTCAAGACCGGTCTCGATTCCTTTATAATAAATGTCGCCCTTTATGACCGCTGTTCCTGTTTCAAGAACGAAAGTTACGTCAGATCCGATCACGCATTCGTTAAAGTTTACTGTTGTGTAATTCTTCGGAAATACTACCATGTTGCAGAAACCCGAGAGTGTATACTCCTTGGTAACAGATGAACTCAATTTAACTTTTACCTTATTATCTGTCACGGTTACTTCAGCTGTAGAATATCCGGTAGGCAGAACGACAGAGTTAGACATGCTGCTCAATGTAGAATAAGGTTCGACAACGTCATTTAGAAAATCGACTTCCGGCTGATTACCGTTATATCCGCTTGGAAACACTTCAGACATTCTTTCAGCCATCGCAGCGTCGCCTTCCTTATAAGAATTGCCGTCGGTTTTGTCCCATAACCCATAGTAGTATCTGCCCATCTCTACACGTCTTAATATATCTGTCATATTAGTGCCGTTGTAATACCACTGAGTTCCCGCTTCGTTCTTTCTTACTGAAGCTGTATTGGACGCAGAATTCACCGTTCCGTCAAAAACCGGCATAACATCAATGTTGAGCACTCCGCCGAAATACTGATTTCCGATTATCATATCCTGAGAACTGGTAGCAGCTCCGGGATCGTTCGGATTTCCGCTCGCGAACTCAAGGTCCTTGTTCATGTCCGAAGCCATAGCGACAGCGTTGTTCGTCAGACCGGTAGTTCTTATTCCTGAAAGTGTGTTTTTGACTGCAACAGCTTTACCTGTGGGAGAAGCAGACCTGGAAGCAATGGCGGAAAGTGTCCATCCGTCAAGAGCACTGAAAGATGACTGAAGCGTTACATTAACTCCGTCAATCACCATTGTACGGCCGTTTATGCCTTCATCATTACCTGCGGCGAAATTGCTGACACTCGACATACGAAGCCTTCTCAGGGCGTGGTTCAGTCCGCCTTCTGCCGCATAGAAAAGCTTTGTCCTGCTTCTCTTGATCTCCATATCATCGACAGATTTTCTAATGAGAACAAGTATGCCTGTTGAGATAATGAACATTATAAGGACGATAAAAACCGCCGTCAACAGTGCGAATCCCTTCCTTCCATACATTGCCATAAATCCTCCAAAAGGATGAAATTAATTATTTCTGCAGTAAAACTGAGAGCTGAAACCGTTGCTCGAGACAAAATCGTTCGTTTTGCTTAATACGTCCATTTTAACAAGAACGGTCTTGCTCGCAGGCGTTCCGTTGGTAAATGTGAGGGCTGTAATTTTAGCATCGGTATTTGCGAACTGCAAAGTTACAAGTTTCTTGCCGTTGCGTAAAAGAGAATTACTTGCCGGTACGAATTCAAATTCCGTCACCGATCCCGTTTCTGATGTTACTCTGATCTTTTTATCGCTTACGACCGATAAGCTTTTTGCCGGTCTGATCGTGTCGAGAAATATATTAAAAACGGCATCGGATAACATTCTTCCGCCGGTACTTGCCATTGCCCTTTCGGACTCTCTTGAGCTGATAACAAGTACTGATCCCACTCCCGCCAGAACGAAAGAAAGTAATAAAGCAGTGATCAGGACTTCTATAAGAGTAAATGCTTTAATATTCTTCATATTTAATGTTCCCGTTTCTTAATATTCGTTCGTTCTTGTTGACGCGCTTATGCTTTTTTCAAAGCCGCTGTCCTGCCATGACACTACTGTCCTTATCTCATACAACCTGGGATGTGTCGTTCCGTCAACTACGCCATCGAAATCAACAATCTTTATTTCGTAGTAAAGTTTATAGTTTACATTATTAATAGTAATACTTTCAGGACTGCTCTGATTTACCGGTGTCAAAAGACTTACAAGTGTTGCCGGGTCGTGATTCGATTTAACTTTCTCAAGCCTCTCCTGTATAACCGACAGCGCGCTGCTTTCTCTTCTGAAAGATTCGAGCATGGCGTTCTGCTTTGTGTACATCATGAAGAAAGGTATGATAGCTATGACTAATATCACGCTCGCTACCAGAACTTCTATAAGGGTAATTCCTTTTCTGCCTGAATTTGAACTTTGAAAAAATGTTCTGATCAATACGACCTCACAAATCCTGCAATATGAATATATTTTCCCCCCGCGGACCTCCGTACTAATCTCAGCTGACGCTAAAAAAATTACGTGGTCATGATATTCCTTGTGAACTTTCGCGGAAATATATTACTTAGGCTAAATAGATTTGTGACAATGCACACTTGGTTAGTAATTAAATGTTTTTCTATCGAAAAGCAAGAACTTTTTTGCTTTTTTTTTATTGATTTAACAGCAGCAGTTGCTTATAATCTTAACCTACTAGGGGACGGGGTTTTTTATGAAATATTTCCTTTTAGCGTTGAACTGCATGATATTATTGTATGCATGTTCGGCAAAGAACGTGGCAGCAGATCCTGACAGTTCGGTCATGTACGAAAGGTTTCAAAAGATGCTCGAGTCAAAAGATTCAGCAAACGCCGAAAAATTAAAAAACGAATTAATAATGAAATATCCTGATTCAAAGGAGACTTTTGAATTCGCAGTTGAAGATTTTTATGCAAAACTCTACCCCGCATGGACTGATGACAGCCTCAAGGTTATTATTATTAAAGACCTGATGAAAAAATATAAGACAACAACATGGCGTAGAACTATGTACCAGTACCTTATAAATTCAATCTCTGCAATAAAAAATCTGACCGAAATGGATAAATATCTGGACAGCTTTATAGAAGAATTCCCTGAAGATTATCTTCCGTACACTACATCTGCCCGTTATCATTACATTGACTGCGGGGATACTGTAAAGGCTCTCGACTGCGCAATGACCGGTTACAGCTACTGCAGGAACTATCCGAAACTCGATCACTACTTTACAAAAGAATGGGAGCTTGAAAAACGAAGTGCTCCTATCTCTGCGGTAAGCTATCTCGCCGAGATACTAATAGATAAAAAAGAGTACGAAAAAGCGGTTTCTGTTCTATATGACGTTATTGATAATATTGTTCTTGGAACTGATGATGAAACAACACTCTGCAAACCTTATTACCTGCTTGGAAAAGCTTTCTTTAAAAAAGGTGACAAAGATAAGGCTAAAACATATTTCGCAAAATGTCTTATCGAGGGTGATTCATGGAAAGTCTGGTCTTTATGCGATTCTTTATATTCCGAGGTCTCTAAGCTTAAAACATCTCCGGAAATTCTTGAAGATATCCGTAAGAGTTCGGGTTTTTCAGAGCTGGTCTATAATGATATTACAGAAACCGAAGGCCTTAAGAACATTACAGCTTCAAGAGTCGCCTGGGGAGATTATGACAGTGACGGTTATCAGGATATGCTTCTTGACGGCAGAAGGCTATTAAAGAACCTGAGTGGAAAGGGTTTCTACGACATTTCCTCGCTTGCTTTTCCGGACACGAACGCTGCTAACGGCGGATTATGGGCGGACCTTGACAATGACGGCGACCTTGACATATTTACAAAGGATCCGGAAACCGTAAGGCTGAATGACAGCGGTGTTTTCAAAAGATCTCACGATTATATCAGAGACAACGGCATTTCTACTGAAGGAGCCGGGATGGCGGACTTTGACAGGGACGGATATATAGATGTCTATCTGGCTAATTATGAGAATTCCTCAGGCTTCGAAAGAGACCAGATCTTTTTCGGTAGAGAAAATCATATGTCCGACGAAACTGCTTCAAGCGGGATTTTACCGTCTGATGATAAGAACAGAGCCGGAAGAGGTGTGAGTGCTTCTGACTTCGATAGTGATGGAGACAATGACATTTATGTTTCTAATTACAGACTGACGGATAATTTCCTTTTACAAAACAGCGGCACCGGAAATTTCAGCCATATCGCTAAAGAAAAAAATGTGCCGGGAATTGAAACTGAAGCCTGGTATGGGCATACGATCGGATCTGAATGGGGAGATATAGACAACGACGGTGATCTTGATCTTGTTACTGCGAACCTGGCGCATCCGAGATATATTGATTTCTCGAACATGACAATGCTGTATGAAAATTCGGGCGCTCCCGATTTTAAATTCACCGACATACGCAGAAGTGCAGGCATAAGATACTATGAAACGCATTCTGAACCGGCTTTCGGAGATCTGAACAACGACGGATTTCTTGATCTATACATTAACTGTGTTTATGAAAACAGAAGGTCTTTCTTATATCTGAATAACGGTAATAAAACATTCAAAGACATAACTTATCTTTCAGGAACAAGACATTTCAACGGCTGGGGGGTGGCATTCGCAGATATAGACAATGACGGCGACCTTGATATACTCGCGGCTGGAGGAAATGTACAGCTTTTTAGAAATGACACACCGAAAATCGGGAACTGGCTCGAAGTGAAAGTTACAGGAAAAGATCACTCGGATGCGATCGGAACGAGGCTAAAACTGTTTAATGAAACTGTAAGTCTGATAAGAGAAATTCAGGGCGGAAAGGGCTCTACCAATCAGCACTCGCTTGTACAGCATTTTGGATTAGGAAGAGAATTCAATCATTTTAAACTTGAAGTTACATTCCCTTCAGGTACAAAAAGAACAGTAGATGTTCCTGAAGTTAACAGGATCATTACTATCAGAGAATAAAAAAAGCCGCGCTGATTAAACGCGGCTTCGTAAGCTAATCTAACATTTTTTAATTTTTCAGCTTTGCTGTAAATTCATCATCAGCCATTTTAACAATAATATCGCCGCCGTGCTTTAATCCTGACCGATCACATTCGTCCTTAGTTATCTCGAATTCATATTTGCAGTCGTCGCAGCCGGATAATCCGCCGCCCATAATTCTGACGGCTTCTGAAAGGATATCTTCATTACCGTCATAAGCCGTTTTTACGCCCATTTTGTTAATTATTGAAACTAGCTGATCTTTGAACAGTTCGGTTTCAGGTTTTCTTGAAGGTTCAAAAACCGCGATCTTTTTCTGCGCGTTAGTAAAAGACCCGCCCGTCTCTATCGGAAATGACGCAGGAAGTATAACATCCGCGAGTTTTGCGGTTTCTGTCATAAAATAATCCGAAACCACTTTGAATGATATTCCCTTCAGCATGTCGGAAACTTCCTTAGCTTTATCTGAACATCCGGCCGGATCTTCTCCGAATATGAACATATTTTTTATGTTCCCGTGTGTCTTATTGCATTCTGCGGCTTCAAAACCCCATTCTTTCTTCATGGCGGCTTTAACTTCGTCTTCGAGACAGCATGTGATGCCCATATCGAATATGCCCTGAGCATTGTTCTTTTCCTTGAGCGCTATCACTCCGCTAGCTGTCTTTCCAAGTTTACCGGTCAATAAAGCGAGATTAAATATCTCTTTTATTGTCTGTGATGAAATATTCTTTTCGTTGAATATTATCACCGCGTTCTGTTCTTCGGTGTAGTGCCTGATTATTTTCCTAACTTTTTCTTCGGTCAGCCCGGATCTTTTTATCAATTCGGACAGATCTGATTTAAAAAGAGATTCTTTATATTCCCCGAATCCTTCTGTGTTCCCGTCTATGAACAGCTTGTTTATCAGATTGTCTTTAACGATGATGTAATTCATTGCCCGGAGGAAGTTATAATAAGAATCTACCTTCGCGCTGCAGTTGCATTTGTGGTTCATGGATGAATCATCCATTTTATGAATATTCACAAGCTTGATATCCTTATCCTGCTTCAACGAATTGATCCTGAATCCCAAAACAGCGTTATCTTTGTCTATCTCGCAGCCGATGAAATATATAGCTCCGGCTTTGTCAAGATCCTCGAACTGAACGTTCGCGAACCAGTTGTACCGCATTGAACACTCTCTGCCGTGATACAAAAATGAAGAGACATTGTTAGTCTTTACTGCCTGACGGGCAAGTTTTGAAGTAAGGAACAGCTCTTCGTTAGTCAGCCTTCCACCCGCCATAAATGAATTTTCTTCAGGTTTGACGGATTTGATCTTCTGTGCTATGAGATCGTAAGCTTCGCCGTAGCTGACTTTTTTCCACTGTCCACTCGATTTTATCATCGGCTCTGTAATTCTTGAAGCATCGTTCAGATATTTATATCCGAATTTTGCGTATTTACAAATATTTCCGTCAGGATTTGCAGGTGTTTTCCTTCCTTCAGACTTGATGAAATAGCCGCCTTTGTGATGAAGCGTGAAGCCACAACCCAGTGAACAGTAGTTGCAGACGGTTTCAATCTTTTCGGTCACAAAGGGTCCCGGTTTGAAAGGTTTATTTTCGTTGATCGCTCCCGTCGGACAGGTATCTATACACATACCGCAAGATTCACAGGTTGTATCTAGTAATGATGAACCCAGTGCAGGCGCTACATAGGTTTCCATTCCTCTGTTAACAAGCCCGAGCGCATTGGCTCCGACGATCTCTTTACATACCCGAACACATCTTGAACACAGGATACATTTATTGTTATCTATTTCGATAAAAGGATGAGAATAATCGACCCTGTATTTTTTAAATGAACCGCCGTATTTTTTCTGGTCTGCCCCGTACTGTGTCGAATACTTCTTCAGATCGCAGGTAAAAAAAGCTTCGCATCCGCATTCAAGACATCTGCTAGTCTCGTTATGAGCCTGATCGCAAGAATAACCGAGTTCGACTTCATTGAAATTCTTTCTCATTTCCGGCGGAAGTACAGGCATTTCCTCCCTGAGCTGCTGATAATATTCATTAATATAATCCGCTTTATTCTGCTCTTCAAAATTATCCCTTCTGCTGTAAAATTCGCCGCATTCACCGACTACTTCCTGACCTGTAAGGAACTGATGGCAGCTTTTTGCGGCTACCCTGCCCTGTGCGATCGCTTCGATCAGTGTGGCCGCACCTGTTACACCATCACCGGCAGCGAAGATACTTTTTACGCCAGACTGAAGCGTTTTCGGATCCGCATCGACGTTGCCCCATTTGTTGAGTTTGAACTCTCCGTCAGCGTGCGGATTTATATTCTCGAGAAAATCAACATCAGTCTTCTGGCCTATTGCGCCCAGTATGTAATCAAGCTCTATATCGAATTCGGATCCTTTTACCGGGACCGGAGTTCTTCTTCCGCTTTTATCCGGCTCGCCCAGCTCCATTTTTATGCAATGGAGCGATTTCAGCCTTCCGTTCGCATCCTTATTAACTTTCAACGGTGCTGTCAGGAACATATATTCGACGCCTTCCAGCTTCGATTCGTGTATCTCTATCGGATTCGCAGGCATTTCCTTTTCAGTACGTCTGTAAATTATATAAGATTTTGACGCTCCGCACCTTAGCGCGCTTCTGCAGCAGTCCATCGCGGTGTTTCCTCCACCGATCGTAGCAACCCTTTTCCCTTTAAAATCGAATTTCTTTCCTGTAAGCTCCATAGTTCTCAGATAATCAATGCCCGAAAGAACGCCCTCTGCGTCTTCACCCTCCACCTTCATCTCAGAGCCTTTCTGACAGCCTACGGTCGTTATCATGGCATCGTAATTAGCCTTTATATATTCGTAATTTATATCTTTTCCGAATTTTTTGCCGTAATATATTTTCGTTCCGAGTTCGGTTATCGAGTCGATCTCTTTCTGTAACAGATCGTTCGGCAGCCTGTATTCCGGGATCCCGTACCTTAACATTCCTCCGCCGTGCGGATTAGCTTCGATTATGTCGGCGTGATGTCCCTCGAGAGAAAGGTAATAAGCTGAGGTCAGACCCGCAGGTCCCGCTCCGATGATGCATACTTTTTTCCCGGTGGCCGGTTTGACGGCTGGAACGAATTTCTTGCCCGATTCAAAATCTTTATCTGTCGTGAATCTTTTAAGATAATCTATGCCGACACCGTTTTCGTCAACAAGATTTCTTCTGCAGGCGGCTTCGCACGGACGCACACATACCCTTCCGCAGATAGCCGGCAGCGGATTCTTCTCTTTTATAAGCCCGACTGCTTCGGAATATAATCCTTTTTCAATCAGCGCGATATATCCCTGAACATCAACTCCGGCAGGGCATTTGAGCTTGCATGGACCCAGACAGTCCGCATAGTGATTGCTTAATAAAAGCTCCAGCGCGGTTTTTCTTGATCTTTTTATCCTTTCACTGTCGGTGATAACTTTCATATCCTTAACGGCTCTTGTAGAACAGGACGGCTGCAAAGTTCTCATGCCTTCGATCTCAACAACGCACAAAAAACATGAAGAATAAGGCTTAAGCCTTTCATCATGGCATAGTGTCGGTATTTCGATCCCGTTCATTCTGCAAACTTTAAGTACGGTATCGCCCGGTTCTGCCATATATTCTTTACCGTTTATATAAATATTGAATTTATCCATAATTATCCCCGGCTTAATTTTTATCTATTGAACTGAATTTACACGTATCGAAACACGCACCGCATTTTATGCACTTATCCTGATCTATAACATGGATCTGCTTTTTCTCTCCGGTAATAGCTTTTGTTGGACAAACCCTTGCGCAGGCTCCGCATCCAATACATTTATTATTTATTTCATAAGTTATAAGCGCTTTGCAGGCTTTTGCCGGGCATTTTTTATCCCTGATATGAGCTTCATACTCATGTCTGAAGTATTTCAGGGTAGTCAGAACCGGATTAGGAGCCGTCTGCCCGAGACCGCAGAGAGATGCGTCCTTTATCTGAGCGGCAAGTTCCTGAAGTTTGTCTATATCATCTTCTTCACCTCTGCCATCAGAGATACGCTCCAGAATTTCAAGCATTCTTTTTGTGCCTATCCGGCAGAATGTGCATTTACCGCAGCTCTCCTTCTGGGTAAAATTAAGAAAGAATTTCGCTACATCTATCATGCATGTCGTTTCATCCATAACGACCATTCCTCCCGAACCCATGATGGCACCCGTCGCGTTTACCGAATCGTAATCTATGATAGTCCCGCCAAGCTCTGCCGGGATGCACCCGCCGGAGGGTCCGCCCATCTGGACGGCCTTGAATTTTTTCCCGTCCTTTATGCCTCCGCCAAGTTTAAAAATAATGTCGTTAAGAGTAACACCCATTGGAACTTCAACAAGGCCGGAATTTCTTATCTTTCCGGCGAGAGCGAATACTTTCGTACCTTTTGATTTTTCCGTTCCGTGCTTTGCGAACTCGGCCGATCCGTGAAGGATTATCCATGGTATGTTTGCGTAAGTTTCGACGTTATTGATATTGGTCGGCTTGCCCCACAGTCCGGCCTCGGCAGGAAACGGCGGCCTTTTGTTCGGCATTCCGCGTTTACCCTCAACAGACGCGATCAAAGCTGTCTCTTCTCCGCAGACGAAAGCCCCCGCGCCTTCCTTTACGTAAAGATCAAAATTAAATCCCTGCCTGCCGAGAATGTTATTTCCAAGATATCCTTTGGCTCTTGCCTGCTGTAATGCAAGATTAAGCCTTTTAACTGCAAGAGGATATTCGGCGCGGCAGTATATTACCCCGCCTGTAGCTCCTATAGCGAACGCTGCTATTATCATTCCCTCGATCACTGAGTGCGGATCCCCTTCGAGCACCGATCTGTCCATAAAAGCGCCGGGATCGCCTTCGTCGGCATTACATATCACGTATTTCTCGGTGCTTTTATACCCTTTCGCGAATTTCCATTTCATGCCTGTTAAAAATCCGCCCCCGCCCCGGCCTCTCAATCCGGAATCCAGTACGGTTTTTATCACATCATCTTCAGTTACACTTTCATCCAGTATTTTCCTGATGCTTTTATAACCGTCACGTTTTTCATATTCTTCTATGGACTCGGGATCCATCATGCCGCAGTTCCTGAGTACTATCTTGATCTGATTGTCAAGAAAATCCTGTTCAGATCCTTTAATAGTATCCGAATGAACTAAATATTCAGTTACGGGCTTATTATTCATAATATGGCTTTCGAATATCTCATCTGCTTTCTTGGCATCGACGTCGCCGTACAGATATTTTCCGCTGCCGTCAGTTATCTCGACAAGAGGCTCTCTGAAGCACATGCCTATACAGCTTGTTTTTCCAAGATCAAAAAGATCTTTATTGCTTTCGCTTATCTCAAGCAGCCGGTTATATACCTTTGCAGCTCCTGCAGCGATACCGCAGCTACCGAGACCGACCATAACCTTAATCTTATTCATAGCGTTTCCTTGTAATTTAAGATTATTTTTCCCTATTCCTTATTTCGCGTATGATTTTTACCGCCTTTTCCCCGGTAAGCTTTCCGTAAGTCTCCTCCCCGATCATCATTACAGGGGCCAGGGAACAGCATCCGAGACAGGCTACCGATTCCAGAGTAAACAGTCTGTCTGAAGTGGTTTTTCCATCTTCAACCCCAAGTTCATTCACCAGTGCTGTTGTTATCCCGTTCGCGTTCTGAACGTGGCAGGCGGTTCCGTGGCATACCTTGATAATGTGTTTTCCCACGGGATTCAGCCTGAACTGGGAATAGAACGTAACAACTCCGAAAATATCGCTTTCGCTCAGGCCGGTAGCTTCGGAGATCTTCAATATGGCTTCTTTGGGTATGAAACGGTATATTTCCTGAACTCCCTGCAGAAGAGGAATAATGCTTCCTTTTTTACCGGCGTATTTTTTTAACAGACCGTCCAGAAGTCCCGTATCTACAGGTTCGTCCGGAAGGAAACTGTGCCTTTCATTGTTTTTCCTTTTGATCCTCATTTAAATCCCCGTTTCAGTTATTTGGTCTGTATTTGATCTTTCTAAAATCCGTATTAATTAAATCTTTTATTGTAAAAAATGCAATATTTTTCATTTTAAAATCAATTTAATTTATTATGCACTTATTATACCTTCGCTTGTTATACCGTTAACTTTAATTTTTACAGGTTTATCAAGTTTTATATGCCTGAGCAGTTTGTTTTCAGTTATACTTTTTTGTGAATTTAAGAACTTCATGTTAATATCGCCGTGATCCAGATACGGATTTATTGTAAAGTACATAACTTTCAGTAAGGTGATGTTCTGAAAAAAATGCGAACCCTGACTTGGGTCGATGTGAAAGTTCTTCAGTCCGTGTTCGATAATCACTTTAGCCTGAGAGATCTGAGCCCATTTAACCGGGATCCCGAGCCAGTGATCGGAACTTCCCCATCTTCCGAATCCTATAAGCAGATATTTTCTGTTCAATTCTGTAAGTTTTGAATTGAATTTTTCAAGCTCAGCCGCGATCTTTTTTGTATTCTTGGCATCAAAAACATCCGGTTTAACATAAATTATATCGGTAACTGTATCCGAGCTTCCGTTTCCGAGTACGAATTCTGATGTTATTATGTTATTACTGTCATCGAATTCGCTGTCTGATATTTCTACATTCTCGTTTGAAACGACCATGGGTCTGACCTGCAGAAATCCCAGTCTTCCTGAAGCTTCGTACCCTTCTCCTTCAGTTGTGACAGCGAACTCTATTTCGACTGGCGTATTGAATTTCGCGGCTGATAATTTCAGAAGTTCCTTAACCGCATCGTTCAGTGGCAGAAGCTCAAGTTTCAGTATAGGAGCAAAATTAACTATCCTCGGTCCGTCAGAACCTATACCGGGAGTTATCCTTCCGGATTCGCTTACTGTAGATGCGCTGAAAGACAGCGCGGTATCCTTTTCAGCTTCTGTTATATTGCTCTGGAGCATGAACTCCGTTTCATTTATCGGATCGTACTCTTCAGGTTCACTCATTCTTATATGCCAGAACTCGTTCTGGGTATTCTTCATTATCTCATTAACCGTTCCATAGGGCGGTGATTGAGCGGGATCTTCAGGAGAGTAAGTCCAGGCCATTCCTCCGTCAACAATTGTCTTTCCGAGACCGACCGCAAGATCGACGACGCCTTCCTCAGGCTTTGACCTTCCCATAGGATAAAAATTGTACGATCTGGCTACGCCCGATATATCGGGATAGAACCTGTCGTCGTGCTTTCTTCCTATTACTTCCTGGATTATAACGGCCATTTTTTCGTCTTCGATCCTGTTCTTTGTAGCTTTCATATAATCTTTCGGAGCTTTGAAAAAAGTCGAGGCATAAACAAGCTTGACAGCCTCGTAGAGTTTTCTGCATCTCGTATCAATGTCCATTTGGTTGTTAGGGAGCATTTTCGTGTTATAAATCCCGGCGAACGGTTCGAATTTGGAATCTTCAAGAAGACTGGACGACCTTATCGCGAGCGGTTTGTTCGCTTTCGAGATCAGATCTCTTAGGTCTTTCAGCACTTCGAAAGGCAGATCCGCTTTCTGAAATTCATGAGCGATCCTGCTGTCGTCAGCATCGCTCAATGCTATTTTATATAGACCGTTCATTTGCATGAAATCGTCAAAAACGCCTGTTCTTAATACAGTAAATTCCGGAATGTCAACAGTGAGCGCCGGATATTTCCCGGCAGAATTGAGCTCAGTTACTATTTCTTCGGCAATTATCAGACTGTGCGCTTTACCACCAACTTCCCCCGTTCCTATAAACTTGGTCTGCGCCTGTTTTATGTTTTTATTATCATCAACTGACGCAAGAAAATCAAAATCAGCCATAATTACACCCATCCCCTTTCCCTGCACGCGGTCGCGACCCTGTCGACAGAGATTATATAGGCTGAATCTCTCATATCCAGCCTGTTTTTCTTTGAAAATTCGCTTACGGAAACATAAGCCGCAGTAATTTTCTGATCGAGCTTGCCGAAGACTTCGTTCTTATCCCAGTAATAGTTCGAATTACTCTGCACCTGTTCGAAGTATGAACATATCACACCGCCAGAATTCGCCAAAAGATCAGGAATGAGAAGGATATTCTTTGAACTGAGTCCGGACTCAACTTTAGGATTTGTGGGACTGTTGGCTCCCTCAGCCAGTATCCTGACTTTGTCTGAGATGAGCCCGATATTCTCTTCATTTATCTGATTCTCTACAGCACACGGAACAAGGATGTCTACTTCTTTTGATATCCATGAGCCTCCGTTTACAGCTTTATAGCCAAGTTCTACAGCTTTTAATTTATTTATTCCACCGAACGGATCGGTAATTTTTCTCAATTCGTTCAGTTCGATCCCTTCATCTTTGCAAAATGTTACCTCGGTCATCTCTTTCTGGTCCCAGCTTGATACGCAAAGAACTTTTCCTCCCATCTTCGTATACAGCTCTATAGCATTCTGGGCGACATTTCCGAAACCCTGAAAACTTGCGGTAGTATTGGAAGGTTTAATATTCAGTTCCTTTAAAGCTTCCCTTATGCACAACATAACACCGTAGCCCGTTGCTTCTTTTCTGCCGAGAGATCCTCCCATTCCCACAGGTTTGCCGGTTATAAATCCCGGCTGACGCTCTCCTGTTATGGTCTCATATTCATCTAGCATCCATAACATATGCTGCGCGTTGGTCATCAGTTCAGGAGCCGGGACATCGATATTCGCTCCGATATTTTTATAATTCTGTCTTACCCATCCTCTGCAGATCTGCTCCTGTTCGTTTTGAGATAGATCGTGTGGGTCGCAGATCACCCCGCCCTTACCTCCTCCGAGCGGAATATCAGCAACTGCGGTCTTCCAGCTCATCTGCATTGACAGGGCGCGTACTGTGTCGACTGTTTCATGTGGATGAAAACGTATACCGCCTTTGGCTGGTCCTCTCGCGTCATTATGCATTATCCTGAATCCCTTAAATATTCTTCTTGAGCCGTCATCCATCCTAACTGGTATACTGAAGTGATATTCCTTCATCGGAGTTCTCATAAGATCTCTTGCCGCGCTGTCGAGGTTTAATATTTCAGCCGCTTTGTCGAACTGCTGCTGGGCTATCGTATAAGGGTTGTAGGAATTACTGTTCATTTCTGAACTCCGTTTATTAATTTTCGTTATCGTTTATAATATAACTTATCAGTTTTACAAACACAATGTTATTTATTTATGATAAATAATCAGTTGCATTATACTGAAATTATTCCATATTTATACTTGACTAACTACAGAAAAATTCATATATTTATGATTCTAAATTTAATTGGAAATATTAAATAAAGTTACGCTGTATATTTCTAATGACTTAAAACAAACCTAAATGGAGGTTAAATGTCTAAAACTATCAAGATTACCGTTCTGGCTGTGTTTATGGCATCATTCCTTTTTACAGGCTGTACAAGATACGCCAACGAAGAGGAATTAAAAGTGCTTAACGATCAGAACGCTGCCGTATCAAAAGCGGAAACCAAGCTCGCTGACATAAAAAAGGAAAGAAGGGCTCTGGAAGCTAAACTGGCTGAGAAACAGAAAGAACTTAAAGCTGCAGAAGAAGAAAAAGCTGCCGTGACGAGCAGATTAAAATAAACCAAACCGGAAGGAGTGCAATATAATTATGAGAAACATGATAACAATTCTTTCAATGTTAGTCTTTCTGAGCTTGGGTTATTCGCAGGATAAAATGAATTATGAAGAAGAATATCTGCCCAAACTCCAGAAAGCACAGGCTGAACTTGCTAAGATCGAAGCTGAGATTGCATCTGAAAAGACTCAGACGGAAACATTAAACACTCAGATCAGCGAAGCCGAAGCGAAAAAAGCTCAGATATGGGCTGAAATTTATCAGCTCGTCGGCTCGGACGAGAACGGCGTTAACGACTACAGGTCTAAACTTGACGCTCTTGATTCAAAAGTAAGAAGCTTCGGTTCTTTACCGGCTGAAGAGCTTTATAAAAGAAAAGCTGAACTTGACCAGTACGAAGCTGAACTTAACTCTTTAAGATCCGATAAAATATCAGCTCTGACCGAGTTCATCAACAAAATAGACAGAATAGACCAGAAGATAAAATCTATAAGAAGCTCAATGGTCGTTCCTTATGTAACATCATACGTGGTTAAAAGAGGCGACAGCCTGTGGAGAATATCCGGAAAAAAAGACATCTACGACGATCCTTTCAAATGGACCGACATATACAAAGCTAACAAAGAAACGATCAGCAGCTGGCAGAGGAAATATAACGCTGTTCTAAAAGAAGGCCAGAAAGAAGCTGATCTGATATATCCTGAACAGGAATTCACTATACCCAGGTAAAAGATCATCGATGCGGTATTCAAATACTTTTACAAACAGGCGCTTAGGGATTTATGCGCCTGTTTTATCTGTAATAAACAGGCAGGTATCTGTTAAATGACCCCAAAAAGGACATCTGTTTTCATTTATGCTGGTTTATTGATCTTTGTATCAATGATCCTGAACGTTTACATGATGCCCAGAGACCGTTCGGGAAGATACAACGACCTTCGCGAAGGAACGCTGGCTAACGAAAATATTTCCGCTCCTTTCGATTTCGAGATATTGAGAACCGATGATGAACTAAATGATATCAGGGAAAAAGTATCCGCGGCCGTTCTGCCTGTATTTGATGTTAATGATACGCTCAATGTTGATCTTTATAAAAAATATTCCGATTTCTGCAGTTCACTCGATGCTATCCGTGAAATCGAAAAAAAACTTGATTCAGGTCTCGGTGATTCGGTTTATCAGGCGCTGAGTAAAGTTCTTATAAACGATAAGTCATTACTGCTGGCAAAATACGGCGTCAGTTACGACTCAATAAACGGAGGACTATTGGGTTCGGGAACCAGAACGAGGGAGATCTTAAGCGGATACCTTCGTTCAAATTTTAATTCAAGATTCCTTGATGTACGCTCATCGGATATTTTAAAAAATAGTAGAACAAAAATCATTCTTAGAACAGGAACGGGATCAACGGAACATCCTGTTAATGATTTTCCGGATATAAATTTAAAAATACAACGCGATAAGGATTTCCTTTCTTCCTCATTTCCGGAAATGGGCAAAGACTCCATCAGGTATCTCGAGAATATATTGTCGGTTTTTTCCAAACCGTCTGTTATATATAATTCCGAGATAACTGATTCTATCATAAACAAAGCCCGTAATGAAGTTCCTCTTGCTGAAGGACTTTTTAAAAAAGGCGATCTTATAATAACAAAAAATTCGCCTGTAACGAAAAATACTTTAAAAATCATACGCTCGCTTGAACTCAAAAGAAGAGAGCTTAATGATAGTGAGGGAACTACTGTACTTAAAAGAATAAACATTCGCACAACCGCCGGAAAACTGATCATATCTTCAGTTTTTTATTTCCTTTTGGTAATTATGCTTTTTTTCAATAGAAAAAAGTACTTTTACAACATTAAACTGCTTTCAGTTATCTTCCTGATCATGCTCGCTCAGAACTCGGCGGTTTACTTTCTGTCCAAAAATTATGACAGCTTCACTCCTTACCTCGTAACAATGTCGGTCACTTCGGTACTTACGGCGGTTTTTTTCGACATGCGTGTCTCTTTTGTTGTCACATTGATTTCATCGGTTACTTCATCGATAATAATGGGGAGCAGTTTTCTTTATTTCTTTATACCACTTGCTTCAGGCCTTTGTACAATGTACGCTGTACATAAGATAAGGGATATATTCTCATTCATTTACAGGTCGATGATATTCACATTTTTAGGATTAATGGTCTGCGCTGCAGGCTTTTATCTTATGTTCAATCTTCCCTATGACGATCTGGTAACCGCTATAAGCCATTCTGCTGTTAATGCCGCGGTTTCACCTTTACTGGCGCTTACACTTCTTACCATTATCGAAAAACTGTTCAAAATGCCGACGGATATCACTCTGCTTCAGCTTTCGGACATGTCCAATCCGCTGTTAAGAAAACTGCAGACCGAAGCTCCGGGAACATATCACCACAGCATAACCGTCGGTAATCTTGCTGAAGCTGCAGCCGAAGCTATAAACGCGAATTCTCTTCTCGCAAGAGTGGGAGCATATTATCACGACATCGGAAAAACATTTAAATCAGAATATTTTATTGAAAATCAGAAGAATTCATATAATAAGCACGATAAGATCGCACCTAATATGAGCGCATTTATTCTTTCTGCACATGTCAAAGAGGGTATAAAACTGGCTTACGAGCATCATCTGCCGGAAGTAATTATTGATTTTATCCGGACACACCATGGCTGCTCCAGAATGGAATATTTTTATACTAAAGCGCTGAATCAGGCTAAAGTGTCTGACGATAAAGTTAACGAATCAGTATACAGATACACTGGACCGAAACCGAACTCGAAAGAGACAGCTATCGTGATGATATCAGATATCGTAGAAGCCAAATGCAGAACCGAATCATCTGCAGGCGCGGACAGATTCAGGCAGATCATCAGCGAAATTATTCTGGACAGGCTTCAGTCAGGCGAACTTGACGACTGCGACATAAAAATAAACGACCTGAGAAAAATCCGTGAAGCTATGATACCAGTTATTACCGGCATGTATCATCAGAGGATAAAATATCCGGCAAAAGCTAAGGATCCGGAAAATGAGAATATTGAAACCAATTTAGAGAGATCAGATGAAGAAAAATAATATTACAGCCGTTAATTATACGGTATCCAAGATTATCCTGCGCGACATTTTCAGAAGTGTCGAGTTCTATGAGAAGATCTCAAAAAGAAAATTCGAATCAATGAATATTTCTTTTGTCGGCGACGAAGAAATGGAAGACCTGAACATGAAACACCTTTCCCATAAAGGAAGTACTGATATAATAACATTCGACTATAGCACAGATCCTGACTCGGCAATAGACGGCGAGCTTATCATCTGTGTCGACGAAGCGAAAAGACATTCGAAAGAATACGGCGTTACTCTTAAAGACGAACTTTTCAGGCTTGTATTCCACGGACTCTTACATCTTACCGGATATGATGATACCGATGCCCGAAAAAGAAAAGCTATGAAAACCCGCGAAGACGAAGTATTGGCTTTGTGGAAACAATATAATTTAAAAAATTCTAAATAATTACGGAGTAAAAAATGGACAGCTCTCTTTCAATGGAGCCCCCAAGTAGTTACCTGATATTTTTTCAGCTAATAGGATTTATAGCTCTGTTATGCTGCAGCTTCTTTTTTTCAGCAACGGAAACAGCGTTCGTAAGCCTTAACAACAGCGATCTGAACGACATCAGAAATTCAAAAGAAGGTAATTTCGCAAAGATAACAGGTCTTATTGCGGGAAGATCAGAATTTCTGCTTCTGACGCTGCTTATCGGGAACAACCTCGCCAACGTCAGCATAGCGACGATAGCGGCTTTGATAACGAGAGACCTTTTTATGAATACCGGCTATGAAACTTTGAGCATGTTCTTCGAAGTAATAATAATTGGTCTTTTGATACTTTTAACCGGCGAAATAATCCCGAAAACATATGCGATCAGGAATAAGGTCAAATTTATTAAACGCGTTTCTCCTTTCGTGATCTTCATATATTATCTGCTGTTCCCGATCACATATATAATCGAAAAGATAGTTAATATCTTCATTGGTAAAATAAAGAAGATAGATACAGTTTCTGAATATACACGCCAGGACATCGAGAATCTTATGGAAGCCGGCGGAGAGGATGGAGCTCTTGAAGAGGATGAGAAGAACATGATAAATTCCATCTTCGAATTCAGCGAGAAAACAGCGAAAGAGATAATGGTTCCCCGCGTTGACATCATGGCGATACCAGCAGATATTACATCAAAGGATCTGTTTTCATTCATAAACGAAAATAATTTTTCAAGAATTCCTGTTTACAAGAATAACATTGATAACATAATTGGTATTTTATACATAAAAGATCTGCTTCATCATATAAATTCTCTTGACGAGAATTTGAACATAGCAAGAATCCTACGCGAAGTTACTTTTATACCCGAATCGAAAGATATCGCAGACCTTTTAAAAATGTTCCAGAAGGAAAAGACCCATATCGCGATAGTAGTTGACGAATACGGCGGGACTTCCGGGATGATAACTTTAGAAGACATTATCGAGGAGATCGTGGGTGAGATACAGGATGAATTCGATGAGGAGGAAAGGCTTTACCGCAGAATTAACGATACAAGTTATGAATTCGACGCAAAAATACCAATAAATGACCTTAATGAGATCCTAGAATTAAACCTTCCGGAAAATGAGGATTACGAAAGCCTTGGCGGATATCTTTACGACTTGTTCGGAGAAGTTCCTGATGTAGGCGATAAAAAATCTTACAACGGCTGCACTTTCACCATCTTGTCCGTTCATAAGCAGAGAATAGGCTGGGTCGGTATCGAGAAAAATGTAAATAATAATGAAAAGCAAAATACAGAGGAGACTAAATGAAAACAGAATCCAGAACCGAAAAGGGCTACAAGAAGATCATCGAGTTCCATATTGAAGGCTCAGAGCTTGAGCAATATAGAAAGGCTTCATTTGATAAATTCAGAAATTCAGCGAAAATAGACGGGTTCAGGGCGGGAAAAGCTCCGGAGAGCATGGTCAGGGCAAAATACGGCGCGGGGATCGAAGTCGAGGCAATGAACGATGCTATAAATCATTCGTATAAAACATACCTGATCGAGAACAGGATCTATCCTCTTTCCGAGCCTGCAGTAGATAATGTAGATAAAAAGGATGACGGCCTGAAATTTACTGCTACTGTAGAGACCTATCCGGAATTCGAGCTTAAACCTTACACGGGACATTCTATCGAGATCGAAAAAGCCGTAGTAACCGATGAAGAGATAAACGCGGCCGTTAATGACATTCTCGATAAGCATTCTTCTTCAAAAGATACCGATGAACCCGTAGCTGACGGTCATATAGTTGAAGTCGCAGTCAGACCCGCAGGCCTGCAGGATGTAAAATGGGAATATCAGACGGTCGAGATCGGAAAAAATCCCAACGATCTTATCGATAAAGAGTTAATAGGCCTGAAGAAAGGCGAATCTAGGACTGTAAGCATCAACCCTTCCGGCAAAAAGGAAGAGTCTTTAGCCTTAGAAATAAAAATAGAAAAAGTCGGGAAAAAGATACTGCCTGAACTGAATGATGAATTCGCAAAGACCTACGACTCAAAATATGCTACTGTAGCGGACTTAAGATCAAGCCTCGCGAGAGACATCGAAAGCAGAAAGCTGAATTCTCAGGAGATAGAAATATTCGAAAAATTCGCGAAAAAGATCATAGACGATCACGATAATTTCGAAGTGCCTCCTTCAATACTCAACAGATATCTTGATGACATGGTAACGAATGCTCAGAAACAGTACGGAAAGAGCATTGACAAAACAATGATGCGCAACATTTATCAGCAGAACGCCGAAGTGTCTTTAAAATGGGAATATATCAGACATAAGATAATCGAGGCAGAAAAACTAGCGGTAACCGATGAAGAGGTCGATAATAAAATAGCAACCCTCTCTCTTGAGCGCGAGATCGATCTGGAGAAGATAAAGAAATACTATTCGTCAAAAGAGAAAAAGCAGATGCTTAAGGAAGACCTTATGGATAAAAAGCTGAGAGATTTCTTAAAAGAAAAGAACAGCGTGAATTTCGTCGAACCGTCCGCAGAAGAGAAAACTGAATAACAACGGAGAATTTATGACTTTAATACCTATGGTAATTGAACAGTCAGGAAGGGGCGAAAGGGCTTATGACATTTATTCGCTTCTTCTTAAGCAGAGAATTATTTTTATCAATTCCGAGATCGACGACAATCTTGCGAGCCTCGTCGTTGCCCAGCTTCTTTTCCTTGAGGCTGAAGATACCGACAAAGATATTTCATTATATATTAATAGCCCCGGCGGAGTAGTTACCGCAGGATTGGCTATCTTTGATACGATGAACTATATTAAACCCGATGTTTCTACCATCTGTATCGGGCAGGCGGCGAGCATGGGTGCTGTGCTTCTTGCTGCAGGAAAAAAAGGCAAGAGAATAGCTCTGCCAAATTCAAGGATAATGATCCATCAGCCCTGGGGCGGAGCTCAGGGGCAGGCTTCCGATATTATGATAGCAGCCGAAGAGATCAAAAAAACCAAACAGACTTTGAATCAGATCCTCGCTGATACTACGGGAAATCCGCTCAAGAAGATCGAAAAGGATACGGACAGGAACTATTTCCTCTCCGCGAAAGAAGCTCTGGATTACGGTCTGATAGATAAGATTTATACTTCGAATAAATAGGGAAACACGATGTCAAAATCACAGTACAGAATCGAAAGATGCAGTTTTTGCGGCAGGGCAGAAAAGGAGACGAAAGCCCTTCTTGCCGGAGACGGAGCGTTTATCTGCGACGAATGCGTCATTCATGCAAAAGATTTTATAGACTCGACTATAAAAAAGAAAGCGTCAGACAGCCTGCCGGAAACATTCCCCTCCCCGAAAGAGATCAAGAATGAACTCGATAAATATGTTATCGGGCAGGATGAGACGAAAGTAGCGGTCTCTGTGGCCGTTTACAATCATTATAAAAGGATCAGGCATTTTTCGACAAAAAATGACGTGGAAATAGATAAATCGAATATACTCATGGTAGGGCCGACGGGCACGGGTAAAACCCTCATAGCGAGGACATTAGCCAGAATACTTAAAGTGCCTTTCGCCATCGCAGATGCAACAGTGCTCACCGAGGCGGGTTATGTCGGCGAGGATGTAGAGAATATCATCGTCAGACTGCTTCAGGTCGCGGATTACGATGTGCCAAAGACAGAAATGGGCATTATCTACATTGATGAGATAGATAAGATAGCAAGAAAAAGTTCAAATCCGTCCATAACAAGGGATGTATCGGGAGAAGGCGTTCAGCAGGCTCTATTAAAGATCCTCGAAGGTACAAAAGCTCAGGTGCCGCCAAAAGGCGGGAGAAAGCATCCCGAACAGAAGCTTACCGAAGTCGACACGACGAACATACTATTCATCTGCGGCGGAGCGTTCGACGGCATAGAGGATGTAATCCGCTCCAGACTCGGAAAAATGACCATCGGATTCGGATCCGACAAGGTCAACATCAAAGCCATGCACACTGATGAAGTGCTGTCGAACATTGCTTATGACGACCTGTTTAAATTCGGGCTTATACCTGAAATAATCGGCAGGCTTCCCGTAATAAAAGCGCTTCACAGCCTCGATGAATCCGCGCTCGAACATATTTTAACAGAACCGAAGAACGCGATAGTCAGACAGTATCAGAAATTATTCGAACTCGAAGGCTGCGAACTTGTCTTTACAGATAAAGCCATAAAAGCAATAGCTCAGCTCGCAATAAAAAGAAAGACAGGCGCAAGGTCATTAAAAAGCATAATAGAGCACACTATGAACGATATTATGTTCGATCTGCCCGATCACAAGGATACGAAAAAAGTCGTCATCGATGACGACATCGTCCTCGGAAAAAAGAAATTCAACTTTAAATAAGACTTATTCGTTGCAAAAAGTCGGATTTTTTTAAAGTTTCGGATATAATACGGATATATTTACAGTATCTTTTAAGCGAAAACCTCATTAGCCGCACCGGAAAAGGAAGAGGAACAGTTTATTCTATTATTTGAATTCTAAAGAAATTCTTGGAATATTAATGCTTTAACTTCTTGTTTTGTGTATATTTAAACTTATATTAAACGGACTGCTATGATAACTAAAACAGCTATTATCGTTCTTAACGGAAAAAACTTTTACAGCAAAGGCTTTTTGTCCGCGCTGGAGAAAAAGCCGGTGTTCATTATAGCCGCGGACGGAGGCCTGAAATATCTTGAAGAACTGGCTGTCCCGCCTGTAATTCATATCGGCGATATGGATTCTTCAGCTCCGGAGGTAAATGTTCCGGTTATGGATACGCTTATTTATCCAGTTGATAAGGACCGTTCTGATTTTTTTCTCGCTCTTGAATTCGCATACAAGAAGAAGGTGCGTGAAGTTTTCGTTTTTGCGGCCTGCGGAGGGAGGACGGATCATTTTATTTCCAACTACGATACTGCTGTCGATTTTGCTTCGAAAGGAATGAAAATAATTTTTTCAGGTTCGAAAGAGGATATTTTCTTTCTTCCGTGCATTGCGCCTAAAAATTATGAATTCAACTTCAGAAAAAGCTCTACGGTCTCGTTATTTTCCGGCTCTGATAACTTGGATGGTCTAACGATCTTGGGTTTTAAATATCCGGCTGTAAATCTTAACCTGAAGAGATCTGATCCTGTCGGTCTTAGCAATGTCTGCTCGGACAGCACGCAGAAGATAAGTTTTGAAAACGGCGTTCTTGTGCTGATATATAATAAATTAAAAGTATAGCGGGGTTCTTATGAAATACCATGTCAGACTTAATGAAGATATGCTCAAAGGCGCGGTTACGGCTATTCTGCCCGGCGATCCGGGAAGGGTCGAAAAGACGGCGAAACATATTAATACGAACGCTGTTTTTCTGGCTTCGAACCGTGAATATACTTCGTATCTGACTCAAGCTGACGGGATAAATATCCTTGTCTGTTCGACAGGCATCGGCGGCCCTTCGCTTTCTATAGCAGTGGAGGAACTCGCCTCGCTCGGTATCAAGAATTTTATCAGGATTGGTACGACAGGCGCGATACAGCCTTACATTAAGATACCTTCGCTTATCGTTACCACAGGAGCAGTCAGGTTAGACGGCGCATCGAAACATTACGCACCGATCGAATATCCAGCTGTAGCAGATTTCGATATTACTGCCGCACTAATCGAAGGTGCGATAAAATCAGAGATACCTTATTATAAAGGAATAACCGCTTCGTCCGACACTTTTTATCCCGGACAGGAAAGATATGATACTTTCTCCAAGTATGTGATACGGGATTTTCAGGGCTCTCTGGCTGAATGGCAGAAACTGAACGTTCTCAATTTCGAGATGGAATCAGCGACTCTTTTCACCATCGCCAATGCTTTCGGACTGAAAGCAGGATGCATAGCATCGGTAATAGTCAATAGAACTACCGGCGAAACACCCGATGATAAAGTGCTCGCCGAAGCCGAAGCAAATCTCGCCTCAGCGGTAAAATACGCGCTTTCCACCTTGACAATTAAAGAGTAAGAGATTATATTTATCCCTCTGAAATTGAACGGCAGCACAAATGAACATTAAAATAGATACATTAAAGGAAGGGGACAATTCCGCTTTTTTTACTTCAGATGAAGTCATGGCTCTCAGATCGGAAGATATTGATCTGATCAAAGCCGGCGATCTAAAGCTGAACATCCAGAAGAATGGGAATTATCTTCACATCACAGGTTCCGATACGGTAGAATACCGCGCCGTCTGCGACAGATGCGCAGAGGAATTCACCTCCGGACTGATCGTTAACATAGATTATTTTTTCCATATCGGAGAAATGAACTCCGCCGGTGAAGGCGATATCGAGATAGTTTATCCCGATGACAATAACGGAATGCTTGAATTCGACGGATACTTCATAGAATCTTTTTTTCTTGCGCAGCCCTTAAGATTTTTATGCAAAGAAGACTGCAGAGGTTTATGCCAGAAATGCGGTGCAGACCTGAATAAAACACAGTGCGGCTGTAAGGATGAAGAAAAGGTCGATCCGAGATGGGAAAAACTTACTGAATTAATCAAAAAGAATCAACATGGAGAATCTTAATGCCGGTACCAAAGAGGAAAACCTCGAAAGTAAGAGCTAAATCGAGGAAAAACCACTGGAAATTGGAAGCTAAAAGCACTTCCAAATGTCCGAACTGTTCAGCTCCGAAGCTGTCGCACCGCGTATGTCCAGTTTGCGGATATTACAAAGGAAAGGCAGTGATAGCTGCGAAAGCCTGATCAAAAGCTGAGCCGCAGAAGATCCCTAAAAGATCAGCAAGGGAAGCTGCGGCTTTTTTATTAGTAAAAATTTAGAATAGATTATGAAGATTGCGGTAGATCTTAACGGCGGCGACAAAGCTCCCGGTGAAATTCTGAAAGGATGTTTTGAATTTTCTGAACTTCACCCCGAGCACAGACTGATCTTATGTTCTGATAAAGAAACCGAACTCCCGGCTCTCCCGGACAATATCACAGCGGAATATTTTTCTTATTCGATAGGCATGAAAGAATCGCCTGTCCAGTCCTTAAAGGATAAACCCGATAATACGATAGCCGGCACACTTAAATTAGTGCTTACAGACAAAGCGGACTGCACTTTTTCGTGCGGGAATTCCGGAGCTGTCATACTGAACGCGATAGATGTATTCGGACTCAAAGACCCTAAAATAAACCCTTCTCTGATATCATTCATACCGATGTACAATAGAAAACCCCTGGCGTTTTTCGATGTGGGTGCTTTGGGTAATTTCCACTTCAACGCGGATCTGTATCTTGAAATACTTAAGGATGTCAAAGCTCTTTACACAATTGTGTGCGGCGTTGAAGATCCTTCGGTCGGACTTTTGAACATCGGAAGCGAACCGTGGAAAGGAACATCAGAGCACAGAAAGCTGTATCAGACATTGAGCAGCGGAAATTTCAATTTCAAGGGAAATATCGAAGGGGACAGCTTATTGAAGACTGAATGCGGTATAGTCATAACAGGCGGCTTTACCGGAAACGTTGTGCTTAAGCTTCTTGAATCGTTCGGTGATATTCTGAACGAATTTCAAAAATATAAATGTTGTAATTCTGAAAATAATTATATAAATTTTTTGATGGAGAACTTCAATTATGAAACGATAGGTGGTGCGCCTCTTATCGGAGTGAACGGAAAGGTAGTGATCGGGCACGGGAAATCAACTGCAAAAGCTGTGGTTTCCGGTTTGGATCTATGCGTAAAATACGCGGAATTGTAATACTTGAGAAAGGCGGTTATATGACGAAGAAAACAATTATGAAAATAGCGGGTACCGGACACTATCTGCCCGAAAAAATAATGACGAATCAGGATTTTGAGAAAATAATGGATACGACAGACGAGTGGATACAGCAGAGGGTCGGAATCAAAGAGAGAAGGGTCGTCGGAGACGCGGATCAGTCAACTTCTGATCTGGCTACATTCGCAGCAAAAGCCGCCATTGAAGATGCAGGGATAAACCCGGAAGACATTGACGCGATAATTATCGCTACCGTAACTCCCGACATGGCTTTTCCTTCTACAGCGATATTCGTTCAGAAAAATATCGGTGCTGTTAATGCGGCGGTATTCGACATTTCAGCAGCCTGCACAGGTTGGATCTACGGCATGACGATAGCTGAAGGTTTTATCGCGACAGGAAAATTCAAAAATATACTTGTTATAGGCGCTGAATTCCTAACATCTCTGGCTGATATGACAGACAGAAGTACAGCCGTTCTTTTCGGGGATGGGGCGGGAGCGGTTGTTGTTCAGCCTGCGGACGGTGAAAGCGGCATTATGGGCTCATATATAAAAAGTAACGGAGAACTTGCAGAACTGTTGTGGTCCTACGGCGGCGGTTCCAGAGTTAATAAAAGAGTGACTGATCAGGAAAAAATGGTCGATGCGAACGGCAACGATAAGAGATCAAAGATCAGAATGGAAGGCAATAAAGTTTATAAATACGCAGTAAGAGCCATGATCGAATCCGCTGAAAAAGCAATGGATGACGCAGGGATAAACGAGCATCAGATAGATGTACTTATACCTCACCAGGCTAATATGAGAATAATTGACGCTATAGCTGAAAGACTGGAAATGCCGGATGACAGGGTTATCAGGAACCTGCAGTATCTCGGCAATTCATCTGCGGCAACTATTCCAATCGCGATTGATCAGTCCAGAAAGTCCGGAAAGATCAAAAAAGGAGACATAGTCCTTGTAGCAGCTTTCGGCGGAGGATTCACATGGGGCGGACTAGTAATTAAATTCTAATAAGGAGTATCTATGGCTAAAATTGCTTTTATTTTCCCGGGACAGGCATCACAGTTCGTCGGAATGGGCAAAGACCTTTACGATAATTCAGATATAGCTAAACAGTATTATGATAAAGCCAACGATATACTTGGGTTTGATATAAAAAAGGTATCTTTTGAAGGCCCGCTTGAAGATCTTAAACAAACGAAGATCACTCAGCCTGCGATCTTCGTTCTCTCGGTTATCATAAATAAACTTCTTCAGGAAAAAGGAATTAACCCTGTGATTACTGCAGGTCACAGCCTCGGAGAATATTCAGCTCTGGTATGTGCAGGCGTGATGTCATTCGAGGACGCGCTTGAAGTCGTTAAGCTCAGAGGGGCTGAAATGCAGAAAGCCGGAGAAGTAAATCCCGGCACAATGGCAGCTATAGTAGGACTTCCTGACGATAATCTGATATTTGAAGCCTGTAATGAAGCTTCAGCAGCAGGCATAGTTCAGCCCGCGAACTTCAATTCGCCGGGTCAGATCGTGATCTCCGGATCTATTGACGGAGTGAAAAAAGGTATGGAAACATCAAAGGCCAAAGGCGCAAAGATCGTAAAAGAGCTTGTTGTAAGCGGAGCTTTCCATTCACCTCTGATGCAGTCTGCCGTTCAGCCTTTATCAGACAAACTTCAGACTAAAATTTTTAATGATCCCGTAATTCCGGTCGTACCTAATGTAACAGCTAAAATCTGCACGGATAAAAATGAAATGAAAATACTTCTTGTCGAGCAGGTCATGGCACCTGTTCTCTGGACAAAGACGATCGAGACCATGCTAGCGGAAGGTGTTGACACATTTATCGAAGTCGGTCCGGGCAATGTTCTTCAGGGGCTCGGAAAAAGAATTTCAAAAGAATCGAGATTCGTCGGCGTTCAGACGCTCGAGGAACTCAATAACTTAGCTTTATAGGAGAATATCATGCTTAAAGATAAAGTAGCCATTATTACAGGATCGGCAAGAGGGATCGGCAGAGCCATCGCTGAGGAATACGCTGCTAACGGAGCTAAAGTAATAATTTCAGATATCATGCAGGACAAAGCCGAAGAAACCGCAAACGAACTTAAAGCTAAATACAATATTGATACTCTTGCGATCAAAGCTGATGTCTCAAAATATGAAGATGTCGAGACTTTAGTTAATCAGACTATCGAAAAATTCGGAAAAATCGATATAATCGTAAATAATGCCGGCATCACGAGAGATAATCTTATCATGAGAATGTCCGAGCAGGAATGGAACCTCGTGATCGATATCAACCTCAAAGGCGTTTTCAACTGCACAAAAGCGGTTTCAAGACCAATGATGAAACAGAGATACGGTAAGATCATCAACATCACTTCCGTAGTCGGCGAGATGGGCAACCCCGGGCAGATCAATTATTCAGCCTCAAAAGCAGGTGTAATAGGCATGACAAAGACCACGGCAAAAGAGCTCGGATCAAGAGGCATCAGGGTCAACGCCATCGCTCCCGGCTTTATAGTATCGGAAATGACCGATAAAATGACCGATCAGGCTAAAGAAAGCCTAATCAAATTAATCCCCTTAAACGAACTCGGCAAACCTGCCGATGTCGCAAAAGCCGCAGTCTTTTTGGCTTCAGATATGGCTGATTATATTACCGGGCAGGTGATCAATGTATGCGGCGGTATGGTCATGCAGGGATAGGAAATAGAGTTCCATATTTAGTCGTATTTCTTCGTTACGATATAAAATTCTTCTTCAATTTTAAATCCCATTTTGAGATATAAATTCACAGCTTTTACATTTTTCTTTGTCACAGAAAGTATTACTTTCGTAAATCCTTTACTATAACAATTTCCTAAAATCTCTCGTACCAACATTTTACCAATTCCTTTACTATGGTGGGATTTTAAAACGGAAATGCTTTCAATTTCAGCTGTATTTGTATTTATTTTATTTATCAAAGCTGCGGCTATAAGTTCATTATTATATATTATTACAGGACAAAGTGTTTCATCAATGTCTTCACTATTCTTCCTGCAACCAATTTCGATTTCAGGAAACAGCTTTGCATCAATACTACCTGCATAGCTATTTTTCTCAACATCACAATATTTACTAAAGTATTTTATTATATTATAGTTGTTTTTATACTCTTTAGGCAATTCTTCAATTTGAAATGTGTTAGAAAACTCATATTCCATTGAGTAACGCAACTCGACTTCAAAACAATTCATCTTTAATTTATCATAAATGGAATCAATTAACTTTAATTCTGGAAACATTCTGAAGTATTTACAATTATCATTCATTTCCTTATAAATATGTTCAATTAACATATAAACATACTCTTCAGCTTTGTTAAATTCATAATCAATTACACAATCACTGATCATTACCCCAGCTTTACTATTGAAATAATTTCCAGTTATATACCCAAAAGGTATCGTTTTATTATAAATTGCATAGCAGTGCATTTTATTAGTTTCTAATAATCGATTTACCTTATTAATAATCTTTTCTTTTTCAATAATACTTTTCACTTTTTCTGCTTTGGTCAAATGGTAAATTTCTTCTGAATTGAAGATTTTCTTTATTTTAATATTCTTGATTTTATTTGTCATGTATATCAATTCCCATCAACTCTGTACGTATTTTCCACACTTTTGATTACTAGGATTCAGTAAAACAAAAATAATACTTTGTCGATTGTGATTTGTGCACCCGGCCAGGTTCGAACCGGCAACCGCAAGATCCGGAGTCTTGTATTCTATCCAATTGAACTACGGGTGCAATTTCTTTATATCATAAACCTATTTCTTCAAATATTCCAGCACTTTTTTGCATATCTGATCTGCGCTGAAACCGTATTTATCCAGTACGACATTTCCCGGAGCTGATGAACCGAAAGTATCGATACCGATATTGAGACCGCATTTGCCGGTATATTTCTGCCACCCGAAAGTAGATCCCGCTTCGATAGATACTTTTTTCACTCCATCCGGAAGAATTTTTTCTTTATATTTTTGCGTCTGAGCTTCGAAAATTTCAAAACTGGGCATGCTGACCACATTAGAGCTAATACCTTTATTCTTGAGTAATTCCTGAACATGAAGTGAAAGATTTACTTCTGATCCTGTCGCTATCAAAATTAGTTCAGGCTTTTTCATTTCCGAAAGTATGTATGCGCCTTTTGATAACCCTTCCGCGCCGGAATATTTTTTTCTGTCCAGCGTTTCGATGTCCTGCCTTGAAAGGACAAGAACGAAAGGTGAATTTTTATCGGCAAGCATATATTTCCATGCTTCGGTAACTTCATTCGCATCCGCCGGTCTGATGACCTTCAGTTTCGGGATGATCCTGACAGACATTAATTGCTCTACCGGCTGATGAGTGGGTCCGTCCTCTCCGACAGCTACCGAATCGTGCGTGAATATAAATATCGGATTTATTCCCATGAGAGCCGCCAGCCTGATCGACGGTCTCATATAATCAACGAATGAGAAGAATGTGCTCGTCGTCGGTCTTAATCCGCCGTGACATGAAATCCCGTTGGCTATAGCAGCCATCGCATGCTCTCTTACTCCGATCCTGATATTTCTCCCGTTTTGAACTGTCGCGTCAAAATATCCTGCGCCTTTGAAAAATGCTTTTGTAGAGCAGCTCAGATCAGCATCGAGACTGACGAGCCATTCGAGCTTGCTTCCCGCTGATGACATCGCGGTATGATTCGATACTCTTGTCGCAAGTTTTTCTCCCGGATTGAAATTCGGGATAATCTCATTAAGATTTTTCGGCAGATCATAATTTATAAATCCTTCAAGCTGAGAATATTTTTCCGGATATTTTTTCTGATAAGCTTTTTTCTTCTTTTCCCATTCTGTGTAATTTACAACTTTCTTCTGAATGAGTTTCGAGAAATGAGCTTCGACGGATTTATCTACAAAGAATTTTTTCTTCGGATCAAGACCAAGAAATTCTTTTGTGAGTTCAGTTTCTTTTTCGCCTAAAGGTGCGCCGTGAGCTTTTTCCGATCCGCATTTGTTCGGCGATCCGTACCCGATAGTTGTTTTAACGATAATGAGTGAAGGTTTGTCTGAAACTGATTTGGCTTTAGCAATAGCTTTATTGATGCCTGATATATCGGTGTCGCCCTCCTTCACGGTCTGAACATGCCAGCCATAGCTCTCATATCTTTTTTTCGTGTCTTCTGGAAATGTCAAAGAAGTCGGGCCGTCCAGAGAAATATCATTCGAGTCGTACAGCATGATCAGCTTTCCAAGCTTCAGATAGCCTGCAATGGAAGCCGCTTCCGCGCTTATCCCTTCCATAAGACATCCGTCTCCTACAAAGCAGTAAGTATAATGATCAATAAGATCTATTTCTTCATTATTGAATTTATTCGCGAGAATTCTTTCGGCTACAGCCATGCCGACAGCATTTGCAGCGCCCTGACCTAAAGGTCCGGTCGTTGTTTCCACTCCGGCCGTATGCCTGAATTCAGGATGACCGGGTGTTTTACTATGCCACTGCCTGAAATTTTTGATATCACTTATCGGTAGATCATAACCGAACAAGTGTAAAAGGCTGTATAAAAGACTGCTTCCGTGACCGGCTGACATCACGAATCTGTCTCTGTTGAGCCAGTCCGGATGTTTAGGATTAAAATTCAAATGATCCGCCCAGAGCGCATAACTCATAGGCGCGGCTCCCAGAGGAAGTCCGGGATGCCCCGAATTCGCCTGTTCGATCGCGTCAATGCTTAATCCTCTGATCGTATTTATCGCTTTAAGTTCGACCTGTTTCATAATTAAATCCTTCTGATTGTTTTAGAAGTTCTAAATATATGAAATATCTAAAGCTTTGTTAAGAACTATTTTATCTTTTAAAACCTTTTAATTTTCCCGTGGCAGTATGGCGTTGTGCCTTTGTGCTCGTAATAATCCTGGTGATAATCCTCTGCTTTCCAGAATTCAGATACTTTTAATACCTGCGTAACCGTTTCGTATCCTTTAGATTCGAGCATCCCGATCAGCTTTTCTGTGATGTTTTTTTCGGTTTCGTTATTATAAAAGACTACCGATTCGTACTGCTGCCCGATATCGGGTCCCTGTCCATCCGCCTGAGTCGGATCATGGATCTCGAAAAATTCCCTTGCTATTGTTTCAAAATCGATCTTTCTGTCATCATAAAGAACTTCGACTGCTTCAAAATGGCCTGTTGTACCTGTGCACACCTGTTTATAGGTAGGATTTTTGATATGCCCGCCCATGTAGCCTGAGTAAACCTCCAGAACTCCGTTCAGTTTTTCCATATAATATTCGACTCCCCAGAAGCATCCGCCGGCGAAATATGCCCTTTTTATATTTTCTGCAGGTATAAAGTCCATCGATATTGAATTTACGCAGTGACGAATGTTCTTTTTTGTAAGGTTCTCGCCTTCGAAAACGTGACCGAGGTGCCCTCCGCAGTTCGCGCATGTGATCTCGGTTCGTCTGCCGTCCGGGTCCGTTGACCTTTGAACAGCACCATTTATTTCATCGTCAAAAGCAGGCCATCCGCAGCCTGAATCGAATTTATCTTCGGATCTGTAAAGCATGTTTCCGCACTGCCTGCAGATATAAACACCGTTTTCTTTGAAATTCTCGTACTTTCCTGTGAAAGGAGCTTCAGTTCCTTTATTTATTATTACTCTTTGTTCTTCAGGTGTTAACTGATTGTATTGATCTGTCATTTTAATATTCTCCTTTTTTCCGCTGTATAATATGAGCAATAATGCGATCGAAATCAATATGGGTATAATGTATTTCATATCTACCCCTGTTTTTGAAGTAATATAGATCTACTTCTATTTAATAAATATGATTTATGTTAGTAAGATACCTGGTATAACTTCATACCGGATCTAATCCTGCAACCGGCTAAAAGCCGGCATTAATATCACTCGCATATCATCCTCCGAAAAAATATCGGCATTAATAATATAATAAATTGGAAGTTAACCGTACCGGTATGATCTTTGATATTTTTTCTCCGGATATATGGCTCGTTCAAACTACAAGACAAGAATGCACTCCCGTTTCTCAAAATATATGACTCGACCGATAACCTCTACCGGTCATCGAGCGAGACATAATTCAGATAAAAACGGATCCCGTTACCCATCTTCACCCGCAGGTACGAAATCAGCTTTAAAATAGCGAACGGCCTGATGAGGCAGGGTCCGTTTATATCTGAAGTTATGTCGAGCATTATAAATTAAAAAAATAAAAAAGCCGGACAAAGCCGGCTTAATTATAAAGATCGGGGAATTATCTTCCCACGTACTCGCCTGTCTTAGTATCGATCTTAACAACGTCACCGTCATGGCAGAATAAAGGAACCTGGGTCATAAGACCGGTCTCCATCCTTGCGTCCTTAAGAACCTTGCCGCCGGTATTACCCTGAACTGCAGGCTCGGTATACTCGATAACAAGATCCACCTGAGGCGGAAGCTCGACGCTGATCGGTTTTTCGTTGTACAGAAGAACGTCAATAACATTCTCCTCTTTAAGATAATACACGTTGTCGCCCAGATACTCTTCGGACAGTTCAAGCGTCTCGTAAGTAGCCTGATCCATAAAAACGAACATGTCGCCGTTCTTGTAGGAGAACTGCATTTTCCTTCTGTCCAGCCTGACTTCGTCAAGCTTGTCAGTAGCGCGGTAAACGGTTTCCGCGATTGAACCCACTTCAAGATTCTTCGTTTTCAGCTTCATTGTTGACGCTGAACGGGCTCCCTTATTATATTCAGCCTTAAGCACAAGCAGAAGATCATTGCCGCTTTTGATAATATTACCGGCTCTGAATTCGGATGCTTCCTTCATAATAACTCCTACTTATTTTTTGTTTAAATTTCGTTAAGTTTTTAATTAAATTTGTAATAGCAAGACAGCCTCATGTTTTCTAGGTCCCTGTTTACGAACAAACCTCTAAAGGAGTCAGCTGCTTGCTGTTAATCCCGATAAGTTG
>JAKQBN010000068.1 GCA_029559475.1 bacterium
CGTTCAGCGAAATATTTTCAAAAAGGTAAATCGATAAAAATTTTCCGGATAATATTCCAAAAAATATAATAGATGCAAGTTGAAAATAAATTCTATACCTGTTTAATTTCTTTACGAATAATGCTATTATAGATATTAATAGAATAAAATATAGAACCGGTGAAAGCTTATTTTCAATCCACTTTAGAGAAACCTTCTGCTCAGTATTTTCATATTCGATCTTTCCGGTATAAATTGCTGATCTTTTTATTAAAATATCTCTAACTGCAGAAGTGGTGTAAGTCGCTCCGGTAACAGCATCGACCTTCAGTTCTGAAACTTCAGCAATGGTTTTTCCATTCCATGAACCGAAAAATTTAATATTTTTCAATCCTTCTATCCAGGAAGAAGTTTCATTATTCGGCAGGATACCAAGACCTATAATTTTCTCATCGTTATCAGCAGCTATGACCAAAGGTAAAGGACCTCCATAGCCTGTAAAATTATCACAGTAGGGAGTTGTCAGAATGAATTTGCCGACGATATTCATCTCTCCATCATAAACAAGCGACCACTTATTTATATAATTCACTTCTTCGACCGATGCTGCCGAGGGGATCATTTCCTGAATGTAGGGGATAAGATCATTCGTCCTGAAATCGAATTGTTCCTTCACTTCTCGCTTTGAAAAAAATACAACTGCCGATAATGCTATTATTACGGGTATTTTCCACAGATATCTTTTCAAAAAAAACCGCCTTTTAATTAAGGCGGAATTATATGGTATTTACAAACAAAAGACAAGGATAAAGATCATCCCTGATGCCTGACAATAGTTCCGTTTATCATATACACGACATCTTCGGCTATATTTGTCGCGTGATCTCCGATCCTTTCCAGAGCTCTGGATATAGTGAGATACTGCGATAGGATCTCAAAGCTGTTCGGCTTGTCTTTTAAAGCATCTCCCACTTTTTTGAATACGTTCTTGTGAAGTTCATCTATCTCCTCATCAGCCTCCATTACAGCTTCGGCTTTCTTTTCATCCAGCTCTATAAGCGCGTCTATGCTGTTCTTGACCATTAGTAGAGATCTTTCGCACATAAGCGTAAAGTCAAAGACGGGATTTTTCTGATCAAGTTCGATTATCCTGACGCTTCTTTCCGCGATATTGACCGCTAGATCACCGATCCTCTCGAGATCGGAATTGATCTTGAGCATCGAAATAATAAATCTCAGATCAATAGCTACGGGCTGATATAGTGCAAGGAGCTTTAGACACTCTTCCTCGATCTCTATTTCCAGCCTGTCTATATCATTATCTTTTTCGATCACCTGCATTGCAAGTTCTTTATCGTTCTCATATACCGATCTGACCGCGTTCCTGACATCCTCTTCGACAAGAGCGCAGTACTCATAAAATCTTTTTTTAAGTCTAATTAATTCAGCCTGTAAATACTTTGACATGACTTCCTCCTATCCGAATTGTCCGGTTATGTATTCTTCAGTTCTTTTCTGATCTGGATTCGTGAATATTTTCGTGGTTTTATTGAATTCTATAAGGTTCCCGATGTAGAAGAACGCCGTATTGTCAGATACCCTGGAAGCCTGCTGCATATTGTGAGTCACTATTATGATCGTAACCTGATGTTTCAATTCGCCGATCAGCTCCTCTATCCTGTTGGTTGACTGAGGGTCCAATGAACTTGTAGGCTCATCCATGAGAAGAACTTCCGGTTCGACCGCCAGTGCTCTCGCTATAGAAAGTCTCTGCTGCTGCCCGCCCGATAGGCTTCCGCCCGGCGTTTTCAGCCTGTCTTTTACTTCTTCCCACAGAGCAGACTGCCTTAATGATCTTTCGCAGACTTCGTCCAGAAGGCTTTTATTCTTGATCCCTACAAGTTTCAAGCCTGCTACAACGTTGTCGTAAATGGACATCGTAGGGAAGGGAGTGGGCTTCTGGAATACCATTCCGATCTTTCTCCGGATAGTAACAGGATCGATCTTCGGATCGTAAATATCAGTACCGTCTATCAGAGCTTTTCCTGTCACTCTTGCGCCTCTCGTCAGATCGTGCATTCTGTTCAGAGCTCTTAAGAATGTGGTCTTACCGCAGCCTGACGGGCCGATAAAAGCGGTCACCTGTTTGTCGAATATCTGTAGGCTCACATTTTTTACGCCGGGATTCTGACCGTAAAAAACTGACAGGTCTATGGTTTCGAGTCTGATCTTGTTTTCATTAGAAGGTTCATTATTCATCTTCTGTATCCTATTTTTTATCTCTTATAACGAATCTTGCAATTATAAATGAAGCTATGATAACCGCGAGAAGGACTATCGCCGCCGCCCATCCCATGTCGTGCCAGTGTTCATAAGGACTTATGGCAAGATTATACAGCCTTTGCGGAAGAGTATCTACAGGTCCCGTGAACCAGCCTGTCCATTTAATCGGCAGATAGTTATTCCCGAATGATGTGAATACTAACGGTGCGGCTTCTCCGGCGGCTCTTGCGAAAGCGATCAGAAATCCTGTTACAAGACCGACCTTCGCCGCCGGGATGATCGTTGAAAGGATCACACGCCAGCGGGGGAGACCTATTGCCAGCCCGGCTTCCCTGATAGACCACGGAATGTTCATCAGAGCGCTTTCTGTGGCTCTCGCGATTATCGGGAACATTACGAATGCCAACGCAACTCCGCCTGAAAGTCCCGAGAATGTTCCCATCGGTTTCACTACGAGAGTAAAAGCGAGGAGACCTTTAAGTACGGCCGGCATTCCGTTCAGAGTATCATTGAGCACTCTAAGAACAGGATTTGCCCAGTGATCGGGATATTCGGAGAGCATTACGCCGGCTCCGACCCCGAACGGGATCGCTATCAGAACGGCGATCAGGTCAACAACTATGGTGCCGAGCATTGTATGAACCAGCCCTGTCGGTTCTCCCATCATCGCTCTTGTCGGCGATCCTAGTTCCTTTGTGAAAAGATCGATGCTTAAAGCATCGAATCCTTTTGCGATAACATAAACTATTATTATGAATAATGGAATTAATATCACTATGGTGTTGAGGATTATAAGGGATAACATGATGTTATCGCGGATATATCTTCTTCTGAGGCTTATCATACGGCTCTGCCTCCCGTAATTGCATATTTTCTCTGGATCCAGGCTGCGACAAGATTAACCACAAGCGATATTAAGAAAAGATAGAATCCCACGGCCATAAGGCTGGCGAGATGAATGTTTTCGACGGCTTCCCTGAACTCGTTCACGATGACCGATGCCATTGTTGAACCCGGCCCGAATATAGTGAAGGGGAGAGTGTTCTTGTTTCCGATAAGCATGGCTACAGCCATTGTTTCACCGATAGCTCTTCCGAGGGAGAGCATCGCTCCGGCCAAAATTCCGCCTCTTGAGTACGGGATAACCGCCATCCTGATGACCTCCCACTTCGTAGCTCCGAGTGCTGAAGCGGCTTCCCTCTGTTCCTTGGGGACCATTCTGAAAGAATCGCAAGCCAGAGCGGTAGTAAAAGGGATTATCATTATTGTAAGGATTATCGTGGCGGTAAGCATTCCGTAACCTGCGGGATTACCAAGAATCGGAGTCAGTGTCGGCGCATTTTCAAGCGACCACAGATATACAGGCATATAGACCGAATCCCTTACCCAAGGTGTGAATATAAATATTCCCCAGATCCCTATTACTACGGACGGTACAGCAGCAATTAGATTAACAAGGTTTTCAATTATATATCCGAGCCATTTAGGCGCATATTCAGCCGTGAATATCGCTATAGCTACCGCCGGCAGAAATGACAGAGCCAGCGCGGCAAGACTGGTCACTAAAGTTCCGACTATGAACGGCCATGTTCCGAACTCCATTGAAATAGCCGCATCCCAGACCCGTCCGGTCATAAATCCGAAGAACCCGAATTTGCTTATAGCTTCGGTTCCGCTGAAATAAAGAGAAACGGCCATAGCTATAGTAGTAAAAATAACTATAAACCCTAAAATGAAAATGCCGTACGCGAAAATTCTGTCACCCAGCCATCCGTATAAAGCTGAGGGCGACAGACTGATCTTTTTATTTGTCAAATTATTTCCTGTCATTTTCTCTCCCTGAGAAGAAAAGTATAAAAGGACGGGCACCCTTTACAGGCGCCCATCCCCGAAATATTGTCTATGTCAATATATTTACCCGAGTATTTTCTTACCGATTTCTTCTCCGTTCCATTTCAGCTGGCGGATCATTTCTTTATTTCTGTCAACAGCAGCTTTCGGAAGCTTCGAATATCCTAGTTTTTCCGAGAGTTTCTGTCCGTCAGTTATTGACCATACTAAGAATTTTATCAGTTCTTCAGCTTCGGATTTGGTTTTTATCGCTTTGTTCTTTTCAAGATTCTCGTAAACAAGCATCCATGTAAATCCTGCGATCGGATAACCGGTTTTAGCAGGTGTGTCTGTAAAGATTATTCTTGTGTCTTCCGGAAGTTCTATATTAGCGGCTTCAGATGTAGCTTCAAAACTCGGTTTTATTGTATTTCCGGCTTTATTTACTACATAACCGTAAGTGATCTTGTTAAGCATTGCGTAAGCAAAGCTCATATATCCTATAGCGCCGGGAGTATTCTGTACAACGCCTGCAACTCCTTCGTTTCCTTTTCCGCCGACTCCGAGAGGCCAGTTGACGCTTGTCGCCGATCCGATCTTGTCGTTCCATTCTTTATTTACTTTTGACAGATAGCTTGTCCATATGTTGGTCGTTCCTGAACCGTCGGATCTGTGAGCTACTGTTATAGGCATAGCGGGTATTTTGACGGAAGGATTAAGATCCTGAATTTTTTTATCGTTCCATTTAGTTATTTTGCCAAGATATATTTCTGCAAGAACCTGTCCGTTGAATACCAGACCTTCTTTGACGCCGGGAAGGTTGTAACCTACTACGACATCAGCAAGGGTTATCGGCATGTTAAAAGCTTTTCCGCCGGTTTTTTTCTCTACTTCTGTTATTACTTCATCTTTCAAATACGCTTCTGTCATTCCGAACATTATTGTCTGCTCGCCGAACTGACGTATACCGCCGCCCGATCCGATAGACTGATAATTAACCGTTACTCTACCGTCCGTTATTGTTCTGTACTGATCCGCCATTGCAGTTACCAACGGTGCCGGAAAAGATGCGCCTGCGCCGATAATTTCGACTTTTTGTGCAGCGTAAACAGTTCCGATAGCGGCTGTAATTATTATCGCTGCGATTACTTTTTTTACTGATTTCATTTC
>JAKQBN010000079.1 GCA_029559475.1 bacterium
AAGGGAGAAAATATTATTCTCGATATTTGAAATGATCGTGTTAAAAAATAAGTCTCTGTCTATGTTATTGCCATACACTTCTTTGACTATATCAAAATCATTGTCGGACATATCCACATAGGCGTTTTTTGTTTTTGTAACATTATTCTGATGGAGCATGTCCAGTCTGCTGAACTGTTTTTTGAAGGAATCGGAGATCCGGCTGATATTCATGGGTACAAAAAGATTGTTCTGCTGTTTTTTCACATGGGTGTAAAGAGGATTTACTGCACTGTGCAAAAGAGCCTCGTTAAGAGGATCCTCGATATCATATTCGAAGTTGAAGTCTTTGATATTACCGATCTCTTCATTATCCTGCGTGATAACGAACTCTCTGTTTTCCCATTCTTTGATGAGTAATTCTTCGGCTTCTTCAAAATCAAGATTTGAACAGTCGACACCGTTTATAAAAGTGTTTTTTGGAAAATTCTTTGATACCGACATATGGTTTTGTGCAAATACTAATACTCCGGAAAAAAGTAAAAACAATGCACATACACACACAAATATAAGCACACTTCTCTTCATTATAAACTATCCTTTCATGCTTTATATCATTCTACAATAAATATATGCCCAATAAAAGCGACCTTAATAAAAATATTGGAAAGTGACAAAATTTTAAGTATAATATAAAGATATAAATGGGGTTGGCGGCAAGTCTTAATTCCCTTGACACAGTGGAATTCTAATGATAATATAACTCTTGCGATGATTTTATCGCTGGTGGGGCGGTGTAGCTTAGTTGGTTAGAGCGTCCGGTTCATACCCGGAAGGTCGGTGGTTCGACTCCACTCGCCGCTACCATTATAAAAGGGCGCTTAGCTCAGCTGGGAGAGCACCTGCCTTACAAGCAGGGGGTCATAGGTTCGATCCCTATAGCGCCCACCATTACAAACGGTCCGGTAGTTCAGATGGTTAGAATGCCAGCCTGTCACGCTGGAGGTCGTCGGTTCGATCCCGATCCGGATCGCCAATAATTTCACCGGTATTCCGCGAAAAAGCGGAAACTGTGGTGGGTGTAGTCAAGTGGTTAAGACAACGGGTTGTGGCTCCGTCATGCGTGGGTTCGAATCCCATCACCCACCCCAATGATGGGGTATCGCCAAGTGGTAAGGCAACGGATTCTGATTCCGTCATTCGCAGGTTCGAATCCTGCTACCCTAGCCAGCGGCGACATAGCCAAGTGGTAAGGCAGAGGTCTGCAAAACCTTTATTCCCCGGTTCAAATCCGGGTGTCGCCTCCATAAAATTCCGGGATCTTCAGATCTTGAAATTGATTTTCTCAGGGTTTATTTGAAAAAGTCCTGAGAAGAAAGTAAAAACCGATGCATTGCATCGGTTTTACATTTTTTGAATAACAAATATAATTTCGCTTATCAGGCTTCTGTATCTTCTTCAGGAGAAGCTGCCTCATCAGTAACCTCGGCTTCAGGCTCAGTAGATTCTGCAGCTTCGGATTCTTTCTCGGCCAGGACTTTTTCGTATTCGGCGAATATAGCATCTTTGATCTTGTTTCTTGTTTCTGATACAAGAGGATGTGCTAT
>JAKQBN010000006.1 GCA_029559475.1 bacterium
CACGGAAAGGATCAGGGACCCCTTACGACGATAAAGAGAGGCTACGGAAGATGCGAGGAGATGATGATCATCTACATGGCTGCCGCGCGAAGCGTGGGGATCCCGGTTAGATCGGCCGGAACTTCACTCTGGAACTTCACCGATTCCAACCACGCGTGGATAGAAGTATGGACGCCATCGGGCTGGAAGTATCTCGGAGAACCTGCAGATCAGCTCAATTCGACCTGGTTCACGAAAACGACAGAAAGGGCTTCTATGATAACATCGATGGCATTCGGCAGTTACAACGAACCTGATATGATAGAACAGAAAGACAATTCGACCGAAATAAGCTCGATCAGATATTATACTGATCAGTGGGATGACTGCACAGTGACGGTCAAAGACGATAAGGGGCAGCCTGTCGAAGATGCTGAAGTGATGTTCTATGCCGTTTCGTGGGGCGGGATCTTTCCGATGCAGGAGCTTAAAACCGGCGAAGACGGAAAGGTTAAGATACAACTGGGCAGGGGATCGGTGTTCGCCGGCGCGTATGAAAAAGATACAGGCTTTGCAGGTTCGATGTTCAATACGCTCGAAGGATCGAAGGATATTACTCTCACACTTATGCCGGGTGGAAAGATAGGCAGCGAAGATCTGTATTTCAAATTCCAGCCGGTTTCGGAATCAGTTAAGAAAGACAGCGCGGTGAAGAAATATTTCGAGGGCAGATTCAGCCTGATGAACGAAAATTCCAATTTAAAAAGAAACCAGAGGCTGAACAATTTTAAGAAAACAGCCGAATTCGCCGAATATTATCTTAAAGGAAAGGAATTTGAGGATAAGGATGATTTCTATAGCGCTCAGAATGAATTTTTAAAAAAATGTGAGATTCTCGGCGGAAATACTGCTGAATTTCTAAAAGCGTTTAAAAGCATAGATAATGATGAGCTTAAAGACAAAAAACTTAAGTATAAAATACTGATCGACATTATAGAAATCTGGGATGACAAGGAACTGTGCGAGATCCCCGACAGCGCGGTCATAAAAGATCTGACCGATATCTTATACGAGGGAAGAAAGTATTATAAAAAGATCCCCGATTCCGTTTTCGTGCAGAATGTAGTGGCTCCGACCTGGCAGGGCGGACAGGTAGTTCAGAGCGGCTGGCAGAAGGAATTTTACGGCCTGGTAAAAGATCTTCGGAATTCTAATATCAAAAAGACCGCCGAAGAAGTTATAAAGTGGGCTGATTCTAAAGTCAGCGTGGATTCAAATTTCGTTTATCATTATTATTCATGCCCGCTAAATCCGCTTGAAATAATAAACATGAATTCCGTTCCTGATTTCTTCAGGCTGAAACTTATTGACAGTGCTTTGAAAATTTTAGGAATCCCGACAAGATGGAAAGGTGAATTCGAATATTATAACGGGAAAGGGTTCGTAGTATTAGAGCCTGAAAGCGGTAAAAAGGAAGCGGCGGTAATCGAGAATACGGTAAAATTAAGCCTGTATGCTGACGGAAAGCAGATCAAAGCCGAACCGTGGGGAAATTTCCAGGTATCGGAATTCATTGACGGTGAGCTGAACTATTATTATTTTGACGGCAGGAACGATTCATTGGATTTTATAATTACATATCCAGGGAATAAAGAAAAGGAACTTTATATTCAGGCAGGCATCAGAAATACTAACGGCGACGCGAATATAGCAGTAAGACCTCTTTCACAATCTGAAGGAACCATCAGGATCGATCTTACGACTCCAAGAGAGAATTTCGACATATCGGGTTCTTTAGGAGCTGATGAACAAAAAGCTGTCTCAGAAATTTTATTGGGGCTTGATCTGGCAGGAAGCAAAATACTACTCATAAGGGGCTCAGTTCAGAACGAACCGACGAACAGAATGACTTCCCTTTTGACAGAAAAATATGCGCAGTATAAAGATAACGGGGCTGACCTTATAATCTACACCGAGGTCAGGGATGACAATGATCTGAATACTGAATCCGGCATAATAAAGAAAAAAGGAGGAAAGCTGATCAGCAGTATCGGAGAGGAAAACTATCCGGTCATAGCGGTATCAGATCCTTCAGGCAGCATAATATTCGTTTCAAAAGGGTATAATATGAATATCGGAGATGTAATATTAATGAAAGTTAAAAAGAATTAAAACCGCTATTGAGTTAATGTTATAAAATTCATATATTACATTACTTTTGGGAACAGGCATGAACAAGAAAAGAAGAAATACAGGTCTGATCGTGTTTACAGCTGTGATTGCTGTTTTGACCTACTGCCTGCTGCTGAGAGGCGATTATTCCGTTTTCAGATATTTTCAAAGCAGAAATGAAAACGAGAAGATTAAAACTGACATAAATGAATTGAAAACCAAAATCGCGGTCCAGCAGGAAAAAAATGAAAAGCTGGAGAACAGAGATCCTTTCGAGATGGAAAAGAAAGCCAGAGAGAAGGGAATGGTAAAAGAGAACGAAACAGTATTCAAATATGAAATAGAAAAGGAGAACTGAAAAATGGGATTTAATCTGAGGAACAGACATTTCCTGAAAGAGATCGATTTTACAAAAGAAGAACTTGTGTTCTTTTTAAAACTCGCTAAAGACCTTAAAGCAGCAAAATATGCAGGCACCGAGCAGCAGAGATTACAGGGGAAAAACATAGCCCTGATCTTTGAAAAGACCTCAACACGTACCCGCTGTGCTTTCGAAGTGGCCGCTCACGATCAGGGTGCTCACGTTACATATCTCGAGCCGACCGGAAGCCAGATGGGACATAAAGAGACTGTAAAAGATACAGCAAGAGTATTAGGCAGAATGTATGACGGAATAGAATATCGCGGATTCGGCCAGGAGATCGTTGAAGAACTGGCTAAATATGCCGGAGTTCCTGTATGGAACGGACTGACCAACGAATGGCACCCGACACAGATGCTTGCTGATGTTCTTACAATGACAGAGCACTGCAACAAACCTTTAGAACAGATATCTTACGCTTATCTCGGCGATGCCCGTTTCAATATGGGCCGTTCGCTGTTAATGGTCGGCTGTATTCTGGGAATGGACGTGCGTATCGGCGCTCCGAAAGGACTTCAGCCGGATGCCGAGCTTGTAAAGACCTGTAAAAAGATCGCCAAAGAATCCGGCGCGCGCGTTACGATCACTGAAGACGTAGCTGAAGCTGTAAAAGGCGTTGACTATGTTCATACCGATGTATGGGTATCGATGGGCGAACCGAAAGAAGTATGGGCAGAAAGAATTAAACTTCTCAAGCCGTATCAGGTGAATCCTGCCGTCATGAAAAAGACCGGTAATCCCGACGTAAAATTTATGCACTGCCTGCCAGCATTCCACAATGCCGATACAAAAGTCGGAAAACAGGTTTCTGAGCAGTTCGGTCTTCACAACGGTATTGAAGTTACCGAAGACGTTTTCGAGTCAAAAGCCTGCATAGCATTCGATCAGGCCGAGAACAGAATGCATACCATCAAAGCGATAATGGTAGCTACTCTCGGCTGTTAACAGAAATTCATAAAAACACAGGCAGAAAACGCCTGTGTTTTTTTATTAATTCATAGAGGATCTCAAATGGGCATCAGGGCAGGTATCGTCGGAATAACCAATATCGGAAAGACAACCATATTCAACGCGCTTACATCTTCTGAAGCAGAGTCAACGAATTATTCGTTCTCGACTATCAAACCCAATACGGCTGTTGTAGATGTTCCCGATTACAGGGTCGATGAAATATTCGCCCATGTCAAAAGCAACAAGAAAGTCTATAATCATCTTGAGATTATGGACATCGCGGGTCTGGTCAAAGGAGCATCAAAAGGCGAAGGGCTCGGCAATAAGTTCTTAAGCGATATCAAGCTTGTTGACGCGATACTTCATGTCGTCAGATGCTTTGAAGACGAGAATGTAGTTCATGTGGACAAAACGATAAATCCGAAAAGGGATATCGAGAACGTCGAGGCTGAATTAATCGTGAAAGACCTTGAGACCGTCGAGAACAGGATACAGAAGAACGAAAAGCTCGTCAGGGCCAGAGATAAATTCGCGATGGAAATGCATCCGCTTTACGAGCGGCTTTATGCGAAAATGTCCGAACTTGAACATCCCAGAGTATTAAACCTGACCGATCAGGAAAAGGAAATGCTCAGGGACATGAATCTTCTCACTCTCAAGCCCGTTATCTTCGTCTGCAACATTTCCGAGGACGAGCTTATGGAAGGCAAAGATTCTCCTTACACTAAGGATGTGATGGAAGCCGCAAAAAATACCGGATGCGGTGTAGTAAAGATTTGCGGTAAGGTCGAAGCAGAACTGTCGCTTTTAAGCCCTGAAGAAAAGGCGGAATTTTTAAAGGATTACGGTCTCGAACATCCCGGCTTAGATGTTCTTATAAGGGAAACATATAACCTCCTCGGACTCGGAACTTATTTAACTGAAGGCGAGATAGAAGTCAAAGCGTGGAACATCAAACAGGGCATGACGGCTCCTCAGGCTGCAGGCGTGATCCATACCGACTTTGAGAAAAAATTCATCAAAGCCGAAGTGATCTCGTATAAGGATTTTGTAGAATGCAATTTCGACAGGAATATCGCCAAGCAGAAAGGTAAAGCCCGTCTTGAAGGCAAAGAGTATATCGTTCAGGATGGTGATGTGATAATATTCAGGTTCGGAAAATAGATGGAACTTCAAGTCATCAGGCACGCTTTTGCTCCGGATTTCTACCGGGGTTTTTGTCCGGAAGATCACGCGGCAGCGCTTTCATACCAGCTGCAGCGAATGTTCGAATCAGGCGCGGCTAAAGAAGGCGACTATTTTCTTGTTAGGGACGGAAAAGATCCCTACCTTCACGTCGAGATCTATAGGAACAACACGAGAAGGATATGGGAAAAATCTCCCGTTATGTGTCCGAAAGCCGCAGCCGATAAAGTTAAAAACGCGGAATCGCTAAGTCTCATTTATGAGTTTCTCAAGAACGATGAGTATTATTTTTCCCCGGGCGATAAATTGGAAATAATCGTAAAGCCGGACAATGAGTTCTCGAATATAATGAAAAAGCTCAATTTGGAATACGGATATCAGAATATCGGAAGTTATACAGTTTTTAAGCTTAAAATCGGAAAGTTTCCGGAGATCGGATTATCTGAGAATATCAGTTTAAAAAGTTTTACGGAGATCGAACCTGAAGAAAGATTCAAAATGGTTCTTGAAAATGATGTTCTTAACGATCTTTTAATCGATACCGATCAGGCGCTTTTTTATCAGGATTTTCTCGATGAAGGATACTTCAGCGAAGAATTGTGGCGGATAATTTATTCGGGCGGAGAACTTGCCGGATTTATCATGCCGGTTTTCACTTCAGGCTTAAAGAACAAGATCAGTTTGGCGAATTATCACTTTTTCAGCGGGATGGATCAGGACGTATCAAGATCAGCTGTTTGCGAAGTGTGCAGGATAGCGGAGACAAACGGCATCAGGGATTTGGAGTTTATAGTAAAAGATAATGATAAAGAGCTTGCAGATTTACTTGCCTCATTAAATTTCTCTAAAGCCGGTTCATTCACGAGGTATATCCAAAAATGAATTCGCTTTATGAGCTGGATAAAAGCATTCTTTTTTTCTTCAACCGCACAATTCATGCGGATCAGCTGAATATCTTTTTTATTTTTCTATCCAGCCGGAGTTCTCTGCTGTTAATTCTGCCTGTGATAATAGTTCTTGGAGTTTATCTGAAGAAAAAAGACAACATCCAGTTTAAAAAGTTCGTTTATGTGATCATTCTTACTGCGATAGCCGCGGGAGTCTCAGATCTGATCTCATCAGGGATCATAAAAAATATTTTCGACAGAGAAAGACCGTGTCAGGTGATCGAAGGACTTAATTTCTGGAAAAGCAGATCCGGAATCTGGGTGATCACCGACGGATTTTCATCGTACAAATCGTCTTTTTCTTTTACATCGTCGCACGTATCGAACACAATGGCGGCTGCGGTCCTAGCAGGATTGTTCTACAATCGACTGATCGCTTATCTGATAATTATATCGATACTTGTAGGCATTTCCAGAATGTATCTCGGAGTGCATTACCCTTCTGACGTAGCTGCAGGATGGATCATAGGTGCTCTAATTGGTTTTATTGCCTATAAAAGTTATATTTTCTATTCAGTCAGATACCCTAAATTGAGAATATAAGCGTTTTCTATTGATTTCGGCTGTTTTGAACTTTATATTAATGTTAAAAGGTGAAGCAGAAGATGAAAAACGAAATAAATCCGGATAAAAAAATGAGAAAATTCAGGATACTGGTCGTTGACGATGAAGAAAACATGTTATTAATGCTTAAAACATTTTTTACAGAAAAAGAATACACCTGTTTCACAGCCAGAAACGGAGCGGAAGCTCTTGAGGTTTTGGGAAAAGAAGAAGTTGATATTGTTATTACCGGTATGAAAATGCCTGAGATGGACGGACTTGAACTTTTAAGGCACATCAAGGAAAAATATCAGAATATATCCGCCGTGATCATGACAGGATTTTCGGAGGAATACACAACTACAGAAGCCCTCAATCTGGGAGCGGACGGCTATATTACAAAGCCCTTCCGGAATAAAGAGCTTCTTCTGATACTCAAAAGGATCCAGCAGCTCAATCAGTATGAATAAAAAAAAGCTTATCTGATGTCCGGCTCCGGAACAGTTCAATGAAATTTTTAAATCAGCTGATAATAATATTTATTTTTTTATACGGATGCACACCGGCGTCAATAAATAAAAAACACGCAGAACCTGAAAAGATCAAGCCGGAAAAGATCGATCCCAGAATTCAAACGCCTAATAAGATGGATGAAATTAAAATCCTCAGCAGGAATTTTATCAGAATAGGCATAATGGAGGGGGAAACGAACATTCTTTTTAGTTTTTCGGGTCCGTATTCTATCTATTCAAAAGGAAAGCCGATATTTTCAAAAAAAAGATCATCAGGCACATGGAAAGTCGTATCAAAAAATACGCAGATCCAGCTTGAGAATATCGAAACGGGCGAGAGGATAGACGTTTCAAAAGAACTTGTCTTTAAGCCTGAGCAGGTATCGTCATACGTCAGAATAGGGAAAATCCAGTCGGGAAAAGGCTGGCACTGGGAGCAGACAAGGTCAAGAAGCTACAAGGGCAACATTGATTTTATAAATATCAATGAAAAGATCACGGTAGTCAACGAAGTCGGAATCGAGCAGTACCTGTACGGAGTTGTGCCGTCCGAAATGTCGCCGCAGTCACCTGTCGAGGCCCTTAAAGCTCAGGCGATCCTGGCCAGAACCAACGTATATTCCAAGATAGGAACTAAATATAAAAACAAGCCGTATTCTCTGACAAGCGACGTTTACAGTCAGGTATATACAGGACTCGAAAATGTTTCCGAGAGAACTAATAAAGCAGTTGACGACACACAGGGAATGATCCTGACTTATAACGGAAAGCCTCTTGAAGCGCTTTTTCATTCGGTCTGCGGAGGATATCTCGAAGGAAATGATATAATATGGGGAAGCGCGAGGCTGCCTTATCTTCAGCCGAAACCGTGCGGAACGGAATCAGGGATAGAATTTGGCGATCTGAGCATTGAGAAGAATCTGAAGAAATGGATAGATTCAAGGCCGGATTCTTACTGCAATATTGACAAAGCTAAAGTCGATCCCGCACTTGATTTTGCAAAAAAATACCTGAGATGGGAAACAAGGATAAGCCGTAAGAAACTCGAGAACAACATAAGATCATCTACAGGCGTAGATATCGGAGATCTAAAAGATATAACCGTAACAGGAAGAGGAAGTTCAGGCAAGGCGAAACGAGTAAAGATCACGGGTACAAAGAGATCTGTCGATATTAATAAGGAATTAAATATAAGAAAACAGCTTTCAAAGCCTCCTCTCTACAGCGCTAATTTTTATATTGTAAAAGAAAATACCGCTAAAAACGGGTTGGCTGAGAGTTATATTTTTAAAGGTGCAGGGTTCGGGCACGGAGCCGGAATGTGTCAGATAGGAGCCTGCGGTATGGCGGCAAAAGGAAAAAATTTCAAAGAGATAATCGCATTTTATTTCCCCGGATCGCAGATCACCGATATTGGCAAATGATCAGAATTAATAGTAATTTTAACAAAAAAGATGTTGACAATGAAAGTTAATCTTGTTATATTCGTTTTCCGCAAAATTTCGGGAGGATTTCGCATAGAAATTAAGCGTGAATCGGTATCTGGGATTTGAATAAAGCAGCAGGGGCGGAAAGTTAAGAAACTATTAACATAGAAAAGATTATATTGGAGAAAGTTAATGCCAACAATCAACCAATTAGTAAAATTCGGCAGACAGGTCATAAAGAAAAAGACCAAGTCTCCCGCAATGCAGGGTTGTCCTCAAAAAAGAGGCGTCTGTACAAAAATAACCACAATGACGCCTAAAAAGCCTAATTCGGCCTTAAGAAAGGTCGCAAGGATAAGGCTTTCCAATTCAATGGAAGTCTGGGCTTACATACCCGGCGAAGGACACAACCTGCAGGAACATGCCGTTGTCCTTATCAGAGGCGGCAGGGTAAGGGATCTTCCCGGTGTGAGATATCACATCATCAGGGGAACGCAAGATACAGCAGGCGTGACGAACAGACTGCAGGCCCGTTCAAAATACGGAGCTAAAAGGCCTAAAAAGTAAAAGGATGAGGATTTAAATGTCCAGAAGATCAAAGACAATCAAAAGAAAAATTCTGCCTGATCCGCTGTATAAGGATATGGTGATCGCAAGGTTCATCAACAACATGATGAAATCGGGTAAAAAATCTATTTCCGAAGGAATTTTCTATTCGGCACTCGATTCTATCGAGCAGAAGGAAAAAGGCAAAAAGGGGAACGAGATTTTCAGACAGGCGATCGAGAACGTAAAACCTGTCCTCGAAGTAAAATCAAGAAGGATCGGAGGAGCGAACGTTCAGGTTCCTCTAGAGATCAGGTCCGAAAGGAAGGAAGCTTTGGCTATCAGATGGATCATAGCGAACTCCAGAAAAAGAAGCGGCAAATCAATGTCGGCCAAGCTAGCCGATGAGCTGATCGCAGCTTCAAAGAACGAAGGCGCATCGATAAAGAAAAAGGAAGACATGCATAAGATGGCCGAAGCTAACAAAGCTTTCGCTCATTTTAGGTTCTAATTAAGAATGGCTCTTGAGAATTTAAGAAATATCGGCATTATGGCTCATATAGACGCCGGAAAGACCACTACGACAGAGCGTATCCTGTTTTATACGGGAAAGGTTCACAAGGTCGGAGAGGTACATGACGGAACAGCCGTGATGGATTGGATGCCCCAGGAGCAGGAAAGAGGGATAACGATCACTTCAGCTGCTACGACATGTGAATGGAAAGGTCATACAATAAACATTATCGACACTCCCGGACATGTTGATTTTACTGTAGAAGTTGAAAGGTCTTTAAGGGTTCTCGACGGAGCCATAGCTCTATTCTGCGGAGTAGGCGGTGTAGAGCCTCAGTCGGAAACAGTCTGGAGGCAGGCAAATAAATACGGTGTTCCCAGGATCGCTTTCGTTAATAAAATGGACAGGGTCGGAGCGGATTTTTATAATGTGCTCGACATGATCTCGGAAAGGCTTGGGGCTCATCCCGTAGCCGTGCAGATACCTGTCGGAATGGGCGAGATGTTCGCAGGCGTGATCGATCTTATCAAGCTCAAGGCAAGAATGTACAAGCAGGAGGACGGACTCGTTTTCGAGGAGATCGACATTCCCTCTGATCTTTCCGAAATGACTCACAAGTACAGGGAAAAACTGCTTGAATCAATATCTGATTATGATGATCATCTGATGGAACTTTTTCTGGAAGGAAAGGAAATATCCGAAGAAAAACTCAAGGCTGCAATAAGAAAAGCCGCCCTTGACATGAAGATTGTACCCGTATTCTGCGGCTCGTCATTCAAGAACAAGGGTGTTCAGGCGCTTCTTGACGGAGTAGTGGATTATCTGCCGTCGCCTCTCGATACAAAAGAGTATCAGGGATTTCAATGCGACAGCGAAGAGATGATCTACAGGAAACCGTCTCCGGAAGAACCTTTTTCGGCCTATGCCTTCAAAGTTATGACAGATCCTTACGTAGGAAAGCTGATCTATCTGAGAATATATTCAGGCAGGGCGAAAGTCGGCGACCAGGTGATCAATTCTAACAACATGAAGAAGGAAAGGCTCGGCAGGATCCTTCAGATGATGTCCAACAAAAGAGAGGACAAGGAAAGCTGTCAGGCAGGTGATATCATAGCGGTCGTCGGTTTGAAATCCACAAGAACAGGCGACACTCTCTGCGACAACAATAAAAGGATCAGATTCGAAGCGCTCAAATTTCCGGTGCCTGTCGTTCATCAGGCCATCGAACCCAAAACAAAAACGGATTCTGACAAGCTTACTGATTCACTTATCAAGCTTGCAGAAGAAGACCCGACATTCGTTATAAAACAGAACGAGGACACAGGTCAGACAATTATTTCCGGTATGGGCGAGCTGCATCTTGAGATAATAATTGACAGGCTTAAAAGAGAGTTCAATCTTCAGGTGAACGTCGGAGCTCCCCAGGTCGCTTACAAAGAAAGACTGAGAAAGCTTGTAGCGGTGAACTATAAACACATAAAACAGACGGGCGGCAAAGGTCAGTATGCTCACGCCGTGATGACTATTGAGCCCGGCGAATCTAATACGGGACTGGTTTTCGTAAACAAGATCACAGGCGGAAAAATCCCGAAAGAATATGTTCCGGCTATCGAAGACGGAATTAAGGACGCAATGACATCAGGTCCTCTGGCAGGTTATCCGATCATGGATATCAAGGTTGTTATAACTGACGGTTCGTATCACCCTGTAGATTCATCGGAAATGGCATTTAAAGTATGCGGAAACCTCGCTTTCAGAGAAGCTGCGGATAAAGCAGGCACGATGCTGCTCGAACCCGTTATGAAAGTAGAAATACATACGCCTCTTCCATATGTCGGAAGTCTGACGGGCGATATAAACGCAAGAAGAGGAAAAGTGGACGATCTAGAACTAAGAAATGAATATCAGATAATCAGGGCGACTGTACCGTTATCAGAAATGTTCGGCTACACTAACAGGCTCAGGAACCTTTCGCAGGGTAGAGCGACTTCCACGATGGAATTCAAGGAATTCGTTCCGATGTCAGATGAAGAAGCAAAAAAGACCCTGAAGAAATTCGGGTATGTTTACAATAATTAAAACTAGCAATAAAGTTTAAACGGAGGTATTAAATGGCTAAGGAAAAATTTGAAAGGACCAAACCGCACGTCAACATAGGTACCATCGGTCACGTGGACCATGGTAAAACCACGCTGACGGCTGCAATAACTCTGGTTCTGAACAAAATTACCGGTGCGAAGATCATGGCTTTTGACGAGATCGACAAGGCTACGGAAGAAAAAGAAAGAGGTATTACGATCAATACCGCTCATATCGAGTACGAGACAACTAAAAGGCACTATGCTCACGTTGACTGTCCCGGACACGCTGACTATGTTAAGAACATGGTTACCGGTGCCGCTCAGATGGACGGAGCGATACTCGTTGTATCAGCAGCTGACGGACCGATGCCCCAGACAAGAGAGCACATCCTTCTCGCAAGACAGGTTAACGTCCCCTACCTTGTTGTATTCATGAACAAGGTTGATATGGTTGACGATCCTGAAATACTTGACCTTGTAGAGATGGAAGTTAGAGAGCTTCTTGATCTGTACAAATTCCCGTCAGATGTTCCTTTCGTAAAAGGTTCAGCCCTGAACGCAATGGAGCACCCCGATGATCCGGAAAAAACAAAATGTATTATTGAGCTGATGGATACCGTTGACAGTTATATCCCGACTCCGCAGAGAGACACAGAAAAGCCGTTCCTGATGCCTGTTGAAGACGTATTCTCGATCACGGGAAGGGGAACTGTTGCCACTGGCAGGATCGAAAGAGGAATGGTAAAAGTCGGTGAAGAGGTCGAGATCATAGGACTTACATCCGACAAGAGAAAATCGGTTTGTACAGGCGTTGAGATGTTCAGAAAGCTTTTGGATCAGGGTCAGGCAGGCGATAACGTAGGTCTTCTTCTCAGAGGTGTCGACAAAAAAGATATCGAAAGAGGTATGTGCGTTATTAAGCCTGGAAGCGTAACCCCGCACACAAAATTCAAATCAGAGGTTTACGTTCTTACCGAAAAAGAAGGCGGAAGACACAAGCCGTTCTTCAACAACTACAGACCACAGTTCTATTTCAGAACAACTGATGTTACCGGTTCTATCACACTGAACGAAGGTGTAGAAATGATCATGCCTGGCGACAACACAGAGATCAATGTTGCCCTAATATATCCGGTAGCAATGGAGCTCGGTCTGAGATTCGCCATAAGAGAAGGCGGAAGAACAATCGGAGCCGGCGCTGTAGCGTCAATAGTTGAATAGAAGTTTTTGATAACTTAAGAGGTAAAAATGGCTTCGCAAAAAATCAAGATCAAACTGAAATCATACGATTATCACTTGATCGACATTTCAACCGAGAAGATCATTAAGAAGGCAAGAGAAACAGGAGCGGTCATATCCGGTCCTGTACCTCTTCCGACTAAAAAGACAATATATACAGTTTTAAGATCGCCTCACGTAAACAAGAAATCGAGAGAGCAGTTCGAAAAACGTATATACAAAAGACTCGTTGAAATATTAAACTCTAAAACGGAAACCATGGAAGCGCTGACAAAGCTCGAGCTTCCCGCTGGTGTAAACATCGAAGTTAAAGTAGTATAAAGGCGGCAAAATTAAATGGACGTCATTTTAGGAAAAAAATTAGGAATGGCAAGCTTTTTCGGACCTGCGGGCAGAGAGTTTCCCGTCACTATAGTCGAAGCCGGACCCTGCAAAGTGGTTCAGGTTAAAACTATCGAAAAAGACAAATATGAAGCCATCCAGATAGGCTTTATATCCAAAAGGTTCAAAGACAAGGATGTAAAAGTCAACAAACCGCTCAGCGGGCATTTCAAAAAAGCGGGAACCGAAGCTTTCAGATTTCTCAAAGAGTTCAGATTCGAAGGTGCTGGAAAAACTGAGGTCGGAACTGAGATAAATGTTTCCAATTTCAACGAAGGCGACAACATTCATGTTACCGGTATATCTAAAGGAAAAGGATTTCAGGGAACCGTAAAAAGGTGGGGTATGCGTCTCCAGGGCAGATCGCACGGTACCCATGAATCAAAAAGAGGACCCGGATCAATAGGACAGTGTACATGGCCTTCAAGGGTTTGGAAAGGAAAGAGAATGGCCGGCAGAATGGGCAGCGATCAGGTAACGATAAAAGATGTTGAGATACTGAAAATCATTCCCGAAAAGAATATTATTTTCATCAAGGGATCGCTCCCCGGAGCAAAAAACGGTATTCTTAAAATCAGAAAGATGGAGGCATAATGAAACTTGCTGTTTATGACATTGAAGGAAAAAAGACCTCTGTTGAAATGGAACTGAATGAGAATGTCTTCGGCATTGAGCCGGATTATCATCTTATTCATCAGTCAGTAAAAGTCTATCTGGCAAATCAGAGACAGGGAACGGCAAAAGCAAAAGGCAGATCTGAGCTAGCGTTCAGCACGAGAAAATTATTCAGGCAAAAAGGTACCGGAGGTGCCAGAAGAGGCGACAGAAAATCACCTGTACTCGTCGGCGGCGGAAAAACATTCGGACCTTCACCGAGAGACTACACGATGAAGATGAATAAAAAACAGAAGCTGATCGCCAGAATATCGGCATACTCGGATAAGGCTATCAACAACAGTATCTATCTGATCGATAATTTCGAATTCGAAACGCCTAAAACGGCCAAGTTCGTCAACACTCTGTCAGCTATGGAAGTACTCGGTAAAAAAGTTCTTGTGCTGGTCGATACGTACAGCTACCTTGATGAAGAAAGCAAATACGACAAAACTGTCAATCTGCTCAAGTCAATCAGAAATATAAAAAATGCGAGCATTCAGCTGGCTGACACCGTTTCGACTTACGAGATAATGCACGCGGATTGTCTGCTGATACAGAAAGACGCATTACAAACTATCGACAGGGTGAATTCATAATGAAGATGATATTGAAAAAGCCTCTGATCACCGAAAAGACCAGCAAGCTTCAGGAAAAGAACGGTCAGTATACTTTTCTTGTTGATGTGAACTCCAACAAGATCGAGATCAAACAAGAGATCGAAAAAAGATTCGGAGTGAAAGTCACAGCTGTGAATACGGTAAATTACGAGGGAAGAAAAGCAAGGGTCGGAAGATTCTTTGGAAAGAAAAGCGATTTCAAGAAAGCTGTTGTTACTTTGGCGAAAGGAGACAAGCTTGATCTTTACGAGCAGGCTTAATGAAATTGATATTGATAAAGTTGCAGATTTGGAGTTAAAATGCCAGTAAGAAAATTTAAACCGTACACGCCGAGCAGAAGGTTCATGATGATATCGGATTTCACCGAGATCACAAAAACCACTCCCGAACCGTCACTCATAATGACAAAAAAGAAGACGGGCGGAAGGAACAACGTAGGTAGGATAACTACAAGACACATCGGCGGCGGTCACAAGAAAGCCCTCAGGATCATAGATTTTAAAAGGGACAAATATAATATCCCGGCAAAAATATCGGCGATCGAATATGATCCCAACAGAACTGCTAGACTGGCTCTGTTATATTACGCCGACGGAGAAAAAAGATATATTCTAGCACCGGGCGGGCTTAAGGTCGGAGATACAGTAGTGTCGGGTGAAAATGTTGATATAAGGCCAGGGAACGCTCTTCCTCTTAAAGCTATACCCGCGGGACAGATGATCCATAATGTAGAGCTCAAAATAGGAAAAGGCGGTCAGCTTGTAAGATCAGCCGGCAATTACGCTGTGCTCATGGCCAAAGATGGAAATTACTGCCACCTTAAGATGCCTTCAGGAGAGGTCAGATTAGTTCACCAGAACTGCTATGCTACTCTGGGTCAGGTCGGGAACATCGACCACTTCAACCAGAATCACGGAAAAGCCGGAAGGAAAAGATGGCTGGGTGTAAGACCTACTGTCAGAGGCGCAGCGATGAACCCGGTCGACCATCCTCACGGCGGAGGTGAAGGCAGAACATGCGGCGGAAGACAGCCTGTTTCTCCGTGGGGTACCTACGCGAAAGGTTATAAAACTAGGAAGAAAAACAAACCTTCCGACAAGTATATAATCAAAAGAAGAAAAACTAAATAACGGGGTTTGTTGAATGCCAAGATCTGTAAAAAAAGGACCGTTCGTTGACGATCACCTGCTTAACAAAGTGCAGAAGCTCAACAAGACCAGGCAGAAAAGCGTTATAAAGACATGGTCAAGACGATCTACAATAGTTCCGGAATTCATCGGTCATACGGTTTCTGTATATAACGGAAAGCAGTTCATTCCTGTGTATGTAACAGAAAATCACGTAGGTCATAAATTCGGAGAATTTTCCCTAACAAGAGTATTTAGAGGTCATCCTGAGAAGAAATCGGAAAAAGCCTCAAAGGTTAAAAAATAGAGGTTATGATGGAAGCGTATGCAAAAGCTAAATGGGTGGGTTATCCCGTAAATAAGGTCAGGCTGGTCATGGAATTGATCAAAGGAAAGGACGTCGAATCCGCTATCAGTATACTGAGCTTTACGCCCAATTTCGCAGCAAAATCCGTAATGAAAACTTTAAAGTCCGCTGTGGCAAATCTCATTGAGAACAACAGGGAAACGACAGTCGACACGAATAATGTTTTCATAAATACGATGTATGCTGAAGAAGGACCTACCATGAAAAGATTCAAACCCCGCGCTCAGGGCAGGGCTACAAGAATCAGAAAAAGAACCAGTCACATTTATATAAAAGTGGCGACTAAAGAATAGGAGGACTTTTTGGGTCAGAAATGTAATCCGATAGGGCTGCGCCTTGGGATAAACAGAACGTGGAATTCGATCTGGTTCGATCAGAAAGATTTCGCCTCGAAACTTATGGAAGATCTCAAGATAAAAAAGTATGTGAATACAAAACTGAAAGATGCGGCAATATCTGAAATAAGAATTGAAAGAAAACCTAAAGAGATCAATCTGAGTATCCATACCGCAAAGCCGGGGATCGTTATCGGCAGAAAAGGCGCGGAAATTGAAAAGCTTAAAGAAGAACTTAAGCTGGTTTTCAAAAAGCAGATCAATTTAAATATCTTTGAAGTAAAGCGTCCTGAAACCAATGCATATCTGATCGGTGATTCGATAGCACGTCAGCTGGAAAAAAGGATCAATTTCAGAAGAGCTTTGAAGAAATCAATAGATCTGGCTATGAAAGCCAATGTTCAGGGCATAAAGATCCAGTGCAGCGGCAGGCTCGGCGGAGCAGATATGGCCAGGACCGAAGGTTATCACAAGGGCCGTGTTCCGCTACACACTCTGAGATCGGATATCGATTACGCATGGGTGGAAGCACACACTCCTTACGGAAGGATCGGAGTAAAAGTGTGGGTTTGCAACGGCGAGAAATACGGATATTTAAACAATGCGGAGATGAAGTAACATGTTAATGCCGAAGAAAGTAAAACACAGAAAGGTCCAGAAAGGCCTTCAGAAAGGATTGTCCTACAGAGGGAACATGATTGCATTCGGCGATTACGGCCTGAAAGCGCTTGAGCAGTTCTGGATGACATCGCGACAGATCGAAGCTGCCCGTATTGCCATTAACAGGACTATGAAAAGAGGCGGAAAGATGTGGATCAGAGTTTTCCCGGACAAGCCGATCTCTAAAAAACCTGCGGAAACAAGGATGGGTAAAGGAAAGGGAGCGCCCGAATACTGGGTAGCTGTAATAAGACCCGGAAAGATCCTGTTCGAGATCCAGGGTGTGACCGAAGAACTTGCGAGAGAAGCTTTAACTCTGGCCTCCAGCAAACTGCCGATCAAAACAAAAGTATGTTCAAGAAACGAAATCGGAGAATAAAGAATGAAAGTCGCGGAGATAAAGGAACTCACTGTTAGTGAGCTTCTCAATAAAATTAAGAGCACCGAGCAGGATCTGGCCGATTTGAAGTTCAAGCATTCTCTAAACCAGCTGGAGAATCCTATTTCTATAAGAGCTCTCAGAAAGGATATCGCGAGAATGATGACAGTAATAACAGAAAAACAGAATGCCGAAGCTGAAAAAGCTGCTGCAAAATAGGATAACATCCTGAATTACAATTTGTTGGAGCAAAAATAGAATGGTAGAAGAAAGAACTAATCTGAAAAAAGTAAGGACCGGGGTCGTCGTCAGCGATAAGATGGATAAGACAATTGCCGTTCTCGTCGTTAGAAAGATCAAGCACCCCACTTACAAAAAGTTTTACAACAGAAGCAAGAAATATCTTGCCCACGATCCGGAGAATACCTGCAAAGAAGGCGATACCGTTAAGATCAGAGAATGCAGGAAGATGAGCAAGAATAAATCTTGGTATCTTGTTGAAGTGGTTGAAAGAAAAAAATAATAAGGTCCAGAGATGATACAAGAAGAAACAAGATTAACAGTAGCCGATAACACAGGCGCGAAATCAGTACTGTGTTTCAGGATCCTCGGCGGAACCAGAAAGAGATATGCCGGGGTGGGTGACATAATCGTTTGTGCGGTAAAAAGCGCTATTCCGGGCGGCTCGATAAAAAAAGGCGAGGTCGTAAAAGCAGTAGTTGTCAGGACAAAAAAAGAATTCAGAAGGCCGGACGGATCTTATATCAGATTCGACGAGAATTCCGCTGTGATTCTGGATGAAAAAGGTGAACCTAAAGGCACAAGGATCTTCGGACCTGTGGCCCGCGAGCTCAGAGATAAAGGATACATGAAGATCATTTCTCTCGCTCCCGAGGTTCTGTAACTTAAAAAGGGTTTGCAAAAATGAAAATCAGAAAAGACGACAATGTCAAGGTAATTGCAGGAAACAGCAGAGGCAAGACCGGTAAAGTGCTCAAAGTGATCCCGGACAAGAACAGGGTGATCGTTGAAGGAGCGAATGTGGTAAAAAGGCACCAGAAACCCGACCGCAATAATCAGCAGGGCGGGATCATCGAAAAAGAAGCGGCCATCCACATTTCGAACGTAATGCTGATATGCTCGAACTGCAAAAAAGCCGTAAGGGTTTCAAGAAAAAGAAATGAAGACGGAACGACAGAGAGGATCTGTAGGTCTTGTAACAAAGCCGTTTAAGGAAGAGGAAAACAATGGATAATCTACCAAGATTGAAAATCAAGTACCGCGAAGAAGTGTGTCCGTATTTGAAGGAAAAATTCAAATACAATAGCGTAATGCAGATCCCGGCTATAACAAAGATAAAGCTGAATATGGGGGTCGGCGAAGCTATTAAAGACAGTAAACTTCTCGACGCGGCGATCGAAGAGCTGACACTTATTTCGGGGCAGAAACCGGCTGTAAGCAAAGCTAAAAAATCTGTGTCCAACTTCAAGCTCAGGAAAGGAATGAAGATCGGAGCTCACGTAACTCTGAGAAACAGCATCATGTATGAATTCCTAGACAGACTGATCGAAATATCTATACCGAGGATCAGGGATTTCCAGGGAATGCCGGTCGAATCATTTGACGGAAGAGGAAATTATAATTTCGGTATCAAAGAACAGACTGTTTTCACTGAGATCAAGTTCGATAACGTTATCAGGGCTAACGGGCTTAATATCACCATCGCGACCACTGCTAAAACCGATGAAGAGGCTTATGAACTTCTGAAGTCTATCGGTTTCCCGTTCAAGAAATCAAAAACCGAGGATAAGTAATGGCAAAGAAGTCAATGATAGCTAAGGCTAACAAAACGCAAAAATTTCATGTAAGGCAATATTTCAGATGTCAGAGATGCGGAAGACCGAGAGGTTACATCAGAGAGTACGGCATTTGCAGAATTTGCTTTAGACAACTGGCAAATTACGGTGAGATCACAGGCGTGAAAAAAGCGAGCTGGTAATCTAAGGTTTATACTCACAAGGAGAAAATTAAAAATGACAATGACAGATCCTATTGCTGATTTGCTTACGAGGATAAGAAATTCGACAAAATCAAAGCATAAATATGTTGATGTACCTGCCTCTAACATCAAAAGAAAGATCGTTAAGATCATGCTGGATCAGGGTTTTATTGACAAATATGTCAACATCAGGGATGACAAACAGGGCGTGTTAAGGGTATATTTAAAGTACGATGAGTACGGTAAGAGCCTGATCAGCGGACTGCAGAGGGTCAGTAAACCCGGTTTGAGAATGTACAGTGACGTCAGCGAACTGCCGAGAATAAAGAATAATTTCGGTATGGCGATCCTATCTACCTCAAAAGGTGTGATCACTAATAAAAAAGCCAAAGAGTTGAATGTTGGCGGCGAAGTTCTGTGTTATATTTGGTAAAGAGGTGATTAAGTGTCAAGAATAGGAAAAAAATTAATAACTGTCCCGAAAGATGTCAAAATCAGCATCGAAGGGAAAAAAGTAGCCGTAAAAGGTTCAAAAGGTGAACTTCACCTTGAACTGCCTGAAGTTATTACTGCTGATGCTACCGAAACAAGCATCGAAGTAAAAAGAACTGACGAGCTAAAAACAACAAGAGCTCTTCACGGTCTTTTCAGAGCGCTCATTAACAACATGGTGACCGGCGTATCAGAGGGATTCACAAGAACCTTGATCCTTAACGGAGTGGGATGGAGAATGGAAGTAAAAGGAAAATATCTTATACTCAATCTCGGATATTCGCACCCTATCTATTTCAGGATACCCGACGGAATAACTGTCGCAGCTACTCAGCCCGTCAGCAATTCGTCCGAAGTCAAGATAACTGGGATAGACAAGGAATTCGTAGGGCTGATCGCAGCGAAAATAAGATCGTTCAGAAAACCAGAACCATACAAAGGTAAAGGATTCAGATATTCAGACGAAACGATCATAAGAAAAGCCGGTAAAACTGCTAAGTAGTATATATCGTAGGATAAAATAAAGATGAAGAACAAAAAAATCGAAACAAGAATAAGAAGAAAGAAAAGCATCAGAAAAACCGTTTTCGGAACTCAGCTGAGACCGAGACTGAGCGTATTCAGAAGCAATCTTCATATTTATGCCCAGATAATTGATGACGAAACAGGTAAAACTCTTCTCAGTGCATCCAGCAATGACAAGGAAATCAAAAGCGCCGGCATAACAGTGCCTGAAGGAATGAAGGGTAAAACCGGTATAGCATTTTCTTTAGGGAGTATTCTGGGTAAAAAAATGATCGAGAACAAGATCGAAGGTATTGTTTTCGACAGGAACGGCTACCTCTATCACGGAAGGGTAAAGGCTCTTGCGGATGGCGTCAGAAAAGCCGGAGTAAAATTTTAACATTCATGAGGTGAAATTTGGCTCGAGAAACAAATAAAAAGGCTTCAAAGACTAAAGACGACGCAGTCCAGCTGATCGAGAAAATGATAAAGATCAACAGGGTAACGAAGGTTGTGAAAGGCGGTAAGAACTTCAGTTTCAACGCCATCATGGTTGTCGGCGACGGAAAAGGTAAAGTCGGCTACGGACTCGGAAAAGCTCTTGAGGTGACTGATGCAATCGCTAAAGGAATTGAAGAAGCCAAAAAGAATATGATCGATGTGGCTGTAGTGAACGGAACATTACCGCACGATGTCACAGGCAAATTCGGAGCCGGAATAGTTCTGCTGAAACCAGCGACTCAGGGAACGGGAGTTATAGCCGGAGGCGTTGTAAGAGCTGTGCTTGAATGCGCGGGGTATACAAATGTGCTTTCAAAATGTATGGGCAGTTCAAATGCGCACAACGTCGTGAAAGCTACATTCAAAGGGCTTTCTCAGTTAAAAACCGAGGCTGATATCCTCAGAGAAAGAAAAATAACAAGAGAAAAGCTTTATAATTAACATTGGCCAGCGTGAGGAAACGATGACAGAAAAAAAATTAAGAGTTACTTTGACAAAAAGTATCATCAGACAGAAGAAGAACACCAAGGCGACAGCTTTCGCACTTGGTTTAAGAAAGCTGAACGTTACCAAAGAATTCAATGATACTCCTCAGGTCAGAGGGATGCTTTTTATCGTAAAGCATATGGTTCGAGTAGAAGAAATTTAAAAACGGATGTATAAAAGATGAAACTAAACGAATTAAGACCTCCAAAAGGAGCCGTTAAAGAAAGACACAGGATCGGAAGAGGAGTCGGTTCCGGAAACGGAAAAACAGCCGGTAAGGGTGAAAAGGGCCAGAAAGCAAGATCAGGATACAGCAGAGCTCTTTACAGCGAAGGCGGACAGACACCTTTAACAAGAAGACTCCCCAAAAGAGGATTCAAAAACCGTTTCAGAGTTGAATACACGGTTGTTAACGTAGGTGTGCTTGAAACTTTAACAGAAAACGTTATTACGCCTGAAGTTCTGTATTCAAAAGGAATGATCAAGAACGGTATGCCTTTAAAAGTTCTCGGGAACGGAACTCTTACAAAAAGCATAGAAGTTCATGCCGATTCTTTCAGCAAGTCAGCGGAAGAAAAAATAAATACAGCAAAAGGTAAAGTGGTCAAATTATGATCGAAAAATTACAGACAATAATGAAGATCCCCGAGCTGAAAAAGAAGATTCTTTTCACTCTGGGGATATTATTCATCTGCAGGGTCGGAGCTCATATACCAATGCCGGGGATCGATGTAGGAGCGCTGGGTTATTATTTCAATCAGGCGCAGAACTCTCTTTTCGGAATGTTCGATATGTTCACTGGCGGCGCTTTTCAGAAAGCAGCGATCTTCTCGATCGGTATTATGCCGTACATTTCGGCATCGATCATAATTCAGCTTCTGGGTTCGGTTTTTCCAACGATCTCGAAGATGATGAGAGACGAGGACGGCAGAAGAAAGATCACCCAGTGGACAAGATACGGTACGGTTCTTCTTGCGGCGGCTCAGGGTTGGGGTGTGGCAAAATTCCTTGTCAGTATGAATACGGATTACATGAAAGTCGTTCCGGATCCGACAGTCGGATTCTATCTGATGACAATGCTTACAATAGCGACAGGAACGATCGTTCTCATGTGGCTCGGAGAGCAGATCACTTCAAAAGGAATAGGGAACGGAATATCTTTGATAATTACCATTGGTATTATCGCCAGATTCCCTTCAGCAGTACTTGAAGAGGTTACACAGCTGTCCAACGGCAACAGAGAACTTGTTGTAGAATTAATTATATGGGCAGGTATGCTCGGAATGATCGCTGCCGTTGTTCTGATGACACAGGCGATAAGAAAAGTCCAGGTCCATTACGCTAAAAGACAGGTCGCCGGAAGAACCTATCAGAATCAGGTATCTTTCATACCGCTCAGGATAAATATGGCGGGAGTTATGCCTATCATTTTCGCGCAGTCAATAATGTTCTTTCCGACAACATTGGCAGCTTTTCTGCCCGATAATTCGATGCTGAAGACCGCGCTATTGTCTTTGTTCGATTACAGATCGTATTCGTATATGGGGATCTACATGCTGGTAATAATATTCTTCACCTATTTTTACACAGCTCTAACATTTAACCCCGATGATGTTGCGAACAATCTGAAACAGAGCGGTGGATTTATTCCCGGAGTCAATCCTGGCAAAAATACTGCAGATTACATTGACAATATCGTTACGAGGATTTCTTTTCCCGGCTCGATATTTCTGGGTTTAGTAGCTATAATGCCGAACGTGGTAACAAAGATGTTCCCCGGAGTATCTTATAATCTGGCGGCGTTCTTCGGAGGTACAAGCCTCATAATTTTCGTAGGGGTGGCACTTGACACTCTCACACAGATCGAATCATATTTGCTGATGCATCACTACGACGGATTCTTAAAAACAGGAAAACTTCGCGGGAGAAAGGGATAATGAACATCCTTATGCTCGGAGCACCGGGAAGCGGAAAGGGAAGTCAGGCCGAACTGATCGAAAATGACTACGGCCTTTTACAGATCTCTACTGGAGAACTTTTAAGAAAAGCTGTCTCTGAGAAATCCGCTGAAGGTATCCGTGCTGATGTTTATATAAGTAAAGGCGAGCTGGTTCCGGACGAACTTGTACTAAAGCTACTGACCGAAAGACTGAATGATCCAGACTGTAACAAGGGTGTGATTTTAGACGGATTTCCAAGAAACGTATTTCAGGCGGAACTTCTTGACGGTATTCTTGAAAAGTACAGAAAAAAGATCGATATCGTCTTTAACATTGAATCCCCGTTCGAAATTTTAAAAGAAAGGCTGCTGGCAAGACGCATGTGCGCGAAATGCGGGAAAGGGTATAACATGATCTCCAATCCGCCGAAAAGCGTGTACTGCGAATGCGGAGGCGAAATAATCAGAAGATCGGACGATAACGAGGCAACGATAAAAAACAGGCTTGATGTATATCTGATCAGCACAAAACCGCTAATAAATTATTATGAGAAAAAGGAAGTGCTGGTTAACATCGACGGTAACAGAAAAATTCCGGAAATATATCAGGACGTAAAAGTAACAATAAAGAAAAAAGGTTATTAGAAAAAGATGGCTAAAGAGAATACAATAAAAGTCGACGGAGTCATCAAAGAAGCGTTACCTAATGCTACCTTCAAGGTCGAGCTCGAGAACGGACATATTATAACGGCTCACGTATCGGGGAAAATGAGAATGCACTACATTAAAATGGTTCCCGGTGACAAAGTGAAGATAGAAATATCTCCATACGACCTCTCGAAAGGCAGGATTACATACAGGAACAAATGATTTGGGAGTTATGATGAAAGTAAGAGCATCTGTAAAGAAAATATGCGAGAACTGCAAGGTTATTACGAGAAAAGGCGTAGTTCGCGTTATATGTAAAACCAAGAAACATAAGCAAAGACAAGGTTAAGGGAGGTAAATTTGGCTCGTATAGCTGGTGTAGATCTACCCAACACTAAAAGAGTAGAGATCGGATTAACCTATATTTACGGTATCGGTCGTTCAACCGCAAGAAAGATTCTTACGAAACTGAACATTCATTTCGATACCAAGATAAAGGACTTAACCGAAGATCAGATCGATTCGATAAGAAAGATCATCACAAATGAAATTGTGATCGAAGGAACTTTAAGGACCCAGACGAAGCTGGCGATCAAAAGGCTGATGGACATCGGGAACTACAGAGGTATCCGTCACAGAAAGAATCTGCCGGTAAGAGGTCAGAGAACCAAAACGAATGCCAGGACCAGAAAAGGCAGAAAGAAAATGGCAGTCAAAAACAAAAAATAATTTATAACCACATTGCTCAAGGGAGGACAGCTTGGCAGTAGCAAAGAAAAGAAAGAAGCTGAAAAAGAAAGATAAAGTTGATCCGATAGGAGTAGCTCACGTAAAAGCTACGTTCAACAACACGATTCTGTGTCTTTCTGACAGCTACGGAAACATTATAAATTGGTCAAGCGGCGGAAAAGTCGGCTATAAAGGATCAAAAAAGAACACCAGCTTTGCCGCGCAAATGGCAAGCGACCAGATCGCAAAAGAAGCAATGGGTCTGGGATTGAGAAAAGTTCACGTGATCGTAAAAGGACCCGGTGCGGGAAGAGAATCTTCCATAAGAGGATTGAATGCTGCAGGACTTGAGATCCTTTCGATAAAGGACATAACGCCTGTACCGCATAACGGCTGCAGACCGAAAAAGAAAAGAAGAATATAATCATCATCGGAGAATAGACAATGGCAAGAGACTTGACTCCGAGAGGTAAGATCGCCCGAAAATACGGCGAAAACCTCTTCGGAAATCCTAAGTTCGACAAAATAGTATCAAAAAGGCCTTATGATCCGGGACAACACGGCGCGGAAGGTAAAAGAAAAAGAGTTTCTGAATACGGACTGCAGCTGAAAGAAAAGCAGAAAGCCAAGTATGTCTACGGCCTTCTTGAAAAACAGTTCAGGAATATCTATGAAAAGGCGAAGAATGACAAGGGGATCACAGGCGAAAACCTGATGGTCAGGCTTGAATGCAGACTCGACTCGCTCGTTTACAGATTCGGTTTTGCACCGAGCCAGAGGGCTGCAAGGCAGATGGTTTCTCACAAGCATTTTCTGATCAACGGAAAACCCGCGAACATCCCTTCACTCGTAGTAAAGGTCGGAGATGTTGTATCTGTTAAAGAGAAATCAAAAAAGCTCGAAGCGATCCACGAATCTCTCAAACGCGTGAATGAGAATCCGAGACCTTACCTGAAGGTTGATAAAGCTGCTATGGAAGGAACTCTTCTCGAGCTTCCGAAAAGAGAAGATATTCCCGTAAACATCAACGAACAGTTGATAGTTGAACTTTACTCTAAATAAAGAGAGAAAAAAATGGCTGTATTACCTTTTAAAATACCGGAATCGATAGAAATTCAGACACTAAAAGACAATTATGGGAAATTCATACTGTCTCCGCTGGAAAGAGGCTACGGCGTTACTATCGGTCATGCTATGAAAAGAGTTCTGCTTTCTTCTATTCAGGGAGCGGCTATCTACAGTATAAAGATCGACGGCGTGCTTCATGAGTTTTCAAGCATCGCCGGAGTGAAAGAGGATGTAGCCGTGATGATCCTGAATCTGAAGCAGGTAAGGCTCAATCTGAGCGAAGGAAGAACATCCAAAGTTACAGTAAACCTGAAAGGGCCTAAAATATTTACCGCCAAGGATATTGAAGATTCTTCGGGGGGCGAGGTCAAGGTATTCAACCCTGATTTTAAGATCGCTACTCTTAACGAAGAAGCCGAGTTCAGTATCGAGCTGAATATTAGGATCGGAAGGGGCTACGTTTCTTCGGACGGGAACAGGGATGACAACGATCCTATCGGAACGATAGCGATAGATTCTATCTTTTCCCCGATCATCAAAGTAAGTTACGATATCGAAAACACAAGGGTCGGAGACAAAACAGACTATGAAAAACTGTCTCTGGAAGTTTTCACCGATGCTTCGATATCTCCTGAGGAAGCGATTACATACGCAGGTCAGATTTTAAGAGACCATATCAATCTATTCATCAAATTTGAGGTAGAAGAAGATACTGAAGGGTTTGAAGATGAAGATCCTGATATCCTCAAAAAAAGGAATCTTTTAAAAATGTCTATAGACGAGCTTGAGCTTTCGGTCAGATCCTATAACTGTCTGAGCGATGCTAAAGTCAAGACAATAGGCGATCTAGTTAGGAAGAAAGAAAGCGAAATGCTTAAATTCAGGAACTTCGGTAAGAAATCCCTAGCCGAGCTCAATAAAGTGCTTAAAGAAAAGGGACTTGAGTTTGGAATGGATGTGGACAAATATCTGAACGATACGCAATCAAAAAAGAAGAAATGATATAGAGGGTTAAAAGATGCGTCACAATGTAAGAGGAAGGAAATTAAATAGAACTGCAAGCCACAGAAAGGCCCTGATGAGCAATCTTTCCGCACAGCTTTTCGAGCACAAGCAGATAGTTACTACTCTGCCGAAAGCCAAGGAAACAAGAAAATTCGCAGAAAGAATGATAACTCTGGGCAAAAAAGGCGATCTGAACTCACTCAGACAGGCTCTAAAATTTCTGAAACACAAAAAAACTGTTTTTACTTTATTCAACGATATCGCGCCTAACTATAAAAAGAGGGCGGGCGGCTACACGAGGATCCTGAAATTAGGTTTGAGGAAAGGTGATGCCGCAGAGAAAGCGATGCTTCAGCTTGTTGAATATGACGATTCCAGCGAAGTTCCCGCTAAACTGAAAACGAAAGCGGAACCTGAAAAAGAAGTCAAGACAGAAGAAATAAAAGAAAAGAAACCTAAAGCAAAAAAGGCTTCGCCCAAAGCGGAAAAAGCTGAAACTGCTGAAAAGGCGGAAAAGTAATTCCGTAAAGAGGTTTTTTGAGAATTGTTCGGGGTGTGGCGCAGCCCGGTTAGCGCACCTGCCTTGGGAGCAGGGGGTCGGAAGTTCAAATCTTCTCGCCCCGACTAAAGGAAGAGGTATACAGACCTCTTCCTTATTTTTTATCAGGAAAATAAAATTAAAATCTTTACTCTTGAAATTAACACATAATTTTCTTTTATTATAATTGAAGATAAAATCCTAAAAACCTGGAGGGGATTTAATGATCTGTAAAAAATGTAATACATTAAATTCAAATGATGCGAAGGTCTGTATAAACTGCGGTCAAAAGCTTGGAGTTACAGTACCGCCTCCGCCAAAATCACCGGGAGGAGCGGCACCGTCTTTAAACAGAACAGCATCCTCGCCTAAACCGTCAGCTTCTGTACCGCCTAAATCAGGAATGCAGGGAGGGGACGAAAAGAAAAGATCTTTCTTATGGATATTGCTGATAGTGCTACTTCTGATAATTGTGGGTGCAGGATATTTTTACGTAAACACTGATCTCGGTCAGAATACAGTAGAAGATCTGAAGAAAAACCAGTACGTCGGAGAATATATAGCCCTTGCAGATAGTGTGCTGAAAGCTAATTTTTCCGAGTTCGTTCCAAGGTGGAAAACGGAAGCAGAAGCTAAAAAGCTTGCTGAACTAAAAGAAATAGCAAGACTTGATTCTATCGCATTTGCGGATTCAGTGGCTGCGGCAGAAGCATTAAAAAAGAAATCTTCAAAAAAAACCTCATCCGGTGGGGTTGTCGAACAGGTACCGAAGTATAAAAGGATAAAAAGGAACATGCAGTATTATAAAGCTCTTAAAGATAATATGAATATGGTACTGATACCTGCGGGACCGGTAACGATGGGCAGCGACATGGAAAGCGAAAATGAAAAGCCTGTTCATCTGGTTAGTGTTAAAGAGTTCTATATTGACGAGCATGAAGTGACGAACGCACAATTCAGAATATTTGTCGAGGAAACCGGTTATAAGCTTCCGAAATTTATTCTTTTCGACCGTTTCAGCGGACCGAGCCAGCCAATAGTAGGAATATCTTTTGAAGATGCGGAAGCCTACGCAAAATGGGCAGGAAAGAAACTGCCGACTGAAGCTCAATGGGAACGCGCGGCAAGAGGCGGCCAGTCTAATCTGAAATATCCCTACAGTAACGACATCGATCCCAATATGGCCTGCTATGATCTGAACCCCGAGCTCGACGGACCTGCCGACGTAAAAAGCTACGAACCCAACGATTATAAATTATATGATATGGACGGTAACGTTTCTGAATGGACATCTTCTTCTGCGCTTCCTTACCCCGGCGGAAAACTGGTCATGGAATACGGACAGGACTACAAGGTCATAAGGGGCGGGAGCTGGAAAGACATAAAGTCAAGCCTTACCGTTTCAAAAAGAGATTTTAAAGGCAAGAAATGGACAGGGAACGGTACCGGATTCCGCTGCGTGATGGATTATTAGTCCCGAATTATGAATAGCTGTTCTTCATATAAGACATATTTGATCGAGCGTGTCCGTTCCGAAATAAAAAATAATCTGATTTTTTACAAAAGCGTATATTCGGACGGACTGAGATGCGATCTTAATGATTTTGCTTTAAAATATAATATCACGAAAGATCAGGTTTTCTCCGGACAGCAAGATAGCGATATTAATTCTCTTGAAAGTCTGAAAGAAGCTGTTTCTGCTTGCACAAAATGCGGACTTCATCTAACGAGAAAGAATACCGTATTCGGAGCCGGAACAGGAAAAACAAGGCTTATGATAATCGGAGAAGCACCCGGAGCGGATGAAGATGAATCAGGAGAACCTTTTGTCGGAAGAGCCGGTCAGCTTCTTACTAAAATGCTTTCTGCAATTGGAATTGACAGGAATGATGCGTTTATATGTAACGTTTTAAAATGCCGTCCTCCAAACAACAGGGACCCTCTGCCTGATGAGATCGCTAAATGTTCTTATTATCTCGATAAACAGATCGATTTTTTAAAACCTGCCTATATTCTGGCTTTAGGGCGGATCGCGGCTCTAAGGCTTTTGAACAAACAGCTGACTATGAAAGAGCTGAGAGAGAGCATATATAGCTATAAGAATGTTCCTGTACTCGTTACTTACCATCCTTCCGCCCTTTTAAGAAACCCGAATTGGAAATATCCGGCATGGGATGATCTGAAGAAACTTAAAGAGCTTCTGGATCAGGCAAATGGGTGAAGATATATTCAGAAAGATTGAATATTTAAGAAAAAAGATCAGAAAATACAACGACCTTTACTATAAACATGGTATTTCAGAGATCTCTGATTTTGAATACGACATGCTTTTAAAAGAGCTTGAGCAACTTGAAAAGCGGTACGGTCAAGAGGGGCTTTTCTCTACTGACGCCGAAGTTTCTCCTGCCTCGTCGGTCGGATCGGACCTGACAGAAGGATTCAGGAAGATAAAACATAAGATCAGAATGCTTTCAATGGCCAACAGCTATAACAGTTCTGATCTGATCGATTTCGACAACAGAATAAAAAAGATAGCCGGAAGTATATCCGATATCGAATATTGCGTGGAATATAAGATAGACGGTATTGCGGTTTCACTGATCTATGAAAAAGGAAAACTTTTATACGCTGCAACAAGAGGCGACGGAGAGACCGGCGATGACATTACGGCGAATTTCAAAACGCTCAAAGAAATCCCTTTTGATCTTAAAAAAGATGTTGATTTTGAAGTCCGCGGCGAGATATACATAAACAAGCAGGATTTTAAAAACCTTAACAAAATCCGCGAAACTGAAGGTCTTGAGCTTCTGGCGAATCCTAGGAACGCCACAGCGGGTTCGATCAAGCTTTTAGATATTTCCGAGGTTAGGAAGCGTCCTTTAAAAATGATCTGCTATTATCTCGGCGGGGATGTTTCAACTCGTAAACATTCCGAAAATATTGAACTTCTCAAAGAAATGAGGTTTCCGGCGATCAGTTACTGTAAAGTATGCAGAAATATAAATGAGGTTATTCAGGAATGCAGCTTTTGGGAAGAAAGAAAAAACAATCTTGAATACGATATCGACGGTCTTGTAATAAAGGTCAACGATCTTAATTTACAGGCAGAACTGGGCGATACGGCTAAATCACCGCGCTGGGTGATGGCATATAAATTCTCGCCGGAACGTGCGGAAACAGTATTAAAAGAGATCCAGTTTCAGGTCGGCAGAACTGGGGCGGTCACTCCTGTAGCTGTGCTCGAACCGGTACAAATTTCCGGCACCATAGTTAAAAGAGCGACATTGCATAATTATCAGGATCTTAGTGCAAAAGATCTCAGGATCGGTGATAACGTATTTATTGAAAAGGCGGGAGAAATAATCCCGCAGATCGTTTCTGTTAATTTGAACAAACGTTCACCTGTTGCAGAAAAATTCAGCATGATAGAAAGATGTCCTGCCTGCAATGAAATTCTATTCAAGCCGGAAGACGAGGCTGTTTACAGATGCGTCAATGCCTCCTGCCCTGCACAGATCCAAAGGCAGATCGAGCATTTCGCAAGTAAAGCCGCGATGGATATATCGGGATTAGGTCCGAGCCTGATAAAATCTCTGCTGGAAGCAAAAATCATTAGCGATATCAGCAGTTTGTACGACCTTAAGACCAATGTACTTTCTTCGATAGAAAGGATGGGTGAAAAGTCCTCGGCTAATCTCATCAGAGGCATAGAGGAAAGTAAAAGCCGCGGTCTTGAAAATCTTATTTTCGCGCTCGGTATAAGGCAGGTGGGTAAAGAAGCTGCTGTATCATTAGCGAGATATTTTAAAGCTATCGAAAGCCTGATGTCCGCGGGATTTGATGAACTGACAATTATATCCGACGTAGGGGAAAAGACAGCAGAATCCATAGTATCTTTCTTTAAAAACCCGAAAAATGTGGAGCTTATTGATAAACTAAAAGAACACGGAGTCAATACCGTGTTTACAGGGAATAGCGGCCGCAGCATAGAATTCTTTGATGGAAAAACGTTCGTCATTACCGGATCTTTCGAATCTTTAGACAGAGAGGAACTAAAAGATCTGATCGTGAAAAGCAACGGAAAAGTTTCTACAGCGGTAGGAAAATCAACCGATTATTTAATTTGCGGTAGTAACCCCGGTTCGAAATACGAGAAGGCAATGGAGCAGAGAGTTGAGATCATAGATCAGAGCAGATTAGATCAGATACTGGCTGAAAAGGATAGTTTTTTTAATTGAAATAAGAGGTTGTAAAATGAAAAGAATATTATACATAGTATGTTTCTTCGCATTATTTCAGATGATAAGTGCGAATGCTGAAGCAGGAAAGATTTCAGAAAATGAATTTTTAAATAGTTCAGGCAGTGGTGACTTCGCTTTTCTAGGATTCGGCAAGAAGGATACCGATAGTGACGGGATCGCTGATGAATCCGATTCATGCCCGGGCGAAGCCGAGGATTACGACGGTTTTGAAGACAGCGACGGATGTCCGGAACTTGACAATGATAAGGACGGTGTCAGAGATAAGGAAGATAAATGTCCGCAGGCGGCTGAGGACATTGACGGTTATCTTGATAGTGACGGTTGCCCCGACGATGATAATGACGGCGACGGTATTAAAGATGCTTTAGACAAATGTCCCACAGAACCCGAAGATTTCGACGGTACCGAAGATGATGACGGATGCCCTGAGTACGACAATGACGGGGACGGAGTTCAGGACAGTACCGATAAATGTCCTAAAGAAGCTGAGGATTTTGACGGATGGATGGATAAAGACGGTTGCCCGGAAGACGACAACGACGCAGACGGAATAGCAGACGATATAGATAAATGCCCGGATGTTGCTGAAAGCCTGAACGGATTCGAGGATAATGACGGATGTCCTGACGCCGTGATCTTAAAAAAGGACGAGAGGATAATTCTAAATAATATTTATTTCAAATTGGATTCGGCAGAGCTTGAGCCTGAATCTTTCGAAACTCTCAATTCACTGAAAAGGATATTTCTTGATAATCCGAAAATAATTGTCCAGATAGAGGGGCATACCGACAATCAGGGCAGCGATGAATATAACATCGATCTCTCAAACCGCAGAGCCGAATCAGTAGTGAAGTACATTATCGAAGTACTCGGTGTAAGCAGTTCTCAGATAAGTTCTATAGGACTCGGAGAATCAAAACCGATAGCCAGCAACAACACATCAAAAGGCAGGGCAGAGAACAGAAGGATAGAGTTCAGAGTTGTATCGAACGAAAAGTGATCAAAATGTGTCTGAATTAATAAGATTTGTTAAACAGACTCATTGATCAAATATGCTTTTATGCTTGACTATTAATCAACTTTTGGTTAATTTTTAAAGCTGTATTAATTAGTTTGGAAATAAGGAAAGGAAAGTATAATGCGTATGAATTTAAAAAAGCTTGTTTTAACTGCAGCGTTTCTTCTTTGTTTCGCTGCTTTCGGAAGATCTCTGACAGGATATTCAGGACTGATAAAACTTATCGATCCGGTAACTCACGGCAGCGGATTTTTTTCTGTCAGTCTTTCAACTCTTCTCGGACCGGGAGCTGTGGATGACAGTACTATTGTAAGTTCATCAAATATCAACAAATATTTTCAGTCCACAAATCATATTTCAGCCAATGTTAGTCTTGGGAATTATATTGACATAGGAGCTAAAGCCTCATTTGCGATTGATTCAAGAGATATAGCAGATAAAAATTATAGCCTTACGAAACTTAATAATCTTGAAGTTGGGATCCGAGGCTCATTTAAAAGAACGGGATTTTTCAGGTCTGGATTATACCTTTACGGGCTTGTTCCTGTTTTGAAAAATACCGGCGACATCGAGGATTTTGAAAATTTCCGTGAAGTGCCGAACGATACTCTCAGATATTATAACCACAGAAAATTCAGCGATGAATTTTTATTCAATCCCATGGCAAGTTTCGGAGCAAAAATCCTTGCTTCGTTCGGAACCGATGATTTCAGAGTTCTTATGAACGGCGGTTATCTTTGGAGAACTGCAACAGAAAAAGAGCCGTCAGGCCAGCAGATTGATATACTGCCGGACGCATTCACAATGAACGCCGGGATGGAATACACTTTCAATGAATATGTCGGAATGTTCCTCGAGTGGGACGGAGAAATGCTTTTAGACAAAAAGACAGGCGATATTGTTAAGACGGTTTCGGAAGAGGAGTTTATTCATAAAGCGGGCGGCGGGTTCAAGTTCGTAGGCAACAAATATTTTTCCGCGACCGTAGGGGGTTTCGGAGGACTGGCACAGGAGGATACTCCGGACTGGCAGGTTTATACGGGAATTACCCTTACAGGCAACTGGATAGATCCCGACACTGACAAGGACGGAATTCTAGATGAGGTCGATTCGTGCCCGACTGAGCCGGAGGATTTTGACGGATTCGAAGATACTGACGGCTGTCCCGAAGCGGACAACGATAAGGACGGTATAACAGATCTAAATGATAAATGCCCGCTGGTTCCAGAAGACCTGGACGGGTATCAGGATGATGACGGCTGCCCGGAAGACGATAACGACGGGGACGGTATAAAAGATTCATACGACAAATGTCCTAACGAGCCGGAGGATTTCGACGGCTACGAAGATCAGGACGGATGTCCCGAATTCGACAACGACGGCGACGGAATAAAAGATGATACTGATAAATGTCCTTTAGAACCTGAAGATTTTGACGGATGGCTTGACTCCGACGGCTGCCCGGAATTCGACAACGACGGTGACGGAATAAGAGATGAATCGGATAAATGTCCCAACGAAGCCGAAAGCTTTAACGGATTCGAAGACTCCGACGGCTGCCCCGATGCCGTAATTCTAAAGAAAGATGAAAGGATCGTACTGGATAATATTTACTTCAAACTCGCTTCGGCGGAGCTCGAGACTGAATCTTTCGAGACTCTCAATTCTTTGAAAAGGGTATTTCTTGATAATCCGGGCATTATAGTACAGATAGAAGGGCATACCGACAGTCAGGGAAGCGACAGCTACAACCTCGACCTTTCAAGAAGACGCGCAGGCACAGTTGCAGATTATATTGTGAACGTTCTCGGAGTAAGCAGCGGTCAGGTAAGTTCTGTAGGATTCGGAGAATCAAAACCGGTAGCGGATAACAAAACATCTAAAGGAAGAGCTCAGAACAGAAGGATTGAGTTCAGAGTAGTATCGACCGGAAGATAAATCAAAAGAGGTGCAGCGATGACCCGTTCTGAAAAAAGTAAAAAAGACGATTTCGACATCAACAGATCCGAAATATTCAATTCCGATTATTATTTCGACGACATAATAGAAGAATTGAGCGAATCAGGACTTTATTCTGAAGACGATATAGCCCGTAAATCGGAAATGAATCCAGCGCCGCCGGCACAGGAAAGCAGCGACAGGATCTCTTCAAAGATCGATGATGTTAATAAAGACATCAATCAGAGGATACAGAAGATCGAGCAGAAAGTTTTAAATTCCGGCGAAATGCTGTTCAACACAAAGAACGAATTAATACAGGCCGTCCAGAAAATGCAGAGCAGCCTTTTGCTGATGAAATTCGAAACGGAAGAAGGCATAAATAAGCTGAACGATCTCTTTAAAGAGAAACTTACAGCGGACTGCGTAAAAGAAAAAGCCTTTGAGGAATTGTACGTACAGCTTGAATCATACAAAAGAAATTTTATTTTCGCGGCAATGAAACCGATAATTAATGATCTGCTGCTTTTTTACGACAGGATCAACATCGAGATCGATAACGCTTTAGAAGAAAAAGCCGAATGTCCGAAACTTATATCATTCAGAGACGAGCTTCTAGAAATTCTCTACAGGAACGACATTATTCCGGTAGAAAAAAGTACTGAGGGTTCAAAATTCAATCCTGAAAAAAGCAATGCTGTTGATAAATTCGATACTGAGGATCCGGAACTTGACAATACGGTTAAAAGGGTCTTGAGAACCGGTTTTATGAGGAATAATCAGCAGATCAGACCGGAACTTGTACAAATAAATAAACTGATCACGAAGTAGGTAAGGCTCTATGTCCATTATAGATAAGCTTAAAGAGAAACTGAACCTTAAAAAAGAGAAGGTTTCTCATCTCGATGAAATAAAGCTGAAAAGAAGTTCTCAGCTATATGAGGCAGCTGTAGCTTATTACAAAAGGAAGGATTACGAGAACAGCAGAAAGTACTTCGAGAAAGCCCTGCAGTACGATCCTGATAATCAGGATATCAAGCATAATCTTACCGTCGTTATAAAGCAGATAGCTTTGATCGAAGAGGAGAACCGGTCAAGGCAGGAAAAAAAGAACATAGCCGTGAATAAAGTGATGTCCCAGGAAAGCGAAGACATACTCCGGGAAGCAGCCAACACAGAGGAAAAAGGAAACGATTTCTATCTAAAAGCGCTGAGACTCGATTCGGATTCAACTCAGGACGAGATTGTAGCCAGAATAGACACAGAATTCAGAAAATGGCGCACGAGAATAAACTCACCGAACGTTAAAATGCGTTCTGAAGCGGAAGAGATGCTGGCCATTATATCTCAGGCCAGAAGAAAATTACTGAAATAAGGACCCTTATATGAAGATGATAGGCATAGATCTGGGAACGACTAATTCAGCTATAGCGATGGTAAACGAGTTCGGTAAAGCTGAAATAATACCCAATAAAGAAGGCGAGCGTATAACTCCCTCAGTCGTTCTATTCGATGACGACCAGATCATAGTGGGAAGTATAGCGAAACAGTCATGCGTAGCAGAACCGGAGAGAACTGTGTCTTCCATAAAATCCCATATGGGTTCAAGCGATTTTAAATTCGAGTATAAAGAAAACGAATATAAACCCGAAGATATTTCCGCTATGATATTAAGAAAGCTGATAGAGGACGCGGAAGCATTTTTGAACGATAAGATAACCGATGTTGTGATTACGGTTCCGGCTTATTTCAACGATAAGCAGAGAAAGGCTACGGTCGATGCAGGTAAAATATCGGGTGTTAATGTGGCTCAGATAATAAATGAACCGACAGCAGCAGCACTTACTTACGGAATAGATAAAACCGTCAGCCAGAAGATCCTAGTTTACGATCTTGGCGGCGGAACATTTGACGTTACTCTGATGAAGGTTGACAACGGTAATTTCGAGGTTCTTGCAAGCGACGGTGACAGACAGCTCGGCGGTAATAATTTCGACGAAAAGCTGATGATCTATCTGAACGACAAGTTCAAGCAGCAGCACGAAATAGACCTCTTCGAAGATCCTGTACTCATACAGGATCTGAGGCTGAAAGCCGAGAACGCTAAAAAAGTGCTTTCCACAAAGCTGAGCACTACAGTATATCTTTCAGCGAAAGGAAAATCAGCAAGAATTACGGTAACGAGAAAGCTGTTCACCGATCTTCTGGCCGATTTTATAACAAGGACAGAATTACTGATCAACGCAGTAATGACAGATGCCGGACTTCAGTGGAAAGACGTTGATCAGATCCTTCTGGTAGGAGGTTCAACAAGGATACCAGCAGTTATCGATATGATATCAAGAGTAACCGGCAAGAAGCCTTCTATGCAGGTTAATCCCGACGAAGCAGTAGCTTTGGGAGCATCAATACAGGCAGGAATAATCTGCGCAAAAGACCAGACTGAAAAAGTCAACGATATGGTCAGAATGAAATACGGCGCGATCAATGTTTCAGATGTTACCGCTCACAGCTTCGGAGCGATAACTCTCGATGAATTCGATAATAAAAGAAATGCGATTATAATTCCGAAGAACAGCAAGATACCTGTTCGAAAAAGCCAGATATTCTACACTTCAACGGCAAATCAGACTCAGGTTAAGATGGTCGTTATTCAGGGTGAGGACCCGGATCCAGAATTCTGTACGACGATCGGTACTACGACCCTCGATTTTCCGCCAAAACCGGAGAATTCCCCGATTATTTTCAATTACGAATATGACGTTAACGGTATCATTCACGCTACCGCTAAAGATCCCGATACAGGTAAGAAAAGCGAAATTCAGATCGCAAGAGAAGGAGCTTTAACTAAAGAGCAGATAGATAAAAAGAAAGATAAACTGAATATGATGTTCCCGAGACGAAGGGAATATATTACAAAACAGTCTTTTTCCGAGGACACGCTTGAAAGTGTTAATGCGCAGCAGATCGCGCGTAAAGATTCCGGAGCGAGTCTAGTAACTGATGTTTTTGATTCTGTAAGTGAGAGCGAATCCTTCGATAGCAGACAGCAGATCTATAAAGATCAGAGCAAGAATGAATCAATTGATGATGTGCTCGAGAAATCTGAAATAGAAACGATAACGGCCGACGAGCTGAAAAAGCAGATAACTGAAGAATCGTCTATACTCGAAAATCCGTTCTTGCATGAAATAAAACCTGATATAAAACCAGCTCAGAAGAATACTGAGGAAGTTATTATAAATGATAATTTCATAGAACGTTTCGATACCAATAAAACCCCGGTCAGGGAACTGTCGGACAATGAACAGATAGAAAAGATCGACAAGAAGATAGAATCGATGTTCAGTGATGAAACAGAAAAAAAGATTTCAAAAAAGATCGTGGAAAAAGAAAGCTTCGACGATTCTATAGATCAATTGTTCACAAGTCCCAAAAAAGAAACTCCAAAAGCAGTAGCAGTTCCCGAGGTGGAGGAAGATGACATAGATTCGATCTTTGAATCATTTGAAGAGGCTAAGATAAGCAAAGTCGAAGAAGCTCCCGAAAAACCCGTCAGCAAACCGAAGGAGTTAGATGAAATCAGCATAAAAGACATCGAGAAGAAACCTGAAGATAATGATTTCGACAGCGTTTCGATGGAAGATTCATCTGTAACAGAAAGCCAGTCATTCGATGATGAGCTTGACGAGATCGGCAAGTCCGAATTCATAATAGACAGGAGCGAATATCTCACAGACGAAGATATAATGAGGATCAAAGAAGAAGGCAGCATAAAAAGCGGAATTGACGCGTCGGATATTACTGCTGGTAAAGAGGAATCATTCACAGAGGACGATGTGAACCAGCTGTTTTCTTCAGCCGATTCAAAAAAGCTTGTTCAGAATGAAAACAGATCCGATAAATCAAAAACGTTAAAGAAAGATGATATAAGTGACTGGATCGATGAATAAAAAGATCAATAATACAAGCCTGGTCAGGCCTCTATTTAAAAAAACGGCAAAAAAACTTCTGATCAAAAACGGCACGATCGCTGATGCTTATTCTGATAAAGAATATACATCTGACATTCTGATACTTGACGGAATTATCGAAAAAATAAGCCCTAAAATTAAAGCAGACAAAGGCTGTGATGTTATCGACGCGAAAGGAATGTATGTCAGCGCAGGATTTTTCGATATGCACGTTCATCTTAGAGTGCCAGGTAACGAACAGGCTGAAAACATCATTTCCGGAACCAATGCAGCTATGGCCGGAGGAGTTACTTCTCTCGTAGCTATGGCGAACACTATTCCGTGCGTAGATAATAAACTTCTTCTGAAGAGGAATCACGATCAGGTAAAAGATCTTCTTGTTAACGTTCATCAGATCCCCGCAGTAACATTAAACAGGGAAGGCAAAATACTTGTAGAAATGGCTGAACTCGTAGAGACCGGTGCGATCGCTTTTTCTGACGACGGAAGCGGGATACAATCTTCAGAAACGATGGTCCGAGCCTTAAAATGCGCAAAGAAACTCAAAATCCCGATCCTTGTCCATCCTGAAGATCATACGCTCCCGAAATGGGTAATGAACGAATCCCCGATTGCAAAAGAATTAAAGATGGCGTCCCAGCCGAATATAGGTGAAAGCATTAACATTGCGCGCGACATCGAGATCGCAAGATACACCAAAGGTAAAGTCCATTTTCAGCATGTAAGCACAAAAGAAGGCGTAGATCTTGTAAGAAAAGCAAAGAAAGAAAAGCTTAATGTGACCTGTGAGGCAGCTCCCCATCACTTCTCTCTCACGGACGGGAAAGTCAGGACTTTATCTACAGATTTTAAGATGAGTCCGCCTTTAAGAACGCAGAAAGACGTTGATGCTTTACACAAAGGTCTCAAAGACGGAACAATAGATGTAATAGCGACCGATCATGCTCCCCACGCTCCTGAAAAAAAGAATCTCGAATTCGTTCTTGCTCCTTTCGGAGTAATCGGCCTTGAGACAATCCTCTCAGCCGGTATTACTTATCTTGTACGGCCGAAAAAACTTACTATGATAGAATTCTTAAAAAAAATAACTGTAAATCCGCGAAAGATACTTAATCTCGATCCGGATCTTTTAAAGAAGGGAAAGACTGCCGAACTGACGATCTTCGATCCTGAACAGAAGTGGAAAGTGGACAGAAGAAAGATGAAATCGCTTTCGATAAATACCTGTTTCCACGGTGAAACGCATTACGGAAAAGTAAAATTCACGATCAATAACGGGAAGATATTCAAAGCTTGATAATATAAGAAGAGGCAGAAAAAGGCGCACTAAGTTTGCGCCTTTTCATTATGAAAAAATTAGCCGTAGCTGGAAATCCGATAGCTCACAGCAAAAGTCCCGAGATCTTCATGCAATTATGTGCGGCATCAGGGATTAAAGCCGATTATACGCGATTGAGCGTAAAAAGAATCGAGGAAATTTTTTATTTTGCAAAATGCTACGGTATTTCCGGATTCAACGTTACGTCTCCGTTCAAGGAAGATGTATACAGACTGATTGATATATGCGATCAGCCTGCGAACGACGTGAAAGCGGTCAATGTGATGATCAACATAAAAGGTGTGTTCACCGGGTACAACACCGACGTTTACGGCGTAACGGACACTTTGAAAGCTCAGGGTGTAGATCCCTGCGGAAAAAAATGTGTAGTGGCAGGATCGGGTGGGGCATCCAGAGCCGCGGTATGTGCTTTAAAACAGCTCGGCGCGGATGTATATATCGGCAGCCGAACGGATAATAAGGCGGAACAGATATCTGATGAATTCAAATGCGGATTCTTGAAATTCGAGCATATGAAGAAAAACCTAAAGGACTCATATCTGTTCATTCCGGCTGTAACCGCGATCGATCCTGATTTGTGCTCAAATTTTCCCGGGCTGATAATATTTGAGGCGAATTATAAAAATCCGGCATTCCGGAATGCACCATGTTCAAAATATATTAGCGGGTATGAATGGCTTGTCAATCAGGCTTCAAAATCATTCGAGCTGTTTTTTAAAAAAGAAGCTCCTCAGCTTAAATTAAAGGACATTGTTAAGAAATCTGAAGACAAAAGGATTATAGCGCTGATCGGCCCAACACTGAGTGGGAAGACTTCGACCGGTGAAATTCTGGCGAAACTTTTAAATTATGAATTCTATGATTCAGACGCAGAGATAGAAAAATTCTGCCGAAAGGACATTTCAAAGATCTTTCAGGAAAACGGAGAAGATTATTTCAGACAGATCGAAGAGAAGATCATAGAGGAAATTCTGTGCAAAAACAATGCAGTTCTAGCAATCGGCGCGGGTGCAATTCAATCAGAAAGCACAAGAAGAGTTTTAAAAGAAAAGTGTTTTACGATCCTGCTGGACGCAGATACTGAATTGGCTGTTTCAAGGTCACAGAAAGCCGATATAGAAAAAAGGCCGATGCTAAGCGGCGGATGCGTTTATGAAAGAACCGGAGATCTTTTTGAATTGAGGAAGGATAATTATTTCTCTGCTGCAAATCTGATAATAAGATCTGAAGAACCTTCTGCGGAAAAACAGGCAGAAAGAATTATAAGAGAGCTGAATGCAGGATAGTATTTTCATAAAAAGTTCATCAGTGAACGGCAGGATCTTAGCTTATCCGTCAAAAAGCCATATCCAGAGAGCTCTTCTTCTGGGTCTTTTGAACAGGAACGGATTACTTATAAAAAATTATGCGCACTGCAGCGATTCAGATGCTATGATGAACTGTATCAGAACTCTCGGCTCCGGTGTCGAGATTTTGGAATCAGGCATAAAAATTACAGGCCCTGAAAAATTTACGGTATCGGAACCCGACTGTAAAGATTCCGGATTATGCTTGAGAATGCTGATCCCGGTATTATGCCTGTCCGGAGATGAATACTTCATCAGATGCTCAAAGACTCTTATTTCAAGATACAACGAATATATACCCCGCATTATGAAACAGCTAGGAGTTTGCTGCATAATAAAAAGCAATGGAATTTACGTTAAAGGCCCGATTCATAGCGGAGAAGTAAAAATAGAGGATCCCTCCGGATCCCAGCTTGTAAGCGGGCTTCTTTACGCATTGTCAAAAGTTCAGGGTTCTAGTAAGATAATAATAAAAAATCCCGTCAGTTTTCCGTACATCGAAATGACGGCGGATATTTTGAACCGTTTCGGAGCAGATATACAGTCAGAGAGAAACGGAACGATCCATATAAATGGGGGTAAGGAATTTAACACCGGTGAGATAACTGCTGAAGGAGACTGGTCGTCGGCTTCTTTTTTTCTTGTAGTGGCGGCTATATGCGGCGAAATTGAGGTCTGCGGTCTGGATACGGACAGTTTCCAGCCGGATAAAGCGATAATAGATTATTTAATTAAAGCCGGCGCGATGGTAAAAACCTGCCCAGGTTCTATTGTAGTCAGGAAAGCTCCGCTTCAGTCATTTGAAGCCGATATAAAAGATCATCCTGATCTTTTCCTGCCGCTTGTCGTTCTCGCGCTTAACTGTGCAGGTAAAAGCAGGATATACAATTTCGAGAGGCTGAAGTACAAAGAATCGGACAGGCCTTCTGCCGTGATAAATGAACTCTCAAAAGCGGGAGCGCAGATCAGATTGGAAAAAGATCACATATCTATAGAAAAAAGCGAACTTCGATACGCAGAACTTAATCCGCATAATGATCACAGGCTCGCGATGGCGTTCGCCGCTGCGGCTCTGAATTCTGAATCAGGAATTACGATCAGCGGAATTTCATGCGTCGATAAATCTTTTCCGGATTTTTTCAACATTTTAAAAAGAATTACTTACGGGAGCGAAAAATGAATAGTTTCGGAAGAATTTTCAGGGTAGAAATCTTCGGAGAATCCCACGGCGAAAGTGTCGGAATCATTATAGATGGTTGTCCTGCGGGTATTGATCTGAGTGAACAGGATTTTACAGAAGATCTCTTAAGAAGAAGATCGGGCGGCAAAGGAACTACAGAACGAATTGAAAAAGATATTCCGAATATCAAAAGCGGAGTATATAAGAACAGAACTACGGGATCGCCTATCATGATCGAATTCATTAATGAAAATAAATTATCTGATGATTATGAGCAGTTCAGAACAGTACCAAGGCCGGGTCAGACCGATTTTGTATCTTCTGTCAAATACAAGGGTTTTAATGATCATAGAGGCGGAGGTCATTTCTCCGCTAGAGTTACTGTCGGTATGGTAGCCGCAGGAGTGGTCGCCAAAAAGATATTAAAGAATATCGATTTCAAATCAAGGATAATTGAAATAGGCGGAAGCAGCGATTTTCAGAAAGTCCTTGACAAAGCGATAAAGGAAGGCGATTCACTAGGCGGAGTGATCGAATGTTCTGTTTATAATCTTCCTGCAGGTATTGGAGAGCCTTTCTTTTATTCTCTTGAGTCTGTAATCAGTCAACTGGTTTTTTCAATTCCCAGCGTGAAAGCTATCGAGTTCGGCGAAGGCTTCGTATCAGCAAAAATGAAAGGAAGCGACTATAATGACGTGCTTATTGATATTTCAGGCAGGACAATATCAAATAACTGTGGCGGAATTACTGGAGGTTTATCAAACGGGAACCAGATACTCTTCAGAGCCGCGTTCCGCCCGCCGTCTTCAATAATGAAAAAGCAGCAGTCGCTGAATCTTAAAACAGGAAAGCCTGAAGATCTGCTGATCAGAGGCAGACACGACGTGTGTCCGGTGCTTAGAGCTTCGGTTATTGTCGAAGCGGCGGCGGCTGTCGCTCTCTGTGATCTGATGCTGATAAACAAAACAAACATCAATAAATGTTAAATTTAGATTGCATTACGCAATAAAAAATGTTTATATTATAATTGAGTAAATATATTATGTGTTAAAAAAATATAGCGGGGGTACTGCAATGAAGATGAAGTTTATTATACTAATAGCGCTTAGTGTATTGTTGATTTCCTGCGTGAAAAAGGAAAATGAAACAGAGACAAAACAAGTTGTCGTATCTGTTAAAGACTGGTCAGCTCCAGAAAAGATAGACCCTTTGGACCCGAAAGTAAATGAATACCTTGATGTGAACATCAGGGATTATATGATCAAAGCTGATGAAGCCTACTGGAACAAAGATTATAAACTTGCAGCCCAGAATTATCTTTTCCTTTTGAGTCACAATGTTCATGATATTATTGCGACTTACAATCTGGCATGTACTTATGGTCTGATGGGCAATTCCGAAATGGCTTCAAAATTTTTATTTAAAGCGATTGATCTCGGTTTTGTAGATTATAATTTTCTTCAGAAAGACACCGATTTTGACAAGGTAAGAGGCACTCAAGTGTTCGACGCGGCTATCGACAGTATAAGCCAGATAATCAAAAATCTTGGTGAAGATGTGGTCTTGGAATCAAAAACACTTCTGAAATGCAGAATAGCAAAACCTCTGGCATTTTATCCCGACAAAGATTACACTGTAGTAATCGGGCTCCACGAACATTCGAGTAATCAGAACGAAATGGTTAAAATATGGAAATACTTTGATCTTCCCGAATTCATTTTCGTAGTTCCCCAAGCTCCTTACAGCGTACCGTTCGGTCTTGCGAACGAGTTCAGATGGAATATCGATGAGGTTGACAACTCCACTACTATCAAATCAGATAAACTCAGCGAAGAATACATTGAAAACCTTATCGAACACGTAAAACATCATTACAAGGTCAAGAACATCTATCTGATGGGTATATATCAGGGAACTTCAGTAGCTTTCGATGTCGCTTTAAACAATCCTGATCTCGTTACCGGTGTTCTGGCTTTCGGGACCAACTATGATATTTCGAAACATTCTGATAAGACACTTAGCGATGCAAAAAAAGTAAAATTCTATATCGTGAACAGCATTAAAGACACAAATATTGAGCCTGACAAATGTCTTATGATCAGAAATACATTAAAAGAAAAAGGTTTTGATGTTATATATAACGAAATAGATTCTCAATATTCAGTAACAAAAGACGCATTGAAAAAATCGCAGAAAGAGTTTCTTGAAAAATAGCAGCCGCACAAAATATTCTTCGGGGGAAAAATGAAGCAGGTCAAGGATCTGGAAGAAATTCTTGAAAAAACTTCCGGTAAAGATAAATTTAAAATTCTAAATCAGCTTTCTGAGGTTTACGAAAAAATCTCGCCTCAAAAAAGCATTGATTTCGCTTTGGAAACATTAGATCATCTTCAGCATTTGAAAGGGAGTCAGAAAAAAGCCGAAGTATATATCAGGCTCGGAGACCTGTACAAACAGGTGAATGAGTACGACAGGGCGATGTCATATTATCAGACTGCCCTTGAGCTGTCAAAATCTGCAAAGAACGATAAAAAGAGAGCTGAATTCTTAAACAGCATCGGGGAAGTTTCTTTCAGGCTGACCAATTATGACCAGGCGCTTGAATATTATCTCAAATCTCTAAAGATCAGAGAAGAGATCCACGATAAAAAGGGAATAGCAGATTCGCTAAATACAGTAGGCAATATATATTTTCAACTCAAAAATTACAGCCAAGCCCTTGATTACTATCAGCATTCATTAAAAATAAGGCTTGAGCTGCAGGATGAGATCGCCATCGCCAAATCCTACAACAATCTCGGGAACATGTATTCGATGATCAAGGATTATCAGAAAGCGCTCGATTATTATTACGATGCGATAAAGCTCTACGATAAAGGGGGCGAAGAAAAACTGAGATCATCTGTATATAACAACATAGGAATTATCTACAGGGAAAAAGGCGATCTGAAAAAAGCGGAAGAAAGTTTCGGGATAGCTTTGAAAATATCTAAAGAGCTTGGTCTTGTATATAATCACGCGAATACTTCGAACGAGGCTGCCAGAACTTATCTTGAGATGAAAAAGTACGAAGAAGCGGAAAAACACCTAAATTCAGCTCTTTCCGAAGCAAAAAAACTCAACGCGAGGAACGTTGTACAGGAGAGCTATCAGATATTTTCTGAACTTTATTACGCCAAAAAGGATTTTAAGAACGCTTATGAATACTCCAAGCAGTTCGCTGACCTGAAGGATTCGATTTACGGCGAGCTTTCCGGAAAAATCGCAGAGATACAGTCCAAATATATAGCTGAGCAGAAAGAAAAAGAAGCCGAGATTTACAGGCTGAAGAACGTTGAAATGGCAAAATATATTAAAGATCTTCAGAAAGCGAACGACATAATCAAAAAAAAGAATAAAGAACTTACTGACGCTTACATGAAACTGGACCTTCTTGCCAGGACGGATCCTCTTACAAGGCTTTCCAACAGAAGGGACATTTTGGATAAGATCAAATATGAAGCTCTGAAATTCGAAAGAAGCGGAGAAAAGTTCGTTATAGTTATATCGGATATTGACAATTTCAAGACTTTTAATGACAGCTATGGTCACGATTGCGGAGATTTCGTTCTTGTAAATCTCGCAAATCTTATGAGATCGGTTCTCAGAAAGCAGGACTGCATCGGCAGGTGGGGAGGAGAGGAATTTATTTTTCTTATGCCTAAAACGGATTTCGAAGGCGGTACTATGGTCGCAGAAAAAATAAGGAAGAAAATAGAGTCCGAAACGTTCTATTACAGGGATATAAAGCTTAATATCACTATGACTTTCGGTGTTAATGTTTACGATTCGATAATAGACATAGATTACTGTATCAATAAAGCCGATGAGGCTTTGTATCACGGAAAGTACAAAGGAAAGAACTGCGTTGTCAGATCTGACGAGATAAGCTAGGGTTATAAATCATTATGAAAACAAATCAGGCATTACAGGAATTAATTTCCGATGGTTCTATCAAAGACCTTGAGAAAAAATATAGATCAGATCTTAAAAGCGCAAAAGAAAAGAACAGGCTCGACGCATATTTAGGTCTAGGCAGTCTCTATTGCGAATCGAAAAAATTTCATGAAGCCGAAGTAAATCTTAGTAAAGCACTCGAGATATCTGAAGGTTCTAAAAGACGCGATTCAAAACTTTCAATGATCTATAAGAACCTGGGGTATGTAAATCTGAAGACCTTAAAGTTCCAGAAAGCCGAAGAATACCTTCTGAAAGCTCTTGAAATGACCCCCGAAAAAAACAAAAGAGTCCGTTCTTTTATATACGACGCACTGGGTGAAGTTTTTACGAAGTCAATGAAAGTTCAGAAAGGTCTCGAATACTACAACAAAGCTCTTGATATAAGAAAAGAACTCTCATTCTGGAAGGGAGTTTCCGAGACGCTTAACAAGATCGGTGTTAATTATTATTACCAGTCAGATTATGATAACTCGATAAAATTCGTACTCGAAGCGTTAAAGATCCGGGAAGAAAGAAGAGAGAACAGGGAATCTGTGGCTGCCTGTCTGAACAATCTATGTTTATCGTATTATCACAAAGGCGATTACCCGAAAGCTCTGGAAGCAGGAAATAAAGCCTTAAAGATCTTTGAAAAATCGGAAAATTCCGAGACTCTTGGAGCTTTGTACAATAATCTTGGACTTGTCAGTTTCGAGATGTCCCAGTTCCCCGAAGCTCTTGAGTATCAGTTCAAGGCGTTAAAGATCAAAGAAAAAGCAGGAACAAAGGCGGCTTTGGCAAATTCATACAGTAATATCGGCATGATATTTACCAGGCTTTTTAATCTGGAAAAAGCCCTCGAATACGCAACAAAAGCTCTGAATCTGAGAAAAGAATTAAATGATCTTAGAAGTATTTCGTCTTCCTACAACGAGCTCGGAAGAATATTCGACAAGCAGAATGAATTTGAAAAAGCTATTCACTATTATTCCGAATCCATAAAGATAAAAAGAGAAAATGATCTGCATTCTGGACTTGCGCAGTCTTTAGAAAATATCGGAATGGTCTTTCTGAAACTTAAGAAGTACGATGAATCAGGCGAATGTCTGTTCGAAGCAAAAAAGATCTACGAAGATCTCGGTCAGCAAAAATTCGTTACAGGGATATATAGGAACATAAGCAGCCTTTTTTTAGATGTAGGGAAATACGAAGAAGCACTTGTTTATATTTCCAGATCGCACGATCTCGCAAAGAAATACGAACTCAAGGATAAGCTGAGAGATTCATATAAACTATTATCTGAGATCTACGGGAAAAAGGGAAATTTCAGAAAAGCTCTCGCGTATTATGTGATGTATTCGAAAATCCACGAAGAGATGATGAATTTTCAGAGGCAGCAGGATATCGGGAACATAACGTCTAAATACGAAAATGAGAAAAAGAACCGTGAGAACGAACTTTTCAGACTCAAAAATATAGAATTAGTTAAGATCAATAAAGAGCTGAGCAGATCAAAATCAGAACTTATAAGATCTAATTCAGCAAAAGACAAGTTTTTCAGCATCATTGCACACGATCTAAAAAATCCTTTTTCGATACTTTATACTACATCTGAGCTTCTTCTCACTTATTTTGAAGAGATCGATGATAAAAAAAGAAGAGAATATATCAATACGATCAATGTTTCGACAAAGCATCTATTAAAACTGATCGAAAATCTGCTGGAATGGTCAAGGAGCCAGAGCGGACTTAAGCAGTTCAATCCTGTGAATTTTGACCCCTCAGAAATAATCGAAGGCACGATAGAACTTATAAAACCCAGCGCTGATCTTAAGCAGATCGAACTGAAGGTTTCTGTCACTCCTGATACGGTTGTAAATGCCGATAAGAACATGATAAAAACAGTTATGAGAAACCTTATCACGAATGCGGTAAAATTTACTAAGACAGGCGGGCAGATCTCGGTCAACTCAGGAATATCAAAAGGCTGTTTTTTCTTTACGGTCGAGGATAACGGCGTCGGGATCAAAAAAAAAGACATACCAAAATTATTTGCGATCGATAAGCATTTCGCCACTAACGGAACTTCTAACGAAAAAGGTACAGGTCTCGGACTTTTACTTTGTAAAGAATTTATCGATAAACATAAAGGCAGAATGATAGTCGAAAGCAGTTATAGAAAAGGAAGCATGTTCGGTTTCGAGATCCCTGTCAAATGATCTTATTTACCAGCTCCGGCATCTGTCTGACCTTCTTTCTTTTCAGGTTCAGGAGCTTTTTTAGGTGCAGGTTTAGCCTTGTCGTCAGTAACAAAATCTCCAAGCCCTTCATGAGACTTTACGGCATCAAATCCTGTTTTTGCACCCTGCAACTGTTTCTCTTTCTGTTTCGTCATAAATTCAACCGGGGTTTTTACTGTCTCGGTTAAATAGTTAGCGAAATTCTGGAAAAGATATCCTGTTCCTTCCCCAAGGAAAGCATAGGTCAGACCGTAACTGACAGGCGCGATCCACTTTTCATGTTTCTTGGGATCTTCAGGAACCGCTGCGGACTTGTTATCCTTTGCTTTCTTGATCGCAGGATGCGAATAGATCAGTCCGAATATTATCGAAAATATCATTATAGTTTTGATCCCCGCGAATACATAAGTCATAACTATTCCTGTAGTCTTAGGGACTTTCTTTCCAAACTCGATTATCCTGTTGCTCGCTATAGCGTTGTATATCAAATAAAGTACAATAGCCACTGCAACATATCCAGCGCAAATAGCAAGCGATTCGCTGTCTGTGATCATTAAGAATATTTTCGACGCAGGATGGTAAAGAGCACCTGAAAGCCTTACGATGATAAAAAATGCTATCACAAAGTTAAGATCTTCTGTGCAGCCTTTGGTTCTGGATCTTGTCAGAGCCACGATTATCATTATCATAAGTATCAGATCAAATATCATTTTAATAATCCTTTAATTTATTTGTGATTTAATTATCAGCACTATTAAAATTATAATACTTTTGGCGCGATGTCAAGAAGGGAATTTTTTATTTTACCGTTCAAGGATGAATGTCGCCGGGCCGTTGTTTATCAAACTTATCTCCATGTGAGCGCCGAAAACACCTTCCGCGATTTTAAGGCCGGTTTTCTTTAATTGAACGATAAACTCATTATATAAAGGTTCAGACATTTCCGGAGGGGCAGATTCTGAAAATCCGGGCCTTCTTCCTCTTGAAGTGTCCGCGTACAGAGTGAACTGGGAAACAGCCGCTATTTCTCCGCCGATGTCTTTAACGGACATATTCATTTTACCTGCGCTGTCTTCAAAGATCCTGAGATTTATAATTTTTTCAATAAAGTAAGGTATCATTTCAGCAGAATCTCCGGTTCTGATACCAATAAAGAGAAGAAGCCCTTTTCCGGAACATGAATGGAGTTTTCCGCCTATAACTATTTTTACTTCATCAGTTCTCTGTATCAGTATTTTCATAAATTTATCCTTGCTTTTTACAGTCTGTTTTCGGATTTTGGTAATTTAAAAAATAAAGTCGGAGTTGTAAACATGAAAAGACAGGTGATCAGCGAGAAAATGTTCAACACAGATATTTTTAAGCTTTGGAAAGACGACTGGCTTCTGCTAACTTCTGGAGATTACCCGAAAGGTAAATTCAACTGCATGACAGTTGCATGGGGAAGTATCGGAGTAATGTGGAACAGACCTTTTGTTCAGGTTGTTGTAAGGCCGACCAGATATACATTTGAATTTATGGAAAAATACGGCACATTTACCTTATCTGCTTTTTCAGAGAAATACAAGGAAGATCTTTCATATCTGGGAAGCAGAAGCGGAAGAAATGAGGATAAACTAAAAAAAACTAAGTTGACTCCCGCCGCTTCAGAAAAAGCTGATTCTCCCTGTTATGAGGAGGCCGAACTTGTCATTGAGTGCAGAAAGATCTATGCATCCGAATTCAGACCGTCAGAGTTTCTTGATCCGTCTATAATTAAAAACTATCAGGAAAATGATTACCATAAAGTTTATTTTGGCGAAGTACTGCTTATTTCAGGCACTGACAGCTATATGTCTAAATAAGACAGAAGAACATAAACCTCTGTATATTTGACCTTGACTTAATTCTAATTTTTGATTATTTTTGCTACTTCATTAAATGGAAATCAATTATTGAGCGTAAATGTCAGAAGAAATTAAGAATATTCAGGATCAAATAGCAGGAAAAACCGCCGCACTGACGGCGGTTTTTGCTTAAAAAGAGAGGAGATCATGGAAAAGAAAATAATGGGAATGGGACTTACGTTCGACGATGTTCTGCTGGTACCTCAGAAAAGCACAGTACTTCCGGCAAACGTTGACACAACAACCTGTCTTACAAAGAATATTATGCTTAATATTCCGATAATCTCCGCGGCTATGGATACCGTATCAGAGTATCAAATGGGTATAGCAATGGCCAGAGAAGGCGGTATTGCTGTGATCCATAAAAATATGACGCCTGAAGAACAGGCCGTTGAAGTAGATAAAGTAAAAAGGTCTGAGAGCGGTATGATCACAGATCCTGTTACTATCGGTCCTGACGCTAATCTTAGAGATGTGTTCAAGCTCATGGAAAAATTCGCGATCTCAGGTATTCCTGTTGTTGAAGACAAAAGATTAGTCGGTATAATTACTAACAGGGACATCAGATTTGAATATAAAGAGGATATTAAAGTCAGAGATATTATGACAAAATGTCCTCTTGTTACAGCAAAAGAAGGGACTTCGCTCGAGGAAGCAAAGTTCATTCTGCAGAAAAACAAGATCGAGAAACTTCCGATAGTAGATGCGGATTATAACCTGAAGGGAATGATAACTTTTAAGGATATAAAAAAGAAAGAAAGCTTTCCGAACGCCTGCAAAGACGGGGCAGGAAGGCTAAGGGTAGCTGCTGCTATTTCTCCCAACGGAGACGATAAGAGGATCAAGCTTCTCGTTAATTCGAAAGTAGATATTATTGTTCTCGACAGCGCGCACGGACATCATGAAGCAATTGCAAAAGAGATCAAAAGAATAAAAAGCAAATATCAGGGAATAGAGATTATCGCCGGGAACATAGCAACAACCGATGGTGCCGAAGCTCTGATCAAAGCCGGAGCGGATGCCGTTAAAGTCGGTATCGGACCCGGTTCGATATGCACTACAAGGGTCGTAGCAGGGGTCGGAGTGCCTCAGATCACCGCAATTCAGAACGCGGCAATAGCCTGCAAAAAGTACGGCATACCACTTATAGCTGACGGCGGTATTAAATATTCCGGTGACATCGCAAAAGCGATCGGTATGGGCGCAGACTGTGTAATGCTCGGGTCCATGCTCGCAGGAACCGATGAAGCCCCGGGCGAAATGATACTTTTCGAAGGCAGGCAGTTTAAATCATATAGAGGTATGGGATCTTTAGCAGCGATGAAAAAAGGTTCTGCTGACAGATATTTTCAGGTCGCAGCAGAAAAATTTGTGCCCGAAGGGATCGAAGGAAGGATACCTTACAAAGGAAGAGTCGGGAACACAATATACCAGATGGTGGGCGGATTAAGGCAGGCTATGGGATACTGCGGCGTCAAAGATATCACTGAAATGAAAGAAAGAACGAAATTCATTCAGATGACTCATGCCGGACTGATCGAAAGTCATCCTCACGATGTGCAGATAACTAGAGAAGCGCCCAATTATGAAATTAGACACTAATTTTTAAGGTTAAAGAATGGCAGAATTCAAGAAGACGGCGATACCCGTCACAAGAGAAGAAGATTATCCGCAGTGGTACCTTGAGGTGATCAAAGCTGCAGAGCTTGCAGAGAACAGCGATGTAAGAGGCTGCATGGTCATAAAACCATGGGGTTATACTATATGGGAGAACATGCAGAGAGAACTTGATCAGATGTTCAAAGACACAGGCCACACTAACGCATATTTTCCGCTGTTCATTCCGCTCGAATATCTGCAGCAGGAAGCGGATCATGTAGAAGGATTCGCGAAAGAGTGCGCGGTCGTAACGCATCACCGGCTTTCGGTGAACGCAGAGGGAAAACTTGTTCCCGACGGCCCTCTCGAATCCCCTCTCGTAGTAAGACCGACGAGCGAAACCATAATCGGAGCATCTTACGCCAAATGGGTAAATTCATATAGAGATCTTCCCATACTGATTAACCAGTGGGCGAACGTCGTACGCTGGGAAATGCGTACCAGGCTTTTTCTGAGAACGGCCGAATTTCTGTGGCAGGAAGGGCATACGGTTCATGCGACTAAAGAAGAGGCGATGGAAGAAACATACAAGATGCTTTATGTATATAAAGATTTTGCCGAGAACGTACTCGCCATACCTGTGATCGAAGGTGAGAAAAGCGAATCGGAAAGATTCCCGGGAGCCGTATCGACCTATTCGATCGAAGCTATGATGCAGGACAGAAAAGCGCTTCAGAGCGGAACTTCGCATTTTCTCGGCCAGAATTTCTCAACCGCATCAAAGATCAAATTCCAGAATAAGGAAGGCAGAGAGGAATTCGCATGGACGACTTCATGGGGAGTATCAACAAGGCTGATAGGCGCTCTCGTTATGGCTCATTCGGACGATAACGGGCTAGTTCTTCCCCCGAGGATCGCTCCTGTGCATATTGTTATTCTTCCGATCTACAAGGATGAAAAAGAGAAAGAAACGGTTTTCGGCTACATTAATGAACTTAAAGCAAAAATAGCCGATCTCAGATTCTTTGAAAGAAAGATCATCATCCACATAGATGACAGGGACATCCGAGGCGGAGAAAAAAACTGGTACTGGATCAAAAAAGGCGTTCCGCTAAAGATCGAGATAGGCCCGAAAGATTTTGAGAAAAAATCGCTTGCCGTTGTAAAAAGAACAGACCCTGATCTGAAAAAGACATTTATACCCATGGATCAATTCGTTTTCGATCTTATCGAAACATTAAATTCAATGCAGAAATCACTTTTCGAGAAAGCTTTAAAATTTCAAATAGAGAACACGCTGACCGTTGATGATTACGATGAATTTAAAAAAGTATTCACTCCTCAAAACGAAGAAAAACCGGAGATCCACGGCTGTTTCGCAAGATCTCACTGGTGCGGTAAGAAAGAATGCGAAGAAAAGATAAAGGACGAACTTAAAGTTACCATCAGGAACATTCCTTTCTCTGAAAAAGACGAGGAAGGCAAATGCATCTGCTGCGGGGAAAAAAGCGGAAAAAGAGTTATATTCGCCAAATCTTATTAAGTAAGGATTCTGTATGGACCTTTTAGGAAAGATAGAACCATTCGACAGGGTGATAATACCCGTTGAGCCTATGGACAGATTCGCAAGAAAATTAGCCAAAGAGCTTGACCAGCCCTGGAAGCCCGAAGGACTCTTCGCCCATTTCTTCCACGAAGACGATGATTACGATCCAAAGCTTCTTCTTGAAGGCAAGGATGGCTTTAATTCCGAGCCGATGAACAGGCTTAAGGGGAAGTACGTTTATCTTGTCGCCAGCCATAAGGAATGGGAACCGTCGCTTCTTTTCGAAAGGATATGTCATACTGCTGATATATGTCTGTCTAACGGCGCGAAAGAAGTAAATCTGGTTTGGACAAATATCAGACTGAGTGGAAACCATCTGAGGCCGGGTCACGGTTCTGTCTTGACAGAAAAGGATGTTAAAAAATATGACGGAAAGTCATTGTCCACATTAAGGCTGGCAAAAAGATTTAAGAACGAAGGCATTTCAAAAGTTCTTACCCTTCATGCTCATTCCAAAAATCTCACGGAAGCGTTCGGCGAAGTATATTTCAGAGACTCATCCAAAGGCAAAAAAGCCATCATCGATCTTCCTGTTGCGCCTATTGTTGCCCATTATCTGTACACTTACGGAAAGATTACCGGCAAAGGTGAAAAAGCCGTTTTCGTTTCTACGGACGACGGATCTAAAGAGCTTGGAACCGATATTCTTAAGAACCTTCAAAACCTTCAGCCAGAGTTAACAGAAATAAGCTGGGTCCGGTTCAATAAGGAAAGGGATCCGGTAACTGGATATCTGAAAAATATTTACGAAGCCGAAAGCTCACCGAATTACAGCGGACACGAAAACAAAGATAAATTTATTTTTGACGATATAGTTAGAAGCTTTGCTTCAATGTACGGCGTTATAGAAAAAATGGGCGGCGACAGGTTCACTATGTTCGCTACTCACGCCCATCTTACAGGCAGATCCCAGAACCTTTTAAGATCGGAGAAGATAAAAGAGATAATATTCACCAATACCATGGCGAACAACCTCGAAGATCCATACTACGAACATCAGCTTTTCGGAAAAACGACTGTCATCAAGATCGGCAAATATTTATCGAACGCCGTGCTCAACATAATGGAGGACGGGAACGATCCTGATGAGTTCTATACGATCCATTCGCCTGCCGATCTGCACAAGATCGAAAGACTGTACGATCTGAGAAAACCTTTTAATTAAAATGCCGATAAAAAGACTCAGCATTGAGAACTTAGCAATAATCGAAAGCCTCGATATCGATTTCGAAAAAGGTCTCAATATAATTACGGGAGAGACCGGCGCAGGAAAATCGATAATCATATCATCTTTAAAGCTGATACTGGGAAATAAGGCAGACGCGGATATGATAAGGGCCGGCGAGGACAAGCTTACTGTGGAAGCGGAATTTTCTGAACTGAATCCCGAAACGGTTAAATTTATCAGGCAGACCGATCCTGATTTTCATCAGCCGCTTGTCATACGCAGGGAAGTTTACAAAACCAGGCGCAGCAGGATATTTATAAACGATACGCCCGTAAGCTCGGAGTTGATAACAGGGCTGGGTAATATTATGATAGATATTCACGGGCAGCACGATCATCAGTCGCTTTTAAATAAAGATACCCATATAACCATTCTTGACGAACGGGCTGGAATTTCAACCTTAAAGACCGCAGAACTCTATGCTGAAGATCTGAGCCTGAATAAAGAGATCGAGAGGATAATAAAGAGCGAGAACGATCTTAAAGACAAGAGAGAGCTTCTCGAATATCATTATAAAGAGATAAACGAGATCTCTCCGGAGGAGAATGAGGATAAAGAAATTTCAACCGAGCTTAAAAAGATGGAGAACATCGAGGATATAAAGAAGATCTGCCAGGCTGTAACAGATACGGTCAGCGGTTCTGAAAGCTCTCTCCTTTCCAAGCTCAATTATATTAAAAACAAGTGCGGCCAGTTGTCAGAGATAGATAAGCAGTTCGAACCGTTCATAATTGACCTTGAATCGGCTTACAGTTCCGTTACAGAATTCGGCAATTCATCGGAGCTGTTCTCTAATTCTCTTGAGTTCGATGACGAGAAATACGGACGAATGAGCGAAAGGTATTCGCAGCTTAAAAAGCTTATGAAGAAGTTCGGACCCGAGCTTTCTGATGTGATAAAATATTTCGGAAGTATAAAGAACCAGCTTGATTCTATAGAGAACGTATCGTTCGATAAAGATAAACTTCTCAAGAGATCAAAGGAACTGAAAATAGAGATAGAAGACGAATGTTCAAAGCTTACTTCAAAAAGAAAAGAAGGCATAAAGAAGCTTGAAAAAGAGATCAACGCGGAATTCAAGGATATAGGTCTTCAGAACGCCGAAATCAGTGTTGCGATGACAAAAAAGGATATCGCGCCTGACGGCTGGGATTCCGTGGAGTTCTATATAAGAACAAACATAGGCGAAGAATCCAAGCCGCTTTCCAAGATCGCTTCAGGCGGTGAGATCTCAAGGATAATGCTTTCGATAAAGAACATAATAAGCTCAGAAAAAGGCGTGGGGATCGCCGTCTTCGATGAAATAGATTCAGGCATAAGCGGACAGATAGCTGAAAAAGTCGGCACCAAACTTTTAAAACTTGCACAGAACAAGCAGGTTATCGCCATTACACATCTTCCTTCGATAGCATCAAAAGGAACTACGCATTTCTCAGTAAGAAAAAAGGTAGTTAAGGACAGAACCTTGACCGAGATCATAAAATTGTCAAAAGTTCAGAGGATTGACGAAATAGCAAGCCTGATCTCAGCCGGAAAAACAGGCACTGATTCGAAAAAAGTAGCTGAAAAGTTACTTGAGAACTGAGTTCTTTACAAATCCAGATTATCCTCAAAGAACGAGTTCGAAATAATTTATAACTTAAAATACAGATTGACAATCAATCGCTTTTAATTAAATTTCCTGTATGAAGAAAGTAGAACGAAATAATGATAAAGCCGGAATAATATTTTTGTTTACGCTCATCAGCGTTGTTTTCTTTATTGATATTTATATTGAATTGAGCAGGATATATCCAACCTCAGCCGCGGACAAAAAGATACAAACAAATTACTTTCCGTCAGGCAATATCGAACTTTTATTATCGGGTGAAGATTCCAAAAGCATTGCCGATACATATTTTATGCCGCGAGGTTATGATCCAAATTCAAATGCGCAATCGTCTTTAAAACTAAGTTTATTCTTTTATCTTATGGCTGCATTTTCGTTTTATTACAGCTGTATATTTAAAGGTTCAGCGAAAAATAAAACAATCCTGTCGAGTTACATATCATTTGTAAACACGGGACAATTAAGTCACTCTTCGCCCCGCTCACCGCCCGAATTCATTTAATTTCAATAGATTTAGATGCTTTAATCACTCGAACTTAAATCTCAAGGAGTAATAAATGAATTTCGATTATGCAAGCACAGGTTTTATGCTTTTGGCTACAAGTCTTGTAATGTTCATGACGCCCGGACTGGCTTTTTTTTACGGCGGCCTTGTGGGCAGAAAACATGTTCTAACGATAATGTTCCAGAGTTTTGTCTCTCTAGGAATAACTACAATCTTATGGGTTTCATTCGGGTACTCTTTGTGCTTCAGCGGCACAATGGGTAATGGAGATTTTTTCGGAATTATAGGCAATTTGGATCTGGCGTTTTTAAGCGGGATAACTCTTACAGATCCCAGCCCTGCCAATCCGTCAGTTCCTATCCTTGTTTTTATCGCTTATCAGATGATGTTCGCAATAATCACTCCGGCTTTGATAACAGGAGCCTTTGCAAACCGTGTAAGGTTTCCCGCATATCTGATATTTCTGATCGTATGGCAGATATTTGTTTATTTCCCGTTCGTTCATATGGTATGGGGTGGTGGAATTATGGCTTCATGGGGGATCAAAGATTTTGCAGGCGGTATAGTAGTTCACGCCACGGCCGGAGTAGCTGCGCTTGCTTCAGTTATATATATCGGTAGAAGAAGAATTTCGGACAAAGGAATGCACAGCATTCCGCTTGTAGCTTTAGGAACCGGGATCCTCTGGTTCGGATGGTACGGATTCAATGCGGGAAGCGAATTCGGAGTCGATCCGATCACGACCCTTGCGTTCCTGAACACCGACATCGCGGCTTCATTCGCAGGTCCGACCTGGCTGTTATTAGACTGGATATTTACAAGAAAACCAAAATTCTTAGGATTTTTAACGGGTTCCGTAGCCGGACTTGCATGTATCACTCCTGCTGCCGGTTATGTTTCAACGCAGTCTGCCGTTATAATCGGAGTTCTTGCGTCCGTAGCCTGTTATATCGCGGTTTATATTAAAAACAAAGCTGGTCTTGACGATGCTCTCGATGTTTTCGGAGTCCACGGAGTAGGCGGAATACTCGGCGTTATCCTTCTCGGCGTATTCGGCACAACTGCGATGACTTTCCCGGGAAGGGATGCCACTCTGCTCGCAAGCGGGTTAGTTGACGGAAATACCTCATTTTTCTTTAAACAGACAGGCGCAGCTCTTTTTGCGGGATTATACGCATTCCTGTTTACGATAGCTATGCTTTGGGTCATAGATAAGATCACTCTCGTCCGAGTATCAGAACAAGACGAGGAACTCGGCCTTGACGAAAGCGAACACGGCGAAACCGCTTATCTGTAATTAGAATAAATAACATACGGATACAGGTTTAAATTCTTGAGCCTGTATCTTCGTGGCTTCGACGGTGAATTCAATAATAAATGCAAGGGAATTGTAATGAAAGCTATAATAAAACCAGTTATTATGATCTCATTCCTTATTATTTCAGGAATATTATTGTCGGTTATTGGATTTAACCCCAGACAGATCGTTTCTTCAATTGTTTTTCTGATCATTCTGTGCGGCACTCTTTTTTACTGGAAATTTCGCCTCGCTTTCGCTTTTCTTGGCATAGCAGTATTGCTTATAACCAAACTGCTCGATATTCCTAATTTAATTGAATTTGCGCACCTTGATGTCATCCTGTTTTTAGTGGGAATGATGACTATCATCGGATTTTTGGAAGAAATGCATTTTTTCGAGTATCTTGTCGCAAAGGTAGTGGACGCAGTAGGGGAAAGACCTTATTTATTAGTATCTATTCTGATGGTATTGTCAGCTCTTTCGGCAGCACTTATAGATGAAGTAACATCGATTCTATTTATGATGTCGGCTATGTTTCACATTACAAAACGCTACAATGTCAATCCGATACCTTTTTTACTCATGATAGTTTTTGCAACCAACATCGGAAGCAGCGCGACCGCAGTAGGGAATCCTATCGGCGTTATGATAGCCATCCGTGCAAATCTTACTTTTATGGATTTTTTAAGATGGGCGGCACCAATTTCTTTACTGTGCCTATGCATAACAATTCCTTTATGCTTTTTATTTTTTAGAAAACCGATGAATAAATTAAAAACGGAAATGAAAAAAGAAGGTAACGAACCGCATGAGCTAAGGCATGTACACTACACTAAAGCGGGTATCCGCAGGAGCTGGATACTTTTTTCCTGCACGATTATTGGTCTGATTCTTCATTCAAATATTGAAAAAATGCTTGATCTAGAAAAAAATACTCTTTTGATCGGGACAGCCTTATTTTTCGGTGCAGTTTCACTTTTTTTAAAAGGTATTCGGGCGCAAGAATTTTTTATGCGCCGTGTTGACTGGTGGACGCTTACTTTCTTTATGGCCCTGTTCGCTTCTGTAGGAACATTGAAATGTGTGGGAGTTACCGAGCAAATCGCGAACGGTATGATCAATATTTCAAACGGCGGTTCATTGTTTTTATTAAATATATTTACCGCTGCAATTTGCCTTTTAACTGCTTTTATGGACAATGTGCTGGCAGTGGCAGCTTTTATCCCGATCATTTCTGAAATAGAGAAAATAGGCATCTATATTTTTCCTTTCTGGTGGGCGATGCTTTTTGGCGGCGCTATGTTCGGGAATGCAACTGTAATAGGGAGTACTGCGAATATTATTGCTATGGGAATGTATGAGAAAGAAACCGGTGAGCATATAAAATTCTTCGACTGGCTGAAACCCGGAATGGCTGTTTCTGTTGTAACTATAACAGTTGCCATTGCGATGCTGCTTGCCCAGTATCATTTAATGCCCAATGCGCCTTTAGAATTTTAAATTTAATTAAAAGTTGATAATCCGTCCGGAAATTCTTAAATATCTCTTTAGGGAGGTATTAAAAAATTGTCGGAAAGAAATTACAGATCAAATATACCAAAAGCGTACGCTTATGATTTTCTTAAGAACTTCATGCTGTTCTCAGGCGTACTGGTGCCTTTTTTCACGGTTTGGGGCGGGATTACTTTCTCGCAAATAATGATCCTCCAGGCGGTTTTTACGACATCAATGTTCCTGTTCGAGATACCCACCGGAGTCGTAGCAGACAGGTTCGGCAGGAAAACCAGCCTGATCCTTTCAAGCGTGGTCACGACTACCGCCGTTCTAGTTTACAGTTCATATCCTTCATTCTGGGTGTTCGTATGCGGAGAGATCCTTTGGGCTGTCGGGGTAACGCTTGCTTCAGGCGCAGATACAGCGCTTGTCTATGATTCACTTATCCAGACAGGCGAAGAAACAGGCTCGAAAAGAATACTTAACAGGGTCGAAAGTATAGGCCTTTTTGCCATGGTGATCGCTGCGCCGCTCGGAAGTTTAACTGCAAAGTATATCGGGCTTGACTGGGCGATGATCCTTTCGGCGATACCCATATTTCTGTCCGCAGCAATAGGTTTAACTTTCAACGAACCTCCAACGCAGAAAAAAAGTGAAGAAAAGAATTATTTCAAGATACTTAAAACCGGACTGACATATTTCGAGAGTGTAAATAATTTTGTGTAAATGGCCTGTTGGAATTAAATTTCAAGAAAAAGGAGAACAGGTCTATGAAAAAGAAATTAACACCCGAAGAACTGGAACAAAAAGATGTATTGCAGAAGCTGATAAAAAGAGCGCAG
>JAKQBN010000083.1 GCA_029559475.1 bacterium
AAGACGATGATCGCTTTCCAGATCGCATGGAAGCTGTTTTATGCCCGCTGGAATCTGAAAAGAGACGGCGAAAGAAGACCGAGGATCTTGTTTCTCGCGGACAGGAATATTCTGGCTAATCAGGCTTTTAACGCATTCAATTCATTCCCTGAAGATGCGCTTGTAAGGATCAGCCCCGGCGAGATAAGAAAAAGCGGTTCGGTGCCAAAGAACGGCAGCTTGTTTTTTACGATATTCCAGACATTCATGTCAGGCGCGGATAATTTACCCAATTTCGGAGAATACCCGAAAGATTATTTCGATATGGTCATAATTGACGAATGCCACAGGGGCGGAGCCAACGACGAAAGCAACTGGCGCGATATAATGGATCATTTCTCATCTGCGGTACAGCTCGGACTTACAGCCACTCCCAAGAGAAAAGAAAATTCAGACACATACAAATATTTCGGCGAGCCTTTATATGTCTATTCGCTCAAAGAGGGAATAAATGACGGATTTCTGACTCCGTTCAAGGTGAGAAGGATACAGACCACGCTTGACGAATATTCATATACGCCAGATGATTACATCATTGAGGGCGAGGTTGAGGAAGGCAGAATTTACAAAGAGACTGATTTTAACAGGATAATCGAAATAAAAGAGCGCGAGGCTAAAAGGGTTGATATTCTTTTATCTGAGATAGATCAGAAAGAGAAAACGCTCGTATTCTGTGCGAATCAGGATCATGCTGCTGCGGTTAGGGATCTGATAAATCAGAAAAAGAAGAGTTCCGAGCCTAATTACTGCGTAAGAGTGACCGCGAATGACGGCAAGCTCGGAGACCAGTATCTTGAAGATTTCAAAGATAACGATAAAACGATACCGACAGTGCTGACGACATCTCAGAAGCTTTCGACAGGCGTTGACGCGAGAAATGTCAGAAATATCGTTCTGTTCAGACCGGTGAACTCAATGATAGAATTCAAGCAGATAATAGGACGGGGCACAAGGCTCTTTGACGGAAAAGAATACTTTACGATATACGACTTTGTAGGCGCGAGCCGGAATTTCTCAGATCCCGAATGGGATGGAGATCCGCTTGAGCCTGTGATAACTGAGGGCAGAGTCAGCGAACCCCCAAAAACACCACCCTACGGAAAAGACCCGGACGACGGAAAAGAAGAAAAAGTCAGGCTCAAGATCAGGCTCAGAGACGGCAAAGAGCGCGAAATTCAGCATACTGCCCAGACATCATTCTGGGATGCGGAAGGAAAGCCGATCACGGCTCAGCAGTTCCTTGAAAGATTTTTCGGAAAACTGCCCGAGTTCTTTAAAGACGAGGCTGAGCTGAGGCGCATCTGGTCGGAGCCGAAAACAAGACAAGTGTTCTTAAAGCGGCTTGAAGGTACAGGCTACGGAATGGAACAGCTCAAAGAGCTTCAAAAACTGATAAATGCAGAGAACAGCGATCTTTTCGACGTACTCGAATACATATCATATTCGGTCAAGCCGATGTCAAGAGAAGAAAGAGTCGCAAAAGCGCAGCCGTTCATATTCGGCGGACTTGATAATAATCAGAAGGAATTCTTAGAATTCGTACTTTCAAAATACATCGAAACAGGCATAGAAGAATTGTTTGAAGATAAAATCCCCGATCTTTTAAAGATTAAATACTTCGCGATCACCGATGCAACCGACCTTCTCGGCGGAGTTGACGGGATCAGAGGGACTTTTATCAAATTCCAGAAGTATTTATATTCAGCCACCGCGGATTAGTACAGTGCCAGTTCAGAAAAGCTAAAGAGAAGATGGCTGAAGCTAAGCTATCGTATGATAATCGGATATAATCGTATCAAATTATCGGCAAAAAACTTGACAAATTGCCGTTAATTTGGTATATTGGTTTTATGAATAAAAGAATTGAAAAAGAAATAATAGTAACATTTTTAAAAAATCGTAAATCAGTCACAAACGGCGAAATATATAATTTATTTTCAAAAAAAGAGCCTGGTATTAAAAAATCCACAGTCAATTGGAGAATTCATTATCTTACTGACATGGGGTTGATATCGAGGATAGGCCGCGGTATTTATGGTCTTGGTTCAGAAAAAAAATTCAAACATGGCATTACGGCACATCAAAGAAGGGTTTCCAAAGAAGTTGCTAAACAGTTTCCGTTCATCAAATATTGCGTTTGGGATGTTTCTGTTCTTAAGGAATTTGTTTTACATATCTTTAATATCAATTTTCTGATAATTGAAGCAGAAAGAGATGCATCATCATCTGTATTTCAATACATAAAAGATTCAAATAACAGTACATTCCTTGATCCTGACGAAAGGGTTATGGAAGAGTATGTTCTGACGGCGAAAAGTCCGATAATAGTCAAACCGCTTATAAGCGAGGCACCAGTTAATGTACAGGGAGAGATCAAATTGCCGTCCCTTGAAAAAATTCTGGTAGATATAGTATCTGATAAAGATATGTTCTATTTTATTCAGGGCAGCGAGATTATCAATATTTATAAGAGCGCTTCTGAAAAGTACACTATCAATTTCGACAGACTTTACAGGTATGCAAAAAGAAGAAACAGCTATGATGATATTAAAAGTATTTTTGATCAAATAAACGGCAATAAATAATGAAAAGTGCCAATAATTAGATTATGATTTCTAAAGACTCATTAAATATTGAATGGATAACTCATGTTTCTTCATCAAACAGGAACGCAGATAAAATTTTGGTTGAGAAAGTAATACGGGCATTATTTCTGCTCGAAGGACTGTCTGAATCAGGTATGTCATTTATCTTCAAAGGTGGCACTGCAGTAATGCTGCTTCAGGGTATCCCCAAAAGATTTTCGATAGATATTGATATTGTTGTTCCGAAAACAATTAACTTTGAAGTTTATTTTAATAAATTTGCGTCTCAAAAACACTTTACAAGGTATGAGCTTCAATACAGAACGGCTTCTTCTTCAATTGAAAAGCTTCATTACAAATTTTTTTATAAGCCTGTCAACCAGAGCAATCTTGACGAAGATAATATTCTTTTGGATATTCTGATAGAATCAAATAAATATGAAAAAATATTTCCGGTTGACATCAATTCTCCATTTGGAAAGCAGGATGGGTTATCTATACAAGTTAATATCCCCGGTGTTGAAGATATCTTAGGTGATAAACTTACGGCATTCGCTCCGAATACAACAGGAATTCCCTATGAGAAAAATTCAATAAAAATGGGTATGGAGATCATCAAACAGCTCTATGATATCGGAAACCTTTTTGAAACTGCAAAAGAAATTTCAACAGTTTCAAAGACTTTTAGAAAAATTGCCGAAACAGAAATGAAATACAGAAATATAAATGATAGCGTTGAAAATGTACTCAATGATATTGTCCAGACTGCGTTTTGTATCTCGACAAGAGGTGTGTCAGGTAAAGGTAATTTTACTGATCTACAGAGCGGAATTTCAAAGCTAAAGGCATATATTTTTTCTGAACCTTACAGCATTGAAAAAGCTATAATTCATTCTTCCCGCGCCGCATATCTTGCTAAGCTGATCATGTTGAATAAAACCGAAATCATACGCTTTAATGACCCTATGCAGATAAAAGACTGGATTATTGATGATCCTGAAATGAATAAACTCAATAAACTGAAAAAGACCAATCCTGAAGCTTTTTTCTACTGGTATCAGGTGTATGATTGGAATTAGTTCTTGATTTATACCACACTAAGAAGCAATCCAGGAAGCAAAACCAGCAATAAAAAAGCCCCGATTTTTCGGGGCTTCTAATATTATATCAGCAGATTTCGGAGCATGAAATTAGAGTTCTGGATCCTGTCGTAGAGCGTTTCATACAGATTTCTGAGTATCAGGAATCCGGCTTTGTGGTCGTTCTCCAAAAGCTGAATGAATTTTTTCCCGTTTATCCTTACTAATTCGCAGTCGGTCATAGTTACGGCTGATGCGCTTCTGCGTTTATTTACTATGCTGGACATTTCGCCGAAGAAATCGCCCGGATTTACCGTGTAAATAGACTTGGAGTCATCGTTCTCTTTTGAGAAATAGCGCGATGAGACGAAGATCTTAACTCTTCCTGCTACAACGATGAACAGGTCGCAGTTGTCGGAGCTGTCCTCTTCCAGGACCGTTTCATTGGCTTTTATTTTTTCGAGCTTGGAGAATACGCTGATCTTCTTTAAGATGCTCTCGTCGATCCCTTCGAACATTTTTGAATTTTTTAAAGTCTCAAGCATACCGGGCCTCCGTAAGATTTATTTTATCTGAGATAATTCCGTGAGTACTCCGTTCGTGGATTTGGGATGGATGAACGCTATCTTCATTCCGCCCGCGCCTATTCTTGCCTTTTCGTCGATCAGAGCGAATCCCTGAGCTTTGAGTTCTTCGAGCGCTTTGTCTATATCCTCGACTTCATAAGCTACATGGTGAAGCCCTTCCCTGTTCTTTTCCAAGAATTTCGATATAGGGGAATTTTCAGATTTTCCCTGCAGAAGCTCAATTCTGCTTTCGCCGACTTCGAACATGGCTACTTCGACATCCTGCTCGGGAACATATTCTGTCTCATAATGTTTTATGCCTGTGATGGCTACGTATTTTTCTGCGGCTGCCTTAAGGTCTTTTACCGCTATTCCTATATGGTGTACTTTTTTCAGCATTATTATCTCCGTAATTGATTAAAATTCAGCGTTCTTGGGCGTTCTCGGGAAAGGTATCACGTCCCTGATGTTCTCCACGCCGGTCATATACATTACCATTCTTTCAAAGCCGAGTCCGAACCCGCAGTGTTTGTTGGTTCCGAATCTTCTCAGGTCTAAGTACCACCAGTAGTCTTCTTTTCTCAGGCCCATTTCAGATATCCTTTTTTCGAGCATGTCGAGCCTTTCCTCTCTCTGGCTTCCGCCGATTATCTCGCCTACTCCGGGTACAAGAAGGTCCATCGCAGCGACTGTTTTTCCGTCATCGTTCATACGCATATAGAAGGCTTTTATATCCTTAGGATAGTTCGTGAGGAATACCGGTCTTTTGTAAACTTCCTCTGTCAGATATCTTTCGTGCTCGGTCTGAAGGTCAATTCCCCATTCCGGCTTATAATCGAACTGCTTTCCTGATTTTATCAGCGCTTCCATAGCTTCGGTATAGGTAACTCTGCCGAAATCTGAATTTAATAAGAAGTTCAGCCTTTCGAGAAGCCCTTTATCCACCCACTGGTTGAAAAATTCCATCTCCTCGGGAGCGTTCTCGAGAACATATCTGATGAGATATTTTACCATCTCTTCGGCCACGTCCATGTTGTCGTTCAGATCCGAGAAAGCCATTTCGGGCTCTATCATCCAAAACTCGGAAGCATGCCTCTGAGTGTTCGATCTTTCCGCCCTGAAAGTCGGCCCGAAAGTATAAACGTTCCTGAATGCCATGCAGAAGTTCTCGACAGCCAACTGTCCGCTTACTGTCAGGTTGGTCTGTTTACCGAAGAAATCCTTCGAATAGTCGATCTTACCGTCTTCCGTTCTCGGCAGTTTGTCGAGGTCGAGAGTGGTCACCTGGAACATCTCGCCCGCTCCCTCGCAGTCGCTCCCCGTGATTATCGGGGTATGGACATACACGAAGTTCTTTTCCGTAAAGAATTTATGGATCGCGAAGGCAACGAGGCTCCTTACCTTAAATACAGCTCTGAAAAGGTTAGTTCTCGGCCTTAAATAAGCGATAGTCCTAAGATATTCGTTGTTATGCCTTTTTTTCTGAAGAGGGAAATCAGGTTCGCAGATACCGGTTATCTCTATCGATGACGCGGAGATCTCGAACGGCTGCTTTTCGCCCGGCGATTTTATCAGCTTACCGTTGACATTAATGGATGATCCGAGGGATATTTTAGTCAGCTCATCGAAATTATTCAGATTTTCTTCGAATACCACCTGAATATTTTTGAAATGAGTTCCGTCGTTCAGTTCTATGAATCCGAACGACTTGGATGTTCTCGAAGTCCTCACCCAGCCGGACAAGGTCACTTCGGTATCGAGCTTTTCCTGATAGCTCTTCCACAGATCATACACCGTCAGCGCCATTTTTTACTCCGTCAGTAAAGTTAGATGTAAAAAAAGTGTCCGAAGACACTTTTTATTTAAGATACGAATCCAATGTCTTGTTCGGGCATTTGCACGCTTTCACCACATTCTCGGTGAATTTGTGGGTTTTGCCTTCAACGTTTATTGGCGTAACGATCTTTAATATCTGGATCTGCTCTCCGCATACCGGACAGAGACCTCTTGATGCTTTTAGACCGTAAACCTGTTTTTTTGCCATTTGTTACTCCGTTAATATTTTAATCAGTTATTTTAAATTCCCTGTTCGCCACTTCCATGCTGTCCTGAAAGAGCTTTAGAACATAATACCCTTTCACCCAGTCGGTTTTTATCCCGGCAGTATATTCGAGATACTTTTCCGGTCTGACCGTCATCTGCTTTATAACAGATGAAATTATCCTGTTCTCGCCGTCGTACCAGACTTCTCTGTATGAAGTGCGGCTCTCTTTATCCGTCATAGGCGAAACGATGAGCTCATACCAGATCCGGTCGACACCGCCTATCCTGAATGAAGTGTTGTACACCCGCAATTCCTTTTCAGCTCCTTTTTCGCCCGCCGTAAAAAACCTTAATGATTCAAGTTTGAACTTGGGCTGATAAGCGTCAGGAACGGTTTTCTGTTCGGTGTTCGTCGTGTACTTATTGCATCCCGAAAGAACTATTATAATGAGCGCGGTTATCACAGCCAATGCCTTATTCATCAATACACATCCTGATTAAATAAGGTCTCAAATATAAAACAGACAGATGTCAAAAACAAGAAAAATTTGTACTATTTTAACATTTTATCTCTTGAAATAGGCGGGTTATTTTTTTATCTTTAACATTCTGCGAGTAATTATAAAAAAATTAAAATAGGATGCGGATATGAACGTACAGGAACTGAAAGCAAAGCATAAGCTGCTGAAGGAATTCAGCTATCCTCACAAAGAACTTTTCAGAGGTTATACGGATAAAGTTCTTTATATCAACATGGACACGAACGAAGTTAAAGAAAAAGCGGTTCCGGCTGCTATGAAAGAAAAATTCATCGGCGGAAAAGGTTACGGACTGAGGCTTTTATGGGACGGAACAAGGCCAGATACAAAGTGGAACGATAATGACAACGAGATAATCATTTCTCCCGGGCCGATATCAGGGATCACCCAGTACGCCGGATCGGGCAAATCTCTCGTCGTTTCGATCTCCCCGCTGACCGATATAGTTATCGACAGTAATGTGGGCGGTTATTTCGGACCTTTCCTGAAGTTTTCAGGCTTCGATGCTTTGGAAATTCAGGGAAAAGCTAAAAATGATGTGATCATCGTAATTGACGGCATAAATCATAAGATCTCGATCGAAGAAGCACCGGGCGAGGAGATCGACAGCCACATCATAGCCGAACAGCTTACCGAAATGTATTCCGAGACTTCAGATCCGAGGGACATGAAGAACGTTTCGGTAATTTCGGCAGGAATGGCCGCGCAGAACACCCTTATAGGACTCCTGAACTTCAGCTGGTACGACATTAAAAGGAAAAAATGCCGATTAAAACAGGCCGGCAGGGGCGGTATCGGCACCGTTTTAAGAGATAAAAAGATCAAAGCGGTCGTAGTTAAGGTTCCGGGTATATCTCAGGATCCGAACCATGTAGCAGATATGGAACCGATAAAAGAAAGAGGAGCGAGATTCGCCCGCGAGATGAAGGAACTTGATGCTCAGCAGTGCAGGATGAAGCAAGAGGGTACTGCTCATCTGGTTAATGTTATGAACGATTACGACCTTCTTCCGACGCATAACTTCAAGTTCGGATCTCATAAAGAAGCGGACAAAATCCATTCACGCGTATGGAACAGCAAATTCACTCAGGGTATGAACGACGGATGCTGGATCGGCTGCACGATGAACTGCTGCAAGGGCGTCGACGATTTCGAACTTAAAACCGGACCGTATAAAGGACACAAAGTTATAGTGGACGGACCGGAATACGAGACCGCGGCCGGCGTAGGGTCGAATATCGGGATATTTAACCCGGAAGCAATAATCGAACTGAATTTTTACTGCGATACATACGGAATAGACACGATCTCGTTCGGAACTCTTGTAGCTTTCGCTATGGAATGCTACGAAAAAGGTATCATCAATAAGGAGAGGACAGGCGGACTGGAACTGAATTTCGGGAACATAGACGCCTCGCTTGAACTGATCCATCAGATGGCTAGAGGCGAAGGTTTCGGCAAGATCGCCGGTTTGGGTGTAAGGAAGATGAAGAATTATTTCGCCGAGCATTACGGCGCAGACATTAATTTCATGAACGACATTGGAATGGAGAACAAAGGCCTCGAGTATTCGCAGTACGTATCCAAAGAATCTCTGGCCCAGCAGGGCGGATACGCTATGACGAACAAGGGTCCGCAGCATGATGAGGCATGGCTGATATTCATGGACATGGTAAGCAACAGGATACCGACATTCGAGAACAAGGCTGAAGCGCTCCACTATTTCCCGATGTTCAGGACATGGTTCGGGCTGATGGGTCTCTGCAAGCTTCCGTGGAACGATGTCGAGCCGGAAAGCAACGCTCTTGAAGCGGAACCGAATAAAGTTCCCGAGCACGTTGATAACTATGTCACGATATACAACGCCGTTACAGGCAGCAACATAGACAAGCACGAGCTGATCAGACAATCGGAAAGAGTTTACAACTTTCAGAGGACATTTAATATCAGACGCGGATACGGACTGAGAAAGCACGACGCTCAGCCTTACAGAGCAGCGGGGCCGGTTACTGCTGAAGAGTACCTGAGCAGGCAGGAACTTTATGACAAACAGATGAAAGAACTGATCGGGGTCGACCCGAAAGAAAAAACCGTAGAGGAAAAGGTCGCGATAACAAGGAAATACAGGGAGAACCGTTACGAACAGCTTCTCGATGCGGTTTATAAGAGAAGGGGATGGACACCGAACGGCGTTCCAACTCTGGAGCATATGAGAGATCTTGGTATGGATCTTCCGGAAGTAGTCGAAGTTCTTAAGAAACATTTATAGATATATGGCCGAAATCATTGTCAATGGTCATAAAATAAGCTGGAAAGAGGGTATGACGGTCCAGGATGTTCTGGACGCGATGAAGTACACTTTTAAGCTTATAATCGTAAAAGTGAATGGCGAACTTGTAAAAAGGGAAATGTACGGAAGTTATTCTGTTCCCGATAATGCCGATGTTGAAGTAAATCATTTAATAAGCGGAGGATAAAGATGTTCAAGGTGAACGAATATTTTGACGGTAAAGTGAAATCGATAGGCTTTAAAACCGGAGATTTTCCCGCAACGGCCGGAGTTATGGCGGACGGGGAATATGAATTCGGTACATCATCGAAAGAATTCATGACGGTCACAAGCGGAAAGCTCGATGTTATGCTTCCCGGCGAATCGAAATGGAAAACGTACGGACCGAACGAGACCTTCATTGTCGATCCGAACGTGAAATTCAAGGTTAAATCACACGGGGACACATCGTATATCTGCATCTATAAATAATATCGCCGAAGGTATTTTCGGAAAAAATCCCGAAGGGATGACCGATAAACTCTCCCGTTCGGTCGTGGCAGTCGCAGGCTGCGGCGGGATAGGTTCGAACGCGGCAGTTTCGCTCGTTCGGGCAGGGATAGGCGAGCTCATCATCGCCGATATGGACATTATAGAAGCTTCCAATCTGAACAGACAGTATTTTTTCGCTGATGAGATCGGGTTAAAAAAGGTATTCACGCTCAAATCAAGGCTGAACAGCATTAATCAGGACTGCAGGATCACTGCTTATAACGTCGAGATCGTCAGGGAGGATGTTAAAAAGCTGTTCGGCGCGGCGGATATTCTTATCGAAGCTTTCGATAATGCTGAGAGCAAGCAGTGGCTAATTGAAGAATGGGCATCGCTTTATCCCGACAGGCCTGTAGTTTCAGGCAACGGTCTTTCCGGGTATGGAAATTTCGAGAGCATCAAGATACGGAGAAGCGGTAATATTTATTTTTGCGGCGACGGGACTTCAGAACTGGCGGACGGGTTGTGTTCAGCAAGAGTAGCGATCATATCGAATATTCAGGCGAATCTTGCTATTGAACTTTTAATGAAAATTAAAGAGGCGGCTGTATGAAAAAGACCAACATTTATCTTGAGGTTCTTAAGTTCGGTGCTGAGAACATGAGTATGGGTATCAGCTATAACGAGGCTTTGAAGCATCTTGGCTATAATGCTCCGAAAGGCGATTTTGAGCTTTATTTTAACAACTGGTTCTACGATAATTTTCATTCCGAATGCGTTCCTGTACTTAAAAAGAAACAGAATGAGAGCGTTATTCTGACAAGGGATGATCTTAATGAAGCTAACGGACATAAGGTTTTTCTTACGAGCAGTGCTTATTTTAAGTATATGTCCTATACTAGCGACGGTGTTTCGAAAGGAACTCTGGTAGGTATTATTCTGGCTTCGGTCTCTCTTGTTATCAGTCTGGCTACATACCTGTTTATTCTTATCAGGTTATAGATTTATATAACTTATACTGATTTTTTTCAATTATTATTTATTGCTCGACATAACTTCATTTCCAAACGAACCCTGCCTCATCAGGCCGATCACTACTTTAAAGCATTTACCGCACCGGCAGGTAAAGAGGTGTAACGGGATCCGTTTGTATCTGAATTATGTCTCGCGGCATGACCGATGGAGGTGATAGTACCCGATATAATTCATGAAGGATCGACATCCGTTACGTTTTTGATCTAGCCGGTACGTGTTAATATCAAAAAAAGCGATTGAACGGATGGCTGCAGGATGAGATACTTAATGAAGTTATACCGGGTATTCTATTAATGTCGGTTCTAGCTGGTTGCGGCCTGTTTAGAAAAATGATATGACGAGACAGTTTACGACTGACAGGTGTAGAGTCTGGCGGGTTTCTCGCCTGCGACAACACTGCGGATTATTTCCGGCAGAATGTCAGGTTTGAGATTAAAATCATCAATATCATCAACATCGGCCCAAATGAACTCAATGTGAGGTTCTTTTGAGACAAAGTCAGATTCTTTCAGTTTTTTATCAGGGTGAAATAAAAAATAATATGCTATCTCATGGCATTTTACGCCTTTCGCATCCGTAAAAATATTCTCGATAACGGTAATGAACTTGCCGCATCTGCCGTTTATCCCCAATTCCTCCAATATCTCCCTGATCAGTGCCGATTCCGCCTTCTCGCCGAATTCGATATGGCCGCCCGGCAGAAAAGTATAATCATGTCCGACCTGACGCACAAGAAGCAGTCTGTCGTTTTTTAAAATTAATGCTCTGGAGATATTTTCTATAACAGATTCCATTTGCACTTCCCCCGGACCGATATACAATATAATGTAATTTAATACATTATGTTAAAAATTCATAATAATATTACAGCTTTAAAATTAACTTGTCAAATTTTATAATGAAAGTTATATTCCTGCGAATCTAAATGGCCGAAGAGATGGAGAAACTGAAAAAAGAGCTGGATGAAGCGGTAAAGCAATTAAAGAACGAACTCGTAAAAAATTTCAACGGGAAAAACTTCGAAAGGATCTCAGAAACCGCGAATTACATACTGATGAAAGCATCGGAGATCGATTATCATAATGCGAAATGTGAAGCTCTGAATATTTTGGGAGGCGCGTGTTTTAATATATGCGACTATGCTAAATCGCAAAGCTATTATATCGAATCAATAAACATAGCTGAAAATATTAAGAACGAAGAATACCTTGCAGCAGGATATAACAACATCGGGATAATTTTTTTCACGCTTGAGCAGTTCGATAAAGCTCTGGAATACTATCTGAAAGCTCTCGAAATTAAACTGAAGTCTGAAAATAAAGCCAGCATATCTACAGCCTACAACAATATCGGGCTGATATATAATGTAATGAAAGATCAGGATAAAGCGCTGGAATATTTCAACAGGTCTTTGGAGCTTGACTCAGAAGCTAATAACAGGTTTGCCCTATGCCGCGACTACAATAACATCGGTCTTGCATACGATGAAAAAGAAGAGTATGATAAAGCTCTGGATTATTTCAGTAAGTCTTACGATATAAGCCGAGATGAAAAAAACAGCAAATGGGTGGCGGCTTCATTACTCAATTTGTCGAAAACATATTTGAATAAAGACGATCCCGAAAGCGCGCTTGTCAAAGCTCTCGAAGGCGAGAATATAGCTATCATCATCAATTCCAATTCACATCTGCTAAGATTGTATAAGCTGATATCTGAAGCTTATAAGAAAAAGTGCGATTTTAAAAACTCACTTGAATATTATGAAAAATACATCGACCTGAAAGAATCCATATACAAAGATGAATCGAAGAATAAAATAATCGAGATGCAGATAAAGTATGAATCAGAGAAAAAACAGAGGGACGCGGAAGTATTCAGGCTGAGAAATGAAGAGCTGTCAATTCTGAACACGACTAAGGACAAATTCTTCAGGATCATACACCACGACCTTTTAAACCCGTTCACCGCGATACACACAACATCGGAGTTTCTCGACAAATACTACGAAAAGATCGATGAGAAGAAAAGGCGGAACTACATAAAAGGGATCTCTGAATCCTCGGAACGCCTTTTAAAGCTGATGGACAATCTTTTCGAATGGGTGAAAACGCAGACTGGGCAGCTTGATCATAAACCCGAGGAAGTAAACATCAGAGACATTGTCGACCATAATCTGTCACTATTAAAAAACAACATTCACGGAAAAGATATTAACGTAGAGTTAAAACTTCCGAAAAAATGCTCTGTGCTAGCAGACAGGAACATGACAGACACGATCATCAGAAATCTGATAGCGAACGCGATCAAGTTCACTCATAACAAAGGCAACATTTCAATTTCGGGAAAATGCAGGAACGGAATATTCAGCCTTACTGTAGAGGATGACGGAACAGGTATGACGAAGGATCAGCAGAACAGACTTTTTAAAGTGTCCGAAACTTTTACCACTCCCGGAACGAATGATGAGAAAGGAACAGGTCTGGGTTTGATACTGGTAAAAGAATTTCTGGATATAAATAACGGAAACATTAGTGTCAAAAGCAGGCCCGGAAAAGGGAGCAGTTTTACTATATCTCTACAATCGCCAAAAAATTAAGTCTTGTCAAAAAAATAGCGGCTGATTATATTATCTGTAACATTTGGAAAAGAAGCGATGGAATCGGTTAAAAAGGAAATAGACAGTACGATCGGCAGCATTAAAGAAGAATTTCAGAAAAATTTTAATAAAAACAGCTATACTCATATTACCGGGACGGCGAACTGTCTTTTAAAACAGTCCAGAGACATTAATTATCTGAAAGGACAATACGGCGCTCTGAATCTTCTGGGGAACGCAAGTTTTCATATCTGCGATTACGAGAATGCACAGAAATATTTCCTCGAATCCGTACATATCGCAGAGAAGATGAAGGATGATAAAAGTCTGGCGTACGGTTACAATAATATCGGAATAATACTTTTCAGGCTTAAGCAGTTCAGTAAAGCTCTCGAATTCTACGAAAAAGCGCTAAAACTAAAGCTGGGTACGGATGATAAAGCCGGGATTTCTACATCTTACAATAACATCGGGCTTATCTACAACAACCTCGGCGACTACGATAAAGCGCTTGAATATTTTCAGAAAGCTTTAGATATCGACAAAGAGACCGGAAATGACTATGCCCTATCCCGCGAACTTAATAATATCGGACTTGCCTGGAAATATAAAAAGGATCTGAAAAGATCTGCCGAATCTTTTGAAGAATCTTATAATGTGAGCGTAAAAGCAGGATACAACAAGGGTATGGCTACTGCACTTTCCAACATTTCAAATTATCATCTTGATGCAGGCGATGCAGAAAACGCTCTTGCTAAATCCCTGGAAGGCGAGAAGATCGCGACCGCAATTGATTCTACGAACCATCTGCTCAATTTTTACGCCATAATTTCGGAAGCGTATGAAAAATTGAACGACAATAAAAACGCGCTTGAATATTTTAAAAAAATGTCAAACCTGAAAGATAAAGTTTTTTCGGAAGAATCTCAGACCAGAATATTCGAGATGCAGGCTAAATACGAATCTGAGAAAAAGGAAAAGGAAGCCGAATTATACAGACTTCAGAACGAAGAGCTTTCAATACTTAACACTACCAAGGACAAGTTCTTCAGGATAATCCATCACGACCTTTTAAATCCGTTCACCGCTATACATTCCACAGCAGATTTTCTCGATCAGTATTACGAAAAAATGGGTGAGGAGAAAAGGAAGTACTATATAGGACTTATTTTGAATTCATCAGAACGTCTTTTAAAATTAATGGACAACCTTTTTTCCTGGGTGAAAACACAGTCGGGCGAGATCGAATTCAAGCCGGAAAAGATAGATCTGAAAGAGATCACAGAACGTAATCTGGAGCTGTTAGCCAATAATCTTGATTCCAAACAGGTTTCGGCAGAGATAAGATTCCCTAAGAAATGTTTCGTAAATTCAGACAGGAACATGACGGATAACATTGTAAGAAATCTTATAGTCAACGCCATAAAGTTCTCTTACCCTAACGGAATTGTAAAAATTTCCGCCCGCGCGAACGGCAATATGATGAAGCTGACGGTCGCGGATAAAGGAACCGGTATGAACAAAACCGATCTTTCAAAGCTTTTTAAAGTATCGGAGACTTTCTCGACTCCTGGAACCGGCAACGAAATGGGTACGGGACTGGGTCTGATTCTGGTAAAGGAATTTCTTGATATCTGCAAAGGAAGTATATCGGTAAAAAGCAACCCCGGAAAGGGAAGCAGTTTCACTATTGAACTACCCAAATATTATTAAAATCTATTGACAATAGGCATAAATCAAATTATCTTGCATATTATAGAAATTCGAAAATAAATTCACGGAGGAGTTTATGAAAAGGTTTTTGATTTTATTTCTGATAATTATTTCGCTTGTACTTTATTCACAGGACGCGCCGGCTTCAGATGATAATGCAGCTCCCGGATCTGATGAAGTAACGAACGCTCCTTCAGAACCCGGATCAGAATCCGATGAAAAGACAGTCGGATCGATAATAATCGGAGGAGTGAACATTGACGGAAAGAACTATCAGCAGATAGGTATGAGGCTCGACATTCCCATAGGCAAACTTGGTATCGGGGCGGATATTCAGCTGCTTATCGACGAGGAGGGAAAGATCAGAGAAGATGACTGGGATGAATTCGAGGATTATCTCGACAAGATCTTTTATCTGAGATGGGCGCACAAAGGCGATCCTTTTTACGTCAAAGTAGGCGGGCTCGATTATACATATCTCGGCTATAATATCCTCGTTGACGGATACTCGAACATGATAGAATATCCGACATACAAGCGGATAGGTATGGAACTTGCTTTCGAAGGGGATAAATTCGGAGGAGAGCTTTTAATCAACAACTATAAAGAGCTTTTTTCGGATGAACCGGGACTTTTACTGGGCATGAGAGGCTATTATAAAGTATGGGGCGATCTGTCTTTCGGAGCAACTTTCGCATCAGATTTCAATGAATACAACGGACTAAGGGATAACGACGAGGACGGATATCCGAACGAGATCGACAGATATCCTGAAGAAGAGAAATACGCTACGGAATACGATTATTTCCTCGATCAGTCAGGCAGTACCGCATTTGCCGATTCGGCTGTAGTTTACGGTATAATCGACGGTCTTAAGAGAGAAGACCTTGAGAACTTTAATAATAAAACCAAACAGTCGGTAGCCTGGGGATTCGACATAGGCTATCCTCTCTACAAAGGCAGTTTCGCGAACATTGACGTTTACGGACAGTGGGCGCAGATAAAGGATTACGGGAACGGTTTTTCAGCTCCCGCTTTCAGAATAACTGCAGGACCGTTCGTATTCAGAGCAGAATACAGGCACACTGACGGAGAATTCCTGTTCGGATATTTTAATCAGGCGTACGAGCTTGAAAGAGCTGTTTACCGCGGTACAACTTATGTAACAAAACAGGAAACTCTGGAAGGCGTACCGTCACTTGACGGATATTTCGTGGGAATGCATTTTGACGGATGGGGTATCTTCAGACTCAATGTTAATTATCAGGATCTGATCGGCGAAGACGATGTCAGCTGTAAATCGCTTTCAGGCGAGCTTGCGATCGATGAAAATCTTTTCAAAAAACTGGCTGCAGCAAAAGCTTATTACATGCAAAGCAATATCGAAGACATACAGTGGAAAACCCCGAGCACGGTTTTCGGCTACGTTCTGGGATATAATGTCAGCGAAGGCACAGCTGTTCTCTTTGACTACAGATACACCTTCAAAGACAAAGACGGTGACGGCGACGTGAACAGCGATGACGAGATGATCAAGTCTATAAGCGTGACGACCAAGATCGTTTTCTAACACCTTTTAAAATACAATAGGAAAAGGGCTTTTTATCAGAGCCCTTTTTCTTTTAATTCCTTAATAAAATCGAATATCCTCGGACCAGGGATCGTCGTATGGTCGCCTGAGAAAATTAAAATACCACCGTTTTTAAAAGCTCGGGTATTTTCAAGTAAACTCCAGTCTTTCAATAGTTCTTCTGGCGAGAGATTCACATTAGATGGAACCAGGTCAAGTATGATATCAGGATCTAGGGTCATAATAGTTTCAACACCGATCTTGGGATAAGGAACATCCGTATCAAGCGCGTTCCCGTATCCGAATAGTTCAATAATGTCATTCAGAAATCCATTTCTGCCGTTCGAGAAAATGTAAGTTACAGCAGTTCCGTATTCTCTTCCGACAGAGATCATGATCTTTTTGCCTGTAAGCGGCTTTTTATAACCGGCTGCCAGTGTTCTCAACGAGTCGCTGATAAATTTTCCCCGCTCCGCTTTTCCCAGTTCGTATCCGATCACTTCGAATGAATGTAAAATATCATCAAGGCTTTCCTGTGAAACGATCGATGTTCTGATATTAAGAAGGCTGAGTTTATCGGCGATATCTTTCTGTGACGGCATCAGGAACAAAACATCCGGCTGCATTTTTAATACAAGCTCCGTATTAATATCGGTTACGTTCGCCACGACGGGGATCTTTTTCACTTCTTCGGGAAAGCTGCAGAAACTGCTGACGCCGGCCAGATCATCTCCTGATCCGAGGTAAAATACGGTTTCGGCGAGTGAAGGCGAAAGCGCGATAATTTTTGGCCCGTCTTTTTTCCCGATTTCAGTTTTTGAACAGCCTGAAAAAGCGATCAGCACAGTTATAATAAGGTATTTCAGGAGTTTAAATTTCATTCAATTCCGCCTGATATATAATGCGAAAAAAAGATATTAAATTATTGCGGAAATACAAGGTTTTATTTAATTTATTTATCGGGAAAAAAAGGGAGAAATACTCCATGAAAGAAATTAACGTCGCGGTAATACACGATGCCTCGATCTTCCACGAAGACATACTCATAGGCGTCAATACCCAGATTAATTACGAGCCTCAGAAGCTTCACACGACCCATATGCTTATAAAAAATCAGATATTAAAACAGATAAGCGAATATGAGAAAAACCCACAGATGTATCAGATGGCTATGAAACTTAAATCGAATCTTGCTGATCTGATATACTGTCATAAAGAAGGGATAATCGGCTTCGAAGATATAGAAATGAACAAGGACAGCACGAACGTTCAGTTCGACAATAAAATAGTCAGCACGGGATATAATCTTATAAAAAAGGACGAAGTCGATATAGTTTTCATAGCCACCAAATTCGGTGTGATCAAATACAACGTAAATACCTTGGCTCTCGAGAACGATCTGCACATAACGACGGTTTCATCGCAGCTGGAATTCCATCACAAATTCGACCGGTTTCTTGCTACACTTAAGGACGACTATTTAAGGCATCATAAGATACGGGTAAAAATAATGAACGAGATCAAGATCAGAGAGGATATGTTCAAAGTTCAGGAAGAATAGAGCTTCTGTTTTTTAAAAAGATCTTCGCTTTTTCTACAGCATTTTTAAAACTTCTGAAATCCGCAATTCCTTTCCCGGCAATATCGTAAGCGGTACCGTGATCGGGCGATGTTCTGACAATTTTCAAACCTGCGGTAAAATTCACTGCCGAGCCGAATGAAAGCAGTTTTAAGGGTATAAGTCCCTGATCGTGATACATTACGAGATAAGCGTCTGTTTTAGCGAGGAAATTTTCCGTAAAAAGAGTATCGGAAGGCATCGGTCCTGTAAAATGTCCTTCTTTTATCATTCCGTTAAGTTTATCAACGGCCGGTTTAATGATCTTGTCCTCCTCATCGCCGAAAAGACCGCTGTCCCCCGCATGGGGATTTAATGAACAGACGGAGATTCGCGGAGAGTTTATCCCGTAATCCTGCTTCAATGAATTGTAAAGCAGGCTTCCTTTATTTACGATCGACGGAATATTTAGCGCAGCCGGAACATCTTTTATAGCAAGATGGGTCGTTACGAGAGCCACTTTGATCTTTCCACCGTCAAGTATCATCAGATAATCATCAGTGTGTAAAAGTTCGGCTATAAATTCAGTGTGTCCGGGATAATTGAATCCTCCAAGATGAAGAGAATATTTATTTATCGGACAGGTCACAAGTGCTCCGCCGTATTTTACTGCAAGCCCGACGCCCGTTTTAATCGCTTCGCCCGAAAGCTTTCCGGCCTCTTTTTCCGCATGCCCGACATCGAGTTTAAGACCCGGCGCCGGGATATCAAGGAAATAAAACCCGCTGTTGATGCCTTCTATCTGTTCTTCGGAGATCGTTTGAATATCATCAGTTTTAAAGTTCAAAAGACCGGCAGTTTCATCGAAGATCCTTCTGCATCCGATAACGATGTAAGTGACGTCTGTTCCGCGTGTTAACGAATGAAAGAATTTAAGGATAAGTTCATTCCCTATGCCGTTGACATCACCTGAGGTAATGAATATTCTGCTCATTTTAAACTCCTGACAGTTGACTAAAGTTAACCAAATCAGAGCCTGTTTCAAAGAAAAAAAGCTTTGTGATGTAAATCACGGTTTCATAAAGACAATTTTTGTATAATTTATACAGGGGGAGGTTTAATATACAGAGGTGGAATTAAACCGAACAAAAAAGAGCCTGTAAAAAGGCTCTTTTCAATTTTTATAAAAAATTAAGCCGGGATGACTGCAACACATGACAATTCCGGTGTGGCTGCTACCGCTAGGTCCTGACCCGTTCCCGGTATGCCATTGCGCAGGTCCCGGCAGAGGGCAAAAGTAACAATAAAAGAGTGTTAAGTCAAGAAATTATATTTTTCCGACAAGCCTGTAAGTAGCTTCAGCAATGACAAGCTCCTCGTTAGTCGGGATGACCATAACCTTTACTTTCGAATCAGGCGCAGAGATCATTCCCTGTCCTTTTAGAGATACGTTCAGGTCATTATCTATCTTTAATCCGAGATAATCAAAATCCCTGCAGATGTCTTTTCTCACATCGGCGGAATTTTCGCCGATACCGCCCGTAAATATGATAGCATCCACACCGTTCATGACAGCGGAATATGAGCCTATATATTTTCTTATCCTGTACACGAACATGTCGTAAGCCAGTTTCGCCCTGTCCCCGCCGTTCGAGATCGCCGTCCGTATGTCCCTCATATCGAACGAAATCCCCGAGATACCCAGAAGTCCGCTCTGTTTATTGATGAGATTGTTTATTTCCGTCACGTTAAGATTTTCGGTCGTCATGATGTGCAATAGCGCTCCCGCGTCTATGTCTCCCACCCTTGTGCCCATCATAAGACCTTCAACCGGCGTCATACCCATTGAAGTATCCACAGAATTTCCGTTATGTACAGCAGTGATCGAAGCGCCGTTGCCCAAATGGCAGGTGATCACTTTCGAATTCTTTTTTTCGATTCCGTATTCAGCGTAGGCTCTTCTGGATACGAAGTAATGGCTGGTTCCGTGGAACCCGTAGCGCCTTACTTTGTCTTTCATATATATAGAATACGGTAAAGGATACATATAAGAATATGACGGTATGGTCTGATGGAAAGCGGTATCGAAAACTGCTACCTGCGGAATGCCTGGCAGAACCTGTTGGGCAGAAAGGATCCCGCGGATATTCTGGGGATTATGCAACGGCGCGAGGTTACTCAGATGTTCGAGCGCATCTATCATTTCATCGGTTATCAGAGTATGATCCTTGAAAACTTCTCCGCCGTGCACTACCCTGTGACCGACGGCTTTTATTTCAGAAAGGTCTTTTATAACACCCAGCTCGGGATCTACAAGCAGCTTCAGTATTTCTTCTATTCCTTTCTGATAATCCGGAATTTCTCTGTCGAGCCTGATCTTTATATTTTTACAGTTCTCGTGCGAAATATAGGTACCGAGAAGTCCTATTTTCTGAACGTTCCCTTTTACAAGCCAGTTTTTCTCGACCATATCGAAAAGCTGGTATTTTATGGATGAGCTGCCGCAGTTTAATACGAGTATCTTCATTACTTTTCCTGTTCTTTTAATTTACTGTCAAGTACGGTTTTTACATCTTCAACCGAAATGTCTTTTATGCATTTATACTGATCCTGCTGTACGCATTTCAGCGGTGTCCGCGAATATTCAAAACAGGGAATGCAGGCATAATCTTTTTTTATGACTGCGCTTCCTTCATTCAAAGGCCCGGCATAAACAGAGCTTGTGGGGCCGAATATGGCTATGACCGGAACATTTAACGCGGCTGCTGTATGCATCAGCCCGGTGTCGCCGCAGATAAAAAGCCCGCATTTTTCAATGATTGCGGCCGAATGAAAGAACGGCGTATTTTTTACAGCTGTCGAATTGGCAGACGATCCGGAATGGATAGCGTCCATCAGAAGATTTTCGGGTTTCGATCCGAAGATAAGGAAGTGAACTTTATCGTTGTCAGAATAACTTTTCATCAGAGCTGAATATTTTACCGGATCCCATCTTTTCTTTTCCATATTCTTAAACAGATCGCTTCCGGGATGAATTCCTATAAGTGTTTTTCCGTTCAGGCTGTGCGAAGAAACAAAACCATCTGCGATCTTTCTGTCGGTATCGCTGATATTTAATGTCATTTTATGATCGCGTTCAAGCTTAATATTCAGAGCGGTCTCGAAAAGCCTGAAATTCTGTTCTATGGCGTGCAGCGAACGGTCCTCTTTAATTAATTTGCCAGACAGAAATTCAAGATCGGGGAAATTTTTTGTTCCGTAGGATATACCGTAACGCTTTTTGCTGCCGGTGAGAAAATGAACTATCCTGTATTTGTAATGGTTCGAAGGATAAACAAGGATCGACAGATCGTATTTTTCTTTTTCGACCGCGCAGAGCAAACTGAAGCTGGATGTCAATTTATCTTTCAGGAAATTTATCAGGTAAACACGCTTAAAACAGCCTGAATTTTCCATTATTTCCTTTATCTGGGGGCTGATCGTCAGAGCGTGGAATTCATAGCCGTCCAAACTTTTGATCTTATTGAGGACGGGAGTGACCATCAGCGAATCGCCGATCCCGATGGTAAAAAATATTAAGCACTTTTTATTCATTTTCCCGGCTTATTTTTTCAAAAGAGATTATATATAAAGTCATATATTTTGTCAAATAATAAGATTACTTGTTTATTATAAAAATAATTGTTAATGTTATCATGATTTTTTTAAGAGAGGGGATTTATGAGAAAAATATCTGCAATAGCAGTTTACGTAATACTCACCGCATCCGTCTTATATTCTACCGTTAAAGCGAATTTTTTGTGGAAGGTTTCCGGAGCTGACGGGAAAGAAAAAGTGTATCTTCTCGGTTCGATCCATATCGTTCCTGATGATGTGTATCCTTTAAGTAAAAAGATAAATGACGCCTATGAAAGTTCGGGTTTTGTCGTGGTCGAAGCTGATGTAAATTCGATCGATCAGGCTGAAATTCAAAAACTGATGATCGAGAAAGGGATGTATTCCGATGGCGGTTCGCTTTCGGACGATCTTAATGAAGATCAGGTAAAAAAGCTTGAAAAAGCTCTCAAAAAAACAGGAATACTTGGTTTTGAACAGGTAAAAATGATGAAACCGTGGCTGATCGCACTTACAGTTCCTCAGCTTATAATATTAAAGTCCGGTTTGAAAGCCGATAACGGCATAGACATGCACTTTCTGAAAAAAGCATCAAAGGATAAGAAAAGGATCCTTGAGCTCGAATCGGCGGATTTTCAATTAGACCTTCTCAGCAGCTTTTCCGATGACCTGCAGATAAAATTCTTAGAAAGCACTCTTGACGAACTCGATACTTTTAAGGAGGAGTACGATTCCATGGTCAAAGCATGGAAGGATGACAATGTCGCGAAGATGGAAAAGATAGTTAATGATGAATACGATGAGAATCCCGGTCTGAAAGATATTTACAGGAAGCTTGTTTATGACAGGAACGTGAGCATGACGTCCAAGATCGACGGATATATGAAGGACAAAAGAAAGGATAAATTCTTCGTCATAGTAGGCGCGGCTCATCTTATCGACAAGGACGGGATCGTTAAGATGCTCGAGAAAAAGGGCTATAAAGTTCAAAAAATGTAAACTGCGGATCTTTTACGGAATTCAAATATAAAAATATTGATATTTTCTGCGATGTGATCGACAATTTCGGCGATGCGGGAGTTACTTACCGGCTTGTGCGTAATCTTATAATTGAACTGTCCGGTGTCAGGATCAGGCTTTTTACGAACGGGCTGAAAGCTTTTTCTGAATTGAATGGAGATATAGATTCATGCAGCAAAAGTCAAAGTATAGGCGGAGCGGAATATTATTCATACGAAGTGATAGATGAAGAGTTTTTAAGAAAATATCCGCCGGCCGAACTTGTTATAGAAGCTTTCGCGTGCAATATTCCTCAACTGTATTATCAGACAGCGTTAAATTCAGAATGTCTGATTATCAATATCGATCATCTTTCGGCGGAGAAATGGATCGAAGGAATTCACTTAAAAGAATCACTTACAGGAGCGAAAGCGAAAAAGTTCTTTTTCATGCCGGGATTTACATTGAATTCGGGAGGTCTGATACTGGACAGGATTCATAGTGTATCAGAAAAAAAGCAGTTCAGAAAAGACCTGTGCCGTTTTTTTAAGCTCGACGGGGATGCGCTGATCGGTACTGTCTTTACTTATGAACACGATTTTTCAGGTTTAATATCAGATATTTTTACTTACGGCAAAAAGACTGAGCTTATCATTTTCGGAGAAAAGAGCAGATCTTCTTTTGAGCCTCTGCTGATGAACTTCGGTTTTGACCGTATGGGCAACAGGTTTTCTAAGAAGAACATGACGGTTATTTTTGCCGGATTTATTCTGCAGGAGAATTACGATCTGCTGCTTAAAGCCGCCGACTTTAATTTCGTTCGGGGCGAGGATTCATGGGCGAGAGCCTGTCTTTCCGGAAGACCTTTCATCTGGCACAGTTATTTTCAGAAAGATAATTATCAGCTTGTTAAAGTTAAGGCGTTCAACGATCTTTTAAAGAGTTATTACGCCGATACGGAACTTTTTGGCAAACTGTCGGAATATCAGACAGTATTTAACGACCGTTCAGACGGCGTAAAAGATCTGCCATTTTCATTTTTCCTGGAGAACCTTGAGCCTATTTCAAGCTCAAATGAGGATATGAGTGAATTTTTATTTAAGAATTGCAATTTGATTAATAATTTATTATTTTTCGCCGATTCTTTATAAGAATTATAAAAAATTGACATAAAGGAGTCAACTATTAATAAAATGAATTTTTAGAACCGCCCAAAACCCGTTCATTGACATAGTCAAGACAGTCCAAAAAAATCACGCTATTTCAAAGAGCATAAGACATTGATATTATGGCTAAGCATTCGCAGGACA
>JAKQBN010000052.1 GCA_029559475.1 bacterium
AAAGACAGCTTATTGATCATTTCCTGAGTGAACACTCCTGCGGGAGTTGTGCTGTTTCCGAAATAGTAATTGATCGCTGAATACTCGAATGTGAATCCGACAAGCTTCGAAGTTACGATAACAGAATCGCCGACCGTTAAGCTGTCTGTGGAAACAGGCGAAATAATGCTTATTCCGATCTCGCCGTACTCTGTATCTCCTCCTGATTTCTCACATCCGGTAAAAACCGCGAACGACAGTAAAAGCAGCGCTGATATAAAGATCGCTATTAACTTCTTCATTTACCTCTCCTCTATCATATAATTTTAAATTTCTATACCCTATTTAAGCGAGCAAATTTCGTTTTCGTTCATCTTATTTAACTAATAAGATTTCTTAATTTGCATAATTTTTATTTTAAAAGCAATGAAAAAAGTATTTTTTTTCTGCCGCAGCTTTATGAATATATTCAATAGCCTGATCGAAAATAACCGCTGATTTTTGATTGTCGTGCATTACTATTATTGAATTATTCTCAAGATATGTATCGGTCAGTCTTCTTACCATAGCGAAGTCCTGAGTATGGTCCGCTGTTAAAAAAGACCACAGCATGATCTTTAATCCTGTTTCTGAAGCGGCTGATTTCGTGTGAAGATTAAAAAGACCGTAAGGCGGCCTTAAAAATTCAGGTTTCTTTCCTGTAACTTTTAATATCAGATCGTTCGTTATTTCTATCTCTTTTCTGTTCGTACGCTCACCCTTTAAGATCAGGCGGTTGTGGTTATATCCGTGATTTTCGATCCTGTGACCGGCCTTGATTATTGCGCTGAATTCCCTGTAATGTTTTTCGATATTCTTTCCTGTACAGAAAAACATCGCTTTGATCTTATGCCTGTCAAGCGAGTCTAAAATTCGGAAAGTATTCTCCGACGGACCGTCGTCTATCGTAAGCATTATACCTTCATGACTGTTTTCCCATATAATGTCGGGGAAGAAAGCTCTGATAACCTTTGGAGGTCTGTATAAAAAGTCCATTATTCTGACGCTTCCGGAATTTTTGCGGTCTTAGCCATCAGATCAAGCTGTAGCAGGAAAGGATACTTATCTTTTGAAGGCGCGAATACTGCTCCGTCTATCAGATAGAAATCCCCGTTCTTTATAAAAGCGTAGGTGAAAAAAGGTCCGCCGCCGTCGTAATATTCCCAGATGCCTTCGGCTTTTATTCCGTCCTGAACGAACGTTGAATCAGGCTTAAAGCTTAAAATCTCAGGATTGATCTTAACGCTGTCGGCGAAATCTCTGCCAATCCTGTCCCTTGTCTGAATAATGTTCTCCTGAAACGACAGCTCTGAATTATACTGAGTTCTTAAAACCGTCATCCATCTGTCGGGGTTCGTCCTTCTGAACCGGATGAATTTATCTTTGCCTTTACCCTGTTCTCCGATCAAAAAATCATGTGGAATGAACATATCGATTCCGTAATTTTTATTTAAATAATCCCGGGCGTAATCGTTGCTGTATTTATCGAACAGCCTTTTCTTAATTCCGGTTATCAACTTTTCATAGAAGACATCGAACATTTTATCATTAAATCTTTCAAGATACCCGCCGAGATGTACGTTCTTAGAATCGAGAAGGAACAGTATCGTCTGACCTTTTGCCCACGCGTCGTTTTTCAGCGCATAATAATATTCGCCGTTCCGAACGCCTTCCTGTATCCCGTCAGAGATCATTCTTTTAATAAAATTAGTTTCAGGTGTATTGCTGTCGATATTCGCGAGCATAATGATGTTCTTATATCTGCTGTAGCCTTCATT
>JAKQBN010000007.1 GCA_029559475.1 bacterium
GGAGATTATCTGGATATTCCGGTCAGTCAGGAAAGATATAACACTCTGGTTCAGAATGATTCAGCAGTCATCGTTTCAGAAAATAAGATATGGCAGCTTAAACCTTTCGGCGATAACAGAGACATATATTCCAGCCATGAAAAAACAGGAATTTATTCTTACACCTGCACGAAAGATACTATCAGCATAACTTACGGAACAGATTCAGTAGTAACCGCAGAAGTATTCAGCTACAGATTCGTTCTTCACAACAAACTTTTAGGTTCACAGTGTTTCGTTGCGGTAACAGCATCCGACTTCGGCGATCCCGGGACCGGTGTCCCCTCGCTAAAATCCAATCCTTCCGTAAACGGAACTTCAGTTGTACCCTCTTTAATTAAAGAAAAAGACGTAGTGATGGTAGTTCCAAACCCCTACCGCGGAGATATTGATTACGAATCTATAGGATGGGAGAACAAAACCGGCGGAGATAAATGGGAAGAACAGGACAGAAAAATCGCATTCCTGAACCTGCCCGAACGGTGCGTAATAAGAATTTATACCCTGGCCGGCGACCTCGTAAAGACGATAGGCCATAACTCAGGCGCAAGATACAGCGATCCTTATATGTATGGATCTAACGGAGCCTCCTGGAACCTTATCAATGATAACAGACAGGCTTGTTTATCCGGACTATACCTGTTCAGCGTTCAGGATGTCGATAAAAAGAAAGATGACTTCGTCGGTAAGTTCGTAATAATTAAGTAATTTTGTGCATAATTATGGACATATTGTAAATCTGATTGACAATTTGTCTAAATACAATTATATTATGTATAAATAAATTGATCAGGATTATTTATGCAGTATATCAAAAGAGAATTATCCGGTAAACTATCAGAACTTTCCCGGAAGTTCCCTGTCATTGCTGTTACAGGACCGAGACAGTCGGGAAAAACTACTCTCGCAAAGCTAACTTTTCCTGAATATAAATATGTCTCGCTTGAGGACAGAGACAACAGAGAATTTGCCTCGACTGACCCGAGGACATTTCTATCGCAGTATAAAGGCGGCAGCATTATTGATGAAATACAAAAATGTCCCGATCTGCTTTCATATATTCAGACGCATACTGACAAAAATAAAATGCCCGGAGAATTCATAATAACAGGTTCTGAAAATCTTCTGATGGCACAGAGCATATCTCAAACGCTTGCAGGGAGAGCAGCTTATATCAAACTTCTTCCGTTCAGTATAAATGAACTTCATAGGCACTCAGACTTTAATGATTATGAAGAATATATTTTCAGAGGTTTTTACCCCAGGATATACGATCTTAAAATAAATCCTACAGACTGGTATCCGAACTATATCAATACGTATATCGAAAAAGATGTGAGGCAGCTAAAAAACATAGACAAACTTAATGTTTTCGAAAAATTCCTTAAATTATGCGCTTCAGGATGCGGCCAGATACTGAATTACAGCTCGATGGCGAATGACTGCGGTGTCTCACATAACACAATAAGCTCCTGGATAGGAATTCTTGAAGCCAACTACATAGTGTATCTTTTGAAACCGCATCATAACAATTTTAACAAACGAATAATTAAAATGCCCAAGTTGTACTTCTACGATACCGGTTTAGCCTGTTCGCTTCTCGGATTAAATTCAACTGATGATGTTAATAAATACTTTCACAAAGGCGCATTATTTGAAAATCTGATCGTTTCCGAGCTTTTAAAAAAAAGATACAATGCCGGTAAGCCCGATAATCTGTTTTTCTGGAGAGATAAAACAGGTCATGAAATTGACCTTGTAATTGATAACGGCGCAGAACTGGTTCCTGTTGAGATCAAATCTTCGAGAACGGTCAGCGCGGAATTCTTCAAGAATTTAAAATTTTACTGCAATGTCTCAGGAATTGACCAGATTAAATCGGCTGTTGTTTACGGCGGTGAACAAAATCAGAACCGTGCGTATGGGTGCGTTTTAGGATTCAAATCCGCCGAAGGTTTGTTGAAGTGAAGAAAATAGTCACATATTTAATCATTTTAGGCATAATTCAGTTATGCGCGAGATCGTTTTTAGAATTAAATAAACCAGATAAAATAATTCAGTCCGCACAAGCTGAGACTAAATCAACATTTAAACCTTACCCAGAAAATCGTGTGCACAGAGCTGGCATCTTTTGGATAAACATGACTAATTGCGGTTATTTTGGGAACCCCCTCGACGAAATGCTTGATCCTTGTACTCAAAAATCAGCATCTTCAGGAGAATTACCAGGCGGATCAAATATTGAGTTCCTATGCGTTTCAGGATTTATATTCGGAGGTTATTTGGACTCTGCAGTTGTCGATGTAGATGGTGTAAACGGTAAAATATTCCAAGGACCTCTTGTATCAACTGGATTCGAAGGATGGAAAGGACTGAACGGCTACATTGATACTCCAAGAGAATTATGGCCCGTAAATTTTACGGATGATCCAGAGGGTGCTCTATATGGTAAAATTACAGAAACTTCAAATACTGCCGGTAAGCAAAATTGCCTTTTTGAAGAAGTCTATGACCCGGCTGCTACAGCAGAAGAACAGTTCAACATAAACTATACTGATAAATTTACAGATAGAATATTTACAGGCATGGATGACTACGACAAAAGAAATCACATCCCTCTCGGAATAGAAGTTAAACAGAAAAGTTACGCGTGGTCGTATCCGTATGCGAAAAAATATATTATCATAGATTACACTCTATACAATAGAAATGAAGACAGTAAAGATATTTACGATTTTTTTATGGGTATGTATTTTGACTGCGATGTAGGTAATGATATATACACAAGTACAGGATCTCATATCTCAACAGCTGAAGATGATATCGGAGGTTATATAGAATTGTGGGATAAATATATAGATCCTGCAACTGGTGAAAATGAATCAGTTAATCTTAATCTTGCTTGGGTTGCTGACAACGACGGTAGGAGATGTTATTTTAATCCTGTAACATCAGAAATAATTGAGAATGGAGCGGGTTATCCTCTAGATGATGCTTTAGGTATTGCTACGATACGTGTTTTAAGGAACCCAAATCCTGACTTGAGTTATTCTTTTAATACTTTTGTAGCTGATTCATGGAATGAAACTTACGACTGGGGTCCTCGTTGGAAAACAGGGTTGCATTCCGGCTGGCAGTATGATCTTAGTTCTACTCAAAAAGGTTATGACGATTCAAACAGTGATAGTCTCTATAATGATTACGGAGAGTTCATGTTCGGAGGCCGTACAGAAGGCAGGCCGATCGGAGATAAAGGCAAATATATGGTAATGTCCAATAATGAGCTTGATTATAATCAGACTTCGATCCGGGAAGTATATATTGGAATGAATACGCAGGCAGACGGTACACCGATAAGACAGGCGGAAAAATGGCAAAGATGGACTACAATCTCAGATATCGGTGGTGATGGATTCTCTCCTGATATTCCCGATGGAAATATTGCAGCAATGAATAATCTGGCTAACGGAAAAGATAATAAATTTATTATTTCTTTCGGTCCTCTTGGCATGGAAAGTTCGGTTAATGTAGCATGTGACTTGAACAAAGATAACGAGCCCGATTCTGTTATAACAAATAAGAAAATCTGGCGATTTGCCTACGGTGACTCATTAAAACTAACTTTAGCATTTATTGTGAACGATAATTTTCATACTTCTCTTATGCAAGATGCTAATTATCTTGATAGTAATAAAATCGATCTTTCAGACGGGCTAGATATTACTTTATTTAATCAGGGTTGGTACGATGCGCTTTACAATGTTAAATGGGCAGAAAGGTTGTATGACATCCCGATGTGGGATACACCTGTTAAAAAGTGGGGTGTAGAAAAGACCGACGGCTGGTTTGGAGAAGATGTCGGCAAAGACGGCGTTTTAGCTGATCATATTGGAGAAATGTGCTGGTGGAATACATCTATATACAACAATCCTGACGAAGCTGAAAGAGATTACGAGTTGACAGAATTCGATAATCCCGTTACCGATATATACGGCTTTACTTCAGGCAGCGAAGATAATCTTCTTCCTTTCGGAAATAAAGACGGTGCAGGCGATTTCGGAATAACCGGTTCGGAAACATCAGGTGAAGGCTACGGTTATATGGTAAAGTATCCTAAACCTGACGGTGTATTTCCACAGGGTACATGGGTAAGATACGGATTCGACAACGGCGAACTCGATATGGGAGACGGAGTTCCTGACTTTACCGCCCCGCCACCCCCTCCTTCTCCTAAACTAAATGTCTCGTACATTGATAAGGATGTAATCGTCGAATGGTCTTCGCATGAACTGTATAATGAAGGTGGTATTACAGGCGCGGCGGGATCTGAACATTTTAGAGATCCTTTTACAGGTAAAATCGACTTCGAAGGCTACCAGATAATGTTTTCGCAAACCCAGTACGCTCAGGATTATGTCGAGCTTTACAGCGTAGATAAATGCAATTACACTTACGAAAACACTGCAGTCAAAGGTCAGTATTTAACAGATCCTATACCTGCCGATACGATATATGCTTATCCCGAGTCATATCCGGCGACTAAAATCGTCAATGGAAAGATCTGGCAGCTTATACCTTTCGGAGAAAACCGAAGTTTATACGAAGATTATGAAAAACCCGGACTTTTCAGCTATTCAGTAACTTCTGATTCAAGTATGGCGGAAGAAGTAGGAATTATTTACAACTATAAATTTGTATTCAAAAACAAACTTCCGGCGGATGAATTCTATATTGCGGTAACCGCATCCGATTTTGGTGACTCGAAAAGCGAGACTCCGCCTTTAAGATCAAGCCCTATAAATAACGGACGATCTATAATCCCGGTAAAAATCAGCGGAAAAGACGAAATTATAGTTGTTCCTAATCCGTATCGCGGCGATGTTGACTATGAAGAAATGGGATGGGAGAATACCTACGGATCGCATCATTGGAGCGAACACGACAGAAAGATAGTTTTCATGAATTTACCTTTACATTGCGTTATCAGGATCTATACGCTCGCAGGTGATCTTGTTAAAACAATTACCCACAACGGCAACGCCAAAGAAAACACTCTTTGGCAATACGGGGAATATGGCGCATACTGGAACCTGATCAATGATAATCATCAGGCTGTTTATTCAGGACTATACCTGTTCAGCGTGCAGGATGCAGATAAGAAGAAAGATGATTTTGTCGGCAAGTTCGTGGTAATAAAGTGATTTCATTAAATTAATGAGTGTTGACTATATTTTTTTTTATCTTATATTCCTTGTTGAGCGGAAAATATTATGAGAAGAATAGTTACATATTTAATCATTTTAGGCATAATGCAGTTATGCGCGAGGTCTTTTGACTATAGAAATAATTCTGAAAAACCGACACTGGATCAAGCAGCTGAAAAAGACACAAGATCATACATTCCGTACGAAGAGAACCGGGTGCATCGTGCTGGCTCTTTTTGGCTTAATGTTTCTAATTGCGGTGTATTAGGTAATAATGGTTTTGGACCAGAAAATGAAACATTTTTAGATCCTTGTACTGGTAAGAAAGCGGCCAGCGGTGATTTTCCCGGAGGATCGGATTTTGAATATTTATCTTTATCAAGTATCTGGTGCGGAGGGTATTTAGATTCTGCTCATATTGATATAAACAGTAATAATTCGAGCATCTTTCAAGGACCTCTAGTTTCTACAGGATCAGATGGCTGCCTTGTTTGGGGATGGTCAAATGAACTGTGGCCTGTTTTGATGATAGAGGATCCTTCCGGATTGACTTTAGGAAGAATCTCAGAAACTTCAAATATCGAAGGACGTATGAATTGTCTTTTCGAAGAAGTTTACGATCCGAAAACAACAGCTTATGAACAATTTTCTACAATGTTTACAGACAAACATCAAAGTCCGGATAATTGGGATCCTTTCGGCAGGCAGTATCATGTCCCATTGGGTATAGAGATCAAGCAAACCAGTTATGCGTGGCCTTATGATTATGCTAAGAAGTTTATTATTATTGATTATACAATATACAATCGAAATTCAGATAAAAAAGATATCTATGATTTTTTTATCGGAGTCATAAACGATTCGAATATCGGTAAAAGAGATACATATTGTTATAGAGATGATATCTGCGGGTTTATTCCTAAATGGAATGGGTATATTGATCCGGCAACCGGTGAAAGCAAGACCGTTGATCTTAATTTAGTCTGGACAGCAGATAATGATGGAAGGAGTTATATTTCTGGCGATGAGTGGGGATTAACAATAGGTTCTGAACAAGCATCAGGCAATCCGTTAGATGAAGCAACAGGCGTCCTTTCAATAAGAGTACTTAGGAATCCTAATCCCAATTTAAGATATTCTTTTAACATATATTCTATGGATTTTTATAACGAAAGCCTAGACTGGGGTCCGCGCTGGAAATCAGGTATGCATACGGATTGGAAATTTGATTTGACACTTAAACAAAGAGGCTATGATGATACGAATTATGATAGCCTTGAGACAGGTGAACCGTACTTTCAGAAAATGTTTGGCGGAAGGACAGAAGGTACACCTTTAGGTGACAACGGAAGATACATGGTAATGTCCAATGATGAGTTTGATTATGATCTAACAACAATAAGAGAAGTCTATCTCGGTATGAGTACCCAGTCGGACGGAACTCCAATTCCACAGGCTGATAAATGGCAGTCTTGGATTGTTACAGGTACTGAACAGCAGTACGAAGTCCCTGACGGGAGAATAGAAGAATTAAACAACGTTGCAAATGGATCTCCACAAGAATTTCTTCTCTCATTCGGCCCTCTTGGTAATGAGTCGTATGTCAATGTTGCTGTTGATACTGATCACGATTCACTAGGCATGCCTGATGATTTTATAAACAAGAAAGTCTGGAAGTTCGCGTACGGCGATTCGCTTAAATTGACTTTAGCCTTTATGGTTAGTGAGAACTTTCACACTTCACTCGAACAGGATCCGAACTATCGAGACAGCACGATCGTCGATCTTTCCGACGGGCTTGATGTGTCTCTCTTTGATCAGGGCTGGTACGATGCCTATAACAATGTTATCTGGGCAGAACGAGTTTTTGATACACCTATGTTCGACACGCCTTTTAATAGATGGGGAACGACAAGAAAAGACGGCTGGTACGGTGAGGATGTCGGAGCTGATGCCACGTTCGGCGATCTTGTAAGCGACACTTACTGCTGGTGGCTGGACAAAGCTTATCCCGGCCCTGATGAAGGCGAAGGCGATTTTGAAATGACTACATTTACGGCTCCGGTAACCGATTGCTACGGAAACACAGCTTCAAATGAAGATAAACTTCTAAGATACGGACGTCAGCATGCTGATGGTGATTACGGAATAACTGGCGACCTGGATGATGGCGAAGGCTTCGGCTATATGGTCAAGTATGACAAGCTTGACGGCTCAGTTCCACAGGGAACCTGGGTAAGATACGGTTATGATAACGGCAGGCTTGATGCGGGAGATGGCGTACCTGATTTTACTTCGCCTCCTCCACCGCCTTCACCGAAGATCAAAGTTTCAGAAAGAGATAACGACATTATTGTTGAGTGGATAAGCCATGAATTCTACACCGGCGATGACGGCTCGATCGGAGTGGCAGGACCTGAGTTCACTTACGATCCGTACACAAGGCTGTATGACTTTGAAGGCTATAATATTGAACTGTCGCCTGACAGGCAGTTGGGCAATTTTACTACAATCTTCAGCGTTGATAAAATTAATTACTCTTATCAGAATGTTGCTGATGTTCATGATTATCTTGATAATCCAATTCCGGCCGATACACTTTCTGCACATCCTGAAGATTATCCTGCGATGCGTACTGTCAACGGGAAAATATATCAGCTTGTACAGTATGGCGACAATACTGATCTAACTCAGGATTATATTAAACCTGATATTTACAGCTACACATGTAAACTGGATTCAAGCCAATTCGATCAATGGGGCGAGATCAGGTATTACAAGTTCATACTTCATAATCAGACATTAGCTGAAATGAAATATATAGCCGTAACAGCAAAGGACTTCGGTGCGCCGAAGATGGGTGTACCTGCCATCAAATCCAGTCCTGAATCGAATGCTACTGCAACGGTAACGGCAACTCTAACTACGACCGATGATGTGATAGTAGTTCCTAATCCATACAGAGGTGACGTAAAATATACAGAAATAGGGTGGGAAGACCTTGACGGCGATTATACTTACGCTGAAGAATACCGCAAGATCGCATTTTTGAATATACCTGAAAGATGCGTGATCAGGATCTACACGCTTGCAGGCGATTTGTGTAAAGTAATTGCGCACAACGGCAACTCCGATTCCGATGCGCATTACTGGTACGGGAGGAATGGAGCCTGCTGGAACCTTATAAACGATAACCGGCAGGCAGTTTTATCCGGGATATATCTGTTCAGCGTTCAGGATGTTGACAAGAAGAAAGATGATTTTGTGGGTAAGTTTGTGATTATTAAGTAATTTCTTTAAATTAATGAATGTTGACAATCTTTTTTTTTATCTTATATTCCTTTTGAACGGAAAATATTATGAAGAAAATAGTCACATATTTAATCATTTTAGGCATAATGCAGTTATACGCGAGATCGTTTGACTATAGAAATAATTCTGAAAAATCGATCCCGGATTCGACAGCTTTTGAAAAAAATACCAGATCATCATATATTCCGTACGAAGAAAACCGTGTCCATCGCGCCGGTATATTCTGGCTTAATGTGAGCAATACCGGATGGTTCGGCGACCCGTTGTCAAGCGCTCTTGACCCATGCACAGGAAAAACCGCGCCCAGCGGTGAATTGCCCGGTGGATCAGGTATTGATTATTTATATCTAGCAGCTTTGTGGTTCGGTGGTTACATCGATTCTACAACAGTTACCGTTGATAATGTTCCTTCAGCTATTTTTAAGGGACCGCTTGTTAGTACAGCAACGGACGGAACACCGTCGTACAGCGGCGAAATACAGCCTTATTATTTCGATGACGATCCTTCCGGTATTAATATGGGAAGAATAAAGGAGACATCCAATATTGAAGGCAAATTAAGCTGTTTGTTCGAGGAAGTGTATGATCCCAAGGCAACTGCTTACGAACAGTTCACTGTAAGATTTACAGATAAAGGAACCGATCAGTACACTTTTAACAGCTACGATAACAGAGGGCATATTCCGCTTGGAATTGAAGTTAAGCAGGTAAGCTACGCATGGCCTTATGATTACGCCAAAAAATTCATCATTGTGGACTATACAATATATAATAGAAATAAAGATAAAAAAGATATTTACGATTTCTTTATGGGCCTTTATGTCGATTCGGATGTAAAGAATACAAATGTTCACCCATACGGTCACTTGGATGATCTTTGCGGTTTTATTGAAAAATGGAACGGCTATATTGATCCCGCTACCGGAGAAAATAAGTCTGTTGATATGAACCTGATCTGGTCAGCCGATAATGACGGAAGGGAATATATTGCCGATGAAACAGGCTGGTTTTTAGTGAGCGAACCTGAATCAGGCAGTCCTATTGACGGTGCTGCTGGAATTTTTTCAATACGTGTGCTTAGAAATCCTAATCCTAGCCTGAAATACTCTTTCAATCTGTACAATTCAGGATGGACAAGTGAGAGCCTTGACTGGGGGCCCCGTTGGCAGACAGGTATGCATTCTGACTGGCAGTACGATCTAACTGTAAAGCAAAAAGGATATGATGACACGAACTATGACAGTCTTTTTTGGTACTCAAATGAACCGGCTTACGGAGGCAGGACAGAGGGAACTCCGCTGGGAGATACCGGAACGTACATGATCATGTCAAACGACGAGTTCGACCATAACCAGACCAGCATAAGAGAGGTGTATCTCGGTATGGACACTCAGACTAACGGGTCACCGATACCCCAGGCGGATAAGTGGCAGAGATATACTACACCTGAAACTCTAGGCCAGCAGGGATTTTCCTCTGATATAATTGACGGGTCAGTGTCCGACATTAACGACATAGCTAACGGTACAGATGAAAGATTCGTTCTATCATTCGGGCCGCTTGGAAGTGAGAGTTATATTAATTTGGCTGTCGATACTAACGGTGATTCTCTCGGATTGCCTGATGATTACATAAATAAAAAACTATGGAAGTTCGCTTACGGCGATTCTTTAAAGCTGACTTTAGCATATATTGTAAGCGAGAACTTTCACACATCTCTCGAGCAAAACCCTAACTACAATGATACTACTGTCGTTGATCTTTCAGAAGGAATTAATGTTTCTCTGTACGATCAGGGCTGGTACGACGCTTTTTACAATGTGGTCTGGGCGGAAAGGGTTTACGATACGCCGATGTTCGATACGCCAGCAAAGCGATGGGGAGCAACTAAAAAGGACGGATGGTTCGGCGAGGATGTCGGAGCTGATGCCATGTTTGGTGATCTTGTAAGCGACACATACTGCTGGTGGATGGACAAAGCTTATCCCGGTCCTGATGAAGGAGAAGGCGATTTTGAAATAACTTCATTTACAGCTCCGGTAACCGATTGCTACGGAAATACAGCATCGGGCGAAGACAAGCTGCTGCCGTTCGGCAGACAACTGGCAGAAGATAATTACGGTCAGACAGGGAATTCCGAAAACGGCGAAGGCTACGGTTATATGGTCAAGTATGACAAACTCGGCGGTGATCCGCCTCAGGGAGCCTGGGTAAGATATGGTTATGATAACGGCAGACTTGACGCAGGTGACGGAGTGCCTGATTTTACTTCACCGCCGCCGCCGCCTTCACCGAAGATCAAGGTGACTGAGCTCGATAACGAAATTATCGTTGAATGGACGAGCCACGAGTTCTATGCCGGTGATGACGGAAGCGTCGGTGTTGCCGGTCCTGAGTTCACTTATGATCCTTACACAAGGCTGTATGATTTTGAAGGTTACAACATAGAAATATCTCCCGACAGGCAGTTGAATAATTTTACTACAATATTCAGCGTTGATAAAATGAATTATTCATATCAGAACGTCGCTGATGTTAAAGATTATCTCGATAATCCTGTACCTGCTGATACTTTGGCCGCACATCCTGAAGATTATCCTGCGATGCGCACTGTCAACGGGAAGATATACAGTCTTGTACCGTATGGAGACAACAGAGATCTGACACAAACCTTTGAAAAGGAAGGTTTGTTTCGATATTCCTGCATTACAGCGGCAAGCGCTTATCCTAAATGGGGCAGCATAAGATATTATAAATTCGTGCTTTATGATCAGACTCTTGCAGAAAAGAAATATATCGCTGTAACGGCAAAAGACTTCGGAGCGCCGAAGATGGGAGTTCCTGCTATAAAATCCAGCCCGGAATCGAACGCAACAGCTACTGTAACAGCCACACTTTCAAATACTGATGAAGTTATTGTTGTGCCTAATCCGTACAGAGGTGATGTGAAATATACAGACATGGGCTGGGAGGATCTTGACGGCAGCTATACTTACGCTGAAGAATACAGGAAGATCGCGTTCTTAAACATTCCTGAAAGATCCGTGATCAGGATCTACACGCTTGCAGGTGATCTGTGCAAGGTAATTACACATAACGGCAACTCCGATCCAGATGTTCCTTACTGGTACGGCAGGAACGGAGCCTACTGGAACCTTATTAATGATAACAGACAGGCTTGTTTATCCGGACTATACCTGTTCAGCGTGCAGGATGCGGATAAGAAGAAAGATGACTTCGTTGGCAAGTTCGTGGTAATAAAGTGATATAAGTTATTGGAGATATACATTATTAATGGTATATTAAATAAAGATACTTAACGCATGAGGTACAGTTTATGCGGATCGTAATGAACAAATATTTCTTATCGCTCATCGTACTTCTAATTTTCTCATCCTGCGAAAAAGCGACGGATTCGAATGATGAAAATGATCCTTTGAGGATCATATCTCCCTCACAAGGATCTGTATGGGAAGCGGGAAAGGCATTTTTAATCAGATGGGTTAATGAAACGGGAAAACCGGTAAGTATCGATCTATACCGTTCAGACAGCCTTATTACTCAACTTGGTGTTTTCGCGCACATCATGAATGAATTTGAGTATCAGGTACCCGCTTCATTCATTCCGTCAGAGAATTATACTTTATCTATCTATGTATGCGATAAACCTGAAATGCAGGCGGTATCAGGCGAATTCAGGATAAATGAAACCGCTAATCTTACTCCTTCCTGCAGTATCACAGATCCGAGAGACGGAAAATATATACTTAAAGGCGAGACAGTTTATGTTTCTATTGAAGCCGATGACCCCGACGGTGAAGTTTCTTCGATAAAGATCTACATAGACGGCGAATTTGAAGGGCAGGTGCAGAAATCTTCATATGTATTTCCCTGGGGTACTTCGAACACAGAAAAAGGGCTTCATACAATTGAAGCTTGCGCCATAGATAATGATAATGCCGAAAGTCCGGTTTCAAAGGTTGTAGTCGTTATCAGAGACGAAATGTCCCCTGTTGAGCTTGTTGCGGTGCCCGGCGGAAATTTCAATATGGGCTCATACAACGGAGATTATGATGAAATGCCGGTAGTACAGGTATACATTACCCGCGATTTCTATATGGGAAAGTATGAAGTTACCAACAGGCAGTATGCCGATATACTTACTTATGCTTTGTCTCAGGGTGAGTTAACGGGCGATTATCAGAACAATATAACCGTCAGAAATCTGAAAGGAGTTTCACAGGAGCTGATAGACATTGATGATTCCGACTGTGAAATAAGCTATAACGGTACGGTTTTTGTGCCCGATAACGGTAAAGAGAACAGGCCGGCTGTAGAAATGACATGGTGGGGAGCCGCGTTCTTCTGCAATATGCTTTCGAGGCAGCTGAATGTGAATGAATTATATGAACTTGATACTTGGAAATGTAATTTTGAGAATACCGGATTCAGGCTCCCGACAGAAGCCGAATGGGAGTATGCTGCGAAATACAACTCGGAAAGATCATATCCGTGGGGCGATTCCGCTCCAAATTTGACTAAGTGCAATCATGCAAACAACTTTCTTCATACTACTGACGCGGGATCATTTTCTCCGCAGGGAGATTCTCAGCTCGGTATCTGCGATATGGCTGGAAATGCCTGGGAATGGTGTAACGACTGGTATAACTATTATCCTACAACATACCCTATGCTGACTGATCCCACAGGATACGACGCTGGATACCTGAAAGTTCTCCGCGGCGGTAACATTCACAGCTCAGACTATAATATAAGAACTACTTACAGGAACTGCTACTCGATGGGGAGCGGGGTTTTTCACGGTGCGCGTGTTGTTTTGAGCATCAGATGATGATTTTATTTCTCCAAACAGGCACTCAACAAAATGAAAAAGACAGTACAATACCTGCCTTTTCTTTAAGTTTTAAATTACTAGCTGCACTTTGAATATCCGCATGTCCTGCAGGTCATACAGCCTTCCTGCATTGCCATCTGTCCGTTGCATTTAGGGCAGATCACGCCTTTCTTTGCCGTAGAAGATTTAGGCAGTTCTTTTATCGTTTCGGCTTTGCCTTCTTCTGCTTTATTATGATCAAGGTAGTATTTCTTTAATATCTTGCCGATCGCATCAGGGGTGGAAAGTATCTGCTCGCCGTTATGCCATACGGGTGTCGGGCTGCCTATTCCTATCAGCTGTTTGACGATCACGCTCAGATCTATATCCGACCTTAATGCCAATGATACCATCCTGCTGATAGCTTCGCTCTGCGCGGCCGCATTCCCGCCTGCTTTCCCGATGGACGCGAAAAGTTCGAAAGGTTTACCGTCGAATGTATTGACCGTAACGTACATCACGCCTTCGCCGGTGTTGACCTTATAGGTTTTTCCTTCCATTACATCCGGCCTGACTTTCGGCTTATGAACGTCTTCATCCTGCTGTTCGGCTTTTCTGTCCTCGTTGGTCTTTGTGCCTGTGTTCATTACCTGATACGGCCTGCATCCGTCCCTGTATACGGTTATTCCCTTGCAGGCTGAATCGTATGCCTGAATATATGCGTTCTTGATATCATCTTCGGTGGCTGAATTGTCGAAATTGATCGTTTTCGATATAGAGCTGTCAACGAATTCCTGGAAAGCCGACTGCATCGCCACGTGATAGTACGGATGAATTTCCTGCGCGGTCACGAATACTCTTCTGATATCTTCAGGGATCTCTTTGATGTCCGACAGTTTGCCGGTAACTGAAATTTTTTCCATCAGCTCTTCTGAATAGATCCCTCTTTCCTTTAAAGTCTCCTCGAGTATCGGATTCAGGTACAGCAGTTTTTTATCGTCCATAACCTGCTTGACATAAACGAGCGCGAAATTAGGCTCTATTCCGCCTGATGCCTCCGCCAGCATTCCTATTGTTCCTGTAGGGGCTACGGTGGTCACGTTTGAATTCCTCATCGGTGTAGTATAAACGGATTTGTCGATATTCGGGAAAGAACCTCTTTCTTCGGCGAGTTTTCTCGAAGCTTCCTGCGCGTTTGAATGTATGTATGCCATCAGCTTTTTGCCGAAAGTAACACCCTCGTCGCTGTCGTAGGGCAGTCCCATTTTATATAAAAGATCAGCGAATCCCATTACACCCAGACCGATATTTCTGTTAGCTCTTGCCATTTCGTGGATCTTTTTAAGCGGATATTTTCCGACTTCTATAACGTTGTCAAGGAAAAGAACGCAGTCCTCCGTCACTTCTTTAAGCCTGTCCCAGTCGACGGAATTGGTCTCTTTAACATAAAAATTAGCCACATTGATCGATCCCAGATTGCAGCTTCCGTAAGGAAGTAAAGGCTGTTCGCCGCACGGATTTGTTGCGGCTATCTTTCCTACGCCGGGAAGAGTGTTCTTCGCATTCACCTTGTCGATGAAAATGATGCCCGGTTCGCCTGTTGACCACGCGTGATGAACTATCGCGTCCATAACTTTTTTCGCGTTCATTGCTCCTACGGGCTTTTCCTTGTGATACAGGATATAATCCGTTCCGGCTTTATACGCTTTCATGAATTCATCTGTTATGGCTACGGAAATGTTGAAGTTGGTAAATTTTGAAGTATCCTCTTTGCAGCTGATAAAATTCATTATCTCAGGATGATCGACGCGCATTATTCCCATATTCGCGCCTCTTCTTACGCCGCCCTGCTTAATGGTCTCGGTAGCCGCGTTGAAAACGGACATGAACGATATCGGACCGCTCGCAGTACCGGCCGTTGACTGTACGTTCGAACCTGAAGGCCTCAGATTGCTGAAATCAAACCCCGTGCCTCCGCCTGATTTATGGATCAGCGCAGCTTCCTTTACCGCGTTGAATATGCCTTCCATGGAATCTTCGACCGGTAGAACGAAACACGCGCTTAAATTAGGAAGTTCGCGTCCCGCGTTCATTAATGTAGGCGAATTGGGCATAAAGTCCTTGCCGGCCATCAATGCGTAGAACTTGTCCTCGATCTCCATTATCTCTTCATCCGAGATCGCCGGGTTAGAAGCTCTGCTTCCTTCAGCTATCGCTTTTGCGACCCTTATAAAAAGATCGCGCGGGGTTTCTTTAGGTTTTTTTGTATCAAGATCCTTGATCAGGTATCTTTTTTCTAATATGACCAGCGCGTTGTCGGAAAATTCTATCTCCGGGAACCTGTCGTCAGGATTTTCGTATTTCTCTGCAGTTCTGGTCATTTTTTTAGTTTTTTCGGTCATTCGGTCATCTCCAGTAGGGTTAAAGTCACAGTATTTCGGTCTGAGTTAATCAGAACTCCAATATAATAAAAACCGAAAGCGCTTGTCAAGTCATTTTTAACAAAAAACACAATATATTGTGGTGTGTCGAACTTGTCAACACTATATAATGTGGTTTCTTCTCATTTTTTATAAAAATATCCCTGAGGATAAATAAACTGCCGCTCTATAAATTTCTAATAATTGGAGATTTAGAAAACATAATAATTTTAAAAACCGGGAACGTGAATAAATGCCGGAAACCTTCTCTTGTAATTGACAATTTAAATCCTTATCTTTAAATCTTTCTAAAACGGGAGGACGATATGAAGCACGACAATATCTTAATATTAGATTTCGGAAGCCAGTATAATCAGCTTATAGCGAGAAGGATCAGAGAGAACAGCGTTTACTGCGAACTTAAACCTTATTTCACACCCATTGAAGAAATAAAAAAATTCAATCCGAAAGGAATAATTTTTTCAGGAGGGCCGAATTCGGTTTACGCTTTAAATTCTCCGGACGTTCCTGATGAGATATTCAGCCTTGGCATCCCGATATTGGGGATCTGCTACGGAATGCAGCTTATTACGAAAAAGCTGGGCGGTAAAGTAGAACGGAGTTCGGAGCAGGAATTCGGGTTCGCTGAAGTTAAAATCACCTACGATGACCCGATATTTTCAGGGGTTACTAAGCCTAAAAAGGGCTGGAAGGTATGGATGAGTCACGGAGATAAAGTGGTAAAGATCCCGAACGGATTCGAAAGTATAGGTTACAGCGAAAATACTCCGGCTGCGATCATCCGAAATAAAAAAGGCACGGTTTACGGAGTTCAGTTCCACCCCGAGGTTAATCATACCGAGAACGGGAGGAAGTTCTTAGATAATTTCGTGAAAAAGATCTGCGGATGCAGCGGCGACTGGACAGCTTCGAATTTCATAAAAGAAAGCGTCGATAAAATAAAAAAAGAAGTTAAAGATAAAAAAGTCGTGCTGGGATTTTCCGGCGGCGTTGATTCATCAGTAGCGGCGCTTCTTCTGCATAAAGCTATCGGGAAAAACCTTATAAACGTGTTCGTGGACAACGGGCTTTTAAGGCTGAAAGAACGCGAAAAGGTGGTTAAGACATTCAAGGAAAAGCTCGGATTGAATCTTATCGTTGTAAACGCCGAAGAACAGTTCCTGAAAGAACTTAAAGGCGTGAAGGATCCCGAAAGGAAGAGAAAGATCATCGGTAAAGAGTTCATTGAGGTTTTTCAGGCTGAAATAGATAAGATCAAGAAAAAAGAGGGTCGTACTGTAGAATTTCTGGCTCAGGGAACGATCTATCCGGACGTGATCGAATCAGTCAGCGCAAAAGGCGGACCTTCAGCTACTATAAAATCGCATCATAACGTCGGCGGGCTGCCCAAAGAGATGAAGCTAAAAATAATCGAACCTCTAAGGGACCTCTTTAAAGATGAAGTAAGAAGAGTCGGCCATGAGCTCGGTCTGCATGACAATATCATTAAAAGGCATCCGTTCCCTGGACCCGGGCTCGGAGTTAGAGTTATCGGGAATATTACGAAAAAGAAATGCGACATTCTCAGAAAAGCAGATGATATTTTTATTGAAGAGATCCTCAGAGAAGGAATTTACGATTCTATCGGTCAGGCTTTCGCTGTTTTCCTTCCTGTAAAGACGGTCGGTGTTATGGGAGATGAAAGGACTTACGATAATGTTATTGCCTTAAGAGCGGTGAGAACGATCGATTTTATGACCGCCGACTGCTATCCGTTCACCCATGAATTTCTTTCGAGAGTATCGACAAGGATAATAAATGAGGTTAGGGGAGTGAACAGAGTGGTTTATGACATAAGCACAAAACCGCCTTCAACTATCGAATGGGAATGATCAAGATTGATTTTTTTGTTGATTTATTGAAATTATGAAAGTATAATTCTGATCTGTTTTAAAGGAATGTTTGAAATTTATGGCTGACACAAAAAAAATACTTGTAGTAGATGACGAAGCGATAATGAGGGATCTTCTGACTGATTATTTTGAGATGATGGATTATGCCGTCGCTTCGGCAAAAGACGGTTCAGTAGCCTGGGAAATGCTTAACGGATATCAGGAGAACGGATTCGATCTTGTTATTACCGATATCAATATGCCCAATATGGGCGGGATCGAGCTTTCTAGGCTTATCAAATCCAAATACCCCGATCTGCCTATTATTCTTATGACCGGCTACGGAATCGAAAAGGTCAAACAGGATGTTGAAAAGGCGGAAGGGTTTCTCGCCAAGCCTTTTGAACTCAATGTTCTTCAGGACCTTGTTGATAAAATCTTAAGTTGATAATTTTATTATATGAAATTAATTTTTATTAAGATCAGATTTTTCCTGTTTACTTTTTCTCATTTTTTAATCCTTCCTTATGTTTATTTTAAAAAACTGACACTTTCTCAAAGCGAATTCCATGAATTTATTCATAGATATCCTGTTAAATGGGGATCGTCTATTATGAAATGGGTTCGCACTGATGTTAAGGTCATCGGATCGGAGAATATTCCCGATGTGCCCGTCGTCGTGATCTCTAATCATCAGGCGGCATTCGATATTCCGCTGCTTTTTTCAGTGCTTACCAACAAACCCTCTTTTATCGCGAAGATCGAACTCTCCAGAATTCCGCTTTTTGCTTCATGGATGAGAATGCTCGGTTGTCTTTTTATTGACAGATCAAGCCCGCGAAAAGGACTTGAGTCGTTTAAAAAAGCCGCAGAGATGATTAAAAAAGGACAGAGCGTCATCCTTTTCCCTGAAGGTACAAGAAGGCCGACAATAATCCCGTTTAAGAAAGGGAGTTTCAAGCTTCCTTTGATGGCTGAAGTGCCTATCCTGCCTGTCACGATCACCGGCACAGAAAAGATCACGGCTAATTTTAAGGCTGGTAAAAGAAGCGGCGTGACCGTTATTATCGATAAGCCCGTTAATATTTCAGCGCTTGATAAAGACAAACGAAATATTATTCATGAAGATATCCGCGCTTTGATACTCGCTAATTTCGAAAAGTATTCTGATAAGTAGTTTTATTGCTCGACATAAGTTCATTCAGGATCTCATCCTGCAGCCATCCGTTCAATTACTTCTTTGAATTTAACACGTACCGGCTGGATCAAATTCGTAACGGATGTCGATCCTTCATGAATTATGTCTCCCCTCATCACCGGCAGAGGTTATCCTTCGATTCATATATTTTGAGAAACGGAAGTGCATCCTCGTTTTGTCGCAGGTACTCGTTATCTCCAAATCATTATGCAATTAATGCCGGCTTTAGCCGGTTGCAGACCGTTTCGAAAAATGATATGACGAGAAATATCTTAAAGAAAAAACATTATAGATCATACCCAGTATATATTAATACCGTTTATCTAACAATGTTATTTTTTTAAAAAATATGACGAGTGATATTTATAAATTAAAAATTGAACCTGGCTCCTATGCAGGGCTGAAACCACAGTTCAAAAAAATCATCGTATACTTCCATTTCGAGCGTCAGATCTCCAAATAGAGCGATAGGAGCATCAGCGAAATTATACTCCAGACCGAGAACTCCGTCTGCACCGAGATCGAAATTAGTGATCTTCTCTTTGTCGCCGTCTTTATAATATACAGTATAAGAATCCGTAACTATCTGACCGCCAAGACCGTAATACCAGTCAAGACCGCGAAGATCTCTGATCGGCTTAGTCCATAGATAATGTACTTGGATCCCGATAGGATCATTATCCCTGTCATAATAGTCATAATCATCGTAAATATCATTGTAATAATCATTGTACCAGCGGTCATTCTTAAAAAAGTGAGATCTGCCTATAGAGAACTCCCACGCGTTCTTTCCCATATATTTTTTAACAGAAATGCCTGACGGATCACCAAGCCTTAAACCGATCCCCCAGTTCTTCTTCTGCCCGTAAAGATCAGGAATTAATAACGTTACTGCTATAATAAGAGTAAAAATAAATATTTTTTTCATAAAGGCCTCCGTTTTTTACACATCATGAATATAATTGATTTAGTGCCTGATGTAAAGAATATTATTTAGGAATAACCTTAGAAAGTTTCGAATATACTGCTTGCAGGCGTAACAAAACCGCAGTAAAGGCATTTCTCAAATTTAGGATTAAGCGCTTTACCGCACTTTCCGCATTTCCTGATGCCTATCTTAAGCTTTCCGTCTTTAGATCCGTCAAAAGCATCGATTTCTTTTACCCTTTCCATAAGCTGATCTTCTGTTATACCCTTTTCATCCCTGACAAAAGTCCAAAGAGCCATAGTAACAAGCTTCAGCCTGTCGAACCTGTCCTGTAGAACTTCTAGATCGCTTCTTGTTGAATTTGGTTCCGGGGCAGACTGAGGGGGCTGATTCCCGCTCATTCCCGTAACGTTAAAATAAACCATGTCAGTCCCCTATGATATCAGAACTCTCGGCCTGATCACGCCCGCCCTTACTCTAGTGCGGCCGTTAATGCTCGCTATCCTGCCTTCGTTCGTTTTAAAATATTCAATATAATCATTGTTCATTTCTTTGCTTCCGAAACCTTCCGTAAGCATAAAAGTGAACCCGATTTGCTCCTTTCCGGTAATTGCTATCCCGATCTCCCTGCCTGAGAATTCCACCCAGTCCCTGTTATTTATTGAAGGCGCAATAATTCCTTTTACTTTGAATATAGCCGCATCCTCAAGTATCTTTCTGGTTACAGACTGTGAAAAAACGATTATATTATCCCGATCGCTCTCCGAGATCCCTCTGTTGATACTGCTGATTTTTATTTTACCGTAATTCTCGCCACCGAACCCGATAAGACAGTAAGCGTATGAACCTGATACTTTTATATCGGCGGAAAGGTTTTTGTGAACCCCTGTAACCTCGCCATTAACGAAAGATCTGAGTATAAAAGGATTGGATCTATACTGAAAAGTGATCTCGCCTGTTTTAAAATCCGTTTTAGTTATATAGCCTGTAACAGGTGCCTTGAATGAAAAATGCTTTCCCTGGCTTCCGGTCATAGCACTGTGCTTTTCGCGTTTAGATTCAAATATCGAACTGATAATATCATCAACCGAGCTTCCAGTCGTTTTTTGAGCTATGATCTGTCCCTGTTGTACGAAATCGCCCTCATGATATTTAAGATATTTATCCATCTCTTTGGGCTTTATACTCATATCTGCAGCCATATTAACACTCACCGGTTCGTCCCCGTAATCCTGGATCTCCTTCAGTATTATCATACCGTAATCATCTATCTTTACTACTTCGCCCCGGACGTTGGAGTAAAAGTGAGAAACTAACTGATCTCCTTTCTTTTTGTATGAAAATATAGCCTGACCGTATTCAATCCTATCGCCTTTTCTGACCGACAGACCTGTTTTTATATCCTCCTGAGACAGTTTTTGCTCAATGCCTACCTGCTTGCGGATGTCTATCATATATATTTTGGGCGGATTGAAAAGATTTCTTGCGATCACAGTCTCGATCTGAACTTTTTCGCCTTTATGAACAAGCACTTCACCTTTGTATGGCAGAGACCTGCTTATCTCGAATTCACCGTTAAATATCTCGTTCCTGCCCTTGATATAATCATAGCTTAGATGCATATCTTTCGGATCTCCGTATAGCGCATGGAAAACAGAGAAAGTTTTCCTGTCTGCGCATGTCCTGCAGTCCAGAAGTATTGGATCTGTAGTATTTATCTCGCACGAATCGCCGGAAACTCCGAAAACATATCCGTTGAGCGCTTCGAATTTGAAATATCCCCCTTTTTTCATAAAGAAGACTTCGTCCGAACGCATTACCGAAGATGTATTTTCTTTCAGGTCGGTAATTCTAATGATCTCCGCAGGTTCTTTCGATTTGCCTGCGACCGAGACGACCGTACAAACTTTTTTTAGAGACTCACGCTCGAATGTTTCTACAGCTTTTTCGCTGTCTATCATCGTGAACATACCCATCTGCGGAGCCTTGAAATACTTATCGACGTATAATTCCGTTATCCCGACAGGTCTGAACCCTTCGTTAAGAATAAATACGATATCTTCTATCCTTTTTGAGCAGGAAATGACCCCGCCGGCCCCGATTATCCTGTCAATATGAGAAAACTGAAAGATAGCTTCTTTGTCGGCAGTAAGATTAAAAACCTCTTCGAACGGACACAGCTTATGCTCCATAACATCTTTTCTTCTTTTATCCAGAAATCCCATATGATTAACTTCAAGGTTCATCGATATATGATGATCCCAGGCTATCCTGATACCTTCAGCGGCGCACGAAAGCTCGATAAATCTTTCGCCATCTGTTTGAGGAATATATTCCGGATTTAGAGTCTTATTGGAAACATAATTCCTGATATCGTCCTCAGGTATCTTTCCGCCTATGTTGGACATTATCCTTTCAATGCCTGCTTCTTTCAGAATGTTCGATATCGAATAACTCATGCCAATATTAGCAGAAACAGTCCTGTTCACATTAGATCTTATGCATGAAAATATGTCAGTTGTAGCTCCTCCGATATCAACGAGAAGTGTATTTTCCTTATGTTTCTCATAATATTTTTTCATAATAAGCTCAACTCCGGCCGGAGTCGGCAGAATATCTTTGACCACGGATTTCTTAACTTCCTTATATCCCGGAGCGTTCTCCATCACGTTTTCCATGAACAGCTGATGCACTTTATATCTGACAGGCTCGAAATTGAATTCCTCCAGAGTAGGTCTTACGTTATCCGTAACATGAACCTGAAAGCTTTCGCCGAGAATGTCTTTCACGAACTCTCTCGCTTCGATATTGCCGCAGAAAACGAGAGGTATCTGCTCTTCAGGCATGAACTTGGATCTCGGTTCAGCTAACGTCAGTATTTCCGCCTGCCTCAAGATTCCCCACAATCCGCCGCCGTCTATGCCTCCTGCCATGAGTATCATATCGGGATGTATTTCCCGAATCATCCTCATTTTTTCCATTTCAGTAACCCCGTCATCCACGGTAAATGTTCCGGTAACAATAGCGCCTGCGCCGTAAGCTGTAGCCTCTGCAGCTTTCCCGGTCTCTGATTTTGTAAGACCGAAAACTATCATCTGCAGGCCGCCGCCGGCTGAACTTGTAGCAAGGAACGGAACGGTAAGCTTTTTATCAGCATCGAACAGCTTTAGTCCACAGCTTTTCTCAATGTCGAGAATGACTCTCTCGATTCCGATATTAACATCCTCATAAGGTCGTTCAACCGTTGTCGGAGCATCAGATATGGCCTTAAAAAAATATTTTTCGCCGTCCCTTTCAAGCAGAAGCCCTTTCGTCGTAGTGCTGCCGATATCGACGATGAGAATATGCTGTTCGTTTATATACCTGTTCATAAGAGCTCCCGATATTATTGTGTAATTATACTCAAAAAAACATCCCGAAGTAAAGAAAAAATAAATAATTTTTAAGTTGTTGATTCATCGATATCTTTGCCGTATATTGTTTTCTAAAGATATTAGAGGTAAAATCATGTGCAGAAAAGTTGTATTCTTTTTATCAATGTTACTCTTTATCAATTCTTTCGCCCAGTTTGCAGGCGGAAGCGGAACTTATGAGGATCCATGGCTTATCAGAACACCGGAAAATCTTGACAGTATCAGATTTTATCTGGGAACCGACAATGATGATAAATACTTCAAGCAGATCGCTGACATAGACCTTGGAGTAGCTCCGTGGAACGAGGAAACTGGGTGGGAGCCTATCGGAAGGGATACAATCAGTTACAACAATTTTATGGCTTCCTATGAAGGCAATAATTTTTCAATCAAGAACTTGTACATTAATAGACCCGATTTAGATTATATAGGGTTATTCGGATATTTAAATGAATATTGTGCAATTCAAAATATCACCTTAAGAAATGTAAATATTACCGGCGGGAACAAAGTAGGCGCTATAGCAGGTTATACGGATTTTGCAGGATTTACTAAATGCTTTGTGACAGGCAATATAACAGGAAAAAATGAAATCGGTGGCTTTATAGGAAAGTGTAATGGAATTATAATTTTTAATTCATGGTGCAATGCAATTGTGAATGGCTTAAAATATGTCGGAGGATTGATAGGAAAAACAGCTTGTATGCCATATACATATATTTATAAAAGCTATTCTAAAAGTAATGTTACGGGATTTGAGAATACAGGTGGTTTGATTGGTCATTCAGAAAATCCTAACATCGTATTCAGCTATTGGGATATTGAAACTAGCGGACAATTAACTTCCGCAGGTGGAGAAGGAAGAACAACAGTCGAAATGACTTGTGATTTTTCTTCTGAGACTTATAAATATTGGGACTTTTCTAACACATGGTCAGAAGATTTCGAGAGCAAAAACAATGGTTATCCTTTTCTAATGAACAGCCTTTCGCCATTAGTACCCGGTGCTCCATCAAATCTTACATCTTCATGCGGTAACGGACAATATTCTATCAAGCTTTCGTGGAATAACCCCGATACCTTATTAGATGGCAACCCTGTCACTGAATTGACGGCTGTTCATGTATATCGTAATTTTGATCTGATCTACACAATCAACTCTCCGTTACCAGGGAATTCTGAAAGTTATTCCGATATTGTTGCTCTGACTGGAAATTATACATATAAAGTGATTGGTGTTAATTCAAATGGTTACGGTATAAATGCAAGAATAAATCAGCCTGCAGGAGATCTCTTTGCCGACGGTTCAGGGACACAATCAGATCCTTATATTGTCAGCAATGCTGAGCATCTGAATAATATCAGATATTATACAGGTAAAGACAGTATATGCTTCAAACAGACAGATACTATAAATCTGGGAGTTGCCCCTTGGAATGAGGGGAAAGGCTGGATTCCGATCGGTCATGATGAAAGTGAGTTCAAGGGATCTTACGAAAGCAATAAATCTAATCTTATTTCAGGTTTAACAATAAATGATTCAACCAGAATCTACACAAGCCTTTTTGGGGCAGTAAGAAATGCCATAATAGATCATGTGCATTTGTATAATGTAAATATTTCCGGTAAAGCTGGGTGCGGATCTTTAACCGGTGCTAGTTTGTTTTCTATGATCACAAACTGTTCAGCAGAATTTGGCTCAGTTGAAGGGGTTGAAAATGAAATAGGTGGTCTGATTGGATCCTCATTGGGTGACTCTATTTCTTGTTGTTATTCGACTTGTAGTGTATCCGGACTTGATCATATCGGAGGTTTGATCGGTCTAATCTGGTTGAACACTCTAGTTTCTGATTGTTATTCTCAGGGAAAAGTCAGTGGTTCGGATTATGTAGGAGGACTTATCGGTGTCAATGATGAATCGTATATTAAAAACTGTTATTCTACTGGTTTTGTGTCTGGGAATACGACTTACACTGGCGGATTGCAATGCGGATTTTCTACTAATACGGTAAACAGCTATTGGAATACCGAAACCAGTGGACAGTCAACCTCTGCAGGCGGTGAAGGTAAAACAACATCTGAGATGTGGAATTATGATACTTATATAGATTGGGATTTCGAGAATATCTGGCAAAAACATTATCAGTCAGGCCATCCTGATTACCCTGTCCTTTTTTGGCAGTCAGTAGGAATTGAAGATGACACCAACTCAATTCCAAGTGAATTTACTCTTGAACAGAATTATCCGAACCCGTTCAATCCTACAACAAATATTTCATATTCGCTTCCGCAGGGATTCAGCGGTGTCGTAAAGTTATCAGTATATAACGCAAACGGACAGCTTGTAAAAGAGCTGTTTCACGGGAAACAGACACCCGGAAATCACAGTGTTGAATTCAATGCTTCTGAGTTAAACAGTGGTTTGTATATTTACCGCCTTGAAACAACAAAAAGCATTTTGTCTAAAAAAATGATACTGTTAAAGTAATTATTTTGTAGCTATTCCAGATTGAAAACTTTCGTCTCGGCTGATGCATAGACTTCGCCGTCAATTAGAAGATCGGCGTGAACAAAAATGAGTTTTCTTTTTATCTCGATCACCTTCGATTGAAGTGTGATCTCCCGCTCAGTAGGAACAGATTTTTTGAATTTGACATCAATTTCGGCTGTAACGCCTTTCAAAGTTATTTTTCTGCATGCGTAAATGCTCACTTCATCGAGCAGCGTTGAAATAATCCCGCCGTGAACTATCCCTTTCCATCCCTGAAATCTTGACGGGATGACCAGATGAGCTGACGCGGTGTTGTCATCATTTACGGTAAATTCCGCATGGATACCGGTTTCGTTCTTATCTCCGCAGACAAAACAAAAATCATCGTCTTCGATCTTCAACTTTTCGCCTCGAATGTTATATAAATATTTTCATCTCTTTTTCTTACTTTTCTCTTTTGTAAATAAATCGGCTGTATATTTTTCATAAAGCTCGAATAAAAATTCCATTCGATTAGCTTCACTGACGAACGGCTGAGAACGGTAAGCCAGGTCAACGGCTTTATCGAGTTCGTTATGAGCTTTTACAAGTTCTGGCGGCATTGATAAAGGGTCGTATAGCTCAGCCAGTGAACTGTTTGGGAATAAAGCTCTTGTATCAAGTACCTTTTGTGCTGCTTTCTCGATATTAATTTCCTGAACTTTGGTTGTGTTTTCAGGCCATGGAAAGTTGTTGTAAACAATGCTTGCTGAATATTGAAAATCACTTTTCATTCGACCGCAAGTTGATTTCATCCATACTGTATGCATAAACGAAGTCATTACGCCAAATATGAATAAATTAGCATTTGGAATTATCAAAGCACTTCCGCTTGTAATTGTTGTTGGTTCTAAAATTCCTATAGGAATATATTTCCTGTATTCTGAAGAAACTTTTGGAATGATAATGTAATTGGTAATAGGTTGTCTTATTTCTCCAAAAAGCATTGGCGTATCAGCAAGTCTGTTCGTTGCTGCTCTTTTACTGCTTAGTCTAAATTTCTTTGTTTTTTCTATTCGGTCAAGAATGAAATTTGATTTTCTTAAAAAATTAGGTTCAGCATTTTTTAACCATAAACACCACCGTTTCTTATTGTTTATGAATTCATCACCACCGGTGTAGCGCTTAATTACATCATTGATAAAAGGTTCCTTCTTTAAAGCATATTCTTTCTCTTCATCAGACAAAATGAGATTACCTTCATCAATAGGCATACTGCCATAGTTCATTTCAGGTACTCTACAAATAGGTGATTTTCTATTTTCAAGAGTTATCTCTTTCCCGTCTATCAAATAAGGGCTTATATTTTTTACTATTTTTTGGTGTGCTACACCTTTTACGTCTTCATACTCAAAAATGCTTTTATTATTTGTATCATAGTGAGCAAAGCTGATTATTACGCAATGGACAGCAGCTTTTCCTCTCGCTTCGTTACTCCATTTGAAGGTTCTATGAGCAAAATGAATCTTAATATTATATCTACTAAATAACTGGTTCCATAATACTCCTACTTGTTCCCCTTGTGAAATAGAATTTGTAGAAACAAAAGCGACTTTTGATTTAGAATTTTGTATATACTGAGCCGCTTTTATATACCATGAAGTTACATAATCGAGTACTCCTGCGCCTTTAACTCCTGTCCAGATTAATTCCATATCTAATTTCTGTTCAATATTCTGTTCTTTCTTACCAACAAACGGCGGATTACCCAATATGTAATCGAACATTACCTGAGATTCAGGCTGAGGTTTTTTGCCTTTATAAATTTTGACGGATTCTGCTTCGATGTTTACGGTTCCGTATTTAACCGGTTCCGGTTCATTGACCATATAAACATTCGCGTGTTTTGCTACAATATCAACAGTATTTACAGGGTTCAATAGGCTCTGCCAGTCTATTCTGAGAGCATTCCCGTTCACGATCATTGCCGATTTTTTTAGCGGCAGCCTGATAAAATACTGCCCGAATTCATTGCTGATCTGCATATTCATCTGATGGTCTATCAGCCACATCGCGACCTCAGCTATACGCGCGGGAAATTCTTCGATCTCAATTCCGTAAAACTGATCGACATCAAGCCAGATAATCTCTCTTACATCGAGAACCCGGTCGGTATTTTGTAATACCCTTAATATCTCAAGTTCAAGAAGCCTCAGTTCGCGATATGTAATGACAAGGAAGTTGCCGCAGCCGCAGGCCGGATCGAGAAATTTAAGCGTGCTAAGTTTTTTATGAAATTCTACAAGTTTATTCCTGTTGCTTTTTACGGCTTCAAATTCAGCCCAGAGTTCATCAAGAAACAGAGGTTTGATCAACTTTAGGATGTTGGTTTCGCTCGTGTAATGCGCTCCAATGTTTCTGCGTTCAGTCGGGTTCATCACGCTCTGGAACATTGATCCGAAGATCGCAGGGGATATCTTGCTCCATTCGATATTGCAGCAGTCCAACAGCGCCTGTCTCATCTTGGAATCAAAACTGGCGGTAGGCAATATCTCTTCAAAAAGTTTACCGTTCACATAAGGAAAATCTGCAAGCTGCTCATCAAGATTCTTATACCGTTTTTCGTTAGGCGTATTCAGTACCTGAAAAAGTTCCTGCAGTTTTGCCGCAAGGTCGCTTCCGTCAACATTAGTCCGCTGCTCAATATAATCCTGAAACTGCTGTTTATTGAAAATGGTTGTATCTTCCGAGAACAGACAAAAAAGAATACGAACAAGATAAACTTCTAGCGGATGACCAGAATACCCGATCTCTTTCAACCTGTCATGAAGCCTGCCCATAAGTTCGGCCGCCTTAATATTGGCCGGATCCTGCTCCTTATAGATCTTCTTCTGATAACCAAGCAGATGTCCGAAATGCTGAACATTATTAACAAGCTCATTCAGTTTAAACTCGATCAGCTTGTCTTCTTCGAGATCGAATAGCCTGAAATATTCAAAGTCAGAAACAAGAATGAATTTCGGCAACTCTTCCTGTCTTATGGCTTTCAAATAATCCCTTGCCTGTTGATATGCCTTGTCGAGGTTTTTCCCTCTGCTTTTCATTTCGATAAGGATCATCTGAGGCCAGAAAAGATCAATATAGCCTTCATGATCGTCGAGCTTTTTCACTCTGTGCTCAAAATTGGAAACTTTCCGCTGGCTTATCCCGAAAACATTGAAAAATTCAAACAGAAAAGTTTTCGCTTCCGCATCCTCATTAAAAGCATTTCCCCACTCTTTTGAAAAGTGGGTAGCGCGTTCTTTTATTTCATTCCAGCTTAGAGCCATAAAATTCTCGTATTAACATTCATCGTCTTCTACTCTCATATCATAGCCTCTGCGAATTTTCTGACAATTTCTTTGTCATCTGACTTTTCAAGCACATTGCCTACAACAATAAAATCAGCTCCGGCATCTACAAGAGTTGCTGCATATTCCGGCGTCCTGATGCCTCCGCCCACGATCAGCGGAACTGATATTTCGGCTTTCACGGCTTTGATGATCTCGGGTGAAACCGGATTCTTCGCTCCGCTTCCCGCTTCGAGATAAACATATTTCATGCCTATCATTTCCCCGGCGAGGGCGTGAGCAACGATGTTCGGTATATTTGATGATGGCAAAGGCTGAGTTTTACTGACGCGTTCGACTGAAGTCCTGTAGCCGCATTCGATAAGAATATATGCTGTCGGTAATACTTTAAGCCCGAGCTTTTTAACGAACGGGGCAGCTTTGACGTGATGCTCTATGAGAAAATCAGGATTCCTGCCGCTGATTAAAGTAATGAAAAGTATCCCGTCAGCGTAAGGCGTGACCTGCTCTGATGAACCCGGGAAAAGGATGAATGGAACTTTTGCGCACGATCTTATCTCTTTCGCGATCGCGTTGAAATCGTTTTTTACAGGCTGACTGCTCCCGTAAAAGAAAACGTCAGCCCCATGTTCCTGATACTGACCGACCTTATGTTTTACACCTATGGGACCTATCTTATCGGGATCTATCAGAACGATCAGACCCGCTCTGTTCCCGCTTTTTTTTTCAAGCACAAAAATTCCTAACTTTTTTTAACTATATATTTTCTTCCCTTTATGACCGTGTTTTTGGTCATATTGTTTATCTTTTTGAAATCCTGTTCGGTCATTCCGAATTTATTAGATATTCTTCCTACGGAATCGCCGGATCTTGCCGTGTAATACTGATATTTATAACCTTTTATCAGCAGAACGACGCCCGGTGTCAGGTATTTTTTTCCTGTGTCTTTCGGATTCCATTCCTTTAAATCGCTTACGCTAACTCCGTATAGATCGGCTATCTTCTGAAGATTATCGCCTTTCTTTATCTTATGATTGATCCTTATGAACGATTTTGAATACTTGGACTTCTGAGAACCCGCCTTTTTCTTACTGCTTTCTTTCTCAGGCACGAATTTTTTCGGATCTTTAATATAATCCTCATAAGAAGCAAGATAGCCGTCACCTTCTTCCGCTTCCGGACCGGCGCTTTTCAGGTCATGGTCATCAGGATTGGTCAGTATAATCACCATAGCGGCGAAATTTGAAAAATTCTCTGTAAGAACATCTTTTTTCAAATCTTTTTGTTCCAGACTGTATTTCTCTGTTTCGACAATTGTGGCGATGATATTAAATTCATTGCCTTTTCTGCTAACAGATTTGATGCGCCTGATAACTTCTGCCGTAGAAGCGCCTGTATTGTTTCTGATGTTTTTGTAGGCTTTTGTGTTCTCAAGCCTCCAAATGCTCCCGTTCTTCGTACCTTCATAATAAGATGTCATTACGGCGGGTATGTAGGCGTAAATTTCGCTCAAACCATTATCTTTCAGCCTGTTCTTGATGAATTTTACATATTTAAGAGAGCGGATATAAGTTTCTTTTATACCTATTCTGTCGCTCAGGTAATTTATATAATTTTCATAAACTGATTTGATAAACTCATCTGTGGGCTTTAGATCGGTTTTTTCGAAAAGCGCTTTCGTCTTCTCTTCGGCATACGTGTAATTCGCGTTATTCTGCTTTACCTTATATACTTCAGTGTTCTGCTCGATCACGACTTCGTTCGGGTCTTTCCCGTTCGATAAAAGCTCTTCGTCGAAATACAATGACTCGTAAATATCGAAGATATTCGGACTTGATTCCTTTACGCTTTTGTCGCTGAACTCAGCCCAGAAATTCTCGAGCATGACTCTGTCGGACAGCTTCAGATCGCCGTAAAGATACTCGAGAGACTCAAGAAGATTATCGAACATCAGTTTGGCTTTTGTAAGCTCTGCGTTCTGATAAAATGAAAGCAGATCGAAAAATTTCCTTTCGCAGTTGTCCTGTATCTCGTCCCTGTATATCTCGACTATCCTGCTTTCACCCGTATCTTCGCGTATCACAAGATCGTTCGCACCGAGCATATCCTCATCGGCGTTGCTGATCTCTTCCGGAGTTACTGTCTCAGCTTTTGAAGTACTGTCAGCAGCCTGAACGGTCTCCGGCTTCCTCATTTCGGTACTTAGCACACATGAATAAAAGACCAGTTGCAGAATTATCAGACATGCGTAAAATGTTTTTCTTTTATATTCAGCCATATTTTACACTAGATCTCAGCTTTTTACTTTCGTAATGTTCCTGCCTTTCAGATCAAGCCCGAACACAGCAGCTTCCCCGAGTTCTTCCTCGATCCTTAAAAGCTGATTGTATTTCGATATCCTGTCCGTTCTGCACAACGATCCCGTTTTGATCTGACCCGTATTTGCGGCAACAGCAAGATCTGCTATGAACGGATCTTCAGTTTCACCGGATCTGTGTGAAATTACAGCAGTGTAACCGCCTTTGAAAGCCGTTTCTATACATTCGAGAGTTTCGGTAACAGTTCCGATCTGGTTCAGTTTTATAAGGATGGAATTCGCGACTTTTTTGTCGAATCCCATTTTCAGCCTGTTCACATTTGTTACGAACAGGTCGTCCCCGACGATCTGAATATCTTTTCCAAGTTTATCTGTAATTATCTTCCAGCCTTCCCAGTCGTCTTCCGCCATTCCGTCCTCTATAGAAAAGATCGGATATTTCTTAGCAAGCTTGACGTAATAATCAGCCATCTGAAGCGATGTCAGTTTCTTTTTCTCTGAATCGAGATTGTATTTTTTCGTTTTTGAATCATAGAACTCGCTGGCTGCCGGATCGAGAGCTATCACAACCTGCTCGCCCGGTTTATATCCCGCGGCTTCGATTGCTTCCATGATCAGTTCCAAAGCTTCCTCGTTGGATTTCAGATTCGGAGCAAATCCCCCTTCATCGCCTACTGCAGTGCTCATTCCTTTCTTTTTAAGTATACCTTTAAGGCTGTGGAATATCTCGGCGCCCATTCTTAAAGATTCTCTGAAATCAGGCGCTCCGTAGGGCATGATCATAAATTCCTGCAGATCCACGTTATTATCAGCGTGAGATCCGCCGTTGACGATGTTCATCATCGGAACAGGTATCCTTTTCGCGTTAACTCCGCCGAGATACTGATAAAGAGAAAGTCCTCTCGATTCGGCCGCGGCTCTCGCAACCGCCATAGAAACTCCGAGTATCGCGTTAGCTCCAAGTTTGACTTTGTTAGGCGTACCGTCCAGTTCGATCATGAATTTGTCGATAACAGCCTGTTCTGTTGCGTAATATCCGATGATCTCAGGAGCTATCACCTCATTGACGTTTTTCACTGCGTTAAGTACTCCCTTGCCGAGATATCGCTTTTTATCTCCGTCCCTGAGTTCGCAGGCTTCATGTTCTCCGGTAGATGCTCCGGATGGAACGATCGCTTTGCCTTTTGATCCGTCCTGAAGGAATACTTCCACTTCAACTGTGGGATTTCCTCTTGAATCAAGTACTTCTCTTCCGAATACATCGATTATTTCGGGCATTTTAGACTCCTTTTTTTATTTAAAACTATTCATATCCGGCAGATTATGTTTCGGCGCTTCCAGTTTTATGCCGTCTTCATTTTCTTCTTCGGTTTCTTCCTTAGGCGGAGTATAAACATAACCCTCTGTCCAAGGTACATATCCTGTAACTTTGGTTTCTTCGAGCATCTTCTCTTTTGAAACATAAAGATCCTCAACGCTGGCCTTGGATGTTTTTAGGTAGAGAGAATACACTGTTGATCTGTAAAAATCTATCGGTTCGTTAACCGTCATATTCACAAAATTATTCTTCATCATATTTGTCATGCCCTCTGGCGCGGCTTTATCCACAAAGGTGATACCGTAAAGCATTATAAGTAGAGCTGCTATGCAGAATCCCTTGAACATTCCCACAAAAAATCCGAGAGTTCTGTCGGCGGGAGTGTATTCATATTCCGGAATTTTTGTTATCTTTCCGAGAATATAAGTCAGGATCATAAAGACAACGAGAGTGGCTATAAGTACGCTTATAAAAGCCGCCAGTCCTTCAAGACCTGCCATATATTTCAGAAGCAAACCCTTAAGAAGTGTGGCAAGACCGGGCATAAATCCAAGGGTTAGAAGCAGTTTCTCAACACCGAATTTGTAATTGACCACACCTCTCACTTTTCCGTTCCATCCGAAGAATATCATCAGTACCAAAGTAATTAAAGACATCATTTTATTTTCCCTTTATTTAAATAATTTTTCAGTTTTTACTTTCAGACGCTGAAGAACTCCACTGTCTATTCTTTGGTCCGGTTCTGTTCGGGGCAGAGAATTAATAAGTTCTACTAGTTCCCTGTTCAGCTCTGAAACCGATCCTTTTGCGCATCCCGTGTCCGCGACCAATGAAAGTATATAATATATCTCCATAAAATCTTTAAATGTCAAGATATCATAATTAAAAATTCGTTCGCATTTCTGCTTTAATGACCCGATCTCCGCAATTTTATTTTTAACGATCCCGCTGCAGATATTATCTAATTCACGGATAATATTTCCGAAATATTTAACAAATTCGTCAGATGTTTTTGAGATAGAATCTTTTCCGGTAATGATCGTTAGATAATTTATATCTTTGGAAAAATAACCTGATGAATCTATGCAGTAAGCTTTTAAATCTGATAAAATCTCCTCAGCACTTCCGAATAATCTTATCGCAGGTATTGTCAAGACTGAAAAACATTTGAGTCCCGTACCGAAATAATCAAGTGAAGCCGTAAGATAGTTTCCGTTTTTATCTGCAGCGAATTCGCTGTAGTCGAACAATTTTATAAATTTTAGGCATCTGCCGTAAGCGATCTCTATGTCTTTCCCTGTCGCATGGGCGAAAAAGGTTAAATGATCGTTATAGTTAGTAAGCAGATAAGAATCAGTCGTTTCGTAATGATACAATTTCATGCGGCTGAGAATTTCTTTACTCCTGTTCGGAAGTATCCTGAATTTCTGAAGTCTTGTAATATCTGCATCATCTGACGAAGATATGTCAATTACCTTTACTTCGCCTTCGCCGATCATTTTCTCAAGAACTTCATCGGTTTTTTTCCCGATCTGCCTGACTGCACTTAAGTCAGCCTGATCGGGGAAATTTATATATTTAAAATTCCGTACTATTTTTACAGATGAATACAATGATACCCGGTTATCGTCTGACATGAACCAATCAGGTATACGCCTTGTTAGATCAGGCATTTTTCAAATCCTTCCTTATTGATGCGATAATTTCAGAAGCGTTGTATGAGCTTCTTGTAAATGGCGACGCATAAACATTTTTTATTCCGTAAGATCTCGCTGTTTCGGCAAATCTTTCGAACCATTCGGGTTCAAGATACTTTTGTACTTCAATATTTAATTTGGAAGGCCTCAAATACTGCCCGCAGGTAAATATATCTACTCCCGTTTCCGCCAGGTCGGAAAGCAGTCTTTTCAGCTGCTCGTCCGTCTCGCCCAGACCTACCATTATACCGGATTTTGACAGCATGTTCCTGTTATCATTCTTTATCCCCTTGAGAAAAGCCAGTGATCGGTCGTAATCGGCCTCAGGACGCACTCTGGAATAAAGTTCCCTTACGGTTTCGACGTTATGATTAAATATTTCCGGCTTTTCGATCGAAACTCTTTTTCTGTCCTTTTCCACTCCTTTAAAATCAGGCGTCAGAACTTCAATCGTAGCATTAGATACCTTTCTTATTTCTTTTATCGTTTCGGCAAAATGACCCGACCCGCCGTCGGGTAGATCATCGCGGGTTACTGAGGTTATTACCGCGTGCAGTAAACCCATACTCCGAACCATTTCAGCGATCTTTGCGGGTTCGTCCGGATCGACTTTTTCAGGAGTTGTATGGTTTATATTGCAGAATCTGCAGTTGCGCGAGCATTTATCACCCAGTATCATAAATGTAGCCGTTTTCTTTTTACCGAAGCACTCGCAGAGGTTGGGGCATCTCGCTTCTTCGCAGACTGTGTGAAGATTCTTTCTTCTAAGCTCCTTTTTTAATTCAAGGACTTCCCCGTCATGCCTGAAATCAATTTTTATCCACGGCGGAAGTTTGTTGCTTTTTTCATTTCCTGTCATTGTTTAAAACCTCGTATACTTTTTTTGTCAGCCCTGATATAGTGTACGGTTTCTGAATGAAATCCTTTGCTCCCGCCTTTAATACCTCCTCGACCCTGCTGTCCTGAGTAAAACCCGAAGTGACTACAACTTTAACACTTCCATTAATGCTGTATATTTCCTCAAAGGTTTCTTTTCCGTTCTTATTAGGCATCATCATATCAAGAAGAACCAGATCTATAGCCTTAATGTTCGTCTTATATTTTTCGATTCCTTCTATCCCGTCCTCTGCAAGAATGACATTATATCCCGCCTGATTAAGCATAGCTCTCGCCAATTCTCTCAATACTGGTTCGTCGTCTATGACGAGTATCGTTCCTGAACCTTTTATGATGTTCTCGTTCTCTTTCTTAACCTGTGAGGCCGTTTTTTTATTGTATTTAGGGAAATATATAATGAATTCCGTGCCTGATCCGGGAGTTGATTCGACATCAATATGGCCTCCGAACTGCTGTATGATGTTGTAAACAATGGTAAGACCGAGGCCTGTTCCCAGACCTTTCTCCTTTGTTGAAAAGAAAGGTTCGAATATCTGCTTTATCACATTTGCGTCCATCCCGACCCCTGTATCTTTGATCGAAATTTTTAAATACTCTATTTCAGCAGATCCTGAAAATCCAATTGATTCTGAGCTCGGCACATTATCTACTATCTCGATCGTGAGAATACCCCCGGGTATTTCATGTTCTTTCCTCATTATCGTCATTGCATGGTTCGCGTTAATAGCAAGATTTAATATCACCTGTTCGAGTTGTGTGAAATCAGCGAGAACCATTGTTTTGCTCTCAAGATTGAGCCCAAGTATCTTAATTGATTTATCAAAGGTGTTCGAGCATATTTTTACTACATGTTTTAGAACCTCGCCTATCATAACAGGTTCGATCGTCGTATTCTGTTTTCTGGACAGGGTTAAAAGCCGCTGTACAATGTCTCCTGCCCTTTTTCCAGACTGTTCCATTATATTCAAATACTCATCAAGCTGGTCTTTTGTTATCTCCTGATCTTTATCGAGCTTGTATTTCAGAATTGATACTACCCCGACTATCCCACTGAGAATATTGTTGAAATCGTGAGCTATCCCGCCTGCAAGAGTACCGATAGTTTCCATTTTCTGGGCCTGTCTGAGCTGGTCTTCCTTCTTTCTGAGCTCGGTTATGTCGTCGATTCTTATGACCGATCCCTTAACACCGTTGGCAATAAGGGGGAACATATGGATGTTGACATTTATCTTTTCTCCGTCCCTGTAAGGCTCTCTGTATATTTCTATATGACCTTTCTCGTTGATAACTTTTAACAGTTCGTCCTTATAAATTCCCAGCTTGGAAATCGATTTCCAGATCTCGTCCCCCTGTTTCATGCCGGTTTTAAGGTCTGAATATTTCTCGGCCGACCTGTTCCACTGTGTTATCTTTCCGCTGCTGTCTACAGCTATGAGAGCGGAAGGCATTGACTCGAAAATGTTCCACAGATAGTTCTGCAGATACTTTATCCTCGAAAAACTTCTTCCCAGGCTGGATGCCATTTTATTGTATTCATCCGCAAGTTTTCCTATCTCGTCATGACTCTTGACCTGAAGCGTTTCTATCGGCTGCCCGCTTTCTATCTGACCGGATGCATTCCCGATGCCTTCGAGAAGGTCAGTGATCGGACTGACCAGTTTGTTTTTGATAAATATACCCAGCAGCAGAATAAGGCCGATAAAAGTAAGTATCAGGGCAGTAAAATGCTTTTTGGCCGTCTGAATATATTCCGGATCATCGTCAATGCTGACTGCTCCGTAAAGATCATCGTGAAAATCAGAGAGACGGAACACGAGTATCTTTCGCTTTTTCCCAGATATAGTCCCGTCACGTACATATCCGTCATCTTCTCCATTCCTGTCGAGAATGAAAGTTCCCGGAGTAATATTAAAACCGTATTCGTCTGAAATAGTAGAAAATTTGTTAAGAAGCCCTTTATCGCTTTTCTTGAAGATAGTGAAATCGAAATGAAGTATCCTGCTTAATTCAAAGAAATTTTCCGCATCTATCAGTTTACCCACCGTGATCTCTGTTTTCTTTCTGTCTGATCCGTAGTGTAATTTTACTATTGAAAGAAAGTTTCCCGATGAATAACATATGGACGGTTCATCTTTAGCGAAGCCGAAATCAGCCCCCGAAGATTTCTTGAGCTTTTGAGAATAAAATGATTGATCCATATCCTCTTCGCTTTTGATAAAAAGGAAATCGAACCCGTAGTTCGATTTTAAATACTCGAACACCTGTTCGTAATCAGGTACTGCTCCATGATCGAAAAAACTTCCGAACTCGTAATCGTCTCTCAATTTTATCATATTCGCGGACAGCAGATCTGTATTGCGGTCGAATAAAGATTCTATATAAGTTTTCCCTTCGGTTAATGATCTTTCTACGCCTGAATAATAATTGTCAGATACGAGATCATACACGAAATAAGTTATTATGCATATCGGAGTAAAAACAATAAGGATAAAAAGAAGTATGAGTTTAAAAAATAGTTTTTTCTTAATAATATCAAGCATCAGTCCATATTCCTTTTTTTAAAGTTTGGAAATATCGGTCATCCTGTTATTCTCACGCATTCCGACAGCCGATGTTTCTATTATATAGTCCTTAAGGATCTCCCGCATCTGTTTCTGATAGGTTTCCTTCAGTATTATCCCCATTTCACCGAATTCAGTATATGAATCTCCGCCCTGAAATATATAATCGGTCATAGAAACTGAATATACGGTATCTTTATCAAGCGGCTTTCCGTTCACTTTGATCGAGTTCTTTACAACTCTGTTCATGGGCGGCTTGGACGAATCGTAGCTGAATGATATTCCTGAGACCTGAAGAAAGCTTTTACCCATTTTTATAGCGCAGGAACTTTCCAGAATTGTTATCAACTGGCTGCCTTTGAGATCAGCTGATACCAGATTTCCTTCATAAGGCAGAACGTTGTAGAGATCCTGCAAAGTAACGGGACCTTTTTCGAAGCCGTTCCTGACTTTTCCGCTATTCATCACAAAGATGTCGGTCTTTGTATATTCCCGCATAATATCGCAGATAAGATCTCCGAGCGGTGTTTCCGAAGTGAATCGGTCGGTCTTTGCATGTGGTATGTCTTCAACAGCAGTTCCGAGTACGGTTCCTGTTATTGATTTGATCATCTGCCCGATCTCCGCCATTTTTTTTGTAAGGTTCACATCCGGCTCTATTACATCAGAATTCACCGGGTGCCGTCTCGGGTTGACAATTAAGCCTTTCTTGATCTCAAATGATACTATTTCGGATCCGTTGATCCCGCAGCTGAGTATCGGTTTTTCCTTCGACATTTCGTCGTATTTATTTTTTTCTATAGTCGTTAAAAAAAGTGATACTTCTTTAACCGAGAAAAGGTTCTTGATCTCTTCGTCTGTCAGGTTAGACGACGAACTTATATTACTGTCGAAATCACCGGCAACGATAATATTCTTGATCCCTTTAGCCTTTAATTCAGCAGTATATTTTATGACAGAGGAAGCAGGATCGGATATTATGATCTCGCTCACGTCCCGGGCAAGATTGGCTTTGATCACCTTGCCTGAGCTGATCCCGATCACTGCGGAAATGCTGTCGTTCAGGATAATGTAGGGTTTTATAAAATCGAGCCTTGAAGAATCTTTTGAAATAAGATTAGCGGAGACGAACGGGAATTTAGCTGTTTCTGAAAGTTGTTTCAGCCTTTCGAATCCGAAATAAAACTCTCTATGTCCTATTACCAAGCATGAGAAACCGAGCTCGTTCATAAGGTCTATCACTGCTTTTCCTTCAGTAAAATAAGCCTCTGATGTTCCGTAAATGAAATTAGAGTTCCCGATGAGCACTGTACCGCTGTTCCCGCTCTTGTTCCTGATATCATTTATTCTTGAGGAAATAAGACTGAATCCGCCGGTTCTCAGACTGTCTTTTTCTATCGGAAAAATATTCCCGTTAAGAGAACTTACGGATACTACGTCCAGATCCGCTTTTACCCCTGAACAAGATAAAATAACAGCTGCTGCTGCAAGCGCGGCCGAAAATAATCTCTTCATAAAAGCCTCCCTCAGTTTTCAAGTTCTTTAAAGTAATTTTTTATTTTAACTTTATATTTGTTCGTATAACCGTCCTTCAATGATCTGAGCATCATCTCTCTTAAGTCCTGGCCGTTTTTTATTTTTAGCACTCCGGGATCTACCGCTATCTTATCACCTGATGAACTTTCTCTTTTATTCTCATATTTTTCCCTTTTCGCCGACTCTATAGCGTCAAGAAGTTTATCGAGCGCCTGATTCTGATTAGCCATTAATGATTCTGTGAGTTTTTTGTCTTTGAGCTGCTTTTCTGCTTCTTTCATGGATTCTGCCGCGTTGCCGAGTTTTTTCCCCAGTCCGGAATTTCCAGCCATTCCGCCTTCACCGCCCGGTCCCTGCTTTGGACTGCCGCTGCCGCCCGGTTTTCCGTTATCACCCGGTATATTTCCGCTCATTCCGTCCATCGGAGATCCCTGATCACCCGGCTGGCCTTCTTTTCCGGGCTGCTGCATCTTAGACTGCATTTTCATTAAAGCTTCGTATAATTGAGCCTGCTCCATTGCAAGCCTGTTCATCATCTGCTGCATCTGCGACATGCTCATCTGCCCCTGTCCGCTCTGCATGGACGATGTCTGAGAGTTGAGTTCAGCTTGCTTTCTAGCCATCTCCTCCATCTTTTTGATCATTTCATCCATCCCGGATGCGGAAGAGGAATTATCCATCTCGTCTTTCGCGTCATTCAGCAGTACTGCGAGTCTGTTCAGACCACCCATAAGAGCGTTGTTCCTGTCGTAAGTTGCCGAGAACTGACGGTTTTTGATTATTTCCGACATCTGACCGAAAAGAGATGAGATCCTTCCTAACTGACCTATAGTAAGATTGTTTATGAAAAAGGTTCTTTTAGCGATCGCGAATATCTTCTCGGTAACAGAATTAAACGAGCTTTCCGCTCTTGAGAATTTTTTCAGAACTTCAGATGAATGCGATGACCCTGAAGACAGGTCTTTTGAAAAATTCTTGACCTCTTCAACTCTTTCAGAAACCAGAATTACTTCCGAGATCACCTTCTCGATCTCTTTTTTCATTTCTTTCTTCTGCTTTTCATTCATTTCATCCTTTAATTCGGCCAGGCTCTTTTTTGTTTTAAGAAGCTCTGATGCTATTTCAGTCCCTTTATTTTTAGCGTTTTTAGCGTCATTTTTTTCCAGGCTTTTCTTCATTTCCGCAAAATCATTTTTTGTTCCGTCTTTATCAAGCTCAGACATAATTTCACCGACACTGAGCTCTTTTGAATCTTTATTCAGTTTGTCGAGTTCTTTTTCAAAGAAACTGAACGATGATTCTATCTTTTCTTCTTTGGTGACCTCCTTTTTCGCGTCATTCGCTTCTGATAATGCGGAATTAACTTCATTCTGCCTTGTTATCATATCGTCCAGCTGCCTGATAAGCCTTTCGATCATATATTCGTTCTTTATCTGCTCCAGAATCTCAATCGATTTCTCGAGTTCTTCGCCGAACTGCTTCTGCTGCTGTTCAAAATCGCTCAGCAGTTCAGCATATTTGTTCTTATCGAATTTTCCCGCATCCGACATCTCGCTCAGCTTCTTAAGCTTTTCTTTCATGTCATCAGGAAAAATACCGTCGATCAGCTCCTTCAACTTCATGTATTTCTGCATTGTTTCTTCGCTGATTATCGAGTTTTCGTCAAGCGTAGAAATATTTTCGCTGATATCTTCTTTAAGTTCGTCAAGTGTTCTGTTCATTCTCTCCTGATCATCCGCCATCTGCTTTAATTTCTTTTCATCCTCCCATCCCAGCTGCTGATTCTTTTTTAATTTTTCTGCGATATTGGAAAGTTTTTCAATCACCTCATTACTTTTTTTAAGCTCTTCTTTCAGCACCCTGTCCTGTGTCTCATAATTTTGTTCTGATCCCGCTAGCAACTGCTCCATAGAGGGGAGCATAACTGTCCTAATCTCTGAATCGGTAAATTTTGGCCCTGATACACCGTCGTTGTCGAAAACCCTTATGAACACTTCGACTTTATCTTCGGGAAGAAGGTTAAGATCAGCACAAGAAAACGAAGTGTTTATGGCGTATACGCCGTCTGAGTTCTCCTTTACAGGGATACGTATCTTTGCGTATCCGGATCTTTCAGTCTTGCCCGCGAACTCCAGAAAAGAAATTTTCCTATAGTTGACGAATGCTGAACTAAGCTCGAAGTCATCCGCGGCTGCAGCTAGAACCGGAACGTTCAGCGACTGATCGATCAGATAACCGTCTTCGGGAAGAATAAAGTTGACTACCGGGAATTCGTCTTTTATTATCTCTGCTTTCTGAACAACAGGATCGAAATTTTTAAGTACTATCCCGCGCTCGCTCGAGTAAAGTCTGAAAGTGAATTCGGAATCAGACAGAAAGCTAATTTCATTAAAATACGATCCGTCTGAATTTCTGATCAGTTCTTTTCTTTTCCCGTCTGTAAACTCAATAAAAGCCGAATCGAGTTCATTTACCGTAGTTTTTATATTGAATTTTACTTTTGAACCTTTATAAAGTGAGATTTTCGAAATGATCTCGTTATATTCTTTTTCCGGAATTCTGGTATAATCCGGAGATATAACTTTTACAGACATCGAGGATATGTCTGGTCTTCTGATAACCGAGACGAACCCGGTATCGGATACGGTTTCTGACGATTCGAAATAATAGTAGAAACTCGTATTTTCTGCAGTTCGGATCCTGAACAATCCCGGATCCGCAGGCATTACCTCCCTGCTTATGAATACATCGCTGTTGACGTACCTTTTCTTTAATCTGATAATTCCGGGTACGTCGCCATCAGATCTGCATACAAGCTCGATCGAATCCATTTCTGCTGTTAAAATATCTTTGCTGATCAGCTTTAGAAAGTGGCTTGGAGGAACTGAATAATCCCTGCTGAAATTTATAAGCCGTTCGCCTGCTGATATAGCGGAATTTATATTTAAGATCGCAGCCGCAGTCAAACCCGCTGCCGCCAGCCTGAACCACGATAGATATGTCTGCCGGTAAGAAAAGAACACAGGTTTTTCCCTTTTTTCGTTAAACCTTTGGGCAAGATCGTTGAAGGCGATATCATAAAGAGCTGAATTCTCTTTTTTAATGCTCAGATCGTGCATCATCAGCAGATTGAGGTCAGGATATGCAGAGTCGATTTCGGAAACTGTCTCTCTTTTACTGAGCCTGTGTTTTTTATAGCTTCGAAAAAAGAATATCAGGTAACGGATCAATATTATTAGAACCGCGGCGGTACCTGCAAAGAACAGGATCCTCCTTGCTGATGTGCCGAACCGGTAAGACATTTCAATCATGATCAAAATTACGATTATAATTGCAGAAAAGAATACTGTTCCAGACAGTTTTGCTATGTTGGCTCTAATAAAATTCAGAGAAACATACCTGCCGATCAGTAAAGAAACATTATCCCGGATATTTTCAGTAATTTTTTTGTGCACTCGGCATCCTGTTGTCCTGTTTCATTTCCTCCTCTTCTATCACTCTTGAAGAGTAACGCAGTTCGGGGTAATCTTCCGAATATTTTTCGAATTCCTTTTTGGCCAGTTTGAAGCAGGATAGCGCTCTGTAATTTTCTTCCATGTCCATATATACCCTACCGAGATTGTAATTGACCTGAGCTTTATAAAAACTCAGTTCGTGGTTTCCGAGGAACTGAATTATGTTCGACATGTCTTTTATTCCGTTAGCCTGATCACCGGCATAGCATCTTATCCTGTCATAAAATATCATAAGTTTCAGATTTAGCAGTTTATTTTCTTTGAGTATCTCATCATTCTGAACATAAAGAGAATGTGCATGACTGACGGTCTGAACTGTACGATTGTAATCTTTCATTTTATCGTAGACCAGAGCTTTTATGACTCTAAACATTATTCTTCTGTGGAGCATGGCGAAAGATTCGACCGTCTTCTCTATCTTCTGCAGTGTTTTCAAAGCTTTTTTATGTTTGCCGGACTGCATCGAAACAAGAGCTTCAAGTATGTGGAACTCTATGACGAAGTTCCTGTTCTCCTTCGTAAAATATGCTTCTGCCATCTGAAGAATTTTTCGGGCTTCCTCTGTTTTGTACATCCTTAGAAGAATCCTGCATTCCAGAAAAAAACATTCAGTCAGTTTTACATTTCTTTTTAAAAGAGCTCTAATTTCTTTGGACCTGTTTATACTGAAAATCGCGTCTTCCGTCTGACCGGTCTGATAATATATAAGCGCTCTGTTGTAATAAATATCTCCTGAAAGGTCTGCGATGTTCACGTCCTCGGGTTTTTCCACGCCGCAGTTGATGAACTCCAGAGCTTTATCTATATCTACTTTATTCATCTCGAATTCGGCTATCCTGTGAGACGATTTTACTTCGTATGTAATATCGTTTTGATCCTTGGCCAGAGCATTGCATTTTTCGTAATACTCCAGAGATGTGCTCTTGTCGTTTAACCATCTGCAAATATCTCCAAGCGAGCAGTATGTGTCAAGCATATGCTCGATCTCATTGTAACGTGTAAAAACATCAAGAGAATAAAGCAGGTCGCCGTATATATTTTTTAAATTTCCGAGAAGTATCTTGATCTTGCAGATCTTAAGCAGTGTTTTTGTCTTCAAAAGCTCGTTTCTGCTCTTTTTGTAAACTCCCATCGCTTTTTTATAAAAACTCAGGGATTTTTCATATCTGCCGTTGTTCTTGTTGTGATCGCCAAGCCACACAAAGTAAGACGCTTTTATTTCCTTAGGCATATTTCTTTTGATCTTGAAATTGATAAGCCATTCTCTTGTATTGTCGAGATGGTCATATCTGCCTGCTTTTGAAGCGCAGTCGAATTTAATAAGTTTTATTTTTAAAAGGTCGATATCTGAGACTGTGTGCTTCTCGTTCTCGAATTTCACAAGCTGATCGAGCACGGTGTCATAACTTCCGAGGATCGTCTGATTCTGAATTATCTTGATGAATATATCTATGTTCTTCTGAGGATCGGTCTCAATAGTCTGCAGCCTCTTCAGGTTCGTGACAGCGAACTCGAGGTTATTCTCCTCGAAGGATTTATTGATAGCTGATCCAAGCATGACGATCGCTTTGTCAACACGGTTCTGACACCGGAAGTAATAATCGGCAAGTGCATATATGTTGTTACCTGTAACTCCGAATTTTTTCTCGATCAGTCTTGCGGTCATCTCGTTCCATCTCGGATATTCGTCTTTCTGGAAATCCTTGACGACAGAATTGTGAAAAAGTTTATTCCCCAGATAATAACGGTAGCCGTCGTAGTATTTGATCTTTTCTATTACTTCACTGTCAGTAAGTTTCTGGAGAAATTTTATTATTATCTGCCGATTGACCATCGTTACTTTAGCGATTATTTCTACAATATCGAAAGCGGCCGGTCTTCCGATTATCATCAGCTCTTTAATAATGGCTTGTTCTATTATTGAAAAACGCTTGAAATTGCTGAAAGTGATCTCACGTAATCCGAGAGTGAGTTCAGACAAGAAAGACGGATTCAGTATCCATTTCATCTTATAGCGATTCAGATAATTGTTGTTGAAAAGATATATCATGAGCTCGTTTATATAGTAAGGCACACCGCCCGTAAATTTATGGATGAAACTGACGACTTCTTCCGGGATCGACGTTTCCATTAATAGCTGTGTCACATATTCCCTCGTTTCTACAAGGGCCAGTGGATTAATATCGAGTTTGTGAATGTTCTCTCTCAGCCTTTTTATAGTTATCTTGTGGTATGACTTAAGGTTTTCGATCTGAACCGTTGTAACTATCATGAATGCCATCTGTTTTTCAGGATATTTGCGCATTTCCCCGGCCAGACGTTCCAGCAGGTTTATAGACGGCGAATTGGAATTGTCAAAATCCTTAAGCTCCAACACGAATTTATTCTTTCTCGAAATACTGCAGATAAATTCAGCCATGGCATCAACTTCTTCGATCCTTTTCAGCTTCGATCCCGCCATATCGTCGTAATTTTCTATCTCATCGTCGTTCTCGAAAAGGAATTTCAGCCTGGGAAACTCCTCGAGATTTAGCCTGTAAACCCTGAACATCTCGAGTATGATTATCTCGAATGCCTGATAAGTCGTTTCGTCACCCCGGATGAAATTAGCAGTAAAATAATCAATGTTCTCATTCAGCTGTATCAGGTATTTATATTCTCGGAGTATAGATGATTTTCCGTTACCGTATCTTCCAATCAGAAATATCGGTTTATTATCGTAAAATATCTTTTCCTTGAATACTTTGGATGATATCTCCATCAGAAAGCTCAGCTCCTTCTTTCTGCCTATGAGTTTGCCTGAAGAAATATAAGATCTTATGCCCATCCCTGTAAAAAGATATTGTACCGAACTTTTTTTCTGAGGATCTTCAACAAGATCCATTATTATCTCGTCGGCGTTGTCATATCTTTTATCGGGATCCGGCTGCATCATCTTCGATATGACCCTGACAAGTTTCTTCGGAATGTCTTTTCTTATTTCTTCAAGCGGTACGAATTCTCCCTTTATCGCATTTGAGATTATTTCCTGCTTGTCTTTTCCTTTGAAGGGCAATTTTCCGGTAATGCTGAAATAGAAAGTGACGCCGAGTGAAAAGAAGTCTATCTTATGCGTGACGTTTTTTTTCTGAATAAGTTCAGGAGCTATGAACTGCATCGTTCCCCTGATTTCGGTAGTGTTCTTTGACCCCGCAAAACCGAAATCCATTATTTTTAATTTACCGTAATCATCGATAAAAATGTTGTCAGGCTTAATATCATAGTGTATTATCTCTTTTGAGTGGATGTAGGATAAAGCTCTAGATGCCTGTATAAGGTTATTCTCCACTTTTTCCCATGAAAAACTTTCCTTAAGAGACTTGAAGAGCGATTTTCCCTGAATGTACTCCATCGTAAAAAAAAGCTCATTCGTGTCCTTATCGATATCGAAATCGTAAACTTTTACAAGATTCGGATGTACAAGCGAGATAAGAAACTTGAACTCGTGTTTGAATACATTTATAGCCTTAGTGGATATGACATCCGATTTTATTTTTTTCAGAGCCAGTGTTTTGCCGTATTCGAACTGATCAGCTACCCTGAATACGCTGCCGAAACCGCCCTGACCCAGTATCTGCAGGGTCAGATATCTCTGATTAATTAATTTATCCATACTAACCCGATAACATCTAAACACTATAAACTAATAAAAAATACTTATAAAAAGCAATAAAAAAAACCTTAAGAATAATTCGTCAAAACGTTAAAAATTTTTCTTGCAAATGATTTTTTCAGGTATTATATTACCCGACCTAAGCGAGAGTAGCTCAGTGGTAGAGCACGACCTTGCCAAGGTCGGGGTCGCGGGTTCAACCCCCGTCTCTCGCTCTTTTTTTTGGCGACGTAGCCAAGCGGTAAGGCAGAAGTCTGCAAAACTTCTATGCACCAGTTCAAATCTGGTCGTCGCCTCTTTAAGTATGTGTGGCTGCTGGAGTGGTGGAATTGGTAGACACAAGGGACTTAAAATCCCTCGGTACCTAGTACTGTACCGGTTCAAGTCCGGTCTTCAGCACAAAAAAGGAGATTAGTCTCCTTTTTTTAAAGTATCAAGCGGGAATAGCTCAGTGGTAGAGCATCAGCTTCCCAAGCTGAGGGTCGCGGGTTCAACCCCCGTTTCCCGCTCTTTCTCAAAGATGCTCCATTTAAAGTTAAACTATTATAATATTAAGGTTAATTGTTGACTTTTTATAATTAAAAATTTATTTTTAGCATCTTAATGTTAACAGGGAGATTAGGTTAAACATAATGGAAAGTTTACAGCAGATAAAAGAGAGGATCATAAACGACATAAACAACTCTGCAAATTTCGCCGAGACCGAGGAAAAAAGAATAAAATATCTTTCGAAAAAGGGCGAGATAATGCTGCTTTTAGATCAGATCAAGGAAGTCCCGGTATCTGACAGAAAGGAGTTCGGTCAGGTCCTTAACGCTTTAAAAGACGAAGCGTTATCATTGATAAACGGTCTTAAGGAAAAATATTCCGAAAAAGTGTCGGAAAAGATAGACCTTACGCTTCCGGGCAGAAAATACGACACGGGAAGTTATCATCCGCTGAATTTGATGAAAGACGAACTCAAAAAGATCTTCAGGCAGATGGGGTTTTCTGTAGCTTCAGGACCGGAAGTCGAGACAGAATATTACATATTCGACGCGCTGAACATGCCTTCGTGGCATCCCGCAAGGAAAGTAACCGATTCTCTTTATGTTGAAAAAGATAAACTGCTTAGAACTGAGACCTCCTCCGTTCAGATTAGAACGATGGAGAAAGGAAAGCCTCCTTTTAGGATAATATCACCCGGCAGGGTCTACAGGAATGAAAAAGAAAACGCTACTCACACAGCGATGTTCCATCAGTGCGAAGGTCTGTACGTTAATAAGGGTGTTACGTTCTCAGAACTGAAAGGTACGCTGAAAGAATTTTTCAAGACACTTTACGGAAAAGATACTGTCGTCAGATTCAGGCCGCATTATTTTCCGTTCACCGAACCTTCAGCTGAAGTTGACGTAAGCTGTTTTAAATGTAAGGGTAAAGGATGCGCTCTCTGTAAAAAAAGCGGATGGCTTGAACTCGGAGGGTGCGGAATGGTACATCCTAAAGTTCTTGAAAATGTCGGGATCGACAGCGAAATTTACACAGGATTCGCGTTCGGTCTCGGTATCGAAAGGCTCGCTATGCTTAAATACAGCGTAAACGACATAAGATCGTTCACTGAGAACGATTTGAGATTTTTGGATCAGTTTTAAATAATAACGGATTGAATATAAAATGAAAATTTCATCGAACTGGCTTAAGAAATATATAGATCACGATATAAATGAATCGAACATTGACGGCATCGTAAAAAAACTTGCTATTCTGGGTTTCGAAACTGAGACCGTCGAACATATTAAAAGAGAATACGATAAATTCGTCGTCGGAAAGATTCTGGAATGCTCAAAACATCCTAACGCCGACAAACTGACGCTTTGTAAAGTGGATACCGGATCGGAGATCCTGCCTATCGTCTGCGGAGCTCCCAACGTTAAAGCAGGTCAGACGGTCCCTGTCGCTCTAGAAGGCTCAAAGGTAAAAGATTTTATCATCAAAAGATCAAAACTCAGAGGCGAAGAATCGTGCGGAATGATCTGCGCGGAGGATGAACTCGGCCTGTCGGATGATCATTCCGGTATAATGACACTTGACGATAATATTAAAGCAGGTACTCCTCTCAACGATCTCTTCGGTTACGAAGATATAGTCTTCGAACTTGAAGTAACGGCCAACAGAGCTGATGCGCTGGGGTATCTGGGATTCGGAAGGGAATACGCTTTCATGACCGGATCAGAACTGATTATTCCTGAAATAAAGCTCCAAGAATCTGGCGAACATACATCGGATTCGGTAAAGATCGAGATCAAAGACCCCGAAGCATGCCCGAGATATTGCGCAAGGCTGATCAAAAACGTTCAGATCAAAGAATCTCCTGCATGGCTGAAAGAGAGACTGACATCAATAGGATTAAGGCCGATAAATAACGTTGTCGATTTAACAAATTTTGTAATGCTGGAGACCGGACATCCGCTTCACGCTTTCGATTTTAACAATATCGAAGGAAAGAAGATCGTTGTCAGAAAAGCAGTGACCGGCGAAAAGTTCATCACTCTCGACGGAAAAGAATATGAATTGAACGATAAGATACTGATGATCTGCGATGCTGTAAAACCGGTAGCGCTGGCAGGCGTAATGGGCGGTCTTCACAGTGGAGTTACAGAAAAAACCACAGATGTTCTTCTCGAAGTCGCGTATTTTAATCTCGCGGACATTAGGGAGACGGTCAAATATACGAACATACATACCGATTCATCGAAGAGATTCGAAAGAGGGGTCGATCCGAACGACGCCGAATTCATTGCGGACAGGGCGGCGTCTCTAATAAATGAGCTTGCCGGCGGTGAGATCCTGACCGGACGTGCAGATGTTTATCCTTCAAATATCGAACAAAAAGTGATCGATCTCAGATTATCCAGAACTGAAAAGGTTCTCGGATTCAATATACCTGCTGATGATATCGTCAGAACTTTCAATAAAATCGCTTTGAAAACATCTGTTAAAGATGCGGACACGTTATCTGTTACTGTTCCAACTTTCAGACCGGACATCACAAGAGAGATAGATCTCATTGAGGAAGCGGTCAGGCTGTACGGTTATGACAGGATCCCTGAAATGGCTTTTTCTAATGTCAGCCTTGAATCAGACGAGAATCTTGAAGAAGAACTTATAGATCAGATAAGGGGCAGATTCAAAGATCTCGGACTTGTCGAAACGGTGAGTAAAAGTATGGTCGACCGAAAATTCTGCTCGGTTTTCGAAAGAAAACCTGTCAGGATCGAACATCCTCTAAACGAGGAGATGAACCATCTTAGAAATTCGATCCTGCTGTCGCTGCTTCAAACTGCTGACAGGAACATAAGAAGAAAAAATGAAAAAATTAATATCTTTGAAACCGGCAAGATCTTTTATTATGGAGATGACGGAATTAACGAGATCAATTCAGCAGGAGTTCTAATAACGGGTATCAACAGAGCTCAGTCGTGGAACGAGCTGGAGCTTAAATATGATTTTTATGATATTAAGGGAATAGCGGAATCTTTCTTCTGCGGATTCGGAAAATACAGTCTAAAATATGACGGTTCGGATATTCCCGCCTATTTTGATAAAGACCGTGCGGTATCAGTGTGCTTTGGAGATAAAAAGATAGCGGTTTTCGGCAAGATCAGCGCTAATACAGCTTCTTTGTTCGAGATAAAACAGGAAGTTTATTGCCTTGAAGCAGACATTCCTGAAATTCTCGAACTCGCCGGAAAAACCCCATCCTTAATAAGCGAACTGTCGAAATTCCCGCGTGTTATCAAAGATATTTCCGTATTGATGGATATTTCTGTTGATGCAGAAGCTGTCTCTTCGTTCATAAAAAAGACCGCAGGAAAAGAGCTCACCGATATTACGGTTGTGGATATTTACAGGGGCGAGCAGGTCGGTAAAGATAAAAAATCATATACTTTCAGGATGTCTTTCCAGTCTTTTGAAAAGACTTATACAGATAAAGACATCGAAAAACTTCTTGATAAAATAATTAAAGGTCTTAAAAACGACCTTAACCTTGAAATAAGATAAAAAAAATGAGGAATGCTTTATGGATTATAAAGACATTAAGGAAAAAATCGCACTCGCGGCAAACAAGATCAAGGCTCTTCAGGCAGAGCTGAAAGATAAAGAATCCGAAATTTCCGGGCTTAATTCAGAACTTGAGGATATGAGAAAAAAGCACCAGACTCTAAACGAAGAGAATATAAAACTGAAGCAGGAGAACGATAAATTATCAAGGGACAATCAGAAGGTCGTAACCGAGATAGAGGAGAAGTTCGCCGAACTGGATGCTCTTCTTTCGGACGATCAGCCTGCTGCTAAACCTAAAACCGCATCAAAAAAGGAAGATAAAATAAAAGCCGAAGACAATGTCGGCGTCGAGAACGAACTGGAAGAGCTCGACAGGCTTTTATAAAGACTGAATTTATATGGCATCATCAATTAAAGTAAATATTCTGGGAGAGGAATTTCCCGTAAAAGTGAACACCGATCAGGAAGAATACATCAGAGAAGTCGTTCAGTATGTAATAGATAAGATGGAGGAGGCTAAAACGATTACGAAAGAGAACTCCACCAAACGAATCGCTGTACTCGCGGCTCTCAACATTACCGCGGAATTCTTGAAAAGAGATAAAAATTACCGTGATAATGCTTCGGAAATAGAAAGGATCCTGAAAGAAATCGGACTTTGAACATAGAACTCCGGCTCTTTAATGTAGTAGTATCAAAAATAAAAAACAAGGGTTTCGACAATGATATACCGCGCCATAAAGCCTCTTCCGATGAAAAATGCGGCCCTTTTTAGGGTAGTGGACTATGAACCGGTCAGCGCGATTCCCAACTTTCCAAAGTAGTTGCTTCTACTATAAGAGCCGGATACTTTTTTACTTTAATCGAAAGCCACAGTGAATTCAAAAGAACAACGCGGGTAAATTCCCGTTTAATATAAATATTACGGAGTATGCAAATGAACTGGACCACACACATAATTTATCTGATAACAATACCGGCGGCTTTTACGCTCGGTCTTTTATTTTTTAAATGGAGAAGCGAAAGCAAGATAGGAAGGGCGAGATCACACGCGGAACAGATCAGGTCGGAAGCGAGAAAAGAAGCGGAAATGATATTAAAAGACGCTCAGGCTAACGTTCTGAAGGAAGAAATAAAACTTAAAGACCAGATCTCTCTTGAAAAGGATAAATTTGAAGACGAGATCAGAAAAAAAGAGGGCGAGATATTCAAGGAACAGCTTCTTATAAAAGACAAGCAGAACAGCATCAAACAGCAGCTCGAAGAGATTGTTAAAAAAGAAAAAGAGATCAAAAGCAGTCAGCAGTCGATAGAAGACAAGAAAAAATTCCTTGAAGCTAAGCAGGAAGAAGTTGACCTGAAGCACAAGGAAGCTCTGGACAAACTTCAGAAGATCTCCGGACTTACAAAAGAGGAAGTGATCGAAGAGCTGAAGAACCAACTCATAAATGATGCGAAAAACAGCGTGGCCAAGATCATTAAGGAAATTAAGGATCAGGCGAGGGACACAGCGGACAAGGAAGCGAAGAACATCGTTGTTAACGCAATTCAGAGAACCGCCGCAGATCACAGCGCTGATACGACACTTTCAGTGATCAACCTTCCAAATGATGAGATCAAGGGAAGGATAATAGGACGTGAGGGAAGAAACATAAGGTCGTTCGAACAGGCAACAGGCATCGAAGTTATCGTTGATGATACTCCCGGAGCCGTCGTTCTTTCCGGATTCGATCCGTACAGAAGGGCTATCGCAAAAAACGCTCTTGAGAAGCTCATTCAGGACGGCAGAGTACATCCCGGCAAGATAGAAGAGATCGTTGAGAAAGCTAAAAAAGAGCTCGAGAACGAGATCAAGGAGCTAGGACAGGATACTGTTATGGAACTCGGAGTTCACAACCTTCATCCTGATCTTATCAAACTTATTGGAAGGCTTAATTACAGAACAAGCTACGGACAGAACGTTTTGCTTCACTCGATAGAATGCGCCAAATTATGCGGTCTTATGGCGGCGGAACTCGATTATGACGTAAAACTAGCCGTTCGCGCAGGACTTCTGCACGATATAGGAAAAGCTGTCGACCAATATCAGGAAGGCACTCACGTCGAGCTTGGCATCGAGCTTGCGAAAAAATATAAAGAACATAAGATAATTATCAATGCCATAGCCGCTCATCATGAAGATGCGCCGATAATGCATCCTATTGCATCGCTCGTAATGGCTGCCGACGCAATTTCATCGTCAAGACCGGGAGCAAGAAGAGAGACCTTGGGGAACTACCTGCAGAGGCTTGAAAAACTTGAAGCGGTCGCGATGGGATATGAAGGCGTGACAAAATCTTACGCTATCCAGGCCGGAAGAGAGATCAGGGTGCTTGTCGAGAACGAGCAGGTAGATGACGCTAGAGCGGACATGCTGGCGAGCGACATAGCCGAGAAAATACAGAACGAGATGAAATATCCCGGACATATAAAAGTTACCGTTATCAGGGAATACAGAGCGAGCAGCATAGCCAAGTAAACCCGCAAGGAAAAAATGGAAACAAAAATACTATTCGTCGCGGATGTGGTGGGTGAACCCGGAATGAACATTCTCGAAAAATCCCTGCCCGGTCTGCGGCTGAAATATTCGCCCGATCTTATCATAGTCAACGGAGAGAACACCCGCGCGGGAAAAGGTCTTTCCGAAGGGCTTGCAAGAAAATACTTCCAACTTGGAATTAATGTAATTACGAGCGGGAACCACATCTGGGATTTCGCCGCATTCCATAATACTCTGAACAATCCTGCCTATACGAACATCATAAGGCCGATGAACTATCCCGAGGGAGTTCCCGGCAGAGGATATTATATCGCGACCGCATCGAACGGAGTAAAGGTCTGCGTGATCAATCTTCAGGGCAGGACTTTTATGGCTCCCATCGACTGCCCTTTTAAAAATACAAGGGAGTTTTTAACTAAGATCAACACGCAGGCAAAAATAACGGTAATCGATTTTCACGCTGAGGCAACTGCGGAAAAGATCGCTTTGGGAAAACATCTTGACGGCTACGCGACAGCTTTTATCGGCACTCATACGCATGTTCAGACAGCTGACGAAGAGATACTTCCTAAAGGAACTGCATATATAACGGACGCAGGTATGACGGGGCCTTTTGACGGCGTCATAGGCATGAAGACAGAAACAGCTGTCAACAGATTCAGATTCCAGACGCCTTTCAAGTACGAGATAGCGGAAGGTGACGCAAGATTGAACGGTGTTGTAATTTCAGCCGACAGCGAAACCGGAAAAGCCCTTTCGATCGAAAGATTGAATTTTAAAGAAAAAGATCTATGATAATAAATCACGGAGGCAACAATGAAACGATCAGCTTTGATAATCGTTCTGGCAATTATCTCTGTTTTCGGAATGGAACTTTTCAGCGGGGATCCGGAACTGTCAACCAAGCAGACGGATCCTAAAATGATCTCCGAAGGCAACAATATTTTCATGATGAAAGCGTATAAAGTGCTCGCAGAAGAAGAAAAGAACATTTTCATTTCGCCCTACAGCATTTCATCTGCTCTCGCAATGACTTTTGCGGGATCGGTAGGAAATACTGAAAAAGAGATGGCAAAAGCACTTGAATTCTCAGGTAATAATAAGAATTTTCATGAGAATTTCGGTAAAGTTACTCAGTCTATAAATGATCTTTCGTCAAAAGGCGACATGGTTTTAAGCATCGCTAACAGCCTGTGGCTTGCTGAAGGCTATAAATTCACTGATGAATTCCTCAGCATTAATAAAACCTGTTACAAGACCGAGATGACGAACCTTAATTTCGCCGAATCTGAAAAAGCGAGAACGACCATTAATGACTGGGTGGCGAAACAGACTAAAGACAAGATAAAAGACTTGATACCAAAGAACATTCTTGATGCGCTCACTAAGCTTGTACTAACAAACGCTGTTTATTTTAAGGCTGAATGGGCTGAGCAGTTCAAGAAACACAATACTGCAGAATCTGATTTTTATGCTTTTGGAAAAAATCCCGTAAAAGCTGAAATGATGAAGCTTAAGCATCATTTCAATTACATGGAAAATGACGATATACAGTTCGTTGAACTTCCTTATAAAGGAGGCGATGCTTCGATGTTCGTTCTTCTGCCGAAGAAAAAAGACGGACTGAAATCAGTTGAGAAAAAGCTTACTTTTGAAAATATCAAAAGATACACCGACAGTATGAAAAGAACCGAAGTCGAACTCCATTTTCCAAAATACAAGATAACTCTTTCTTACGAACTCAGAGAACTTATGAAAAAGCTCGGAATGGAAGATGCTTTTACAGGCAGCGCGAATTTTTCAAAGATGGATGAGAAGAACAAGCTTTATATCTCTGCTATCATACATAAAACCTTTATCGCTGTTGATGAAGAGGGAACTGAAGCTGCTGCTGCTACGGCAGTCGTAATGAGGATGAAATCAATGCCTCCTTCATCTGATCCTATAATTTTTAAAGCCGATCATCCGTTCTTCTATTATATTCAGGAAAAAACGACCGGCACTATTCTTTTTGCGGGAAGACTGATGGATCCGTCTAATAAGTAAATGCCGGAAAAAAGAAAAGACAGATCGCACCTTATACAGCTCGCTAAAGATAACGAAGCTGAAATAAATTTACTGCCCGAAAATTATCACGGATATTTTCCGGATGAGCCTGATCTGATCCCGGTAGAAGACTGGATCGAACATTATCGGAATGATAAAAACATCATAACAGTCGATGTGCGCTCTGAAGCTGAATTTGAAGAAGATCACCTTCCAGGAGCGATAAACTTTCCGATACTCGACAATACAGAGCGGGATGAAGTCGGATTTCTGTATAAACAGGTCTCACCGAAAGCTGCGCTTTTTCTCGCTCTAAAAGTTGCAGATTGTAAGGCTGATAAAATATCATTTTTTTGCGAAACACTTAAATCCAAAAACATTTTTGTTTACTGCTGGCGCGGAGGCGGAAGAAGTTCTGCAGCCTGTCATTATTTTTCGCAATACGGCATTAAATGCATCAAGATCCGCGAAGGATACAAAGCTTACAGACATAAAATATTTGAACTCTTCTACGAAGATCCCTCCAGCCTGAACTTTATCATCCTTTCAGGACTGACAGGATGCGGCAA
>JAKQBN010000023.1 GCA_029559475.1 bacterium
GGATACCGGAACTGCTTAACAAGTATAATTTTGTCTTTGTGATATGCGTTAACGATGACGGCTTTTGTATCTTTCGCCCTTTCGAGAAACTCCCATTTCTGCAGCTTGCCGGATCTGTCTTCGAATTCTGTGATGAAGAAATTCGAATATTTTCCGTCAAAGATTTTATATTTTTTGATGATCTTCATTTTATCGTCTCAGATATTTTTTTCCTGTTCATGAAATAGAATAAAAGCATGGCGAAGACCGAGCCTAATCCGTCGGAAAGCATGTCTTTCTGTGCGTCCCAAATGTCGCCCTGAGATCCGAGAACGGTCATTCCGGCTTCCGGATCCGTAGAGATCGCGAATATCCATTCGAACAGCTCGTAGAAAGCTGCTACTGATAATATCGCGAAAACGGGAAAAAGATAAAGCAGCCACTTTGTATTGACAAGCTTTCTTTTGAGCAGGACTTCAGCTATCGGATAGGCATAGAAGCCAACCGTGAAATGAGCCATTCTGTCATAATGATTTCTTTCAAAACCGAACATGTCTGTAATTAAGCCGAACGGAACTCTTTCAAATGTGAAATGTCCGCCGATCGTATGAAGAAATATCAAGAAGAACATCATAATGTAGGCTGTCGGGGAGAATCTGAAATATTTTGATATTATCACAGCAGCAGCTACGATCAGCATTATCGGTATGTTCTCAGCCCACCAGACTCCTCTATGGTAAGGTGAGATCCCGCAGATAATAAACTCAGCTATGTAGATACCTAGTAGGATATGCGGAGTTTTATCTTTCATTTCCATTTCCCGAAATTATTATTTTGTCAGATACAGCGTTTTAATCTCGAAAGGCTTGAACTTGAGATCAACGGAACTACACTTTTTCTTCAAATGCTTTCTTTCGTTCTCTATAAGGTTAGTTTCCTCAACCCCGTACTTTTCGTCAAAGTAAACTCTTATATTGTCGTTCATTCCCATAGTTTCGTACAGCCTGAGGATGATGCCTTTTCCGTCTTCGCTAATTTTGACCGTGTCAATTTTAACAGTGCATGAATCTATGCTGAAAACGGCTCTTTCTTTTATTACCGGCATTTTTTTTAGCGGTATTATCGTTACAGGATCGTTTAGTTCGTGAGCCTTGACGAGCACATCTGAATATTCAAGGCTGCCGAGATGCGGATAGTATGAGAAAGTGAATTCGTGTTCGCCCGTGTCAGCGCTTTCATCGGGATATCTGGCGCTTCGTAACAGCGAAAGTTCCACTTTGCCGTCATTGATGATATGTCCGTATTTGCAGTCGTTCAGGATGGCAAATCCCATATCAGGCTGGCTGATGTCCGCAAACCTCTGACCAGGCACCTCGAATCTCGCATGATCCCAGCTCGTGTTAAAATGCGCAGGTCTCTTTATATTCCCGAACTGTATCTCATAAGTCGCTGTGTCTGAATGAATGTTCGTATCAGCCGTAACTTTTAAAAATTTCTTTTCCTCTTTCCAGTCAACGTTATTATCTATCCTGATCTCCTTTGAATGAGATGCAAGAGTTATGGTCTGAATTATGGTTGAATTTCCTACAGACATAACCTGCTCTATGCCTACTAAATGCCCGCTGTCGCCAAGGATCAAAAGACTGACCCTCTGAGCCTGCTCAGCCTTTGTTTCTTTATAATAGTGGTTGACATCCCAGGCTTCCCAGTTTATTGGAAGATCTTCCCAAAGAAGGAGTTTATTCGCGAATTTAACCGTCTCCAGCTCTCTCTCTTTATCATAAATGGAATGTATTACGCCGTCGTCGCAAATTATGATTTTCACGAATTTGTTTTCAAGCTCGATACCGTTCTCTGTGATCGTCAGAGAGGCTTTGCCGGAATGTTTCTGCTCAACGGCTTTTTTCTCTTTCTTTACTGTAAATGTCGTATATCCGAGCGGTGGAACTTTTACGAAGAACTCTATATGGCCGTGATTGATCAGCCAGGGTATACTTTTACCGTCAGCATCTGTGATACTAAAATGCTCGCCCTCTTTTACCGGGAACCTGACTATCTCATCTCTTTCCCAGCTGAGTGCATTAAAGGCGAGATAGGATCCTTCAAGCTTGTCATCATACCTGACATCAAAAAGCTGATTGAAAAATTTCTCAAACAGATCATGAAGCTTGTTGAAATTGTATTCCGACAGGTCGTGCGCATCCTTGTAAACCCAGCCTATCGAAGATCCGGGCAGGATGTCGTGGAACTGATGCAGAAGCGTGTCTTTCCAGATCCTTTCTATCGCGGCTTTCGGGAAGTCCTTTATCATCGTGCCTAAAAACTCGATATCATGCAGAGCTATCTCCATATCGCGGTTGTATTTCTTCATCAGAGCCTGGGTGGTGTATGTTCCCCTGTGAAGCTCAAGATAAAGTTCGCCTGCCCACGACGGAAGATCCTTTTTAGGTATCTTCGCGATGTTATCAAAAAAATCCTGCGCGAACGAGAATTTGAATTTCGGAACGCCTTCGAGGTTCTGCTGCCTCAGCCCCAGCTCGATATGAATTGGTGAAGGTCCGCCTCCGCCGTCGCCGATTCCATAGAGGTTCAGGAATTCATCCGATACATCAGACTGCGCGTATCTTTCCTCACTTTCGATCATTTTGGCGGGCATATTGGAAAAATTGTAGTCATTCGTAGGTAAAAAGTGAGTTAAAATATCAGTCCCGTCAATTCCTTTCCAGTAGAATGTATGGTGCGGGAATTTGTTCGTCTCATTCCATGAAATTTTCTGCGTCATGAAAATGTCAACTCCCGATTTTTTAAGTATCTGCGGCAGCGCGGCCGAGTAGCCGAATACATCCGGCAGCCAAAGATTCTTTACATCTTCGCCGAATTCTTCCATAAAGAATTTTTTACCGAAAAGGCACTGTCTGACAAGAGATTCACCTGAAGTGATGTTCATATCAGGCTCGACCCACATCGCTCCCTGAACTTCCCATCTTTTATCTTTGACCGCTTTTTTAATTTTTTTATAAAGCTCGGGATAATTCTCTTTTACCCATTCGTACATCTGGGGCTGAGATGAACCGAACTTGTATTCGGGATATTCTTCCATAAGCTTTAATGCTGTAGAAAATGTCCTACCCGCTTTTCGTTTCGTTTCGCGTACGGGCCAGAGCCATGCAAGGTCAATATGAGCATGACCGATCGAATAAACGGTCATAGAGCTGTCGTACGCTTTTTTCGAAAGCAGATCTTTTGTGATCTTAAGAGCGCGGTCTATGCCTTCTCCGCTGTCCCAAAGGTTAACAATATCGTTCAAACCTTTTAAAAGTTTTTTTTTCCTAGGCTTATTGTCGGGAAGCTTTTTCATCAGGTCGAAAAGCACTATCATGTCATATTCAAGGTGTATTATCTTTTTATTCACAGCCACAATTTCAGCCTGCTTAAGTCTGAACTCGTCCATATTCTTTCCGAACAGGCCGTTCGCACCTGCTTCGACAAGGATCTCGAACTTTTCGCCCTTTTTCGCCTTGAAGAAAAGCCTGTAAAAATATTTTCCTGAATTAATATACCAGTCGGTCTTATTGGTAAGTCCCTGATCGGGTACGCCTTTCACGAACACGCAGCCTTCGCCATCGAGGTCTATTAAAAGTCCGGTTTCCAGCCCGTCGAAGTCATCAGGTACGGTTCCTTTGAATTTAAACCATGCGCATCCCCATAATTTTCCCCACTTATCACCGACCTTTATCGGTTTAAATTTCGATTTCACCGCTGTTTTATACGGGATCGGTTCTATCTTATCGTAGATATATGCGGCATCTACAGGCGCATATTTTGAATATTTAAGATTGGACAGTCTGTCCATGAACTGCTTAATTCTTTCGGTATAGATTTTTTCATACATGATAATACCTCCATAACTTTACTCTCTGTATGAATAATATGAATATAAACAAACGAATTCAAGAACTTAATTATTATCAGCTTATAAATAAACTCTTACTTGAATATTCAGGGTCGCAGGTCAGGTTAACCTTCAGTTTTCTCCAGCCGGCTTCATCACCCGGAGTAGGAATATGGGTCAGGTGGACTTCGCAGCCTGCAAGTTTTTTGAGCTGCTCCATGGCCATCTGGGCAGCCGGATTGAAAAGCGCACTGACGCTGAGAACTATAAGCATCTCGTCAACATCAAGGCTGGCGACTTTTCTGTTAAGTATATCTGTTTTAAGATGTGTTACAGAATCTATCAGGCTCTGCGGTAATAGGAACATATTGTCCGGAAGACCGGCGAGCTGCTTTACCGCGTTAATAATAAGGCTGGAGGAAGCATGCATTAGAGGTGAGTTCTTTCCTGTTATTATAGTACCATCTGCAAGCTCAATGGCCGCGCCGCAGTAGAATCCGGCATGACCTTTGCCTGTACTTTCTGCTTCGGCAGCAGCCTGTCTGGCAGGCAGTACTACGCTTCTGTCCTCGGGTACCGCGCCAACTTTATTCATTATCTTTTGTGCATGTTCTAGAGAATCTTTCTCCGCTAAACCGAGAGCGTATTCCACTCCGCATCTGAAAAACCTGCGTATCACTTCCTGATGGCCTGCTTGTTCGAGCGCTTCATCATTGATTATTCCCGCACTTGCCCTGTTCACGCCCATATCGGTAGGCGACTGATACATCGATTTTTCGCCTGTTATTTTTTCAAGCATCTTTTTCAGCAGCGGAAAAGCGTCAATATCCCTGTTGTAGTTCACAACTTCCTTGCCGTAAGCTTTCAGATGATGCGTATCGATAAGATTTACATCCTTCAGGTCTATCGTAGCTGCTTCATAAGCAATGTTCACTTTGTGGTTTAACGGCAGATCCCATATCGGAAATGTCTCGAACTTGGCGTATCCTGCCTTAACGCCCTTTTTATACTCATGATAAAGACTGCACAGGCAGGTGGTCAGTTTACCGCTTCCGGGACCGGGTCCTGTTACCACTACTATAGGTTTATCTGTTTTTATATATTCATTCGAGCCGTAACCTTTGTCGCTTACGATAAGGTCGATATTTTCGGGATATCCGTCGATCGGGCGGTGTATATAGACTTTCATCCCTCTCATTTCGAGCTTATTTTTAAATGCGTTCGCTGAAGGCTGGTTCTCATATCGTGTAATTACGACAGCTTTGATATCAATGCCCCATTCCCTGAAATCATCAATTGTCTTCAGCGTATCGTGGTCATAAGTAATGCCGAAATCCGCTCTGATTTTCTTCCTTTCAATGTCACCGGCATAAATGCACATTATGACATCTGTTTTATCCTTAAGAAGCTGTAATAGCCTCATTTTTACATTCGGATCGAATCCCGGAAGAACCCTCGAAGCGTGGTAATCGTACATTATCTTTCCGCCGAACTCGAGATAAAGTTTATCATTAAATCTACTCACTCTTTCCAGGATCGAGGCTGTCTGTTCTTTAAGATATTTCTCATTGTCAAATCCGATACGCTTAATCTTGTTCATTTCTATTTCCTTATAAAAATATTGCTCATAAATATAACTATACATAATGCTTTAATCAAACGGGAATATGTTTTTTTCAAATGTTGATAATTATATGATTATTAAGTATAATTCAGCGGAGGAGAAAAGCGTTATGGCGATACCGGATTTTAAGAAAGATCATACTGAAAGGCACAGCAGGCTTTCGGAAGCTCAGATAGATAATATCTTCGATAAAGCTTCGGTGTACGATCTGTCTGGAACTTTGAGGAACGGAGGGTCGGTGATTTTTCCGCACTCGACTATCGAAGTGAGCGGCATATATACAGCTGCGGCCGTTAATGCTTGTCTAGATTCAGGTGCTGACAGAGTGCTTGTCATAGGTGTTCTTCATGCTCTTACGGATGAAATGAACGAAGCGCGGATAAGGGTCGCGAACGGCGGAAGACCGGAGGATGAAGAACTCTGGGGAGTTCAGGGTCCGGGCTTAAATGGGAGAAGGGAGTGGGAGAGCGAGTTCTCGCTTCTAAACTTTTTGTTCCTGTGGAACATCGCCGTAAGGAGAAGAGGAATAGAACATCCAGAGCTGATCATGCGGTACCCGTATCTGGCTGGAGGCAGGCCCGAAGCGATGCCGGGGATAGGCGAACTTGAAGATATTGCACTGAAGGCTGCCGCGATCGTAGCAACGACGGATCCTTTTCATCACGGGGTCGGATACGGGGATAAACCCGAGAATTCATTTTATCCTGAAACCGGCGGGCTCGATCTTGGGCGAAGAAGGATAAGAGAAGGACTTGATATACTTGAAAGGGCGGATCATCCGGCTTATAACAGGCACTGCGTTGAGGCCAAGAGCGACGGCAGGGATGCAGGTCAGGTTTTAAGGCATCTGCTCGGTCCGGTGAAGGCTGAAATACTCGATATCGTATCGGACGACATGACGGAAATGTACGGAGGCGTTTCTCCGACCTGGGTCGCCGGAGCGCTGATCGAACTTAAAAGGACAGGTAAATGACATCTTTTCTTGATTTTAGCGGCCTTACTTTAAAAGAGAAAGTCACTCTTAAATATCATTTTATAAGTTCGATCTTTGAAGGTTTCGCGGTAGGGATTCTGGGCCTGAACGAATTCGTCTTTTTAAAAAGCCTCAACGCATCGCCTTATTTTCTCGGAGTACTTTTTCAGGCGAGCATCGTTGTAATGCTGATGAGCGTCGTGTTCAACCAGTTCGTTAAACGGTTTAAAGATAAAAAAAAGCTGTTCTTCGTTTCCATCCTTCTTACAAGATCGCCTCTGTTCTTAGCTTTCTTTTTTAATTCAGGCTCGAAAAACGATATTCTATTTCATTTTATTTTCCTCGGAATGTATTTCGCCTATTGCTTTACTACGCCGTTGATAATGCCGATACTCTCAATGATGATAAAGCAGAATTACAAAAATGAGAATTTCGGAAGACTGTACAGCAATGTAGCTGTCTCTGTAAAGATCACATCACTTATAACAGTGTTCGTATTCGGTATGATCCTCGACTACGACAATTTCGCGTTTAGATATTTCTATCCTCTTTCTGCGCTGTTAAGCATATTATCGGCTTATTATTTTATAAAAATACCGTACCGCTGCGTAACTCCGCATTTAAAGACTTCCGTGATCGAAAGCGTAAGATCGTCTCTTAAAGATATGGCAACAATTATAAAAAAGAACAAACCGTTCAGGGATTTCGAATGGGGGTTTATGGCTTACGGCCTCGCGTTTATGATATTCACTCCGGTAATGACCCTTTATTTTGAAAAAGCGCTCGGGCTTAGTTACTCTTCAGTTTCTTTCTATAAAAATCAGGCGACATTCTTATCTATGATATTTCTTCCTATGATGGGAAGGTATTTCTCGAAGAACGACCCGAGGAAATTCGGCATATTCACTTTCGCGTGGCTGTTTTTATTTCTCACCGCTTTATGGTCTACGAAATTGATCGGATCTCACTTTGATTTCTGGAACATGCAGATCTATTATACAGTTTTTCTTGCCCACTGCTTTCTCGGGCTGTTCTACGCGAGCATGCAGCTTTTATGGGATATAGGCAGCACATATTTCTGCAAAAACGAAGAGGTCGGAGCATATCAGTCTATCCATATCTCCCTTACCGGTTTCAGGGGTATATTTGCGCCTCTTATCGGAGTCAGTCTATACGGCTTAATCGGTCATTACAATACTTTTATAGTTTCCGCTGCCCTGATACTCGGGGCTATATATATTATGTATTATTCTATGAAAAGATATCCCGATCACGCAAGCTCAAAAAAATATAATAGAAAGGAGAAAAGGAGTGGAAAAAACATCGATTGAGAAGTTCATGGAGGAGCGGGAGAAACTTAATGAATATGTAATGAAGTACGCCGATAATACTGTAAAGCGCTTTTTCAGCCTCGACAACCAGACATATAGAGATGGAGCGCTCGATAAGAAGACTAAAGAGATGCTCGGATTCGTGGCTTCGATGGTATTAAGATGCGAGGACTGCATAGACTATCATCTCGGCAGATGTTTCGAAGAAGGTGTTAATGATGCTGAATTTACTGAAATGGTATCTGTCGGGATGATCGTCGGCGGTTCAATAACCGTGCCTCACATGAGAAGAGCTTTTAAAAAGTGGGACGAGTTAAGAAACAGGGGATGATCATTTTAAAGACGATTTTTTTATTATTAATAGCTTTTTATGTTTTTGAGCTACACGGCGCAACCGTTTCCGGTCATGTCAGGGATGCTGCTACGAACGAGGCTGTATCCGATGTTAATGTTTTTGTCGAAGGAACAAGGCTCGGATCTGCTACTAATATAAACGGGTATTTCGTTATATCGGGAATAAAAGCCGGTAACTACACTATAAAGGCAGAAGCTGTAGGCTATAAGCAGTTCATAGAAGAGATAACCTTAACCGGCGAACAGCAGAAAAAAATGGAGATCAAGCTCGTTCAGGATGTCATCGAGCTCGAAAGCATAAGCGTAAGCGTCGAGAGCGAGGAGGAGCATAAGGAAGAGGTCATGAACATCAGGACCGGGCAGATGAAGCTGAAGCCGAGAGAGATCAAAACTTCAGCAACTTTTATTCAGCCCGATCTGTTCAGGTCGATCCAGACTCTGCCCGGAGTGGTATCGGTATCGGATTATTCCTCCGGTCTGTATGTTAGGGGCGGTAACAGCGATCACAATCTGATACTGTATGACGAGATCCCCGTTTATAATCCGTCGCATCTTTTCGGCGTATTCTCAACTTTTATAACTGACGCCTTAAGGGATTCCAAGCTTATAAAATCCGCTTATCCGGCAGAATACGGGGGCAGGCTCGGTTCCGTTCTGGATATCAGAAGCAGAGACGGTAATAAAGAGCAGTTCGAGGGGAATATTTCAGCGTCGCTGTTCGCAGGCGAATGCGTTTTAACGGGTCCCGTTTTCGACGGGGGATACCTGATCGCAGCGAGAAGAAGCTATGTCGATCCGATACTTAAAATGCTGGGCGACGAATATCCGTCATACTATTTCTGGGACGGACAGGGACAGTTGTATCAGGACTTCGGGCCGGATGACAGGCTGATATTCAGCACTTATGCAGGATCGGACAACCTCTCTTTCAGGCAGGTTGACATGGATATGTACTGGGGCAACGACACGTATGCGCTGAGGTGGAGGCATGTTTTCTCGCCGAAGCTATATTCAAATTTCAAGCTTTCATTCTCGAGATTTACGCTGGGAATGGACGCATTCGGAAGTTTCCGCTACGATAACGAGATAAACGATATCAGCCTGAAAAACACAAACGAGTGGTTCATTTCAAACGATCTTGTGCTGAAAACCGGTATTGAATCACAGAGGTTCTATCTGAAATTCGATGAATCGTTCGGCGAAACTAAGCTGATGGATGTTTCGGGTAGCTATTATATTCATTCAATATTTGCCGATCTGATCAGAAGCTGGGATTCAAAATTCACGCTTAAACCCGGGCTGAGGATCGAATACAATCCTATTCTGAATGACACCTATAAATTTTCGTTCTCACCAAGGCTGAGCGTTAAGTACATGCTGCCGGACATGAGTTCATTGACTATCAGCGGAGGAAGGTACTATCAGAGCCTTTTTACGGTTCAGCAGGAGAATCAGTCGCTGCAGATAATGGACAACTGGTTTCCGGTAGATGATACGGTGGATCCAGGGATATGCGACAACGCAGCGCTGTCATACGAATCTACAAGAAGGATAGGCGGAGGGGATTATAAATTCACAGCAGAGATCTATTATAAATACATGCAGAACCTTCAGAACTGGAAGGAAACCACGTCGGCTACTGACGATGTTATCGAAGATATGGAGATCGGAAAATATTTTATCGGCAGCCACGCGCACGCTTATGGCATAGAGCTGATGGCGGAAAGGCAGTTCGGCAGGCTGAACGGGAACGTTTCATATACTTACGGTAAAGTAAGGAAGACCATAGATGATCCGCTTGAAGATGATGATACTTTCGACGCTCACTGGGATATTCCGCACAGCTTTAAATCGTCAGTAAATTTCCACCTGAATAAAAAATGGAGCTTCGGTTCGGTAATTACTTACAGCACAGGAAGGCCATACACTGAAAATACAGGTTATTATACTGAAATATATGAGGACGGCAGCGAGGAGATAATAGCTATAAAGGGTAAGAGGAACAGAATGCGCTATCCGGATTATTTCAGGTGGGACATCAGCGTTAACTATACATGGTTCTACAAGAACGGCTCGAAGCTGCTTCTGAACACGAGCGTTCTGAATGTTACTGACAGAGAGAACATTCAGTCTTATATTTACGATCAGCGCGAGGATGACAGGGTCGTTAAGGATGTTTTCCCGATGCTTCCTATACTTCCTTCGGTGCGTTTAAGCTATACATTTTAAGGATGATCTATGGAAAAGGCTTTTAAAATACTGGTTATTTGCGCAGCGGCAGCATGGCTTATATCTTCATGCGAAAGCAGCGATTCGGCCGGCTATAAAGAGAAAATGACGCTTTTCTGTTACGCGAAAGCAGATTCGACGATCGACAGCCTGTTTCTTATGCGAACGGGAGATGTGAATGAATCTATCAGCCTGAATTCTCTCGGTATTTCAGGCGCTGCCGTCGTTCTTTTTGAAAAATCTGCTGAGGATTATGCGTATTCAGTTGTCGATACGCTTCACGAGTATTCCGAAAGGCCGGGGATTTATTATCTGGCCGAGAATGAATTCCCCGGAGGCTTCAAGACCGGATATTTCTATAAAATTGAAGCTGAGCATTCCGATCACGGTCACGTTTATGCAGAGACCGTCTGTCCGCCCGAGCTTGATGATATATTAGTTAGAAATTACAAAACCGGGCAGGAAATGGTAGCGATGCAGGTCGATCCGGCTGCTTCAGATACAGTTTATTACAGAAGAGGCAAGGGCTTTGACGATGTTAAACTGATCACCTGTTCTTTCGATTCACTATCTATCATACTTGACGGAAGAATAGCTTCCTACAGACTCGTGCCTGATGATATTTGCCGGACGGATACTTCGTTCTGGCTTGAAGACACGACTGAAACGGTATGGGAGGATTATCCGACTGAGACCCAGATATTCAAGGACAGGGAAAAGTACGGATCGGATTTTTTTGAATATTACATACGCAGTATTTCTATCAACTGGTACGCGCTCTACCATTCCGGGATACATACGCTTGTTCTGTCTTCATGCGACAAGGTTTTCAGATCTTATATGGAAACGGTTTACGGCGGTGAGGAAAGATATTCTAATGTCGTAAACGGTCTTGGGCTTTTTTCGCTTTCAAATTCTTCATCCGTCAGGAGCAGGTACAGAGTGTATGTAAAATCACTTGAGAACAAGTACCCGTGATAATACCCATATATAACATCCTCCAGATCACATTTTGAGGCATTAATTTTATTATGGATTTGAACTGAATCGTACCGGCAGGCAAAGATGGTTAGAAAATATGATCTTCCGGATTTATATAAGGGTATATTTATCATAATTGGGTTATATATTTGCACATATAATTCTTCAAAACGGATTTTAAAACATTAATAGTTAAGTAGATATGAAAATGGCGCGTACCTGCAGGTAAAGACGGTAGAAAATCCGTTCCTCAAAATATATGTGCAAACATAAATGAATATGATTAATCAAATTGACTTGAATATATAAAAACCTTATATTTACCGCTCCGAAACAAAAACGGAGACGTGGCCGAGCGGCTTAAGGCGCACGCCTGGAAAGCGTGTTTCCGCAAGGAAACGTGGGTTCGAATCCCACCGTCTCCGCATCGAAATAGACTTGTACCCATAGCTCAATTGGATAGAGTACCTGGCTACGAACCAGGCGGTTGGGGGTTCGATTCCCTCTGGGTATATAAAAAAAAACGGCTGATTAGCCGTTTTTTATTTATACAAACACAAAGACCCTATCCCTCTTCGAGAGGTTTGCCTTCATCAGTGTCCTGGTAAGCCGCGTATATTTTATATGATATGAACAGGCAGACACCGGCCAGTATAACACCGAGGCCGAATACGCCGTAAAAACCGAGTGTTAAGCTGAGAAGTCCGGCAGCCAACGGAATGATTATCTTAGCGATCTGGATAAGCTTTGTATATATCATCATATTCGACCTCTGCTCGTTCGGGGACGCGAAATAGGATATAAAACTCTTGATCGAATTGTCGAAAAGTGTCGTAAGACCGTATAGAGCAAGAATTGCCAGAAGAACATATTTCATAAAGGAGTTCTCGTCAATAAAAGGTGCTTCGCATAAAAGCAGGACTGCGAAAAATACCAGAGTAACAATATAACGTATCTTCATCGTAAGATCTTCACCTTTATTCTTCATGATCTCAGTAGCTTTTCCTTTCAGAAAAAATATCAGACCTGAATGCAATAGGAAGATAAGACCGATTAATCCGAGGCTCAGCTTAAATTTATCAACAAGAAAAAACGCCCCGAAATATATCATGATGATATTAACCGCAGCAGTACAGAAAGTCAGAATGTAGAAATTAAAGAATTTACCTCGGATAATAAGCTCTACATTTTCCTTTAATGCTTTTGCCGCAGCTGCCTTCTTTGAGCTCATGATGCCTATAACGATAAGCGGAAGACCGATCAGGGGATAAAGGACATAATAGCTGATATCTGCAGAGCTTCCGTCAGCGAGAGCAATGTTCATAGGTATAAATCCGATTATCGTAACTACCATATAACCAGCCGCGGTTCCCAGGAGACAGTAGGCGGAGATCTTGCTCATTATCAGCGATGTGGCTGAACTTTCCGTACTGTGTTTTACTAGAGAGTCTCTCGTTTTTTCAAAATATTCGATGCTCAGAGAAAGTATGAATGCGAATATCGCAAGATTTACGGCAAAGCTGCTGATACTGCTGCCGAACATAGAATATAAGGCTCCGAATATCGGATTTTCAGATTCCGCAAAAGCCGATAGAAGAATTCCTGTGCCTGCCATGGCAATAAGAATTCCTAACAGCCGCGATTCTGATATGTATGAAAGAAGGAACGAGATTATAAACCCGAATATAACAGCAGTTTCGTTAACGGTCAGGATCAGGCCGAAGTCTAAAGCTTTGAGCCCGAGTTTTTCAGCTCCAAAATTCATTAATGACGCTATCCATCCTGCTGCGCCGAAACATGCAAGGAAAGAAAGGTTGGCCGCAATTTTGATCTTCATGTCTGTTTTGTCGTCAAAAGTGAAAAAACTGAATAAGCTCATAGGTTATTCCTGTTTTTTAAATACAATGATTTTCTTGCCGTTGTCATCAAAGCCGAATTCAAGTGTAGAATTATCGGAGTAAAGGCTAAGTTTATGATTTATCTCTTCAAGGGCTGTACCGAGTTTTTCGATCTCGGCTGATACTTTCCCGTTACCGTCATCATGTATCATATCCTTAAGGTTTCCAAAAGCGTCGACTGCGTTCTTTATAGTTTCGGCGAAATCATAATTAACTGAGTTGACCATCGTAAGGATCGTTTCAACTATCGCCGCCCGTTTAATCTCTTTCTGGTTCTGTACGAGTTCCTGATTCTTTTTCTCGAATTCCTTCTGAGATTTTAGAAGTTCAGTTGTTCTCATCGAATTCTCAAGCTGAAGCTCGTAAAGCTTCTTATATTTGCTTGATTCATTTGCGGCTCTTATTGAAGTTTCTCCGAGCCTTTCAGCGATAGTCTTACCGAGGTTCTTTTGTATTCCCGGAATGATCTCGTATATCTTATAAAAGTCGTCAGTATTAACAAAAATGATTTTGCATATTTCGCTGAAGCAGTAAACATTTGCGGCTCTTTTTTTGTTGCTGACGAGAGCAAGTTCTCCGACGAACTCGTTCTTGCTGCAGTAATTGAGAATTACTTCTTTATTCTCTTCATCAGAAGCAGTATCTTTCATAGTCGATTTTGTGATAGATACCGAACCTTTCAGGATCAGATAAATACCGTCGGGATCTGCGTTCTGGGCTATTATAAGATCGCCTTTTTTATATTCACGCATCTGAAAAAGCGAATCATTCAGTTTCTGCAGTTCTTCAGCAGGTATATTCTCGAAGAGAAGATTCTTGCTGAGGTATTCCATTATTTTATCGGAAAGCATTTTACCCGCATAATTAATTACGCTGTGAGTATAAATTAACGAATATCATACTAAAAATCAACATTTTAATTTCATACTTTCGGATTAATATAAATCTGATTAAATTTGTATTATTGAAAAATTAAAACGGAGACGGTTTTGAATAAGATAATATTGATCCTGACGCTTTTTAGCCTTTCAGCATACTCACAGAAAAGCAGCGATTACGAGAACTACTATGAATATTATGATAATTTTAATTATGAAAACATTACTGCATTATCTGCGTACACCGGCAATTATCTTTTCGGATTTCTGCCCGTTGATATTGATAATATTGATACTAAAGTGAAACTTATCGTCTCTTTATCACCTTTTGTTAAGCAGGCGGGAGATGAGTACGGCTGGAACGCTATCGAAAACGGTGAAAGCGTCGATATGCTCAAAAATTTCAGCGCTGTCTGGAACCACAAAAAAGAATTCATGCCGTTCATATCGTATTATACTCCTTATAAATCCGTGTTAAAATTCGGCGAAGAAAGAGAGATGGTAAAAAAAACGGACGCTATAACTGTCGGTGTGATATCTGAATTAAAAAAGCATCAGGTCGCTATGGGACTGGATATGCTGATGTCGTCCTATTATGAAGATCAGAATGATAACGGCGGAGAATACGAGTTCAGGCGCGGAGGCTTTTCTGCCAGAATACTTATAAATATGAAAGTTAATAAAAGATCTTCGATGTTTTTTTCAGCTTCTTCCCCGGTATATTTGGATTTCGACATTGATGACAGGGACGAAGGCAAATTCCACGGTGAATTCTTCGAGAAAATGAACGCGTCCGCAGGATTTAATTATAAATTCAGGGACTATTACGGTGTCTATTCTCTTGTGTACAGGAATTACGACAAGTTTTACAGCAATGAAGACGGGAAGCAGGTCACATATCCCTGGGTGATCGAACATAATTTTGTATTCGGTTATAACTTCGATAAAAATCTAAAAGTTTCGGTCGACTATCAGCTCCTGCCTTCTGTTTTCACAGACAATTTCAATGACAGCTACGGAGTAGAGATCGGCGATACATACAGACATACTTTCGGAATTTTCGCAGGGGTTAATCTCGGAAATTTCACTCTTAACGCAAGATATGCGGACAGTAAACTGATGTCTGAAAAATCTCTGGCCAGAACTTATTTTCAGGCTGATCTGATCTACAATATTAGGTGAGAAGGGGAACTAAGATGAAAGTTACTGCGTTTTGCATAAATACAGGCACAGAAATATCTGTTCCGTTGGGTGAAACTCTTTTTGATGTCGCAAAGAAAACTGATCTCAAATTAAAATATCCCGTGATCGGAGCGCTGGTAAACAACACACTTAAAGAATTGTCTTATCCGGTTCTTAGCGGCTGCGAGATCGAGTTTCTCGACAGGACTAACTCTAACGGCCTCAGTGCTTATGTCCGGTCGCTCATATTTGTGATGTGCAAAGCTGTGGATGATCTTTTCCCGGTATCGAAACTCCATATTCTTCACGCAGTATCAAAAGGATATTACTGCGAGCTTAAAGACAATGACGGCAACAGCCTTTTGAACGCTGCATCAATCAAGGCGATAAAGGAAAGGATGAAAGAGGTAGTGGCCGAAGATATTCCGATCGAAAGAATGAAGATGAAAACCGAGGATGCGATAAAGGCTTTTAACGATCAGGGACTTGAAGATAAAGAACTTATCCTCAGGCAGAGGAAAAGGATCTACACATCCGTTTACAAAATGGACGGCGTGGTTAATTACCTTTACGGTTTTCTCGCGCCTTCAACAGGCAGTCTTAACGTTTTCAATCTTGTTAAATATTTCGACGGTATGCTTCTTCAGGTGCCTTCTTCAGAAGATCCTGATAAAGTTGCTGAGAGAACGCCTCAGAACAAACTTTTCGACGTCATCAGCGAGCACAGCAGATGGGTGAAACTGCTCGATGTGGAGAACGTCGGGAAATTAAATCAGCTGATAATCGATAAAAAGGCTGACAATCTTATCAAGATAGCTGAAGCGCTACATGAAAAAAAGGTCGCGGATATCGCTGACATGATATTTGAAAGGAAGGAGGTAAAACTCATTCTGATCTCGGGACCTTCGTCATCCGGAAAAACAACATTTTCAAAAAGGCTGAGTATACAGCTTCAGGTCGCAGGGCTTAAACCTCTAGTGATCGGTCTTGATGACTATTTTGTGGACAGAGAGCATACTCCCAGAGATAAAAACGGAGAATACGATTTCGAAGCTCTCGAAGCCATTGATATAAAGCTGTTCAATGACCACCTTCTTACACTTTTTAACGGGGGTGAAGTCACTCTTCCCAGATTCGATTTCCAGACGGGGAAGAGGTATGAAGGCGCTAAACTTAAATGCGGAAGCAACAACATTATCGTCGTGGAAGGTATCCACGGGCTGAATCCGAAGCTTACTCCGCTTATTGAAGAGAAATTAAAGTTTAAAATTTATGTTTCAGCTCTTACTCAGGTATCGATAGACAGGCATAACAGGATCCCGACCACCGACAACAGGCTTATCCGCCGGATCGTCAGAGATTATAATTATAGAGGGCACACCGCTCTAGCCACGCTTAAAAGATGGCCCAGCGTAAGAGCGGGTGAGGAAAAGAATATTTTTCCGTATCAGGAAGAGGCGGACATAATGTTCAATTCGGCACTTTTATACGAATTCAGCGTGCTAAAGCATCTGGCTGAACCTATCATTAACGAGGTTCCGGAGAATACAAAGGAATACGCTGAGGCTATGAGGCTATTAAAATTCCTGTCGTTCTTTCTGCCCATTATAAACGAGGACATTCCGAACACTTCGATAATCAAGGAATTTATCGGCGGAAGCAGTTTCGAGTATTAGAGTCTGCTTTTCAGCCAGTCGTTAAGATCTTCGCGCTTCGCGTTGGCGACAAGCTCTTTGAGCGGTATCTTGTTTACGAAATATTTAAATACATGGGAATATTGTTCGTAATTACCCCGTCTCGATTCGCCGATAATAAAATAAATTTCTTCCTGCGTGAGTTTAATTTTTGACTGAGTGAACTGATCTGCCGCAAAGATCGCGAATCCTTCAAAGAACCAGACCGGCCCCATAGCTTCCTCATCACCGTTTAAAATGCGGACATGAAGCCTGTGGCAAATTTCATGCGTCAGAAGTTTAATATAGCTGTCAGGTTCAATTCCCTGAGGATAAACTTTCGCATAATATTCGGGGGAGACCGCTATAAGATTTCGTTCTTCAAGTGCGCCGCAGTAACTTTCAGGGAGCACCATTCCGGGATCCATTTTACAAAGTTCGAGAAGAGTTCTGTCAAAATCATTTTTGACATCAAATATCATGACTTTATCAAAGAAACTTTCATGAACGAGTGAAGACCAGCCGTATTTTGCCGCAAAAGCGCGGACATTATCCATGGCTTTAACAATATAGCCTTCAAATTCGGTTCTTCGCGGTTCGAGCGAAGCAGGAAGGATAAGGGAATATGTATTCATAAATTGTATCCTTTTATTGAAATACCGCTGTTACCACGTAGAATTTCTTCACGGTTGAAGGATTTAAATCTGTCCAGCTTAGAGTTGTGACGTTTTCCGCGGAAAGCGACCAGCCCGAAGGGAAGACTGCATTAGGATCAGCTGAGGAATAAACTGAATAAGAAACGGCGTTCATGACTGAATTCCAGTTGAGAATCGCATCAGAACCCGGTCTGGATATGCTTACATTCGCAGGCGGGACAATCACATAAGGAGCTTCATACATGGGATCAGCCATCGGATCGCCTATTATACTCATCCCGTAAAACCAGCATGTTTCGTCAAAATCATGAGTCGGGCCGACATAAGATATCCACCAGTTCTTAAGTGCCTGTCCGATAGCTTTATCAATAGACACATAACTATAAAAATTACCGAATCCGAGCATTGAACCAGTCTTCGTACTTCCGATAGATGCAAGAGATCTTACATCTGAATTGTAAACATACGCACCGCCGAGAAATCCTGTCGTGCCGGCAGAAGTCCATCTGACTCCGCTGCAGCAGAAAAGGTTATAGACCAGAGTCTGAGGTGTTAGATTAAAAATTTCCGTATTCGTAATGTCTTCGTAATCTTCTGCAGTCGGACCATACATTCTGTGCATAAGCCAGTTCGAATGGCAGGAAAGCTGAACAAATTCATAAACACCGCCTCCGATGCGGGAAAGATAATCGCTTTTTTTGAAAAAAGAATCATTTGCGCTGAAAGCGTCATAACTGCCGTAAAGGTAACTTATATCGTGTAAAAAGTCGCTGTAAGGAGTCCAGTCCCTATCCGTATAAGTCAGGCCTTTCTGCTGATCTACAGGCGTGACACCTGTCCAGAAGTCGTGATTTTTATCAAAATAATCGGATATTCCCTGAAGCTCAGAACATAAATTTCCCATATTATAAGCCGATATCCTTCCTACGAAAACCTCGGGATTTATAAAAGAGCCAGTATGAGAATCATATTTTCCGTTGCTGTCCGCGTCCGTCCATGTTCCGTCAAGGTCCATCAGGAATAAGTCGCAGGGAAATTCTGCATAACCGTATTCGTAGAAATCGTTTGCTATCTCGAACCAGCCTGCAGGGAGATTGCCGATCAGAACTACACCGTCAACAGCTCCGAGATTCCATTCATTTATTATCATGTTTTTTAGCGCTACCGGGTGAATTGACGCAGAAGCCTGCTGGGATACCACGGTGCAGTTATAAGCATTACTGATATCATTTATATATCGCATTACCCGCTGTTCAATCTGCGGATAGAGGACGGATTCAGTTATTACAAGGATCTTCGAAACTGATTTTGACTTTACATCAGGTTTCGGAGCAGGGAAGACCTGTCTTTCGGATATGAACAAGGGAACATCCGGTCTTGATCTTAAATAATCTTCATAAGTATCTTTCGGAGCATTTTTTGCGTCTTCTTTGAACAGCTTAGCGAGTTCTCTCAGATCATACGACGAGGCTTGGATTGAAAACACTAAAAATAGAAGAATGTATAAATTTAATTTTTTCATTTCTTAGTCTCATCATTTTTCTTTTTTGTTTTAGCATAACCGATAGCTATCCATGAAAGACCGACAGCTATAAGAGCTATACCTGTATTGGGCGATTTTCTTAGTAAGCTGACACCTGCGCCTATAAATACAACACCGGCAGGTATGAATACTTTGAAATTAGGCTTGCTTCTTTCCATGTCATTGCCTCATTCTTATTTAATCATAATTTAAAGATTAGCTGATGCTAAGTCAAACAAAATAAAAAGGGCCTCTTTCAAGACCCGATTTTTCAATTGGCGTACTTATCGCGCCTTTTAATGCCTCTCATGTGCTGCTTGATCTTCATAGCACCTTTTTTCTCTTTCTCAAAAGCTTTCTCCAGAAATCTCTCTCTCTGCTTCGATCTTTTTTCAAAAAAAGCGGATTCGCGCTTTAGTTTGATGTAATTTTCATATCTCTTATCAGTAAGTTCACCGCTTTCGAGAGCTTCATTGATTGCGCAGCCCGGTTCTGTCTGATGCCGGCAGTTAGAAAACCGGCACTGGCTTTCAAGCATAACAATATCTTCGAATGTGTTCTCAAGCGCTTCCAGAGAAGCTACCGGTTTCAGATCTCGGATGCCGGGGTTGTCAATCAGGATCCCGCCTTCGGGGAACAGAAGCATTTCTCTGTGCGTCGTCGTGTGCTTTCCGCGCCTGTCAGCAGTTCTGATATCGCTGACGAACATAATGTCTTCGCCCATCAGTGCATTGATTATTGATGACTTGCCGACTCCGGACGATCCGATAAAGCTGACAGTTTTTCCGGGCTTCAGATATTCGAGAAGCCCTTCAATTCCGTCGAAGTCAACCGCGCTTACGGCGTAAACCGGCAGATCACCCGATATTTTCTTTATCTGCGCGATATAATCTTCGTAATCGGGGCAGATGTCCTTTTTATTCAGGATCAGAACAGGCTCTGCTCCGCTTTCATACAGCATGACAATGTATCTTTCGATCTTTGTCAGGTTGAAATCGCGGTGATCCATTGCGGCCACATAAAATACAGTATCAATGTTGATTGAAATGATGCGTATTCCGCCGTCACCCGCTTTTTCAAAGTTCCGCCCAAATGTGTCCTTGCCTTTTCTGAACAGTTTTGTCTTTCTCGGCATAACTCCCTCGATAAAGTATTCTTCCGATCCTTCTGGCTTTTTAACCGCTGCCCAGTCGCCTACCACAGGCAGCTGTTCCTTTCCGAATGTGCTCATAAAGAATTTTGTGGAAAGGGTTGATTTTATCTCGCCTTCATCCGTCATCAGCCAGTACTGATTGATGCTTTCTTTCGTTACTCTCGCCGGTATGCAATTCAAAGTTTTATAAGGTTCAAAACTTTTTTCAAAGAACTCATCCCAGCCGTAATCTATTATTGTGCTCATTATTAATTGTCTCCAAATTCTGTGTTTTGAGGATACGCATTATCCCCGTTTCAAGTTTACTTCTATTACTACAGACTAATAATATCATACTGACCTCCTGTGTGATTAAATTTAGTATTGCCGTTCTGAGAACGGATATTTCTTTTTTGGTTTGATAATTCGGGATCGAAACGACGATAGTCAAAGATCCTGAGCGGACCTTTTTGATTGAAGAGATCTGAAGCTTTTAGATTATGCTATCTTCTGCAATCCGAATTACCTTTTAAACATATATCCATCATACTGCCTCCTTCGGTTAAATTTTAACATGCTGAATTTTAATAAATAAACTTCGGGTATGCAAGAAAGAATTTATTTTTATCTGTATATCTCAACTTTATAAAAAGAATTATTATTTGAATTCTTATTTGTGAACTTTTCAGAAATTATTGACGTAGTATTTATCAGCATCTCAATTTTTTCGAGCTTTTTTCTTATCTTCGACTCTTCCTCAAGTCTTTTTAGTTTATCGGTCACGATTTATTCCCTCCCCGGAATAAGTTTCTAAGATCAATTTACGGCTTATGAGAGAGAATGTATGTGATTGGAGTCACAATAATATATCACTGTCTCAATATTTTTCGAGATAATATCATCTTTATTCTTCACATCAGCAAATTGACATTCCTATAAATAATTGCTATATTATGCATAATAAAATCAGAATGGAATAACTATGAAGACGATAACGATCAATATAGATAATGAAAAGCTGGTGGATAAGGTCACTTGGTTTTTGGAACATTTGAAAAATGACGGGCTGGAAATAGTCTCGAAAGAAGACCTTGACGATTTAAAATTACTTAAAGCTACGAGAAGTGAAGATGCGATATCTTTCGAAGAGTATCTTAAGAAATGAAAATCTTTATTCGTAAAAGCGCAATAAAAGACCTGAATAAAATTGATCCCGACAAACGAAATTTGATACATGAATCAATCCTTAAACTCACTGACTTTCCAAATGTCGCTAATATTAAGAAACTAACTAATTTCGAACCTGCTTTCAGGCTGAAAACAGGGGATTACAGAGTACTGTTTGATGTTATTGACGATACTGTATTTATCGGCAGAGTCCTGCACAGAAAAGAAAGCTATAAAAAATAAAATATTCTAATTAATGTATCTTATTTGCCTGTATCTAATTCTTTATTCAATCTCTTTTCCCATATTTACCACTATTTTCAAGGAATTAATCAAACTCCTTTAAATAATAATTTATGAAGATATTTTGAGCTGCAAATATCAACTTCACTTAACCGCAAGTTGCAGCCACATTTGCGGGTGCAAGTGTGGTGCTTCCAATATCCATAGCATTATCTGAAAGATTATGCGCGTGGCATAAAGGCACGATATACCAATTCCTGTCATCCGAATTGACTTTTACTACATGAGCACCGTCGGTAGCTTTCTCTAAACAGCTGTTTACTGAACAATAATAAGAATTTTTATCAGTATATTTTTCCCAATGATCTATCCAGCTTTTGCATTCGCATGTATTATTTGCTGTTCCGTGTAAACTTTTTACTAACATATTTATCTCTCCTACTTATTTTTTGTTTAAATTTCGTTAAGTTTTTAATTAAATTTGTAATAGCAAGACAGCCTCATGTTTTCTAGGTCCCTGTTTACGAACAAACCTCTAAAGGAGTCAGCTGCTTGCTGTTAATCCCGATAAGTTG
>JAKQBN010000028.1 GCA_029559475.1 bacterium
AGTATAGTTTTGTACTGCGCTGTAAAAAGCTGTTTATTGTTTTTTGGCAATGTAATTTCAACTACTGCTTTGTTGTTCTGCTTGCAGACGATGATTCCGATAGTTTTGTTTTCTTCTTTTGATTTAATGAACCTGTCATAATAGTTAATATACATCTGCATTTGTCCGAGATCCTGATGAGCCAGTTTGCCAATTTTTAGATCAATTATTACAAAACATCTAAGAAGCCTGTTGTAAAAAACCAGATCAACAAAATAATGTTCTTCGTCGAATGTGAACCTGACCTGCCGCCCCCCGTAAAAGAAACCTTTGCCTAATTCAAGCATAAATTTCTCAATCTGATTGATTATCGCAGTCTCCAATTCTGTTTCGGAGTATTTCGCTTTTTCTTCAAAACCCAAGAACTCAAGTATAACCGGACTTTTTATTATATCATGAGGTTTTTCAATTATTTGTCCCTTTTTGGAGAGTTCCAAGACTTTCTTTTTGTCCCTGCTGAGTGAAAGTCTTTCGTACAGACCTGAATCAAATTGTCTCCTCAGCTCTTTTATGCCCCAGTTGCTTTGCAAAGATTCAAGCTCGTAGAACTTTCTTTCAGCTTCGTTTTCAATTCGTGACAAGAATATATAATGACTCCATGTTAAGAAACTACTCGGCAATTTCCGAGAAAGCTTCTCGGAAATTAGTGTGTTGTTCAATATCCGAGAACCGTTCTCGGATATTCGGATCTGCGTGCTGTAGATCAGATAGAATCTCCGCATATTTTCAAGGTTATCTACTGAGAATCCCTTTCCCAATTTTTTGGAAAGATCTGCAGAAACTTTTTTTAGAAGTTTTTTTCCATAGCCAGCCTTTTCTTTACCTGATTGCAGTTCTTCTACGATCATACTTCCGACTGAGAAATAAGTAAAAACCATCACAGTATTCGAAGTCTTTACAACAAACTTTCTTGCATCTTCTATCAGATCTATTATTTTCTTACTCAATTCTATCATATTTTCCTCTTCTTTACGAATATGTTTATGCTTACGCCCTGCATGATGTCAAAGACATTTTCGTCTTTTGAACCGTCGGGACAGACTTCCTTCTTCTTTGCGTTGCCGTGAAGGTCGAGTATATAAACTTTGTCGAATGTTTCTAGCAGGTGCTTGCGCATTTGCCTGTGTATTATTCCGTCAATGAAGCTGTTGTTCGATATATATGCAAGTATGCCTTCGCCCGTTCTATCAATTAGAGATTCTGCGTAGCGGATGAATTTGATGTAATCGTCGGATAGAGGCTGTATGTTCCTTTCGTTGAGGTCTTTTTTATAGTCAACCATTAGTTTTTCGATCCATTCCGATTTGTTGGAGCTGCTTACGCTGTACGGCGGGTTGCCCATGACGACCATGACCGGTGTGTCCCGTTTGATGTGGTTGGCCTCGTTTGCTTCGGATGAGAGCCATGATGCGAAGAGCGTGCCTGTGTCGGGATGGTATTCTTCAAGGCTGTTGGTGAGATAGACCCTGAACCTCTGTTCTTTTGCGGGTTTGTAGCCCGTTTCTTTTAGGAGGATGTCGAGCTTGAGGTGAGCCATTGCGTAGCTTGCCATTAGCAGTTCAAATCCGTTCAGGCGCGGGAGCAGCTGGGTTTCGACATAATTGCTCCAGATCCCCTGCTGGCCTTCAAATTTTGTGTGTATCTGCCTGATGACTTCCGCCAAAAATGTGCCTGTTCCCGCTGCGGGGTCGAGTATCTGTACTTTATGAACATTATCTTTGGTTCTGCTGCTGTCGGCTAATCCTAAAGGGAGATTGAATTCCGATTTTAAGATGTCGTCAACTGCGCGGACGATGAAATTTACCACCGGCTGAGGCGTGTACCATACCCCGCGTGCTTTGCGGAGCTTCGGGTCGTATTCAGACAAAAATGTTTCGTAAAAGTGGATGACGGGGTCTTCGGTCTTTGTGTCCCTGCCGTAGTCTTTGAGCAGTTCTTCAACATTGCAGGCTAAAAATACTTCTACGAGGTTGTCAACTATCCATTTTATTCTGTCGTCAAGATCGGGTCCGGCTATATATGCGAATAATTTCCTTAGGAAAGGGTTTGATTTTGGTATGAGTTCCGCCGCTTCCTGTCTGCTGAAGCTGTTGAGGTTGGTGTCGTGAAGGCGGGCCGCGAACATTCCGTAAGCTATGGTCTGAGCATAAACATCCGCGAAACCTTTGGGCGTGATGTCGTGAATTAAGATCTCCCTGAAGGCGTTCATCTGATCCTTGAGCGTACTGTTCTCCTGAGTTTCTTCGTCGGAAAGCAGAGCTTTTTCAATAATGTCAGCTAAGAGACGCGCTTTGTTCGCCATCATTTCGGCAAGTTGTTTTGAGCTTGTGATCGTCTGTCCGATATGCGTACAGAAATATTTCAATAAGTATGTAAAGCTCTCAAAGTTCTGCGTTAAAGGCACGATCTTACCGTTCCGCACTTCTCCGATGCTTATCTTCTGGCTGAACTGACCGTTGGAATAAAAGTGAAAGCTGAGATAGTCTGTAAATATCAGGTTGCTGAGTGAATTTTTATAGCGGTCGAACTGCTCCTTGTTGCCGGTTTTCTTATTTCCGTCAAGGTCGGTGTCACCTATGTCCTTCGCTTCGATAAATCCCACCGGAATATCTTTCCGCGTCAGGATAAAGTCAGGCGCTCCGCACTTCTGCCGCTTGGGCTCGTTCGTCGCCCTTACGCCCGGTTCCATGCTTTCGATAAGCTGCTGAAGGTCGCCCCGAAAAGTGTGCTCAGTCGCGTTCCCGAGTTTATATCTCGTGTTAATGCTGGAAATGTATTCTTGTAAGGTCATGGTTTTACTTCCGTAAATATTATTTAGAAGAATAGTAAGCTATTTAAATTGTAATTTCAAACGAATATTTGTAAAAAATGTTTGTATCATTGTGCAGTTTCGTGTTAAAACAGATTTATTCCCCGCAAAAAGTCTGATTTTTCAGATTTATTCCTTGCAAAAAGTCGGTATATTTATTATATTAGCTATGAAATCAATCCGGAGTATTTTATGAAAAGAACGGCGATGACATTTCTTTCCGAATGGAAGAACAAAAATGACAGAAAACCTCTTGTGGTCAAAGGAGCAAGGCAGGTCGGAAAAACATGGCTGTTAAAGGAATTTGGAAAAAATAATTTTAAAAATTGCCGCTATTTTGATTTTGAAAAAGAGAAAAACAGATGGACTCCTGTTTTCGCAAACGGTATTGATCCAAAGACGGTTCTGAGAAATATATCACTCTTATTGAACGAACAGATAGACCCCAAGAACGATCTTCTAATTTTTGACGAGATCCAGAATATTCCGAGAGCTATCACTTCGCTTAAATATTTTCACGATGAAATGCCTGAAATAGCAATAATATCGGCAGGTTCACTTCTCGGGATCATTCTGTCGGACGAATCTTTTCCTGTCGGTAAAGTTGAATTTTTTAACCTCAGACCTATGAACTTTAAGGAATTTCTGCTAAATTACGGAAACGACCTTCTGTTTGAAGGATATGAAGAAGCATGGAAGAAAAAGGCAACGGACGAAACTCTTCATGCCAAGCTTACGGAAGTTATGCGCGAATATATGATCACCGGAGGTATGCCCGAAGTCGTAGGATATTTTCTAAACAACAGAAATGAACCGGGGGTATTCGATGCAGTCAGGAAAAAACAGAAGGATCTTTTAAACACATATCAGGCTGATTTCGCCAAGCATTCCGGTAAAAACAATGCGGTTCATATTTCTGCCGTATATCAGAATGTTCCTGTTCAGCTGGCGTCAAATATCAACGATTCGGTTAAAAGGTTCAAATTCAAAGAAGCTCTCAAAGGCAAAAAAGGATATTCGGAACTAAGCGGTCCGATAGACTGGCTTGTCAACGCTGAACTGGTAATAAAAATACCTATTTGCAACAGAGCCGAACTGCCGTTAAAAGCATTCTGCAAAGACAATACCTTCAAACTTTACTATAACGATATAGGTCTTCTGGGTGCTGAATTAGATCTGCCGCCTTCAGCAATTCTTATGGATGATTACGGCATGAGCAAAGGATATTTTATGGAGAATTTTGCCGCTCAGGAACTTTCTCATACATCCGACAGGCCTGTCTATGCGTGGAACGAAAGAACTTCTGAGATCGAGTTCATCATTACGGAAGGTCGCAATATTGTCCCGGTAGAAGTCAAATCAGGTTCTAGAACAAAAGCAAAAAGCCTTCAGCAGTATATTTTAAAATACAACCCTGAAAAAGCCTGCATACTCAGCGGTTCAAGATCATTTAGCACCGACAGAAATATTTCTAGGATACCACTTTATTATGCCGGAAAGATTTAGAATATTGGAAATTTTGCTATTAATCCGTATTTTATGTGCAAAATTATTGGAGGTCTAATTAAAAACAAGGGGATTTACATATGACTGAACAGGAAAAAGGCTACATTCATGTTTATACGGGCGACGGGAAGGGTAAAACCACCGCGGCTTTCGGTCTTGCTCTGAGAGCGGCCGGAGCGGGCAAAAAAGTATTCATAGGTCAGTTCGTAAAAGGAATGCATTACAGCGAACTCGACATCCTGCCCAAGATCCCGAACATAACCCTTAAGCAGTACGGAAGGGGATGTTTTATTTATAAAGATCCTTCGCAGGAAGATATTGATGCCGCTCAGGCGGGTCTGTTTGAAATGAAGAATATTCTCAGATCGGGCGATTACGATCTTGTTATCATGGACGAGGCGAACATAGCCCTGTACTATGAACTTTTCAGATTTGAGGAACTTAAGCAAGCGCTTAAGGAGAGGGCGGAGCATGTAGAAGTAGTGATCACAGGCAGAAAAGCGCCTCAGGAGCTTATCGAAATTGCCGACCTCGTTACAGAAATGAAAGAGATCAAGCATTACTTCACAAAGGGTGTTCAGGCCAGGACCGGCATAGAAAAATAGTAAATTGAAGAACAATAATTTAAATAAATTGACTTTTTGCTGTAATATTGTCTATATTTTACAACTGAGAGAGAATATATCTTGAGGGTAAAGTATAGATAACAGGCATAAAAATATTCAGCTGCTGAGCTGGTTCGGAGTGATGGTTGTGATACTTGCTGCGGATTATTTCGCAGGGCCTTACATTCAGTTCCCGGTCACTTACATTATTCCTGTGGCATTGGTATCGTGGCACAACGGAAAATTCTGGGGATATTCTTTCGCGGTTACTATGTCGGTTATGAGGGTAATATACAGCGTTTTTATATGGAATCTGCCATGGTCGGCCGCTGATACGATAATTAATCTGACCGTCAGTTTTTCCGTGTTCGCGCTTCTGGTGACGTTATTCGATAAAGTGGCGGTACAGAACAGAGAACTTTCTAATAAAGTTGATGTACTGACAGGCCTTCTGCCTATATGCTCGAACTGCAAGAAGATCAAGAACGATACGGACAACTGGGAACAGGTCGAGAGCTATATTTCCAAGAAAAGCAGCGCATCTTTTACGCATAGCCTTTGCCCGGAATGCAGAAAAAAGCTATATGGCAATGAAATTGAGAAATTAAGAAAACAAAATAATTAAAAGGGTAAAAAATGAAAAAGCTGATCATGACAGTATTAACGGTAGCGCTGATGCTTACTGCAGGCGAAAAAGTAAAAATGAGCACTGTCTTAAGCGGAGATTATTTTTCAAAAGGCTTTTCAGCCGATGTGAAAATGACTTCGGACATGCCGATGATGCCTGTCATGGAGCCTTATAAGATCTATACGGACGGAGACGGCAACAGCAGAACTGAGATGAAAGATAATATCAGCCTTTATATCGAAGAGAAAGGTAAAGATATGATCTATAACTACGATAAAAAATCAAAAACCTATACAGTGATGTCTCTTGACGATATGCCGGGCGGAATGCAGAAACCAGAAGAATTTGAGGAAGAAGAACTCGTCGAAAAAGCCGGAAGCGCTATGTTCGCGGGGGTAAAATGCGACAGATATAAGATCATCATCGATGATAAAGACAAGTCTGCTGATGATGAGATGCAGGGAGACAGCTATATTTTCGTTGATCCGGTAAAAAAGATGGTCACTGGAATGGAAACAAAAATGGGCGAGTACTATATGAAAATGGAATATTCGAACATTAAACAGGGAGTCGACAAATCGCTTTTCAAGCCTATTCAGGGCTATAAGAAAGTCGAGACATCATTCCCCGGCGGGATGAACTTTTTTAAATAAATTATAAGCCCGGTTATCCGGGCTTTTTTATTAGTGTCAAACCGATAATTGTGCCTAAATATGGAAGAAAATAATAAAAAAAAGTTTGTATTTGGTTTTTGAACAAGCCGTCGTTATATTTTTTTTGTAATAAGCATCAGCAAACGTTTCTTAAATAGAGAACAGTTTTATATTTAAAAAGGAGAAGTGAATGAAAAGATCAGCAAAATTTCTGTTAATCGCGGCAATTCTTTTGTCAGCGGCAGGAAGTATTCTATCCGGTGCTGTTTTCCATGTCAGCACATCCGGAAACGATTCGAACGACGGTTTGTCCTGGGCTACGGCTTTCGCTTCAGTTCAGAAAGGGATCAACTCGGCAAACTCAGCAGGGAACAGTGAAGTTTGGGTTTCTTCAGGTACTTTTTACCCGACTGAATGTTTGACCGATGTAACAGGATTGAGGACCGGAGACGCGTATAAAACATTTCTGATGTACGCGGGCGTGAATGTTTACGGCGGTTTCGCCGGTACGGAATTGTCAAAAGACGCAAGAGCCCTGTCAGGTTCAGATCCGTGGGAGTTCGCAAATCCGACGGTACTTGACGGAAGTTCGACCGGATCATACCATGTCGTATGGTTCTGTACGAACGGTTTTTACACGGAGACCTATGAAGGTGTAACGGTTTACTTTCCCAACGCTATTGCATCGCAGTCGGTCATGGACGGATTCACAATCACCGGCGGATTCGCCAATTATCCGACAAGAATTCAGTCGTCTTCAACTGACGCTAAACAGAATTTCTGCCATTATTCAGGCGGAGGTGTTGCATTAACAGGAAAGGGCGAGCTTCACAATTGCGTTGTTCAGAACAATAAGGCCAGGTATTCGGGTGCCGGTATCGCGATGCAGCTCGATTCAAAGGTTCTGTACTGTGTCGTTGAGAATAACGAAGGTATAGGCGCGAATTTCTACAACGCAGGATTTCTGGGAATAGGAGCTTTCAATTACTGGAGGTGCGACGGCGCAGGGATAGGTACGAAAGGAAGCACATCTGCAAGAGGGCTTATCGATCATTGCATCATCAGAAATAATCTCGGGCAGTCGAACGACCTTTATCCCAATCCTCCTAGCGCAACCTACAATAAATTCAATCAGGGTGGAGGATTATGCGTATTCCGTACTGATGTTACTAACTGCAAAATTTCTTCAAACAACATCAAGAAAAATCCATCCTCTTACGCCGGAGGATCAGGGCCATCGTGCGGTGGTGGCGTTTATATGCAGTCGAATGCGTATCTTTATAACTGTGAGATAACAGATAACGGATTCGTCGATAACGCAGCTCAGAACGGAGCAGGCATTTTTATGGCGGATGAGCAGGTGGCAGCGACAAACTACACAGATCTTCTTGTAAAGAACTGCTATGTCCACACGAACAGAGCCGGCGGAGCTATAGCTTATGATGCAGGCTATCAGCAGATCGAGAACACTATAGTCGCGAATAATCCCGGCTATGCAGTTTACAGCTACGGGAACGCGACCAACGGAAGAACAGTCAACTGCCTGATCTACAATAATCAGGGCGGATGGTGCAATACAACGAACATATCCAATAAAAACCACTCGCTGATCAATTCTACAGTTGTGAAGAACGGCGGGTACGGTGTGCTTGTACAGAATTCAAACGCCTACAGCATAAGCAATTCGTTAATCTGGGGAAATACTAACAATTACGCAATTCCCGCGACAGTAACAATAAATAACTCTGCTTTCGATTACACGACTATGCCTGCCGGAACGAACCTGATCCAGCTTCCGACGACGAATGATCCGGGTCCGGTTTTCCTGAACCCGACAACAACAGCCGGAATAAATCAGGCGGGCTGGGAATCAGCCAGCTGGAGGATAGGGAACACATCTCTCTGCAAAGACGCAGGAAATAACAGTTTTATAAACACAATTACTACTGTTGATATTAACGGTGATCCCAGGATCCAGGGCGGAACTGTAGATTTGGGTGCTTATGAATTCACTCTCTACACGCTAAATCTTACTGTAGCTGATCCTGGTACAGGAGTAGCTCTTATTTTAAACAACAGTTCAACATCAGGTACATTCGCGCCGGGAACACCTCTGACGATAAAAGCAACGCCATCTACGGACTATTCATTCTGGAAATGGACTTATGACGGAGTAACCGCGAATAAGATATCTGAATGGACATTCAATATGCCTGCCGAGAACATAGAACTATCGGCGCATTTTACATTAGATCCGAATGCACCGACTAGCGGTCTGCCTTCAGGGAACAATGTTCCTGTCTCAACTAATCAGCTGAGCTGGACAGCTCCGGCATCGGGCCAGGCTCCGACCAACTATCAGGTGTTCTTATATTCTGAAGCGGACGGATATACAAATCCGATAATCAACGGTATCGAAACAGTAAACACTTATTATAATAATGTTTATCTGGATATGAATACTACTTACCTTGCGAGAATATACGCTGAGTACGATCCCGATTTTATGGCGAAAGGCGTCAGCGAACCTTTGGAGTGGTATTTTAAAACTGAGAACATAATATTATATACTGTTCAACTCTCTGTAGATCCTATGGGAGGAGGGCTGGTTCTCATACAGAATAACGGTTCTGCTACAGGTGATTTTGAAGCAGGTACCGTGTTGAATCTTACAGCTACGCCTGACGGCGAATATGTTTTCTGGAAATGGACTCTTGAAGGAGTAACCGTAAGTACATCGGCTAACTTCACTTACACTGTTCCTGCTTCAGACGCAAATCTTGTAGCTCATTTCTATCTCGATCCGAATGCTCCGACGAACGGTACACCATCAGGAACCGGAATTTCTGTAAGTACCGATACTATCGGATGGACCGCGCCGGCTTCGGGTACAGTACCTACGAATTATAAGGTTTACCTCTATTCGGAAGCAGATATGTACACGACTCCGATCATAAACGGAGCAGTATGCGTTACATCACCTTATTCAGGCCTTGATCTTGTTTACGGGACTACATATAAAGTTCAGGTATATTCGAATTATGATCCTGACGCAAAAGGAATGAGCGATCCTCTGACCTGGTTCTTTACGACCGAGGAAGGCTCGCTTTCAGCTCCTGACGGTCTCACTGTAACGGATCTGACCGGTTCTGTACGTCTTGACTGGGACGCAAGCGCAGGTGCGGACTCTTACAGGATCTATTCATCAACGGATCCTTATGCGGACTTCGCTGCGTGGACACTCGAAACAGAAGTAACGGGAGTTACTACATGGACAGACAGCAGTGTATCAGGAGTAATGAAATTCTATAAAGTAACATCAGCAAGGTAGAATTACTTTTTAAAATGAAAAGCCCGATGGTGAATCGGGCTTTTTTATTTCTAGAATTTTATAAAATCAGTCTCTTCTTCTTCCGAAAAGACCGGCTCTGTACGCCCAGTAGAGAAGGTTTAAGATCGCGCCGATCGCAGCCGCGACATAAGTCAGTCCGGCAGCTCTTAAAACGGAACTGACCGCGCCCAGTTCTTCATCGCCTTCTATTATCCTTAGACTATAAAGTTCCTTTTTTGCCCTTGAGGATGCGTCAAATTCTACAGGGACGGTGATTATGGAAAAGAAAGTCGCGGCTCCGAACATAAGAACGCCGATAACCGCTAAAGAATAACCAAGTCCGGCTCCTTCTGCAGCTCCAAGCATTATGCCGAAAATTACAAGGTAAGGTCCGAGCATACTTCCGATATTGGCGACAGGGACGATCGCGCTTCTGATGTACATCGGCACATATCCGTGCGAGTGCTGTATAGCATGGCCGGCCTCATGTGCCGCTACTCCCGCCGCCGATGCGCTTCTGCCGTTGTAAACATCTGCGCTCAGCACAAGTGTTTTGTTTGTCGGATTATAATAGTCAGTCAGAAATCCGCCCTGCTGATGGATCTCTACATCGTAAATATTAGCGCTTTCGAGAACCTTTCTCGCTACTTCACCTCCCGTAAGACCGCTTCTGAGAATGACATTTTTGCCTTTGTTAAAGGCTGATTTCACCATCATTGAAGCTACGCCGGAAAGAACGGCGGTTACGAGAATTATTATCATATAAATCGGGTCGAACATCATCATCATAAGTTATCTCCTAATTTGTTAAGGCTGTAATATACACAAATAAATTTCATTTCTCAATCCTTTTTAATTTGATTTTATACTAATATTTATTATATTCAGTTCAACTGATAAATCAGAGGACTGTCTTATGAAAATTATACCGACAATCATTGTATGCGCCGTTTCTGCGCTTTTTTCTTTCGAACCTCATTTTATGAAAGACCCCGCGGTTTCACCCGACGGCTCGACAATATGTTTTTCATATGCGAACGATCTGTGGTCGGTACCGTTCTCAGGCGGAACCGCTAAAAGGCTGACATCTGTCAAAGGTGATGATTCCAATCCTGATTATTCACCTGACGGAAGATATATCGCCTTTAATTCCGACAGGGACGGATCTTACGCAGTTTATATCATTCCGGCGAACGGGGGAGTTGCGAAGAGGGTCGTTACCGGAGATTATTCTGTAGTCGACTGGTTCGCCGATTCGGAGAATCTTCTTCTTACAAAACACGTTCAGTTCACAGGAAGCAAAATGTTTAAGATCAACATAAAAGGATACGGACTGACCGATCTAAATAAGATAGGCTATCTCTACGCTGATCTGTCGAAAGAGAACGACAAAATGGTCTTCGCGCAGAACGGCGAACCTTACAGAGAAAGAATGACAGGAAGCCAGAACGGAAGGCTTTTCATCTGCGATCTTAAAAATAATACCTATTCAAAAATAGCCGACAGCCCGCTGACCGAAAGATATCCTGTATATTCCAAAACAGGAAAGGGGATATATTTCGCCAGGTCAGACGGAGAACTGTTTCAGATATATCTGCTTCCCGGATCCGAGATCGGGAAAGAGGATCCGAAGCTTGATAAGATAACTAATTTCGATAAATGGTCGGCAAGAGATATTTCCATAGCTTACGATAACGACAGGATGGCTTATGAGTATTTTGACGGAATATGGACGACAGATCCGTCGACCGGAGCATCAGGTAAGCTGAATATCGAGATCAGCGAAGATCACCTAGGAACGGATGAAGTTGATGACAATATTTCGAGTGCAGATAAATTCTTTCCTTCAGCGAAAGGGAACTGGGTTCTTTTTAAAAGCAGATTCGACCTTTTCGCGGTGCCTGTTGAAGGCGGAGAGGTCAAAAGGATCACGGGAGATAACCCCGGCATAGAAGATTTTGTGGTAATGAAAGACAACGAGACTGTATATTTTACTGC
>JAKQBN010000034.1 GCA_029559475.1 bacterium
GAACTGGGTTCTTTTTAAAAGCAGATTCGACCTTTTCGCGGTGCCTGTTGAAGGCGGAGAGGTCAAAAGGATCACGGGAGATAACCCCGGCATAGAAGATTTTGTGGTAATGAAAGACAACGAGACTGTATATTTTACTGCTTACGTTAAGGGCGAACCCAAGCTTTATAAAGCATCTGTCAGATCGGATAAAGATCCGGAGCAGGTCGCCTGGAGTGCCGATAAATTCATCGAAAAGCTTCAGGTCTCAAAAGGAAAACTGTTCGTTTACTATTCAGCAGGGGACAAAAGAGGAAGGATCGCATATAAAGACGAAAAGAAAGATGAGTTTAAAGAGATAAATACAGGTAAATATGCTGAAAACGCCATTGTTTCAAATGACGGAAATTACATTTTCTTAACTTTGACAGAAGAAGGACTGTGGAATAAGGATGTCTATATATACGAAATAAAATCAGGCAAAAAGCAACTGATATATACAACCGGCGACTGGATAGGGAACATGATCATCGATCCTGAAGAGGATTTTATATTTTATAATAAAGGCGAAGCTATATACAGAGCGGAACTTAAGAATCTGACAGAATTTTATTTCGATAAGGATAAATGGAAAGAAATATTCGAGAAAAAAGAAAAGAAAAATAAGGGAAATGATAAATCTAAGACTGAAAAAAAATCTGAATTCCCTGAAATAAATTTAAAAGACACCGAAAAGATGCTCGTAAGCAAGCCCGGGATCAGCTATGTGATCGGATTTACTAAGGATAAGAATTTCTACTATGTAAATGAGTTCGAAGAAAAAAATTATATTAGAAAAGCTGATTATCAGATGAAGAACGATGAATTCGTAGCTGAGTTACCCGGAGGCAGGATAGGAGAGGTTTTCATGTGCGATTCCGCTTCGGCGGTAATGTATTATCAGAGCGGAAAGATAAAGGCGTTCGACCTGAATTCAAAAAAGATAAAAGATACACCTTTCGATGATAAATACAGCTACAGTAAAAAAGATATCTATAAAAAAGTGTTCGATGAAGTTCACTCAGTATTCGAGAGATGGTTCTACGATCCTGAGATGCACGGTAAGGACTGGAAGATGCTCGGAGATATATATTCCGAATATCTGAAATACGATATAGATCCCGATTCTTTTACATCAATAATCGAAGAGATGATCGGCGAAGTAAATTCATCTCACACAGGTTATTATCCGAAAAAGGAGGCTGAAGTAAAATATCTGCCTTTAGCGAGAACAGGGCTGGAATTCGATATTTCTTCAAGGCTTAAAAAAGGTATCAGGGTAAGTACGGTATACGAGAACACTGTTCTAAAGACCGTGCACGGAATTGAAGCCGGAGATGCCCTTTTATCAGTAGACGGAATTGAAATAGATCCCGAGACCGACTTCGATCGTCTGTTCAGAAATAAAGTGAACGAAAAGATCGTTCTTGTATTCAATAAAAAAGACGGCAAATCGAAAACCGCGGAGATCAAAGGGCTTGAAAGCGATTACGATCTGAAATACGATACATGGGTAAGCGAAAGAAGATCTCTTGTTAACAAACTTTCCGGCGGAAAGATCGGCTATGTTCATATTCAGGGAATGTCGGAAGAGCCGCTTCAGAAATTCATTGACGAACTGTTTACAGAGAATTTCGATAAAAAAGCACTGATCATCGATGTAAGATACAACGGCGGAGGCTACACTCACGATGAGCTTATAGAAATACTCACTAAAAGACAGTATGCGCTGACTACGAACAGGATCGGCGGAGCTAATAAGCTTAAAGCACCTTTTGACGTGTGGGACAAACCCTCTGTACTACTTATAAACAGAAATTCATTTTCAGATGCAGAGATATTCCCGAATCTTTACAGGGAATTCAAGCTCGGTAAGATAATAGGGACGCCAACTTCAGGCGGTGTCATCGGCACTTCTCCGCATACACTGATAGACGGCTCCTCGATGCGGCTTCCGAGGATAGGATGGTTCACTAAGGACGGAACCAACATGGAGGGTACAGGAGTAGAACCCGATATACTGGTGGATCCTACTTTCAATCAGATCCTCGAAGGCAAAGATCCGGAACTGGAAAAGGCTGTCGAATTAATGCTCGGAGAAATAAAGTAACATGAGGATCGTTTCCTTTTACATACTAAAGGAACATATTTTCCCGTTCTTCATGTCGCTGGGAATGATACTTTTCATATTCGTTCTCAACATTGTAATGAAAATGATGACTTCTTTCGTCGGAAAGGGACTGGACCTTCTTGTCATCCTTGAATTTTTTTATCTTAGC
>JAKQBN010000035.1 GCA_029559475.1 bacterium
GAACTGGGTTCTTTTTAAAAGCAGATTCGACCTTTTCGCGGTGCCTGTTGAAGGCGGAGAGGTCAAAAGGATCACGGGAGATAACCCCGGCATAGAAGATTTTGTGGTAATGAAAGACAACGAGACTGTATATTTTACTGCATACGTTAAAGGAGAGCCTAAACTGTATAAAGCTGCGGTCAGATCTGATAAGGATCCCGAGAAGGTCGTTTGGAGCAGCGATAAATTCATTGATAAGCTGCAGATTTCAAAGGGAAAGCTGTTCGTTTACTATTCAACAGAAGATAGAAGAGGAAGGATCGCGTATAAAGACGAAAATAAAGATGAGTTTAAAGAGATAGCTACAGGAAAATATGCTGAAAACGCGGTCGTATCGAATGACGGGAATTATATATTTTTAACCGTTACCGAAGAAGGCCTGTGGAATAAGGATGTCTATATCTACGAAATAAAATCTGGCAAAAAGCAACTGATATATACAACCGGTGACTGGGTAGGGAACATGATAATCGATCCGGAAGAAGATTTTATTTTTTATAATAAAGGAGAAGCAATATACAGGGCAGATCTCAAAAACCTGACCGAATTTTATTTCGACAAAGATAAATGGAAAGAGATTTTTGAAAAGAAAGAAAAGCAGGATAAGGAAAAAGACAAAAAGAAAACCGAGAAAAAGTCAGAGTTTCCTGATATAAATTTAAAAGACACAGAAAAAATGCTTGTAAGTAAGCCCGGGATCAGCTATGTAATAGGATTTACAAAGGATAAGAATTTTTATTACGTTAATGAGTTTGAGGATAAGAATTACCTTAGAAAAGCCGATTATCAGATGAAGAACGACGAATTTGTGGCGGAATTCCCCGGAGGCAGGATAGGCGAAGTGTTCATGTGCGATTCCGCATCGGCAGTAATGTATTATCAGAGCGGAAAGATAAAGGCGTTCGACCTGAATTCCAAAAAGATAAAAGATACACCTTTCGATGTTAAATACAGCTACAGTAAAAAAGATATCTATAAAAAAGTGTTCGATGAAGTTCATTCGGTGTTCAAGAGATGGTTCTACGATCCTGAAATGCACGGAAAAGACTGGAAAAAGCTTGGAGATATCTATTCCGAGTATCTGAAACACCATATAGATGCCGATTCCTTTGCTTCGATAATCGAAGAGATGATCGGAGAGGTTAATTCTTCTCACACGGGTTATTATCCCAAAAAGGAGCCTGAAGTAAAATATCTGCCCGCCGCGAGAACAGGGCTTGAATTCGATATGGATTCAAGGCTTAAAAAAGGTATCAGAGTAAGTAAGGTCTACAAGAACACTGTTCTAAAGAACGTGCACGGAATTGAAGCCGGAGACGTTCTTTTATCAGTAGACGGAATTGAGATAGATCCGGAAACAGACTTCGACCGTCTGTTGAGAAATAAAGTGAACGAAAAGATCGTTCTTGTATTCAATAAAAAAGACGGCAAGGCGAAAACCGCGGTGATCAAAGGACTTGAAAGTGATTACAATATGAAATACGATACATGGGTAAGCGAAAGAAGATCTCTTGTCGATAAGCTTTCCGGCGGAAAGATCGGCTATGTGCATATTCAGGGTATGTCTTACGGGCCGCTTCAGAAATTCATTGACGAACTGTTTACAGAGAATTTCAATAAAGAAGCGCTTATTATCGATGTAAGGTTCAACGGCGGCGGGCACACTCACGATGAGCTAATAGAAATACTCACAAAAAAACAGTATGCGCTTACTACGAACAGGACAGGCGGAGCAAAAAAGCTGAAAGCCCCATTCGATGTATGGGATAAGCCGTCAGTGCTTCTTATAAACAGAAATTCATTCTCCGATGCCGAGATATTCCCGAATCTTTACAGGGAATTCAAGCTCGGCAAAATAATCGGCACGCCCACTTCAGGCGGTGTCATCGGTACTTCTCCGCATACACTGATAGACGGCTCCTCGATGCGGCTTCCGAGGATAGGATGGTTCACCAAGGACGGAACCAACATGGAGGGGACAGGAGTAGAACCCGATATACTGGTGGATCCTACTTTCAATCAGATAATCGAAGGCAAAGATCCTGAACTTGAAAAGGCTGTCGACTTAATGCTCGGAGAAATAAAGTAACATGAGGATCGTTTCCTTTTACATACTCAAGGAACATATTTTCCCGTTCTTCATGTCGCTGGGAATGATACTTTTCATATTCGTTCTCAACATTGTAATGAAAATGATGACTTCTTTCGTCGGAAAGGGACTGGACCTTCTTGTCATCCTTGAATTTTTTTATCTTAGC
>JAKQBN010000064.1 GCA_029559475.1 bacterium
TGGAGGTCGTTCTGTTCCTTTTCATTCAGAATACGTCGATGCTCGTTTACAGACACGTTTTATTGAATATTCACAACCGGAGAAAGGAGAAGAGGGTCGTGATTTACGGCGCGGGTAAAGCCGGGCAGAAGATAGCTGAAGAATTCTCAGATACGGTTTACAAGGTAAAATTCTTTATAGACGACAATGATAAGGTAAGGCAGAGAACAATTGACGGAGTACCGGTTCTTTCCAAGGAAACGTTCATTGAGCTTTCAGAGTCCAAAAAGATCAGAAAATACGATCTGTTAGTGATCGCGATGCCTTCACTTGGCGACAGAAAGATGATAAAAAAATTCTTCGAGGAGCTCAGCCCATATTTTTACGAGGTCAGGATCCTGCCGGCGCTCTCCGACATTCTTCAGGATAGGAATTTCTTTACTCAGCTCAGGAACATTGATGTTAAAGACCTTTTAGCAAGACATCCCAAGGATCTGAACGAGGACAGGATCAGAAATTTCATAAAGGGTAAAAGGATACTTGTAACCGGCGGCGGCGGGAGCATAGGTTCCGAGATATGCAGACAGTGCTGCAAGTACGGTGCGGAACAGGTGATAGTCCTCGACCACAGCGAATTGGACCTTTATATGATAAACGAGGAACTTTCCTGCAAAAAAGTCGTGCCGGTGCTTCAGTCTGTAAGGGACATAATCAGCCTCGAGAAGACTTTCTCTAAATACAGGCCTCAGATAGTGATCCACGCAGCGGCGTACAAGCACGTGCCGATGGTCGAGTACAATGTGATAGAAGGTATTACAAACAATATAATCGGCACGAAGAACTGTATCGACCTTTCGATCCATTACAAGGCCGAGAAGTTCGTGCTGATCTCGACGGATAAAGCCGTCCGTCCGACCAACGTGATGGGCGCGACGAAGAGGGTATGCGAACTTTACGCCCAGAACTCTAATCACAACGGCACTGAGATCTGCGCGGTGAGGTTCGGCAACGTCCTCGGTTCGTCCGGTTCTGTGATCCCGAAGTTCACTCAGCAGATAAGAGACGGCGGCCCGATCACCATCACCCATCCCGAGATCACCCGTTATTTCATGCTTATCCCGGAAGCCTGCCAGCTGGTTCTTCAGGCGGCTTCGATCGGGCGCGGCGGCGAGGTGATGATACTTGACATGGGCGAACCCGTCAGGATCGTCGATCTGGCTAAGAACATGATCAAGTTAGCCGGACGCCCGGACATCCAGATAGAGTTTACGGGGTTAAGGCCGGGCGAGAAGCTCTACGAGGAGCTTCTGATCGACGACACGGACAAGCGGACCGAGTTCGAGTCGATCACGATCGCGAAGGCCGCGAAGTACGACATCGCTCTTCTCAATGGTCAGATCATGGACCTTCTGGCGTGCGATGACAAGATCGCAAAGCTGAAAGAGATTGTTCCCGAGTTCAATCATTCTCCGAACGTGACGCCGAAAGAGGATTATTTTAAAGAGCACAAGATGACCGCGCAGGAGCCCGACCTTTTCAATCAGGGATCCGCAGTCAGAGGCTGATATATAATATTAACACAGTCTACGTGGTATAAATTATAGTATTATATTGTCGTAATTAAGACACCTGATATTACTTCATTCAGGATCTCATCATATTATTTTTCGAAGCAGGCTACAACCGGCTGAAGCCGGCATTAATATCACTCGCATATCATCCTCCAAAAAAATATCCGCATTAATCATATATTAAATTGGAGGTTAACCGTACCGGTACGATCTTTGATATTTTTTCTCCGGATATATGGCTCGTTCAAACGACAATACTGGGATGCACCCCCGCTTCTAAAAACATATGACTCGACAGATGACCTCTGCCGGTCAAGGAGCGAGACATAATTCATATCAAAACGGATCCCGTTACATCTCTTTACCTGCCGGTACGGTAAATACAATAAAGTAGCGATCAGCCTAATGAGGCAGGGTCCGTTTTAAGATGAAGTTATTTCTCGCAATTAATTTTACTGAACGTAACGCTCGATCGAAAGAACGCCCTTGACCCCGAAAAGCTTTTTCCTGAGCTTGATAAAATGATTAATGTTCTTTACTTTGCCGATCAGGTTGCCGATGACTATGGAATTGTCGGTCTTAAGCTCAAGAAAAGTCAGATTAATATTCAAAGAATTAATGATCTTGATAACTTCATACAGAAGATTCGGCCTGTCTTCAGCAGCAATTTTAAAACTAACTTCGAACTCCTCGTCTTTGTCCACCTCCCAGACAGTATTAACAAGACTCACGGGATCGGCGGAACCGATAACCGGACAGTTAGAAAGATGGATCATAACGGTGTCATCATCGAGCATCTGGCCTACAATAGTATCGCCAGGAAGCGGATGGCAGCAGGTAGCGTATATTATCTTTTTCGAATTCTCTTCTTTAATGATCACGTTCTTAGGGCTTTTGATCCTGATCTTCTCGACAAATTTTTCCAGAATACTCTCTTTTTTCAAAGAACTTAGCTTACGCATAAAATTATTCGGCTTGATCTCGCCGCTGCCCACCGCATAATAAAAATCCTCGACAGCCGTAAACCCGTAGGCTTTAAGAATGGTTTTCAATGATTGCCTCTCGATCGGAAGATTATATTTCTTAAGCTCATTAATAAAAATATCCCTTCCCAGCTTAACAGTATCGTTATATTCGGTCTTTTTAAGAAAATGCTTGATCGAAGTCCTGGCCCTCTGACTCTTCGCGAATTTAAGCCAGTTATAGCTCGGATGAGCTTTCGGCGAAGTAATAATCTCGATAATATCGCCCTTCTCTAGAGTAGTAGAAAGCGGGATAACCTTGCCTCTTCTTTTCGCAGCAATGCACTGATTTCCGATCCTCTCATGGATCTTATAAGCGAAATCAACGGGTGTTGAGCCTGCCGGAAGTGTCACCATATCCTTTTTAGGCGTAAAAACGAATATCTCGCCGGAGACAAGGTTTATCTTCAGTTCTTCCAGGATCTCTTTCGGGTTGCTTGCCTCAAAACTCTCCTGCAGTATTGTTCTCAGCTTAAGTATGTACTCATCGATGGCGTGAAGGTCATCATTATTCGACGACTTGTACCTCCAGTGCGCCGCAAGACCGAATTCCGCGATCTCATGCATTTTTTCCGTTCTGATCTGGATCTCTATCACTCTGTTCTCGAAAAGCACTTTCGTATGGAGAGACTGATAACCATTCGCTTTAGGTGCGGCGATATAATCGTTGAACATACCCTGTATCGGCATAAAAAGCTGATGAATTATACTCAGAACATTATAGCAGTCCTCGGTCTCGGGAATAATTATCCTGAGAGCGATAATATCCAGTATCTCCTCGAACGTTTTTTTACGCACATTAATTTTGTTGAAGATCGAATAATAGTGCTTTATTCTGCCGTTGACAACAGCTTTAATATTCCTCTTTTCAAGCTCGCTCACAATAACAGGAGTGATCCTGTGGATGTATTGATCCATCGAACCTAAAGAATCCTCGAGCTTTTTTGAGATCGCTTCGTAATTGACCGGATCGAGGATCTCGAAAGACCTGTCCTCGAGCTCGTTTTTAACCTTGAACATTCCCAGCCTGTAGGCTAGCGGTGCGTAAATGTCAAGGGTCTCGCGCGCTATCTTCTTCTGCTTTTCAGGCTTCATGAACCGGATAGTCCGCATATTATGAATACGGTCGGCGAATTTAATAAGAATGACACGCAGGTCCTTGATCATGCTCAGAATAAGTTTTCTGTAATTCTCGGTCTGCTTTTCCTCAAAAGTATCGAAATATATCTCGTTGATCTTCGTAACACCGTTCACGATCTCGAAGATCGTATCGCCGAATTTATTTTTAATCTCAACGCCGGATATTTCCGTATCCTCCACGACGTCGTGAAGAAGCGCGGCGGCTATAGTAACATCATCCACCTTTAATTCGGACAGGATCTCGGCGACCATAACCGGATGCTCGATGTATGGTTTTCCACTCCGCCTGAAAACGTTTTTGTGAGCCTGGAACGCGAAATCATAAGCCTGCCTGATAAGATCGGCGTTGACGTTCATTCCCGTCGCCTGAAGCCTTTTTATAATGTTCTCTATCTGTATCAGATATCGTGACGGCATCGCTTTCTACCTGGAAATTTGTTTCGCGCCTAAAGAAGCTACGAGTTTTATGGCGTTATGGATCTCTTTTACTACATCTGTTGGAAGGAGGCTGTGCTCGCCGTATTTTTCAGTGGCGTATTCGGCGGCTAAAGCGTGAACGAATATCGCAGTACTGACAGCCTGCTCGATATGGACTTTCTGACCGAGAAGACTGACGATGATACCTCCCAAGATGTCTCCCATTCCACCTACAGCCATCGCAGGATTCTTATTCACGTGAATTAGAACTTTTCCCGAAGGATATGCAATTATAGTCGGAGTTCCCTTTAGAACGATGTAGCATTTCCATTCAACGGCTTTCTGCGTCGTTACCTCCAGCCTGTTAAGAATGAAAAGCTCTTTGCTCATTCCTGTAAGCCTTGCCATTTCGCTGTTGTGCGGAGTTATCACTAAGGGCGAATTGAATTCGTTGAACATCTCGGTCGACTCGGAAATGATATTTAACGCGTCGGCGTCAAGAACGATAGGTTTGCCCTCAAGTTTCTGAAGAAGTTTTTTTACGACTTTTTTCGTTTCCGGATGAACGGACAGACCGGGTCCTACAAGGCAGGCGTCGCACCATTTATATCCTTTTAATACGTCCTTTTCCGCGTTAAGCGAAGTATATCCGGGCTGAGCGTATCCAAGAGGTATTGTCATGATCTCTGGAAATACTGTAGAAACGGATGCAGATATGTTCATAGGGATCCCGAGTTTTAAAAGACCCGTTCCCGATCTCAGCGCCGCTATGGATGATAAAGCGGCTGCTCCGGGCATTGATAATGAGCCTGCGAAATTGAAAACTTTCCCGAAATCTTTTTTATCGGAAATAAGGTCTCTCTTTTTATATCCGCCCGCCGCGTCATTAAGCTCGAGAAGGACTCTCGTGTCCAGTATCTCCTCGTCGAGTTCTTTCGGGAATCCAATATCCACCACGTCGATCACGCCGCTGTGCGTATATCCGTCGTTTATATAAAGCCCTATCTTAGGATATGCGAAAGTCACGGTATGGTCAGCTATTACGGCGATGTCCTCGGAGTTCCCTGTCGTACCGTGAATGCAGGACGGGATGTCCACAGAATATACCTTATTGGGAGATTCATTAATTATCTTTATAATATCGTAAAAAATACCTTCGGGATTTGAATTGAATCCGGTACCGAATATGGCGTCTATTACGATAGAACCTTCTTCAAGAATAAAATCGGAGGTGTTATCAACAAATACCGCGGATTTAACGGATTTAGCCATCTTTTTATAAGCTTTTTCAGATTCTTCGGACAGATCAGCCTTTTTCGCAAGGATATATACGCTAACAACAGCTTTAGCATCCGACAGAAGTTTTGCCGCGTACATTCCGTCACCGCCGTTATTTCCTTTTCCGCAGACTACGGTGAATTTCTTATCTTTAAGTTCACCTTCGTATTTAAGAATTGTGTTAAATACGCCATCCGCGGCGTTCTCCATAAGTTTCGAGGCTTTAATGCCGTAATTCGAGACGACTATTTTGTCGAGCTGTTTCATGATCTCTGCGGTGACAAGTTTTTTCATGATCTTTTCCTGAATGTAATATTTTTTTATGTTTCCAGTGAATTGCCCGGATTAAAATAACGGTGTTTCAGATGATCGTGTTCCAAATAAATTTATAATGCTTCCGTTTAAAATTTTCCGCGCAATAGACACTTATGTGCAATATAAAAACGCAGGGGCTCAAAGTCAAGCGAAAGTTTTTCTGCGTTTTCGTTACATTTATGCGATATGGCTCAAAAGTTCCTGTAAGTCCGAAACGCAGATAACGTTCTTATGAAATGTTGTTTTCGTGCGCTGATTCGGTTTGGGGACGAAGATCTTCTCAAAACCGAGCTTGACGCATTCGGCGATCCTCGCCTCGATACCCGAAACCGCCCTGACCTCTCCGTTAAGCCCGATCTCGCCGCAGAAAACGAATTTGTGGGGTATCACGATGTTTCTCATCGAAGATACAAGAGATACCGCCACCGACATGTCCGCTCCCGGATCGGTCAGTTTTTCGCCGCCGGTCACATTGAGAAAGACATCCTGACCGGAAATGTGAAGTCCTATGATCTTGTCGATCACCGCGAGTATCTTGCTAAGTCTTTTTATGTCGAATCCTGCGCAGTTCCTCTGCGGATTTCCGAATTTAGATTCTGTTACAAGAGCTTGTATCTCGATCAGAAACGGCCTTGTTCCTTCGATCGATGCCGTTACCGATGTTCCCGGATTGCCCGCAGGATCCGTATTCAGAAAATACTGGGAGGGGTTCTTTACCTCCTCCAGACCTTCTGCTCCCATCTCGAACATTCCGATCTCGTTGGTCGAGCCGAACCTGTTCTTTACCGTGCGCAGTATCCTGAACCTGTGATATCTGTCGCCTTCAAAATAAAGAACGGCATCCACCATGTGCTCGATCATCTTCGGACCGGCTATAAATCCGTCCTTGGTCACGTGACCTATCAGAAAAAGGCAGAGATCCTGTTTTTTTGCAAGCGTGATCAGCTCGGATGAAACGCTTCTCACCTGGCCTACTGATCCCGGCGATGATTCGTCGTCTGAAGAATATAAGGTCTGAATAGAATCTATGACGACTATGTCGGGACTGTTTTCATTAATCCATCCCGTTACCGCCGAAAGATCGTTCTCGCAGAATACCGGCATGCTGTCCTCATCCGCGGCGATCCTTTCAGCCCTGTGCCTGATCTGGTGCGGCGACTCCTCTCCCGAGACGTAAAGCGTCCGATATCCGGCAGCCTGCATCCCGGAGAGATATTTAAGCATCAGGGTGGATTTACCGATGCCGGGGTCTCCGCCAATAAGCACCGTCATCCCCTTAAGGAGACCTCCTCCGAGCACTCTGTCCATCTCGGGTATAAGCGATGTGACCCTGCTTTTTTCTTCAGAGTTAATATCTTTTAAAAGAACGGGCGCGCTTTTTGATGCGGCGCTTATATTGTTTTTATTCTTCGGTCCAGATACCTTAAACTCCTTAAATGATCCCCATGCGCCGCAGGAAGGGCATTTTCCGAGCCATTTCGGAGCGTCGTACCCGCATTCGGTGCAGACGAAATTCACTTTGTCGTTCTTAGCCATTTTTTATCCGTTATGATAGATCTTTATATTTTCTTAAAGCGAGTTCCGAAATAAATACAAGAGCCATTATTATGAAAAAGTATTTATTTCCGGTTATGTCCGTGCGCTCTATTTCGGAAATTTCTTCTGTTTTCCCGCGCCTGAGATCCAAAAATTCTGCAGCACCGCTCAAGGGTACGGCTGTTCCTTTTCTCGATGAAGCGAAGTTCTTAACGAAAGAAGTGTCGGTGCCGATCAGCCTGGTCTCCAGATCGTTCTCGACGATCCTGAACGGTATAAGCTTTTTTATTTCGCCGCCGCCGTCTTCTTTAACGATAATTTTCGCTGTATATTTGCCGGGTTTATCGATATACAACTCCGCGAAATAATCTCTCCCGTTGAATATAAGAGGAGCGCTTAATGAACTTTCCGAAATACTCACTACAGCTTCTGCTTTACTTACCGGTTCAAGCTTGCTGTCGAGGATAGGTCCTTTAAAGGCCGCTTTTTCGCCGGAATAATACTGTTCTTTCTGAGTATTCACCCTTATTCTGTCAAAGGATCTGTCGGCGGAAAGAAGATCAGCTATGTTGAACATCAGATTCGAGAAATGTTCGTCAGGGTCATTGAACGCGGCTTTCCAGAATGAGCTGAAATTAGCCAGAAGCAGGCATTCCTTGATTCCGTTCTTTTTATAGAGTGCGGCGGTTTTCGATGAAGGCGAGATCAGCAAAAGAGGTCTGTAAGTTTTTTCGTCGGCGATGAACATCTGATTGTAAACGATATCAGGAAGACCGTCAAGGATAACAGGCTGTGAAGAGCGCGTAAGAAGATATCCGCCCTCTCCGCCTGTATTTTCAGATAACCTGCCTTCTGAATCTGAAAAAGCCCTGAAATCGAATCCTCCGCCTGTGAGAGAGGACAGTTTTATCCTGTCGGTCGATCTTGTAATAAAGAAAAGGCGGGAAGAGAATTTTTTCATAAGCTCTATTGTACGGGCATCCGCTTTTATTGAAGGAGATCCGATCGCTATCAGAGACCCGAAATCCGATGCTTTGAGAGAATCGCCGAACGCATTTTCATACACCGATGTGAATCTGTATCCGCCTATTCTGAGCATCTTTGTTAGAAATGCAAGATCAAAAGATGGTCCTTTCGATACGATAAGGATCCTTTCCGCTGCAGGGTCTTTTTTCTGATAAGCGGTCTTTTTGTTATTGTAGGTATTTTTTTCTTCCTTCAGCTTCCCGATCACAAATTCAGTTTCTCTGGTGCCGTTCTTAAAATCAGGAAGTTCAGTGCGGACAGAGGTAAAACTTCCTTTTTCAGGTATTTTCCCTTTTAGCGTCTTTAATACCTTCCCGTTTTCCAAAATATCGATCAGGAATTCCTTTTCACTGCTTTGTCCCGTAAATCCAGTCTTAACTGTAAAATATGAATCCTTACCGTCCGGATCGTTCTCATATATAAGATCCTCAATATAAATATCGGGATCGTCCGATCTTACGGAGCTATATACGACGTTAACTGGAAGACTGCCTTTTAAGGTAAAATTATCCGCGACCGTAAAATTTCCGTCGGTTACGAGAATGATCGATCTGACATTCTGCGATTCCGCAAGATCTTCAGTCATTCTTTCCGTATAACCGTCAGAAATAATTGTAAAGCTGTCCGCGAAACTGAGATAAGAATCATTTAGTATTTCCGTTGTTTTTCCGAAAGAAGAACTGATAAAAGAATCATCGTTCTTTATGCTTTCATAAATATCATTTATCATGACAGTATCGGCAGGGTTGTTAAGTGCCATCGAACGCGAATCGTCGAACATCACAAGATGCCTTTCGGGAACAGTTCTTACGCCTGTACGGACTATCTCGGGGCTGAATATTAAAAGCGCGATCATTGCGAGGAAAAGAAATTTAAGGGCGAACAGTATCCTTTTCGTCCAGCCTGTCATTCCGTCGTTAGCTGAGTAAAATCTTACGGCAAAGAAAATGAGAACGATTAAAGCCGCCAGAAATATCCCCGGATATTTGAATTCTATTATCATATAAAATTATACCGCAGCTGTATCAATTGTCCTCTTCAAGAAAATCGAATCCTCTAGAGATCTTTTTTTCTCCGGTAGAAGTGGGTTTGGGATCAAGAAGAGCGTCAGATTTCGAAGTAGCTTTTTTATCTCCAGAAGAGCTGAAGTCGAGTTCGACAGTATCTTCAATTTCAGGTTTTTCAGCGTTGTCCGAAGTTACTGCAGCGGATTTTAAGTTGGCCGGTTTTTTTAGTGCCCTTTTCGCTCCGGTCTCGTTTTTTTCTTTCTTTTCCTGGCCGAATTCGAATTTTTCCAACAGGGTTATCATAATTTCTTCAATGGTCTTGTCGATGTTCCCGCCTTTTGGATCGATCTTTACAAGAGTCGCGATGTCATTAAAAAAAGTCTCGTATTTGGTAAAAAGATCGCCCTTTTTATTAAAAAGCAGTATGAACAGCAGAAAAAGAATTATAATGCCCATCACTGAAATTATTATAATGTAGATCATGCCTGAGCCGACCTGCTGGACAGAACCGGTTTCTACCGGATCCGACGATGCCTCGGTTTCGGCGACAGGAACGACCTTTACCGTATCTGATGCAGTAGTATCCTCCTCTGAAACTTCGGAAATTCCCGACTTCGGCGAAACCGTGTTGAATTTTGTTGCAGAAACAAGAACATAAAGCTCGTCGATATTACCGCCGGTCGCGCTTTTGTATATAAGGACCTCCTCACTGAAATTCTCTTCTTTCGCTGCTTTTACGACAAGTTTATTCAAACCTTTCTTAAAGCTGACGGGATTACCGTTGTTGATTATCAGCACGGAGTTGGGATCATCAATCTTTAATCCGTTTACGTTCTTCAAAGCTTCAACGGTAATAGTATCTGTCATAGCGTCAGGCGTAAAGTTTATTCTCGCGTTGTTCGCCCGCAATGAGTCGTTTAGAACTACCCTGAGTTCGGGTTTATATACCGCCGATACGGTCAGTCTGTCGGTTTTACCGATATCTTTTTTTGTAAAATTAAATGACGCTGAATATGTTTTTCCTTCTGCCAGGTCCCCGCTGATAGTTGAAATATCGAAAATGATTTCTATAAGACCGTCATTTAGTTTTTTTAATGTAAATCCGTTCTTTCTTTCGGACGAATAAGTTAAAGTTTCATATTTGTTCACTTTGAGCGATATTGCGCCGTATTCGCCTTCGCCAAGATAAAAATTTTTCTTTTTCGTAAAATCAAGCAGTTCGGCACCCGAAACTGAAAAAATAAATGATGCGGCAAGGATTAATAACAGCATAATAGTTCTTTTCATAAAACATCTCCGTATTTTTTTATTACATTAGATCCGCAGGGTCCACATCAACGTCGGTCCTGACGGAAGAAGAGCATCTGAAGGAGCCGAGAGAATCCGAAACGAGATCTCTGACTTTACTTCCGCTCTTATCATTAATTATACTCGATTTTATCAGAATATACAACCGAAATATGTTGTTAACTTTATGTATCATTTTATCGACCGGTCTGTAAACTGTACAGACCTTATTTTTTCCAGACAGTATGCTGTAGAGTTCATCTGCCGCATTTTTTAATTCGGAGGGTATCTTTGACGATAAAGTGATCTTTATAAGCCTGGAATACGGTGGGTAGAACGTAACCTTTCTCACGTTCAGTTCTTCTTTCAAAAACCCCGTGTAATCGTGGGAAAGCGCGAATTTCAAAACCGGATTATTTTCGTTGAAAGTCTGGATAAGAACAATTCCCGGAATATCCCCCCTTCCGGCTCTACCCGAAACCTGTTCTATAAGCTGTACTGCCTTTTCATCAGATCTGAAATCGGGAAAAACGAGCTCGCCGTCAATGTTGACTATACAGACAACGGAGACCTGATGAAAATCCAGACCTTTGGCTATCATCTGCGTTCCGACGAGCACCGCTGCTCCGGGAAGAGCGAATTTGTCCAGAATTTTCGCGTGGCCGTCTTTCGATCTCGTTGAATCGTAATCCATCCTGTAAACGGGCACGTCTTTAAAAAGCGATCTGATCTCCTCTTCCACCTGCTCCGTTCCGGTGCCTTTAAAAACCACATTTTCGCTTCCGCATGATGCGCATTTTTCACTTCCTTTTTCATAATAGCCGCAGTAGTGGCAGATCATTCTGTTCCTGTCAAGATGATAGGTCAGAGAAACCGAGCAGTTGGGACATTTCGCCGGGCTCCCGCACGATCTGCATACGAGCTGGGACGAATATCCCCTTCTGTTCTGAAGTATCATGATCTTTCTACCGAGATCCAGTTCCCGCCTGAAAACGTCGATAACCGGTTTTTCAAAAAGTCCTGTGAAGATCTCTTTTTTTACCGTTCTCACTTTTGGAAGAACTGCGTTACTGAATCTGTTCTTTATCTCTAGAAGGGAATATTTTCCCGACATAGCGTTAAAATAACTTTCCGGTGAAGGTGTCGCGCTGCCCAGGATCACCGGCGCGCCGTTGAAAAATCCCCTCATCACGGCAGAGCTTCTTGCGCAGTATCTCGGTCGCATTTCGCTCTGTTTATATGACGAATCGTGCTCTTCGTCGACGATAATTACTCCGATGTTCTTTAAAGGGGCGAATATGGCGGATCTAGGCCCTATGACTATGGAACATTTACCTTCTCTTATCCTGTCCCAGCTGTCAAGTTTCTCTATATCTGTAAGTCTGCTGTGCAGAATAGCTATCCTGTCGCCAAAATAAGACCTGAACCTTCTTACGGTCTGAGGGGTAAGAGAGATTTCAGGCACGAGCAAAATGGCATTTTTTCCGAGTGCAAGCGCTTTTTCTATCACGGAGATATAGACCATCGTTTTTCCGCTTCCGGTGATACCGTAAAGAAGAAATGTTCTGTGTACGCCTTTTTCAAGCTCTGAACTCACCGCTGCGGCGGATCGGCTCTGCTCTTCGTTCAGTTCAGGCGGTCCGGCAGGCGCAATGTTCTCTGTAAGTAGTGTTCCTAGATGATCCTTCCTGACGTTTACGGATTCGATCAAACCTGATCCCAGAGCTTTTTTCACAAGAGCTGGAGTTAAGTTCCTTTCTTTTGATTCTTTTAACAAAATGACACAACGGTCACAAAATATTCTGTCGAGTAGTCTGCCCGTATCATCATCTGTTCTTTTTGATCTTTTGTAGGCTTTCAAAAACACTCCGCGCTTTTTTTCGTAAACGGGAGAGCTTTCAACAATTCCCAAACTCCGGTATTTTCTCAGCACGGCGCGGGATCTTTCGCCGAAAAGTTTTATTACTTCGGATGTGTTTACAGGCCCGAACTGATCTATGAACCGGTAAATACCGGTTTCATTTGCAGGAACGGAATAGTTACTTTGTGAACATGAGAGAGAGATCTGAGCCGGCGACATTATCTGAAGAAGAGAAGGTACTGCAAGTCTGATCACTTCACCTAAAGGACATAAATAATATTCCGATATCCATCGTATGAATTTCAGCATCTCGGCGGATATTACGGGATGATCATCAAAAAATTCGAGCACTTCACTTAAGCCCGGACGCGCTTCTTTTTCCGATATAGAGGTCACGAATCCGACGGTAGTTCTTTTATTGAAGATCACGGCGACTCTGTAGCCGACAGGATATTCAGGAATCAATTCGCCGTTTTTCGGCGGCAGATATGAAAATTCGCCTTCTACAGGCAGAGGCAGCGTTACGTTCAACAGCATCTGCTCTCCTTTTTCCGGGTAACTTTTACGATGACAGCTAAATATAACATTTTAAGTCCGAAAACGTAACAGAATTATTACACCGAAATAAATATTTAATTTATATTTGCTTTATGGAATAGAAAATCTTATTTTATCACTAAGTTACTAAAAATGGAGAAGTTGTATGTCCGATTTAAAAGCGAGCTACAAATTCGGGTTATATGGAAGATGCCCCGTATGCAAGGATATAACTCAGGAGATATGCGAAGGATGCGGAGCAACGGAATCCTTTACCGATTCCAGCAAACCCGGCATTGTTATATGTACCGAATGTAATCTTGAACACAGCATAAGGTGCAGCAAACCCGGATGCGGTAATCAGATAAAGGTACTAAGAACTCCGAAAAACGCTGATGAAAAAACTAGAATAGACGAGTTTATATATAGAAAAAAGAACAAAGATATGGACAAAAGGGTTTTCATTATAAAAGAAACCCCGAAGGCTTCTGTCATAAAAGAAGTAAAAGTTCCTGTCTCGGATATCAAACAGAAAGAAAGCGAAGATCTTTTAATACTCGATACCAATGTTCATATTCCCCAGGCGGTACTTCCCGGCTCTGGCACGGTCAAGCTGGTCGGTAAGGAGAGTCCGTTTCAGTCTTCATCTCTTGAGGATATGAAGGAAAGCGTTACACCTGAAATAAAACCTGCTCCCGCAGCGGAGAAACCCGTTACTGCTACAAAAGCGGAAGAACCTGTAGTGATCTCTTTGAAAGAGGAAACGCAGAAAAAGACCGAAAAGACTCCGTCTTCTTCTCCTTCTCCGGAAGAAAAACAGGAGCTTGATAAGATCAAGAATTTCTGGAAAACAAAAGAGCTGACGGAAAAAGAGGAGAAAAAAGAAGAAGAGAGAAGGATAGTCAACCAGTTCTATGACGAACAGGAAGACGATGCTCTGGACAAGAAGATCAATTTTGAGAATATTTATAATGAAACCGTTTATTTCGACTGTAAAGTATGCGGCAAGGAGGAGCAGAAGATAGTCTGCGATAAATGCGGCCAGTTCAACCAGTTCTCTTTAAACTACGATGCTTTGAGCTGTAAATGCAATAACGAGATCAAAGTTAAGACATGCAGCTGCGGAGCAAAACACGGCCACAGCGATTTTTTCCTCGTTTCTGACGGTATAAAATGGCAGTATTCAAAATCGAAGAGCTTTTATAATTACAGAAAAGGCAGAATGCTCGTTTTTTCGACATGCCCGACTTGCGGTGTTTTTTCAGTAGAGAAATGCAAGGTCTGCGGCAGTAAAGTCAATTTCGGATTTCCGAACAGGAACAATGAGGTCTACTGCAAGAACTGCGGTACAGTAAATCAGTTTTTGTGCGAGAACCGCAACTGCAACGATACGGTCAAAGCTCTCAAGAACCCTAATTCAATCGAGCAGCAGCTTGAATGGCTGAACGAAGTGATGAATTTTAAGACAAGACTTACGAGCGAGAAAGTCAAGTACGCTGAACCCGGTTTTGAAAAGAAGCCCAAACCTGCCGCTCAGGAAGTTTCTATCGGGGATGATTCAGCTCCCGATTTTACGAATTCATTTATAGAGGAATTTGATTCTAAGACAAAATCTATTATCACTTCGTCATTTATATCAGAAGTAGAGGATGAAGTTAAACAGAGACAGAAACTCCAGGATGAGCTTAAGAATTTTAATAAAACTCAAGTAGCTCCGCAGCAGCCTGCGAAACCGACATTCGGTGCACCGTCAGGTTCAAAACCTGTTCAGGCTCCCGTGGGATTCGGTAATATCAATATGGAAAATGAAAGTTCAGGTCCTTCTGTTATTTCTTTTGATGATTCAGCTAGCAGTAAGACCAAGTATATTATTATCGGTATAGTAGCGGTCGTTATTATAGCTGCTGCTTACTGGGTTTATTCAGCTTTCTTATCCGGCGATAAAGGGCAGGTTCCAGCAGTACAGCCTGTTGAAGAGATCTCTCCGGCAGATTCATCCTCAGCTGATACTTTGAAAGCGCTTTCAAAGGACGAGAAAACGGATAAGAACGCCGCTCAGACAATTATTGATGCTCAGAAGAGTAATATAGATAAGGCAAAGAAAGCGGTCGAGGCTAATCAGAAAGCCGCAGAGGATCAGGCAAAACAGCTTGAGCAGATCAAGTAATAGTTTTATATCAGTCATATTGTTTTTCGAACTTGGCCGCAGCCGGCTAATGCCGGTATTAATTAAATCAACATACCCGATATAAATTCATTCCGGATCTCATCCTGCAACCATTAATCTCAATCGCTTCTTTGATAAGGGTGTCGTACCTGCGAAAAGGAAAATGTAACGGATATCGATCCGTAACGAATTATATCGGGTATTCGGTTACCTTCTGCCGGTGATGCGGCGAGACATAATTCATATAAAAACGGATCCCGTTACTCCTCTTCACCCGCCGGTGCGGTAAATGCGATAAAATATCGATCAGCCTGATGTGGCAGGGTCCGTTTTTATATTAACTTATGTCGAGCAATTGATAATATAAAGAATTATATAAAGACAGAACCGGGTTCAAGTTTGAAACCATTAAGAAAACAGCCTACATCGCTTGCCGGCCTCGAATCGAGCTGAACTCTTGTAACAGTTAAGGATCCCGAACCTGCGGCGATCCTGATATAACCTTTCCTGCAGTCTGATTCAACAACTGTGCCGGGCTCGAGTCCGGTTGAAATATTATCAAAAGCTGTTTTAAGGAATTTAATACGCTTACCATTAATAGAAGTGCATGATCCCGGCTTTGGTGAAAGCCCCCTCACCCTGTTATGAATGCTTTCGGCGCTCTTTGTCCAGTCTATTATAAAATCATTAGCGAAAAGTTTCGGCGCAAGTTTAGAACTTGAATTCTCCTGTCTGTATGATTTTGCGCATCCTTCCAGAATATCTGTCACGGCATCCGCCAGAACGTTTTTTCCCATAAAAGAAAGCCTGTCATAAAGTGAGCCGTAATCGTCGTCATTAGTAATAGTCGTACTGACCTGTTTAACTATATCGCCCGAATCGACATCGCCGCTGTTAAGAAAGAATACGGTAACTCCGGTCTCTTTTTCGCCGTTAAAAATTGCATGATTTATCGGAGCGGCGCCTCTGTAATCCGGAAGAAGAGATGCGTGTAGATTGACCGAACCGAGCTTCGGGATCTCAAGAACCCGGGGAGCCAGTATGCGGAAAGCGACGACAACGAACAGATCCGCATCCAGGTTCTTTAATTCTTCAATAAATAATGGATCTCTCATCCTTACAGGCTGAAGAACAGGGATATTAAGCTCTAAAGCCTTTTCTTTAACGGCAGTATAACAGACCTTGAGCCCGCGTCCTCTTTCCTTATCAGGCTGAGTAACAACCGCCTTAATATTTATTCCCCTCTCATAAAGCTCTACAAGGGGAGGTACCGCAAAACCCGGCGAACCCATATAGATAATTGACCTTCCGCTCATCTTTTACTTTATTTCCTCGGGGCCGTTCTTTGTTATCTTCATTATCTTGCCCTCAGCATCGGTCAGAAGTTTTCTGCAGAATACGATCAGTTTCATACCCTCTTCGTACATCTCAAAAGTCTTATCCAAAGGAACCTGTCCGGATTCAAGCTTCTCCATTATCTCATTCAGTCTTTTAAGGGCATCTTCATATTTCATTTCTTTCATAGATATATCCGGGTTATTTTTTTCTGACCTGTATAGAAAGCTCTTCAAGCTGGTTTTCGTCGACTTCAGACGGTGCGTTCATCATCAGGCAGTTCTGATTTTTTGATTTCGGGAAAGCCATAACTTCGCGGATAGAATCCTCTCCGCAAAGGATCTGAACGATCCTGTCAATACCCGCCGCGATACCTCCGTGGGGAGGGGCGCCGTAGCTGAACGCGTTCAGAAGAAATCCGAACTTGTTCTCGATCTCAACATCACTCATACCGAGGATTTTAAAAATGCGCTTCTGAAAATTGCTGTTGTGGATCCTGATACTTCCGCTCGCCAGCTCAACACCGTTCAGAACAAGGTCGTAAAGCTGACCCAGAGCTGAATCGAGTTTATTCTCAATATCATCTGCGTATTCGGTCTTGGGCATAGTGAACATATGATGCATAGCCTGCCAGCGCTTCTCTTCTTCATTGAATTCAAAAAGCGGAAAATCTGTGATCCAGCAGAATTTAAATTCGTTCCTGTCATATAGGTTAAGTTCATCCCCGAGCCTGTTTCTCAGTGCTCCGAGAACTTTATTTGCCACAGCTTCAGTATCGGCAGCGAAGAAAACGATCCCGTCTTTGGTAAGACCGGCTTTATCAATAATGCTATTCTGTTCTGTCTCACTCAGATATTTCGTTATTCCGCCGTCAGCTTTTCCCGAGATGATCTTAATAAAGGCCAGCCCTTTTCCGCCTAGATGTTTCGCATAATCCTCGTACTCGGCGATCTGCTTCCTGCTCAGATTCTCAAGCCCTTCGACCGAGATAAATTTTACGCAGGCTGCACCTGCAAAGACCGAAAAACCGCTTCCTCTTGTTTCCGCGGTAATGTTTTTCAGATTTAATCCGAACCGGAGATCAGGCTTATCGACGCCGTACTCGTCCATCGCCTGTCTGAAAGTAAGCCTTTCAAAAGGGACTGCTATTTTTTTACCCAGAGATTCTTTCATCAGGCGGCTGAACATGCATTCGGTCAGCTCATATATTTCTTCTTCCGATGTAAAACTTTTCTCTATATCGATCTGAGTAAACTCCGGCTGCCTGTCCTTACGAGAATCCTCGTCACGGTAGCATCTGGCTATCTGAAAATATTTATCCTGCCCGCCGACCATCAGAAGCTGCTTGTAGATCTGCGGCGACTGCGGCAGAGCGAAAAAAGTCCCGGGATATAGCCTTGAGGGAACGAGATAATCTCTTGCGCCCTCAGGCGTACTTTTACTAAAAGTAGGCGTCTCGAACTCGATAAAGCCCTTTTCTGAAAGATAATTTCTAATAGACATACAGACTTTATGCCTTACTAAAAGGTTTTCGGTCATCTTCGCGCTTCTAAGATCCAAATAACGATATTGAAGCCTGACTTCCTCCTTCGCGTCCGATTTACCGTTCAGAAAATTGAAAGGGGGAGTAGCGGATTCATTTTCAATAGATATCTGATCAGCTATGATCTCGATCTCGCCGGTAGGAATATTTTTATTTGCTTCAGGTTTGACACTTACGATACCTGATATTGTAACCACGAATTCATTTCTGCACTGAGCAGCTTTATCAATTATTACGGGACTAAGTATTTTTGGATCGAAAACCGCCTGAGTTATTCCGTAACGGTCACGTATATCAAGAAATATCAGACCGCCGAGGTTCCTGTATTTGTTGATCCATCCGGATATCACTACATTTTTACCGGTGTCATCTTTTCTAAGCTCTCCGCAATTGTGTGTTCTTTTCATTATTAATTACTCCGCTGTTTAACGACACTGAATTTAACAATGTTTGGATGTTAAATCAAGATTAAGTTATACAAAAATCGCATTAAATTTTGACAAATATTATCTTGACAATTTCTGAAAAGAAAAGTAATTTACCTGCCTCAACTTTATGTGCGGACATAAAGCGGAAAGCCTGACAGTAAAAAGGATAGTTAAAATAAAAAAAGGAGTAACAAAATGGTAGAATGGTTCATAGCGGGTGGAGCTTTTATGTGGCCACTTCTGGCAGTAGCCGTATTTGGTTTAATAGTAGTATTTTACAAGATCTTTACTCTGATGGGCACTGGACTTAATGCTGAAAAACTAATGATCGACGTTAAAAAAGCAATTCAGACACAGGGAGTTCCCGGAGCTTTAAAACTCGTTCAGGGAAACAATAAACCGGTAGCTCTGGTTGTAAATGCCGGACTGACCAACGCAAAATATGGAATGGACAATGTAGAGAAAGGTCTTATCAATATGGGCGGTATCCAGAATACATATCTTTACAGCGGTATGGTTTGGCTATCAACAGTTGTTGCTCTTGCTCCGATGATCGGATTTTTGGGAACAGTGTGGGGAATGATCGCAGCGATGGACGCAATCGCTGCAGCCAATGATATATCTCCTGCCATTGTTGCAGACGGTATCTCTCAGGCTCTAATCACTACAGCAGCAGGTCTTATCATAGCTGTGACGATCCAGACTTTCCAGAACTTCTTCCAGTCAGTAATCGAAAAACGCGTTCTCGAAATGGAAGAGTCAAGTGTTGCTCTGGTCGAAGTTATGATGGACAGCGAATACAAAGACAAATAAGAAAACAACTAAAGAAAAGGCGATCAAATGTTAAGAAAACCCGTTAGAAAAGTAGGGGACTTTAACGCAGCATCAATGGCCGATGTGACTTTCTTGCTTCTTATTTTCTTTATTGTGACCACGACAATATCTTCAGACAAAGGTATTAAATTCGTTCTTCCGCCTAAAGTTGACAATACTGAAGGCGTCAAGGTCAAAGGAGTTGTGAACGTTTTCCTTAATGACGACAACGAGGTTCTTCTCGGTAAAAAAGGTAAAGAGGAAGTCGTAAGCATCGAGCAGGTGAGCAGCAGATTACGGGCTCTGGACAGAGAAATAGCTGCGAACGGAGACTCAATTATTGTTTCCATAAAAGTCACTGACGGTTCGCTCTATAAAAATTATCTGGCCATAATAGATCAGATAAAGAGCGCTAAAATTGACAGAATATCTCTGGCTCAAGAGTGAAAGTTAACAGATAGGAATGTCCAATGATTGAAAAAAAACAAACACCTTCGCAACAGGCAATTTCCACAGCTTCACTGCCGGATATAATCTTTCTTCTTCTGATATTCTTTATGGTTACAACGGTTTTCGTAGAATACAGAGGAATACCGGTCAAAATTCCCGAGGCTGTAAATTCTGAAAAGATCGACGGAAAGAGAGCGCTTGTTTACTGCTATCTCGATCTGAACGGAAGAATATGTGTTGATGATCAGATAATTACAAATACCGAACTTATGAACGTGATGTATCTGAAAAGAACACAGAATCCGAGGCTGATAGTTTCTCTGAAGGTCGATGAGAATTCCAAGAACGGTCTTTTGGATAAAGTACAGAAAGCGCTTCAGGACGCCGACGCCAGAAGGGTAATGTATGCCGCGACCACAAAAACAAAATAAATTATCAAACTGAACGGGGTTTACAGATGTCTACATATACAGAAGAATTAAGATCCGTAAGGACTGTAAAGATAGTCGAAGTGTCTACGATCTTATGTCTTGCTTTGTTCACTTTGGGATTTATGTTCTCGAAGACTTTCGAGAAAGAAGTGGTTATTGAGCAGACTACTAATATTGCCCAAACCATCGAAGTCGAAAAAGTGGAGATAACAGAGCAGATAAAGAAAGTTGTAAAACCGGCAGTGGTCAGGATCCCGATCGCAGTCGAGGACGAGGAAGAGATCGAAGAGGATGTTGAACTCGAGATCGAAACAGCGGATTTTGATATTAAATCAGAACCACCGCCGCCGCCACCGCCGCCACAGGTAGTGGAAGAAGAGATATTCGACTTCTTCGCTATCCAGGAAAAACCTGAGCTGATGCAGGGTTATGCGCAGAAAATACAGGAATATATTACTAAGAACTATCCGCCGCTTGCAAGAAAATCAGGCGTGTCAGGAAAGGTCATCATAAAATTCGTCTGTTCAAAAGAAGGAATACCGACCAACATATCCGTAACGATGGAAAAACCGCAGGATATGGGATTCGGCGAAGTCGCGATAAAAGCGATCGAACAGGCAAGATTCAAACCGGGTATGCAGAGGGATAAACCTGTACCGGTAAGAATGTCTCAGAAGATCGATTTCAAAACGAACCTGAGATAAACCAAAATCGGAAAAAGGTCTGAAATTCAGACCTTTTTTCTTTTAACGGAGAGAATTAAATGAACGTTCTTATACTCGGTTCCGGGGGAAGGGAACATGCGATCTTCGAAAAGATAAGAGAAAGCAGCAGTGCTGAGAAGATATTCTGCATTCCCGGTAACGCAGGAATAAACGATTCAGCTATAACGGCTGATATTGCTGTCAGCAATCACAGAGAACTGATAGATTTCGCAAAGTCCAATAACATCGAGCTAACGATTATCGGACCGGAAAATCCCCTGACAAGAGGGATCGTCAACGATTTCGAAAGCGAGGGACTAACGATATTCGGACCATCCCGCGAAGCTTCCATACTAGAGGCCAGTAAAGCATACTCAAAAGAACTGATGCGCAAATACGGCATACCTACTGCTGAATATAAAATATTCACAGATCATACGGATGCTGAAAATTATTTGAGGTCTCATACTCATCCGATCGTCGTTAAAGCGAGCGGTCTGGCTGCGGGAAAAGGCGCGAAAGTCTGTACCGATCTTGAACAGAGCCTGAAAGCTATACGCGAAATTATGGTCGAAAAATGCTTTAAGGATGCAGGCGATGAAGTCGTGATCGAAGAGTTTATGAAAGGGGAGGAAGCCTCCGTATTCGCTATATCCGACGGAAATTATTATAAGATATTAGCTCCGGCTCAGGATCACAAAGCTGTTTATGACGGCGACAGAGGACCCAACACCGGCGGAATGGGTTCGTACGCTCCGGCTCCTTTAATAGATGATAAAATGATGTATATAATCGAACGTTCGATTATAGAACCGACTCTCGAAGCAATGAAGGCGGAAGGAAGACCCTACAAGGGTGTTCTTTTTGTAGGGTTGATGATCACAGACAGCGGTCCTAAAGTGATCGAATACAACTGCAGGTTCGGCGATCCTGAAACTCAGGTAATACTGCCGCTTCTTGACGCGGATCTTTTGGAACTTCTGTACGACTCCGCAAAAGGAAGATTCGCTGAGAACGGAATACTTCCGTTAAAAAATAAGCACAGCCTTTGTCTTGTGCTGGCATCCGGAGGTTATCCTGGTAAATATTTTACAGGATACGAGATAACAGGGCTGGGCAGTATAAGTAATTCAAAAGTACTTCACGCGGGAACCGTGCTGGAAAACAATAAAACGGTCACCGGCGGCGGGAGAGTTCTCAACGTAGTATGTACGGCGGATTCTCTGAGAGAAGCAAAAAAGGGAGCTTACAGGGACGCGGAAAACATCAAATTCAAAGATATGTATTTCAGGAAGGATATAGGTGACAAAGGAGTTAAATATTACGAAAAATAATTTTGGACAAATGAATTAAAGTTTGCAATTAGAATATAAAATATATATATTTTGTAAGCGTAGTAACATGAATGATAATTAAACCTTGTAACGGGAGGAAAAATGAAAGTTTTAAAAATTGCTTTGATTCTGTTGTTTACAGCAGGGCTTTTTGCCCAGGAAACTTTAACGGAAGAAGAAAAAGCATTTTTCAAAACGAACGTCGTTGTGCCTGTTCCTTCTGAGATCATAATGGCGCTGGATATACTTTCAGACGTAAACTGGAAAGCAGTAACAGAATATAACCTGAGCGCGAATTATTCCGAGAACTATAAAATAGCTCTTAATCTGGGCGTAAGAGTAGCCGAAGGATTTATCGCCATTCAGGGTGAGGATAGAAAAAATACCGGTGAAATGTTCAGCGTATGCAGGGATCTCGCGGAGAATTTCGGTGCTAAAAGCGAGATGTTCGTCGATAAGGAAGAGATATCAAGGCTTTTAAATGAGAACAAATGGCTCGAATTAAGAGGAATACTCGACGACATTCAATTGAAGGTCAAGGACGAGATGTATAAGTACGATGCCGATTACGTTGTTCTGGCGAGCGTCGGCGGCTGGATAGAAGGTCTTCATATAGTCTCAAAAGCTCTGACCCAGAATTATACCGAAGAAGCATCAATGATACTTTATCAACCCGAGCTGATAGATTACTTTACTCAGGAGGTGGGCTACTTAAAGATACTGAATTCAGACAATCCCGAAGTAAAGGAGATAAACAGGATCATGCCGGAAATAAAAAGACTGACAGAAGTAGGCTCAGGCAATCCGATCCCGAAAGAGAACATAGACGAGCTTTATAAGTTAAGTTCTCAGGCTATAAAAATAATCGTAGCTGAGCCTGAGCGGGAAGAGTCGGCAGAAGCACAGGATGCAGAAAAAACCAAAGGATCGGGAATGTGGATAGCGGTCTTCGCCGTACTGGCGACAGTTCTTCTTGTAGTCTTTTTCGTTCTAAGAAAGAAAGGAGGGGAATAATGTTCAACAGGTCAGCTAAATTTTACCTCTTCATTATGCTCACAATGATGCTTGTATCTACCTCATTTCTTTACGCACAGAAGAAGAACGCTCCCTCGTCTGAAGATGAAGGAAGCTGGGATGAGAACGAAACAGATATCGAATATCTTTTCGGCGAGTCGAAAAAAGAGATTCTCGCGGCGGGATTTTATACGAACGGCGACATTAAATCCGGATATTTGGACGATACCCCGAACGTTTACGCGACCTTCACTCTATACAAAGGGAACTCCTACGCGTTCGTAATAGGCGCGGCGAACAATCTGAACCCAATTAAAACATCGTTCTACGGGAACAATTTCGTCGATAATCTTTTTTCAGACGAAATAGAAGTCAGTAATTATAAAGTATTCTATATAAACCCGATTCACAACGGAACCTATTACCTGAAGATCCAGTCGAGAGGCGAATCCGACGGTGACGGTGAATGGATGTATTACTACGGTTTTAAGCAGAATAAATAAGCCGGAAAGGAAAAGACAGGCTGGTGCCTGTCTTTTTTAATTAATGGAATGAAGATTATTAAAAACCTGAATAAAGCGAACGTGAGCTGGGCTCTTTACGACTGGGCCAATTCTGCCTACGCGACGACGGTACTCGCAGTATTCTTTCCCGTATTTCTTTCGGAATACTGGAGCGAGGGTGCCGATCCGTCAGTCACAACATCAAGGCTCGGCGCGGCAAATTCGCTGGCGGGTCTGATCATTATGGCAGCCGCGCCTGTTCTTGGAACATTATCCGACATATCGCCTGTAAAAAAGAAGTATCTAGCTGCGGCTACTATAACTGGCGCTATCTCGACAGCAGCGATGTTCTTCGTTCCCGGGGGGGCATGGATAGCTGCGCTTGCGCTTTTCACACTTTCTTCTGTTTGTTTCAGCGCCGGAATAATTTTTTATGATGCTCTTATTAACAGCGTGGCCGAAAAGAAGCTTTTAAATTTCGTTTCAGGCGTCGGATATTCATTCGGCTATCTAGGAGGCGGTATCCTGCTCGCTGTCAATATCTTTACAGTCACGAATTATGAGTTTTTCGGTCTCTCTTCATCGACAGAGGCAGTAAAATATGTATTCGTGAGCGTTGGTGTCTGGTGGATCATTTTCGCCGTCCCGCTTTTTTTGAACGTTAAGGAAAAGCATTCGAATAAAACCGGAAAGCTACCGTTCATCAATACTCTTACGAGTAGTCTTAGACAGCTTAAGATAACTCTTAGCCAGATCAAAGAAATTAGAAGCGTCTGGCTTTTTTTAATAGCCTACTGGCTTTATATTGACGGCGTGGATACGATCATCAGGATGGCAATGGATTTCGGGCTTTCTATCGGGCTTGAAAGAAACAGCCTGATCACCGCCCTTCTGATCACGCAGTTCGTAGGCTTTCCCTCAGCTCTCATAACAGGTATAATGTTTAAAGGCGGAAAAGGGGCGAGGACGGGAATATTCATAACTATTTGCGCCTATTTTATGATAACCGTTCTCGGCGCAATGATGAGATCGGAACTGCATTTTTATATGCTAGCGGTATCGGTCGGACTCGTACAGGGCGGGATCCAGGCGCTCAGCAGATCATATTACGCCTCTATCATACCCGAGAACAAAGAAGGCGAATTCTTCGGCTTCTATAACATGATAGGAAAATTCGCGGTAATACTCGGGCCTCTTTTTATAGCCGGCACGAACATTACGGCAAGGCAATTCGGTTTCAGTCAGGACACTGCTTCGAGGTGCGGAGTTCTATCTGTCGCGGTTTTCTTCATACTCGGCGGTATAATATTTTACATGTCCGGGAGGGACAGACAGGGATAATATCTTGACAATTCAGACGCGCTTAATTATTTTTGACGCTGTTTTATAAAATAAAAGGAAAACATTATGAAAACGAAATATCTTACAACGCCCATATATTATGTTAACGGCAAACCTCATCTGGGACACGGATATACAACCATTCTTTGTGATTCCATCACAAGATATTATAAGTTATTCGGATATGACGCCGTAATGATCACAGGTGTCGATGAGCACGGACAGAAAGTTTTTGAAGCCGCTCAGGAAAAGAAAATGGACACTCAGGCTTACTGCGACAGCCTGATACCCGCCTTCACCGATCTTTTTAAGAAATGCGATATAAATAATGATATTTTTTTCAGGACTACTTCAGCTTCACATAAGACAAAAGTTCAGAAAATACTTCAGGCACTATACGATAAAGGTGATGTGTATAAAGATCATTACGAAGGAAATTACTGTACTCCGTGCGAGACATTTTTTACGGAAAAAGACCTTGTTGACGGCAAATGCCCGCAGTGCGGAAGAGAAACTGTAATTATTAAGGAAGAGAACTATTTTTTCAACATGGCTAAATATGCAGGTGAATATGAAAAATTTCTAAATGAACACGACGATTTTATATATCCCGCATTCAGAAAAAACGAAGTTCTCGGTATATTAAAGCAGGGATTGAGGCCGCTGTGCATATCTAGAAAAAAGGAAAAGATGCCTTGGGGCATAGAAATACCTTTCGATAAGGACTACGTTACTTATGTATGGTTCGACGCGCTTTCAAATTACATTAACGGTATCGGCTATCTCGAGAATGATGAAAAATTCAAGAAATACTGGCCGACCACCACCCATTTTATGGCAAAAGATATTCTTCTGCATCACACGATCTACTGGCCGACAATGCTTTTAGCTATGGGACTTCCCCTTCCGCAGAACATACTTATTCACGGCTGGTGGATGGGTGAGGGCGGAAAGAAGATGAGCAAGTCTTTAGGAAACGTGATCGATCCTAACGAGATAATCGATAAATACGGATCCTCTTCCTTCAGGTTTTTCGTATTAAGAGATATGTCATTGGGACATGACGGGATATTTTCGATGGATTCGTTTATAAAAAGGCATAACGTTGAGCTGGCCAATGATTTCGGCAATCTTCTTAACCGCGCAAGCCACATGATCCACAGAAATTTTGATGGAAAAGTGCCTGCGCCTTCAAAGAAAACTGAATTCTGCGATCCGTTCATAAATGAATTCAAAACGCTTCTTTCGGGGATCGAACCGCTGATATATGTTTTCGAGCTGAATAAAGCTCTTGACGACATTATGAAGATGATAAGGAACACGAATAAATATCTAGAGGACTGCGCACCGTGGCAGCTTCTAAAGACAGACAAAGAATTATGCGGTGCGGTTCTTTACAACGCACTTGAAGCTGTGAGGCTGACAAGCGTGCTTCTTTCTCCTGTCATTCCTAAGAAATTCGAAGAGCTTAAAGATATTTTCAAAGGCGATATAGACATGATTTTAGAGTTCGGCAGTCTCAAGCCGGGTACAGAGATAAACAAGGCTGTCGCGCTTTTTCCGAAAATCGAGACCGAAGTTAAGTCAGAGAATAAAGCGGAAAGTAAAGCTCCATCGGCAGAAACGGGGATCGACATAACTGATTTCGCTAAAGTCGAGATCAAGACAGGCAAGATTATTACCTGCGAGAATGTGGAAGGCAGCGATAAACTTTTAAAGCTGAAGATAGATTTGGGAGGAGGAGATTTCAGACAGATCATATCCGGTATAGCGAAATTCTATAAGCCTGAGGAAACCGTCGGTAAGCATGTGCTTGTCGCATCTAATTTAAAGCCGGCGACTCTGATGGGGGTCGAAAGTCAGGGTATGCTTCTTTCTGTCAAAGCGGGAAAAGACTTAAAGATAGTTGAGATAAACCAAGCTCTGCCTCTGGGCAAGAAGCTGAATTAAATGGTCACTTCAAAAACAGACAATAAGAAAACGGGAAATATTGGCGAGGATATTGCCGCCCAGTTTTTAGAAGACAAAGGTTTCAGGATCGTTCAGAGGAATTTTCGCTATTCTACTTTCGGCGAGATAGATATTATAGCCATGCAGAACGAATACCTCGTTTTTATTGAGGTCAAGACTTACAAGACCGAAGAATTCGGAGAACCTGTGCTTCTCGTGAATAAAAAGAAGCAGGATAAGATCCGTAAGCTTGCGCAGATATTTATGCTGCAGAAAAAGATCACGGATACGGACTGCAGGTTCGATGTTATAGGCATCAGGATAGGAAAGGGCGATTCAGGCAATCTTATAAATCATATAGATAATGCGTTCTGAGACGTTGTTCAGGCATTGAGCGTTCCGCCTTGCAAATAGTGCTGATTTGGAGTGAATGAAAGATTTTTCATACTTTCTTTTTCCTGTCCGCATGATGATTTGAACAGCACTCGACAATTCCGCTATTCTCTGAACTGATTTTAGGCGGTGAAGATAGAAGAGTTAATAGTTTAAAAGTAGGTGCTGAAACAGCTTATGCGAGCTGACCGTAAAGTGATTTCAGATTAAGGCGTGAGTGTTTTTTGTCGTTAAGAAAAGGCATCGTTCCGTCCTTTTGGAATATATGAATTTTTTAGACAAAAATACCGTTAGCCCGGAGATCAGCTTTTGGGCAGCGGTATAAGCTGTTTTAGACTATAGTTCAATAATTTCTGATTTTTGCGCTTGATTATCCGCATAAAATTCATACCTTTCAATTATGAAAGAAAAAAACTTCAGAATACTCATACCGGCCTACAATTCCGAAAGATACATTGACGACCTGTTCGACAGGATCGAGAAAATGGGTCTGTTGGATAAAGTCGTAGTCGTGAACGACGGTTCAAAAGACAATACGGTCAAAATATGTAATAACCGAGGCGTGACGGTACTTTCAAACGAACGGAACGGCGGTAAAGGATCAGCCTTGAAAAAGGGTTTCAAATTTATGGTCGAGAACAATGTCGAATTTTTTCTGACGATCGATTCTGATCTTCAGCACGATGTAAAATTCATCCCCGAGTTCATAAAGAAGTATGAAGAGACAGGTGCGGACATAATAGTCGGAAACAGGCTGGGAGAAACTTCCACGATGCCGATCGAGCGTGTTTTCTCGAACAGAACCACTTCTTTTATCGTGTCAATCATATCAGGCTGTAAAATACCCGACAGCCAGTCAGGTTACAGGCTTATAAAAACATCTGCTTTGAATGATCTGACCCTGACCTGCGACAAGTTCGAGATGGAGTCCGAAATACTCATCAAGGCGGGAAGAAAAGGCAGAAAGATAGACAGTGTTCCCATTTCTGCTCTGTACGAAGGCGCTCACAGCTCGATCAGCGTTTTCAAAGACACTTACAGATTCATCAGACTAGTGATAAGGTCATTAATAATAAGACACTAAGCGGCGTCGTTAAATGTTCGAAAGAAGCAAGACCGGAAGAATCGCCTACATGATAAACGAACTCGCGGAAAACGGTTTTTTCACAAAGTCCGGGCTGGAAAAGTATGTTCTGGAATCCACCGGAGAGGTTTTAAGCGACAGTTCGATCAGAAGGTCGGTCAACGATCTCAGGGATTATTTCGGCCTTTCCGTGATCTACAATAAAAAAGACAACATTTATATAGTTAAAGATAAAAGATATGGTGTGCCTGATGCTGAGAACTTTATAGACAGGCTTGAAGTGATCAAAAGAAAACCATCCGGGAATCAGGACCTTCTGATCTTCTACAGCTTCGTAAAAAGTATGATATTCAGCGAATATTATTTTCCTCCGAGACAGAACAGGGACGAATCGGGAAAAGTCCGCGACTACGATGACATACTCAGGATAATCGAAAGCATTCTTAAAGAAGAATTGTCGGAAAAGGATATAAGGTTGGCAGGCAGGATCGAGTACCACGTTTCCGAACATTACAAAAAAAATCAGAGAATGAAGTTCAACAGCATGATAAATGCCATTCTTGACTCAATGAGACATGAGTATATGATCAGATTTAAATATCACGGGATAGAAATTCTTACAGAGCCTGTAAAGATAATCCATTACAACGGGATATGGTACCTGATGGCGTACGTTTTCAGTTCGCCCAAGCCAGACAGCGTTAAAAAAGTCAGAACCTACAATCTTGCACTGATCGAAGGGAACATATTTAAAACGAAAGAGAAGTTTTCGGGCGAAGAGTATCAGATACCTGAATATAAATCTACTTTCGGGATTATTTCAAGCAGCCATACTGACACCGCTGTTATCAGATTCTATGGTGAACTTGCGGAAAGGATGAAAGAAGTACTGTGGGTGGATACTCAGACGACTTCTGAAGGCGAAGATCCTGTTAAAGGCAGATACTGCCAGTACGAGCTTCTATATCCTGTCAAAAACAATTTCGAGCTTATCGGTAAAGTACTCAGCTTTCGCGGTAACGCTGAGATCATCTCGCCGTCCGAACTCAGAGAGATCTGGGTTGGAACGATAAAAAAAATGTACGACTCGATCAATTAACAGTTTTCTTATTTGAGAGGAAGTAAGTTTAATACAACGATCTCATTCTCAGTCAGAACACGCATGAACGGCCCCCAGACTCCCGTTCCAGAAGTTACGTAAAGCTTCATATTACCGATATCGTAGAGTCCGTGCATGTATTTGTACCTCATCCGTACGAACAGCCAGAAGGGAAATATCTGGCCGTTGTGGGTATGTCCTGAAAGCATAAGGTCCATACCTTTCGCCTCAGCTTCATCATAAAGCGCAGGCTCATGGTTCAGAAAAATGTTGAATTTTTTTCTGTCAGTTTCGATATTGTCAAAATAAACAGCCTGCTCGGATCTTTTATTCATAACATTATTTCTATTCCATTCAAGTCCGTAAACGGTGATCTCTTCGTTAAAAACATCATACCTGCGGTTATGGTCGAGTGTTGTTACGACTTTACAGTCTTTAAAAAAATCATCCGTATTCTGAAGATACCTTTCATGATTGCCGGTAATAAAATATGCGGGCGGATTCATTTTCGAAAATAATTTAATATCCTCAGGTTTCAGATTGTCGTCATCCAGCAGGTCGCCGGTTATAAAAACCAGATCTGGCGAGATATCATTTATTCGAGCAATTATATTTTCAAGAAAATGAAGAGATTCTGTGCCCAAATGGACATCGGAGATCTGAACGAATTTATAGGGTCTGCTTATTTTTTCCGAAGTAATGTCAATAGTCTTGATATTGAGCTTTGCGGCATTATAAAAACCGTGAACAAAAATAAATATAACAGAGACCGTCAGAATTATAAAGTTCAGAGCAGGACTGAAATGGAACGGCAGAGATATCAGCTTTATTATGACGGACAGAAATAAAACGTACATGATCAGGACCGCCAGATAAAAGCTGAGATTCCAGAGAAAATTTATATGAAAACCCCTGCCTGAGAACATTAGAACATAGAATACTGCCAGTACAATTCCTGATACTCCGAAAACATATTTGACCGGAAGCCTTTTCTCAATAAGCACGTTCAGCATCATTACTGTAAAAAAAGTAAATAGATAGAAAATAAATGATGCAGTTCCGAAAAAAAGTATGAAAGCTTTAATATTATTCATAATTCAGGCCTATTTAATTATAAGCATCCTTTTCGTTCCGGCGTTCACACCGTTTACGGACAGACTGTAGAAATACAAACCGGAATTCATATTTTCTGCAGAGAATAATACTCTGTGGTTCCCTCTTTGTTCGTTCCCGTTCACAAGCTCTTTTACAAGTTCGCCTTTAAGGTTATATACGTTAAGGCTAACTTTAGATTCGGATGAGAGCGAATAAACGATCTCAGTCGAAGGATTGAACGGATTCGGATAATTCTGATACAGGATATTTTCAACAGGCAGAACGGTCTCATCTTCCTTTATCGATGTAAGGTTTATCATTCCCGGGAACATAATGTTGTCGATGCGCACGCAGTCTTCGCCCGAATATGCTGAACCGTCTTTTTTGTAGGTCCATTTAAATATGTGTTCGCCTTCGGGTATAGCGAATGTTAAAAATTTCCAGCCTGAACTAATACCGCTTACTTTTTTAAGAAGAGTTCCGTCCATATAAAATGACAGCGCATCGTAATTAGCTTCTGTAGAAGTCCAGTAGTAGAATGACAGGTCGCCGGGGTTGACCACATCGCAAATTGTGTACATCGTTGAGGTCTCGTTATTACTTATCGCGCCTGATCTTGCCGAGTAGCTTCCCGCATAAACCTGCGAAGCATCAGATGTCCATGTTTTGTCACCTTCGAAATACCAGTTGAATTTCGTAAAACCTCCCGTCTCGAAATCCTCGCGCTGGGTTCCGATGCTGATATAAAATCCGTCCTCAAAATCAAATCCACTGTCGCCTGTTGTATTTAAATGAAATTCAGAAGAGTATCCGCTGGATGCATCAGCAGCAGTTACGCTGAAAATAAGATCGGTCGACTCTCCCGGAAGTATTACGCTGTTCTGTTGAGAATCTGAAGTGATCATGATTCTGTCGTCCGGCGATGAAAGAACTGAGTTAAGATCTAATGCTTTTCCGTGGCCGTTATTTACTATAGTAACAACGATATCTCCTGATTCGCCGGGATCGAGAACATTGTCTCCACCGGCGGAAACAACTACTCCCGTTATTTCAAAAACAGGTCTCATAGCAGTGATTTTTTGAGATCCTGTCCATTCTTTAGTGGCGTCGTAGATCCTTGTGTTAAGTGTAAATTCATACATGTCAGGGATGTTCTCTGCGACATTAAAGCTAAACGCGCTGATAATTTCGGATGAACTTTCTCCGGCTACGTTACCGATAAAGAAAGAAGAATTGTTAAGGCTGATCATGTCATCTGATTCGGTAATTTCCATACTCAGATCTTCAGCGTCCGTAAGGCCGGCATTTGTAACTGTGACGGATATATCAGCAGTTTCCCCGAACTCGATCATATCATCGCCGCCTGAATTTACCGACCAGCTGTCAACTATCATATATGCACCGCTGCTTGGAACGATCTCGATTTGATAATTAGTAAGGATCGTATTAAGTCCGGAAACGTTCAGCCCAGCTGTGCCGAGAGCATAAGAGTTTTGTAATGTAATAACGGCTACTCCGCTTGAATTTGTTTTAGCGGATCCTATCAGCTGACCGTTCTGTAAAATCGCGCATCTTATATTCGAGAGAGCTTGATTTCCTGTACCTTTAACAACGACCTGATATGTTGCGTCACCAAATGTTATCGAGTCGTTTTTCGTAACGGCCAGAGCTTCCGGTTCGTCCGTCCATATGCTCATCAACGGGTCGCCAAGTACGTTGCAGTCGTAAAAGCACCATCTGATCGCGCCCTGCTCCCATTGACCGGGGGCTGTTATCCATGGCGCGGTATCATTCTTCGATTCTTTATGTGCCTTACCGATCTCGGCTGTTCTGTCGCCGTAAAGGGCATCCATGAATTCCCTGTGAATATGAATAGAAGGCCCTTCAGTCTGTCCTTCGTTGAACCATCCGTACCTTGAGTTGCCTACATAAGATACAGCACAGTTCTCGATAGCTACGAATCTTTCGCCGATACAATCTGAAGTATCGAATCCTCCACTCATACATCCGGAGGAATAAATATTAGTATAATTGTGCGATGTACCGTTAAGACCGCTGAAATTAGTGTTGGTAACATCTCCGTTATCCATTCTCATGTTATAAGTATAATTCGAATGGCCGTCATGATGCACGAAAGGATGTCCCGAATTCATTTCGGTCAAAAGCTCAGAAAAGCTCCACTCATATGTTCCTTCATCGTAAAGTTTTACAATATCGTGGGAAAGAGGTATTCCTCTCGTAACATATCCGTTATCGGTCTTGAATCCGATCAGCATATCCATGTAATCTCCGCCCCACGTTTCAGGATCGTCATAGAGTTTTTCACCGACGAGAAGAGGCGACCTGAGTTCACCTGTAACCGGGTTTGCCTGATAGTTCATGGTCTTGTTAAGCATATTTCCGAGTTCTGTTGTGTCAGAAAAAGGAAGTCTGGCAACAGAAACTTCCGGCAGAAGATCATCCTCATCGGGTTCGCCCCATTTGGTGTCTCCGTCGATGTTCCATGTTCCGTCTAGAGATGAGTAATAAATATCCGCAGGTATAAAATTGTCAGTATAAAGCTCGCTCGACTGTACTTCGCAATAGAAACCTCTGGGCGGGACTATTTCCACGTCACCTCCGAGAAGGACGAATTCTATACCGGAATTCTGATACTCGCTTATAACGAAATTTCTAATCTTTTCAGGATTGTCGCTTCCTGTTGATGAAGCATAAATATCCGAGGTCGAAACGATTTTTGTTTTTAAACCTCTCTGAAGATAGAATTCTGCAAGACCGGAAAAGGAATCTGTATAAGCCGCACCAGTTATAATCAGAAGATCGTATGCTTCACCTTTAGAAAGTTGCTTTGAGTAAAGTTTCGAATTCATTCCACCGTTATGATCGGCTTTAATTAATGCCTTTTCGATCACATCAGAATTTATAAGGTTCTCAAGAGCGGCGGCGGCTTCTTTATCAGGAGCTGAAGTTATTCTTACCGTAACTTTACTGTACAGTGAAAGTTCTTGCGACAGCGGTCTGTATTCTGCAGGGGTAAATGAAGTTAGAGCGAACGATCTTCCGTTCATAAATTCGGTAATAAGCTGTCCGTTCTTTTCTTCAGGAAAAACCGAATCGTCTGAGTATAATTTTTCGTTTTTGACAAAAATACCCGAACCGCCTGCTGAATAGGGTCTTACATGCTGCTGCGGATATATATTGTATTTTCCTTCAAGCTCGATCTTATCAGTAGGAAAGATCTCAACGGAAACGGCTTTTTCGCCGGGAGGCAGCATAAGCGAGACGGAAGCGTAAGGCAGAGCTGGTTCGCCGGTCTTCGCAGTGTTCATCGTTCCGGGCAGCTGTATTAAATCATAACCATCAGCTGTTCTCATCTGTTTCAGTTCATTAGAGCTGAAATAGTAAGTGTGTTCTGTTACAGCCGCAAAAGTTGCAGCACTGATTAGAAGAACCGCAATAATCAGATTTGTTTTCTGTTTCATTTTGTTCATCCTTTTATTTCAATTATTTTTTTTAAACTCTATCGGAATTATGAATTTATGCAATCCTGTTAATTATTTCAATAATAATCGGACTTAGTTTTTCTTCAAAAAAGTCTGTTTGTTCTTAATGGTTTAATGCAGTCATCTTTTTCATAACCTGCGCTGTTGACAGCCTGTGTTACTTCGTGAAATTTTAGAGTCTGAGGGAAGGTGTTTTTGAAAAGATCTAATTTTTCAGCAGTATCTTTATCAGAGCTCAACCACGAAGACAAGGAAGCTCCGCTTAAGATCAACGGCATTCTGTGATGCAGATCTTTAAGGAAGTCTTCCGAATCTGTAGTAACTACCGAAATTCTGATACTTTCATTGTTCCTGACATACACTCCGGCTAGGCATAAAATATCCGACGTATCATAGATATAATACGGCTGACAGCCTTTCCATTCATAGAATCCCGATACGGGGATTACGCATCTGCTGGTTATAAGGTTCCGACCGGTGAACGATCCGTTTATAAGGGTATCGAGCCTCGAATTCACCATAAGTGACGGCAGAGGTTTTCCGTTTATCTCCGAAAATCCCCATTCAGCTTTTTTTAGCTTAAGTGCGCTTTCTTCAGCCATAACGGCATTTACCTTCATTCCCGGCGACATATTAAATTTAGGCTGAATTCTTTCTGAAATATCCTCCAGCCTGAATTTGTTCAGTATCTTTGCGTCATCATATACCTGGGCGAATCTGCCGCACATATAATTACCTTAATACGTTGTTTTTTAGAAAAAGCATAGAATCGACAGGTTTCGACATTGTCATTATAAATTCTCTGAACCCAGGATATTTGTCTTTAGGAATCAGCATCTCCGGCAGATAAGATTCCCTTGTTATGAAAGCTTTATCTCCGGTTCTTGTAACGGAAATTTTTATATATGCTTCGTCTTTTCCGTTTTTAAATTTCATTTCTCTGTTTTCCGGACTTATAATATCGTAATCTTTTCCTATGTCTACTACGAATTCATCGACAGTATATGAATTCCCTGATAGGTAAAGATCGTTCTCCCTGCTTTTTAATGATACGTCAGTCATGCTTCCGCCCGGCAAGGGGAAATAAGAGAAATCTCCCTGAACTGTCAGAGCAGACGGCTTTTTAATTTTATAGCTGACCGACATGCTTTTGTCATATCGTCCGAAATTGGTAAAAACAGGTCCTTCGAGAAGTTCGGCCGTATTATCGCGGATATACCACTGGAAAAATCTTAAGGCTCTTTCGCTTTCAGGATATCTTTCAAATTCGCGCATCCAGAAATCGCCTCCGCCTGAAAATTCAGTATCAACGCTGATCAGCAGGTTTTTTCCTTCGATTTTATATGTTTGTTTTTTTAAGTGCCAGGGACTTTTCTCTGCTTTATTAATGAACGGTTTTATAGCCGAGGGAGTAATGACGAGATCGTTGGTAGTGCTTCTAAAGCCTGCATATTTCATTCTTTCGCCGGGTTCAAGTATTTTTCCGTTAGCGAAAACAGCGAGATCTTCAATAGCGTCAAAGAGAACTATTTCGTCGAGTTTATTTTTTATAAGTTTGAAGTCATTACTCAAAAGAAGCGCTGGTTCGCAGTTCTTAACCCCGGACGCTTCGGCAAGAGCTATGAACAGAGCCGTCAGATCTCTTGACGAGCCGAACTTTCTAGTAATGGTTTCGGAAAGCTTCTCCGGAGTAAAACCGATCTGGGAAGTATATGAAGTCTTCTCCTGATAATTTTTTGCAAGATGATCATAGACAGCATCTATCTTTTCCGCATCGGTCTTCAGGTCTTTTGTGATCTCTTTTGCAAGCTGAGTTACTTCAGGTGTTTTTTCAAAATCATAAATGTTTTTGAACATTTTTTCATTGAATTCTTTCCAGTCTTTATAGAATGAGAAAAGTACCGGTTTACCTGAATACAGGTATGACGGAGAAGACGGTTCTTCTTTTATAAGAGGGCTGTTCTTTATTTTCCATCTGAGTCTATTTCTCGAGTCTTCTTTTTTCGTGAAGTTAATCGACGGATGCGCGTCGTATTTTATTGTCAGGTTTTTTGGATAATTGATGTATAGTGCTTTTTCGAGATACGGATTGCTTTCCTGGAAATGTTCTACTCCGTTAGGCGGCAGCTTTCTGGTATTTTTTATCCTGTACTCAAGCACAATATAATATCCCGGCTCCACCTGAGGAAAATTAATGATTTTCTTTCTGTTATGAATGTATTCGGGCGACCATACGGCGTAATCGGTGTTAAGGTCATAGACCTGATTCTCAGGTACCGGGATCTTCACTTTTTCAGGCGACAGCGAATAATAATCGATAAGTTCCACGGTCTCGTAATCAGGATTATATTCGATCTCAACGTCAGAATATCTTATCTTGCCTGAATAATCAAGGATCTTCTTAAGGTAAAACACTTTATGTTCATAGCTGTAATCGTCATTAATGTCGTAAGTGACTTCGGTATAAATGTTAAGGGCTGTCGCGTTCGGATAAGAAGCTTCCGGATCGAGCGAATCAATCATCTTCTGCACGTCGTAAGCTCTGAGTACAGATATTATTATCAGGGCTGAAGCTATTATATATTTTCTCATTTTATATCTCCGTCTATTCTGATCATATAAAGGTTTCCGTAGCTGTCAAGTTCCGAAAGTGCCGATTTAATATCGCGGTAGTCTTCTTTTTTGTAATGTATCTGATCGTTCTCGAAATGATAGTTTATGAAAACCGTATTGCCTTCGGTTTTCTTATTGAGAGTCGTTTTATAGCCTTTATAGTCAAATGTTCTGATATCGGGAAAGCTGATAGAGCCCGGATCAGATCCGAAGTTGATCTTTAAATTAGTGTCGAGGCTGTATTTTCCGCCGGTCTGATAATCGAACTTTCTTTCAGGAAGGCTGAAAGCGTTCATTATGCTTCTATACAGGAAATGCATACCTAGTTTTGAAGCGTCGAACGGGATAAAAGTATAATTTCCTGTTTTAGATACATAGTCCGATATTTTTAGATCAGCTTCAATGATAATGTCTTTTGAAGTGTCGGAAGGTTGAGTATAGGAGAATTGTCCGATCTCAATGTCCGGGCTTATTTTTGAAAGATTAGAGATTATAGTGCTTTTAATTTCATGTTCGGTTTTATGCGAGAACATGCTTCTGAATATTGTATCGGCCATTCCTTTAAGAACATAGCTGACTTTGCCTTCAGCGTCATTGCCGTTTATCTTCAAGTCGATGTTTAATGTCGAGTTGTTCTTTTCGGGTGGCGAAACAGGAGTCGTTCTTAAGATGTCACCCTTCTCGCTGGCTACGATATAGCTATTATCCTCTTCGTATTTAGGCAGAAAATCCTTAGTTGTCTCTGCGGTCGGGTCGAATATGAACTCGGGTTCGCCTTTGTCATCATAAGATACTGTTATCGCGTGATTGAACCAGAGAACAGGTGCTTCCGGGTTGTGCCTACCGCCTGAAAGTATCAGTATAACATCAGATCCTACTCCTGCAAGTCTGAGCATAGCCGTGAGTAAAGCCGCTTTATCCCTGCAGACACCGCCTCTCGTATCGAAAGTGAAAGAAACATCATGAGGCTCGAATCCCGGTCTTTCTTTTTCCATATCCACGCCGAGATATCTGATATTCTGCGCCACCCAGTAGAAAAGCCTCGACGCTTTTTCCTGTCTGGTTTCTGCGCCTTCAATTACTTCAGTTACTTTCTGCTTCATAGCTTCATTAGGCATCATATGCGGAGCGACGATACCGTAATACCATCTTGATATTTCTTCCCAGTTCCTGACAGTAGTTATTCGAACGTGATGCAATATAAAATTGCTGTCTTCGGAACCGCTTTCCCAAACCAGTTTCTGCACATTTTTATTATTCCATGAATATACTGTTCGACCGTCTTTGTCTTTCTGAACGAAATCATACTTGATATCTTTTATATTCAACTCATGGATATAAAGTTTTATCTTAGAAGGCGCGTCTATTTCGAAATAATCGTTGACTAATGATGTGTAGGACTCAAAGTTGTATGAACTGAAGAAATTGTTGTCCATTACGATCTTTTTTGATGCAGTTCTCGATCTTTCGTATATAATGTCGCCCGTATCAATACCGGGTATCTCTCCCGTATAATATTTGGAGTCATTTGAATAAATATTACTCCATCCCGGAGCGTCCTGCTTTTTCAACAGGACTTTCGGATCGAAACTGATGATCTTTCCGTCTGATTTTATCAGTTTAATTTCATCCACGATAAGCGAATCGTAATTCAGATCCTCGCTGAAGAATACCTGACCGCCTCCTTCTTTTCCCTGATCTGTAAGTATCTTGCGGTAGCTTTCATTGATTGTTTCAGTGAAACACTTGTCGTCGAGCTTAATAATGATGTTGCTGAGAAAGACCTCGTTGCTGTTCGGAAAATCTTTCGGTGTTGTGTTTTTTAAAAGCTCAACGGCTTTATCGAACGGAATGTACTCTCCGTAGGCGGTGAGCATCGCGCACATAATTGTGAAGATCAGAATCTTTTTCATTGAAAATCTCCAATTTAAGATCATTTTTGATGAATAAAATATATAAGGATAAAGAACAACTCAAAGAATTTCTGACGAACGGTCGAAATTCGGGGATGAAATGTATTCATATTTTTATCTTTAATATTTCATTCCAGTCTGTAGTGTAATGCGGAGAAACGAACTCGCGCCTCATCGACCATTTCTTTTTAACTCCCGCGCTGGCGATAAATATCGAGTTATCCCCCCATTTTCTGTTGACCGAATCCAGAACCTTATCAACTTGAGGATCGGATATTTCAGGAGTGAAAAGATTGTACTGAAAAGAGCCTGCCGGAACGATCCCGTCAAGAAGCACTCCCGCTTTTTTGTATTTGAAGCCTTTCCTGTAAATGCGTTCGAGGACTTTAAGAGCATACCCGGTAAGTTCAAGTGTTGAAGAAGTTGGATAAGGGAGTTTATAAGTCATGCTTCCGTTATACTGAGGTTCATCTTCTTTGAATCTGTCTGTCAGGATAAATACCGTAAGGGCTGAGGCCAGTGAACGCTGACTGCGGAGCTTGTATGAAGCTGTCGAAATATAAGTTGTGACAGCCTGATCAAGACCGTTCAGGTCGCTGATCTTTTCTCCGAAAGATCTTGAGCTTACGATACTCTGTTTTGGTTCTGTAACCGAATCTAGATCGATGCAGGGCTGTCCTCTAAGCTCCCAGACTGTTCTAAGGCCGGTCACACCGCCGAGATTGGCTTTGATCCATCCGTCAGGCATGTTCTTCAGGTCTTTCGCAGTTTTTATATTTTTTCTCGTCAGCTTGATCGTATTCTGCCTGCCGATGCCCCAGACATCCTCGACCGGCACTTTCTCAAGGAACGTATCAATATCATTAACCGTGTTCAGGTCCAGAACTCCCTCATAAACAGGATTTTTTTTTGCAATATGGTTCGCCAGCTTGGCAAGGGTCTTGGTTCCGGCTATTCCGACTGATACCGGCACACCGGTATCTTTCATGACTTTAGTACGAATGGTCTTTGAATACTCCGTTCTGTCAATATCCATGCCTGTCAGGTCAAGGAAAGCCTCATCGATCGAATATATCTCAACACCGGGTGAAAATTCCGACAGAATACTCATAACTCTGTGGCTGATATCTCCATAAAGCGAATAATTTGAAGAGAAAACGGAAAGTTTTTCAAGAATGCTTTTTTCGATCTTGAAATATGGGCTTCCGCGCTTAACGCCGAGGTCTTTTGCCTCTTTTGTCAAAGCAACAACGCAGCCGTCATTGTTAGAAAGTATAACGACAGGCTTATTCTTCAGATCCGGCCTGAAGATCCTCTCGCATGAAGCGTAAAAGCTGTTGCAGTCTATGAGCGCGTATATTTTATTCATATTTTAAAGCTTGTGTATTACGTTGGTGGCGACGCCCCAGATCTCGAAATCAGTGCCGTCTTTTATTTCTATCGGCTTATAATTAGGATTTTCGGCTATCAGCTTTATTTTTCCGCTTATCCACGACAGCCTCTTAACTGTAAAATCACCGTTCACAACAGCCACGACGATCTTTCCGTTCTGAGCCTCAAGTGATCTGTCAACTACCAGAATGTCACCGGAATGAATTCCTGCGCCTATCATGGAGTCGCCCTGGATCTCCACGAAAAAAGTTGCTGAAGGGTTTTTTATGAGATGTTCGTTCAGGTCCAGCGATTTTTCGAGATAATCTGTCGCAGGTGACGGGAATCCCGCCGAAAGTTTTTCAGTATAAAAAGGCAGTTCGATCTTTTTATCGGTGTTTACAGAGAATATCTTAGATATGTTTCCAGTCTTTTTTACCATAACTTAAATATAACTAAAAAATTAACCGGGATGAAATTATTTATAATGAATTTAATTGCCATATCATAAAACTGTATTTATATTTGAAATTAATAAAGTTAAGGCTGAAAATGGTCAGAGCGAATCTTGAAGCGGTACGGAGCCGGATAGAAAAGGCCTGCAGAAGGGCGGGGAAGAATTCAAAAGACATCTTTCTAATATCTGTATGCAAGACTTTTCCGGTATCAGCCAATCTCGATGCGATGAATGCGGGGCAGTACGAATTCGGAGAAAATAAGCTTCAGGAACTTATCAGAAAAAGATCCTATCTGTATCTGAGCGGCGACAGAAAATCACGATGGCACATGATAGGGCATCTTCAGACGAACAAAGCCAAACAGGCTGTTGTGAACGCAGATCTGTTTCACTGCCTGGACAGCACAAAGCTTGCTGAGAAACTGAACGAAGCGTGCGTACAGCTAAACAAGACCTTCGATGTTCTTATCCAGATCAATTCCAGCGGCGAAGAAACAAAATCCGGTATAAAGCCCGGTGAGCTCAATTTATTCCTTAAAGAACTCAGACAGTTCAAGCAGCTCAGGATACTCGGACTGATGTCGATCGGTACGTTTCACGAAAACCCGGAGGATTCCAGAGAGGAATTCAAATTCATGAAAGAACTTTTCGATCTTGCGAAAAAACATAACGGGTATAATATTGATATTAAATACCTTTCTATGGGAATGAGCGGCGATTTTGAGGTTGCCATCGAAGAGGGCGCTAATATTATCAGGGTCGGCACGGCTATTTTCGGGATCAGAGATAAATGATCCAGCTTTTTTTTGACCTTCTTGCCATTTGTATCGTAGCAAGGATACTTCTTTCCCTGACCGGACACAATTTCGGCCGAATTTATCAGTTCGTATTTACTTTATCGGAAATGATCCTCGGTCCTTTAAGAAAGATACTTCCCAAAACTTCTGTCGACTGGTCTCCTTTCGCGGCGCTGATAATCCTCGAGATGCTTGGCAAACTTATAAATCCGCTTGTATTCTTCATTGTCAACGGGCAGTACGGCAGGATACTTCCGCTGTTTTACGGAGTATTCCTTTCGATGCTCTCATCGATTGCCGTAATTCTGATAATAATTTTTATCGTCAAGATAGTGAACGACGTCGTTAAGGGAGATAATTATACGCTTACAAGGGTTCTTGACGCTATGACCGAACCGATGATAGTCAGGGTAAAAACAAAGCTTTCTTTCAGGCACAGAAGATTCGCTGTGTGGATAATACTGGCTCTTCTTATTGCAACAGAAGTTTTTCTAAAATACGAAATGAACAGAATGGACTTATAAAAGACGGGAGTTTGTAAATGGCTTTAACGAAGGATGAAATAGTAACTAAGAAATTTGCGAAATCTATGAAGGGATACGACAGAGCGGAAGTCGAAGTGTATCTTGAATGGATAGGAGAGGAAGTTGAAAAACTTATTAATGAAAATAACGATCTGAAAATAAAATTCTTAGATATGAATAAAGATTTCGATAATTTTGTTAAAGAAAAGGAAGCGTTCGGTTCAGAGCAGGCTAAAGCAAAATCGGATATAGAAAAGATCAAAAGAGAGACCGCAAGATACTGCGAACAGTCCAAGCTCGATGCCAGGCTGAGCGCCCAGAACGCGGTGAAAGAATCGTATAAAAAAGCCAAAGATCTAAAAAAAGACATCGAAAAGCTGCTGGAGATAAAAAACTCGTTCATCAGGCGTTATCAGTCTTATATGAAAGATCAGCTCGAAAGCCTGAAAGCTTTCCAGAAAGAAAATTATCCCATTGAAAAGAAATAGGGGAGAGATCTGTGAAGGCTGTATTTTATCAGGATGCGCTTGAATACATGATAAAGAAGGATGATAAGCACATCTACATTCCACTTGATCAATACAAGAACAATATTGAGATTTTAAAAGACATGGTAAGTTCGCTAAAAAAAAGCGGAGTTAAAGAGATATTTATAATAGACGAGTGCGAAGTCTTCGATCCAGAAGTTAAAGAAGAATATTTCATAATAACCGATCACATAAACGCCACCGGCAATAATCCTCTCATAGGCCAGAATGACGATAGTGCGGGAGTAAGATTTCCCGACATGACATTTCCGTATTCGGAGAAGCTTTCAGAAGAGATCAAAAAACTTTTTATAGATAAAAAGATCAAATTCAGAAACACCATTCTATACGGTTCAAAAAAGAATCCCACCAAAGCTGACATAAAAAAACTCATCAGCCTCAATTGTGTTGTCATAAATCTCAACATCATGTGGCTGGACATTCTGGCTAGACATGCAGGATTAGAAGTCAGCGCGGTAGTAATAAAAAAGAAATAGTTTATTTACGGATCATTTTAAGCGTGGCAGTTTTCCAGTCATCTGTGTCTTTGATGTAGGGCATTATAAGCTCGAGATATTTTTTTCTTGTGCTGTCGCAGTGCAATCTGTTAAAACCGTTCTTCGATAAAAATTTATATACCAAGCCGGCAGGCACATTTATCAATTCAGGGAATGATGCGTACTCGATCATCCTTCTGATCAGGAAATCATCCGAGAGGTTTTCTTTCCCATCCCAAAGGTATTTATCTGGAATTTTTAGCATACTCGAACATTTGTCCAATAAGTTTTTCTTTGAAGGTATTAAAATCATTAATGTCAATTTCTTTAATCAACAGAACTTCACCTTCAAGCGTATTATCTGCAAATACTATCGAAAGCCCTTCATAATCGAGAAGAGTCATTTTTTCCTTCGCCCAGACAGCTGCCTGCTCAAATTTAAATTCTTTCATAAGGTAATAAAGGTCAATGAAATCTTTGACTGTTTTACGATCGTAAATTGCTGTAATTTTGTTTGCGCACAGGTTCTGCTTTGTATCTACCATGATTTCATTATATTTTTGACGATCACCGATGTTTTTATAATTTTCATAAACAAACTCAATTTTAAGCGGAGTTTTGTCTTTATAAACATAAATTCTTTTGAAGTATTCTCTGTCAATTTCTATTTCAACTCTATATTCTTCTGAGATTCTTTTGGAAATCTCCCTGCTCTCAATTGTAAATCCTTCTTTTGACCCATTCAAACCGTCATAAAAGAAATCAAGGTCGTCAGAATAGCGATGCTGATAGTAAAATCTGGATAAACATGTTCCTCCGCTAAGGTAAAAATTGTCATTTTTAATTATGTGGCATATCTCGTCTTGAAACGGGTACAATATTTCTTCGTAAAATCTGATATTTTCATGCGTTGACATTTTAAGCATTTAATTGTTCCCTTAAGAAATTACATATTTAATGATAATAAAAAACCGTTGGCTTTGCAACGGTTTTCTTATCATGAATCTTCTATTCCACTATGCTTACTTTACTGCCTTCTTTCAAGAGCGATCTTCCTTCGGAAATAAGCTTATCGCCTTCAACTAAGCCGTCGGTGACCTCGATCTGATTCCCGATGTTTTTACCGAGCATGACCTGTTTTTTGACAGCTGTTCCGTTCTGTTCCACATAAACGAAGTCATTTCCGCCTTCGCTGAAATATGAATC
>JAKQBN010000072.1 GCA_029559475.1 bacterium
CAGGGAAAAGGCATCGGGTCAAAACTTATATGCGCATCAGAAAATTTCGCTATTTCAAGAGACAGAAACGTTATGGAAGTCGCAACCCAGTTGAGAAATAAAGCCGCCTGCTCTTTCTATGAAAAGAACGGATACTCGATAGACAGAATATTCAATTACTACCATATTTGGAAAAACTGAACTTTACTTATCTGTATATTTTTATTATATTCACATTACTTATAATAACGTCTGAATGAAAAAGAAGGCGCGGTCATGAAAACAAACAGAATCATTATCATACTATTGCTTACGGCGACGGTAAATCTCGTTTTTCCGGTCAAACTGGTAATGATCGGATTTCAGGACAAGGACCCTAAGACGGAATTCATTACCCGGGCGTTCGTTCAGTTCCTGCGCCAGAACCTCGAAGATGCGAAATTCGAATTCGCGGACGATAAAGCCGAAGGGCTGGATTATGAACTTCTTAAGCAAAAGAACTTCTTTCTCGCATGTAAAGAATATTTTGAAAGTTACGAAAATATGTACCTTGACGAGGCGATCTACGGGTCCGTGAATTACAAAGGCAAGACCTTTTACATGAACATTGAGGTGTATTCGAGGGAAAAAAGAAAACTTGTGATGAAAGCGGAACTTAAGGGCAACAAACAAGCGCTTTTAGCGTTTTTCCATCAGGCGACAAAAGAGATCATCAATTCCTTAGGAGTTGAGCAAAACACGAAAAATATCTTTCCTGTGGACGACGACGAAACGATGTTCTATAAATATTTAAAATTCTCTTATGAATCAGAAAAGCTTTTCGAGACTGATGAGCCGGATAAGTATTACTCGCTTATAGACGAGCTTGAAGCCATTAAAGATAAATTTGATGACTATCCGGTATTCGCACAGATCTATGATGAGGTTACAACGCAGTCCGAAGAATTCGACAAATCCGGAGCTCTCGGAAAACCTTGCGAATTCGTGTCGAAAGCCGTGTCAGACAAGGACAGCGAGATCGAGAAGATAGCAAGAGAACTTCTGGTGAACGGCTATATATTTACTTTCGTCAATCTTGAAAAAAAGCCTGCTGACGAAGATACTCCAAACCTTTATAACGCAATTGCCACATATACGCTCAAACTAAAAAAATCATATAAGAACAATCTGATCAAAGAAATAAAAAAGAGAAAGGGCAATCCGTATTTTACGGACATGGGCAGGTTCTTTTTCAGCCAGAGCGATAAAGAATCAAAAGATTTCAGGGATTTTATTCTAAGACAGTCAGTCGTATTAAGCCTTTACGATGAAAAAGGCGAACTTGTTGCAAAATCAGAGTATTCAATACCTAAAAGCGATTTTTCGAACGGCGCTTTCAGGCATACGAAGATACTTCCATTCCCTTTAACCCCAAGAGGTCCCGCGAACGCTGCGTTCGGTATAACTCCCTCTTCAAAGATCAATTTTATTTTTGAGGATATTAAGCAGTCTGATCTGGACAGAGTGGTAAGAAGCGAAATAGAAATTTTATTTGAATAGGAAATGAAACTGAAAAAAATTAATTATTCATTATTAATAATAGCTGCATTTATTATTATTTCATGCAGCGAAAGCGCTGATATGCTCATTCAGAAAGGCGATTACGACAAGGCTATTATAATCCTGAAAGAAGATCTGTCTAAAGATTATAAGAACACATCTTTACGGAACAAGATCACAAAGCTGTATTTTACGAACGCCACTAGGAATATTGAGGACAATAACCTCGAGGAGGCTGAAAGGAACATTGAGCGGGGGATCATTTATTCTGATGAGAACAATCCTGAAATAAAGGATGAATACGCCGACATTCTTGTGCTTCTCGGTTCAAAGCTGATAAAGACAGGCGAC
>JAKQBN010000014.1 GCA_029559475.1 bacterium
ACTTCGATCAGTGTAAATCCTTTTCTCATAATTACTCCTGTACCGATGAAAGCATTTCTGCCTGAAAAATTTGTCGGTTGTCAACAGTTACATTTGCTCTCACATACTTTAACAAACCCGTACCAGATGTAGGAATGTCTCCCAAGTTTGAAAGAGTAACATCATACTGAGTAAGCATATCTCCTGAGTTAGTGGGCAATAAATATTTATGCGGCGAAGCATCTATTAGATCATCCACCTCTGAAATAAGATTCTTGCTCTGTATTTCTTCAAAGACCTGATTAACTGCAAGTGAAGCATTGTATCTGTGCGTATCATCAATTATGATATTCTGAATTACAATGAAAGTTGAAAGCATGCCTACAATTGCAATTACAAGTATGGTTGCCGTCACTAGAACTTCTATCAGTGTGAAAGCTTTCAAGCCTCTCATTTTCTACTCCGTTTTAAAGTGTATTTCAAAGAATTCTGTGAATTTTGTGTAAATCTCAGCCTGTTATCTGTGGTAAATGGAGTACTAGGTTCCACATTTGCGACTATCATTGCTATGAAAGTACCCATGACCATCTTTTTTATCACCTCTCTTTGTTTTTTTGTTTTCTACAAAAAACTTTGATCGTAATCCATCAAAGCACAAGTGAACGCTTTTCTAGTTTTTTGCCCGTTGCCTCCCTATTTTAATTAACTGCTGTTTTTTGGGTTTTGCCGTTATTGCCATCAACCCTCTGAAAAAAATATAACAAAAACTTTTCGATATGTCAACAGCAATTTTCGTAAGATTCACTATCTGCGAAATCTGCGAATATTCTTGACAGTTCAGTTTTTTTTGAGTAATTTGCTTAAGAAGTTGCGATGAAAAACAGAGTCATCAAGGAGGCTAAAGTGAGATGCGAATACACAGCAGTATTGTTAGTTTTGGTTAGTTATCAACTTTTCGGTCTACCGATTTTAAACTTGGGAACTCTTGATACCTTGAAATCGCATGTATATCAAGGTGATAGCTCTTTGGAGCAGTTTACAATTGGAAATGACGGTACAGAAGAATTAGTCTATGGAATGACGGTTGATTATGTAGTTAATGAATCAGCAGCAAAAAGTGGTGGTCCTGATGCATTTGGATACTACTGGAAAGACAGCGACGAGTTAGATGGACCTGATTACAACTGGGTTGATATATCTTCTTTCGGTACGAACTTGTATATAGGAGACGAGGAAGTTACGAATCCTCTGAATTTAGGATTTAATTTTGATTTCTATGGAAATATATACAATACTGTAAATGTCTGCAGCAACGGATATTTGATCTTCGATTCGGATTACGACGATTATAACAATTTTCCGATACCGAATTCAGATTTTGAACCAAATAACTTTATTGCAGCATTTTGGAATGATCTTGACCCGTCAGTAAGGGGTGGGGTTTATTATTTTTCAGACAGTTCGAATAAAAGATTTATTGTTCAGTTCAACGGTGTGAGCCAATATGACAGCCTGAGTACTAATACATTTCAGATAATTCTGTATCAGAATGGTTCAATACTTCTCCAATATAAAGAGATGAACGGATGGTTAGAAAATTGTTCTGCTGGAGTTGAAGATATTACTGGAACAATAGGATTGGAAGTCGTTTACAATGCCCAGTTGATTAAGAATAATTATGCAGTTCTGATAAGACCTACGGTTAAATGGCTGACACTTTCACCTGAATCCGGTATCGTGCAGCCGTCAGAAAATGACCCTATTAACGCGACATTCGATTCTGTAGATCTTTTTGCAGGTGTTTACAAAGCCATAATAACATTAACAACAAATGATCCGGTCAACGCAATTGTCACTATACCTGTGGAATTTGATGTGCTTGCTATACCTGCACCTGTTCTTTCATCACCGGCAGATTTAAGCCTAACAACAGATCTGACTCCGACTTTTGACTGGGGGAACGTGAATATTGCGACATCATATACCATACTGGTTGACAATAATTCCAATTTCAGCTCTCCGGAAATAAACCAGACTCCGACAGCAAGTACTTATACTCCCGGAACAAATCTTGCAACCGGAACTTATTACTGGAAAGTACGAACAAATATTTCAGCTTTATCAGGCAGCTATTCATCAGTATGGACATTTGAACTCGGCAGTCTTCCTTCAGCCCCGACACTGATCTCTCCGGCAACATGGTCATACCTAACAGATTTTACGCCCACATTAGACTGGTCTGATGCATCCGGCGCGACTTCTTACACATTACTTGTCGGCAACTCGGATTTCAGCGTTATAGAGATCGACACTACGGTAACCTTAAGCACATTTACTCCGGCAACAAATCTTGCTGCCGGCGGACACTACTGGAAAGTTCTTGCGAACAATAAATTCGGCTCAAGCTCATATTCTGCAAGATGGTATTTCATACTTGGTAACGTTCCTGCGGTCCCAACGCTTTCTTCACCTGCAGACGTAAGCTCTACAACAGATCTCACCCCGACATTCGACTGGGCTGACGTATCCGGAGCAACTTCGTACACGATCATTGTTGATAACAACTCGGACTTCAGTTCTCCTGAGATCACGCAGTCTCCTACGGCAAGCACATATACCCCCGGGACGGATCTGGCTGCAGCGACTTATTACTGGAAAGTGCTGGCGACTAATAATTTCGGTTCGAGCGCATATTCTTCCGCATGGAACGTAAGGCTTTATATCCTTCCGGCGGTACCGGCGAACGTAACAACTTCTGTCGTAAGCGGCAACATTTACATCAACTGGGACGATTCGGCAAATGCAACGAGCTATGATATTTACTCAAGCACTACACCGTACGGAACATATTCACTCCTCACGAACGTCTCTGTAAGCGAGTATACTTATAATTCCGTATCAGGAAATTCGAAAATGTTCTTTAAAGTTGTCGCAAAGAACACTACAAAAGTATCTCCTGCTGCTATTGAGGTCAAGGGACCTGTAAGTAAGTAATAAATCCGCATTTGCATTATTATTAAGAGCAGGTTATCCTGCTCTTTTTTTTAATTTTTAATTTTTAAATAAAAATGTTATATTATTATTATTTGACAGACCGCATAAAGTTAAATTAAAAATGAGGGAAAGTATGAAAAGATCTGTTTATTTGTTAATGCTGGTGCTGACAGCGGTTTTCTATTTCGGCTGTTCTGACGACGATTCTCCATCTAAACCGAAACCGACGTATCTGACCGTTCATGTTTACGGCAAAACTCCGACCGATACGACAGCGATCTTCAATTCGAATGTAGTTGTTTACAATGCCGAAACAAACCAGTCTGTAGCCAGAGAACTTACTGATCTAAACGGCGAATGCACTTTCGAGATAGCTTCTGGAAATTACTATCTCGAAGTTACTGCCCAGGAATACGATCCGTCTCCTGCTCCTAACGTTACACCGGTTCCTTTTTTTGTAACGGCTCATATAAACAACGTACAGAACAGATACCTGAACGAAAATGTTATACCGAACTCGGGCTATATAGAAGGAACGGTTTCACCTGTTGTAAATAATGTTCTCGTGATCGCGGAAAACACTTTGAATTCCGATAAAAAATACGGCGGAGTGACCGGACCCGACGGATATTTCGTGATATACAACGTTCCGTTCGGAAGCTATGACCTTGATATTTTCAAAGCCGGATATAAAATTTCGGGAACGGCATCGGCTGCGATCTCGAATTCGACACCGCACGTAAATGTACCGATAACTATTACCGGTTACTCAGGTTCTTCTCTATCGGGAAATATTTCGTTTCTTGCAACGACAGATACTTCGAATGTCGATGTAGTTCTCCGTGATCCTGCTACTAAACAAGTGATACCCGGAATGAGAACGAGAGAGGACGGCGGGAATTACAGCTTAGACAGCATTCCTGACGGAGAATTTTTGGCGTGGGCATCATTTGAAAATGACGGCTACGTAATAGATCCTGACTGGATATTTAAAAATCCGGGATCTTTGGACTTGAGCTTTCCTGCGGACAGCGGTACGGTATTGAACTTCAGCGTTACAGGTTCAATAAAACTACTTTCACCTACCAATCCGGCTGATTCGATCTATGCATATATGGCCGATTCATCGACACCGACTTTCAGCTGGGAAGCATATCCTTCCACAAAAGAATATTTCATCGAAGTGAGAGATATAAATGGGAACAGGATATGGGGCGGATTCAATTCTGACGGTACTGTAAATCACGGATATATTGACGACAGCGTAACAAGCGTCCAGTTCGATTTTGACGGAACGGCTTCTGCCCAGCTTGTCCCTGGAGAGATATATCAGTGGAAATTATGGGCGGATAAAGGAACAGCCGTCGACAGTGGTGTTGAACAGATGATATCTTCATCAGAAGATCTTCTGGGAATATTCCAGGTGCCGGAACCGGTACCCGTAAAATAAGCTATACAAGATATTAAAGAAACCCGGCTTAATGTCGGGTTTTTAATGTTAAACATATTAAATTTTCAAATTGACATTGTAATATATTAATAATATTTTTCAGGGATTTATTCAGATGTGAAAAATTTCACAGTTAAAATAGAACAAATTATCATAAAGGGAGAGCGTATATGCTTGATCAGAAAATAATGGACAGGATACAGAAACTGAAGGACCGCTATCCAAGCAAGGATTCGGCTCTGATGCCCGCATTGATGCTTGCTCAGAAAGCCAACGGGAATTACCTTTCCGAAGAGGACATGAACGAAGTTTCAAAATTCGTCGGCGTCACATCGGGAAAAGCGTACGGGGTGGCGACCTACTACACGATGTACAACACGAAGAAAGTCGGGAAATTCCATATTCAGGTGGATACGAACATTCCCGCCACTCTTGCCGGAGCGGTAAAGATCCTGGAATTTGTTAAAAAAGAACTTGGGATCAATCCGGGAGAATCGACAAAAGACGGCTTGTTCACATTAAACGAAGTGGAATGCCTCGCTTCATGCGGCACATGCCCCGTTATTCAGGTAAATGATACTTATTTCGAAAATATGACTACCGAAAAGACGAAAAACCTTATCGATTCACTCAAGAAAGGCGTGATGCCTAAACCGGAAGAACCTGTTTATTACGGCGGAACGGAATGTAACGTTCTTCTCAAGAACAGAAGACTAAAAAATTCCACTTCGATAGAAGTTTATAAAAAGAACGGCGGTTATAAAGCTCTTGCGAAAGCTCAATCTATGGAGCCTAAGGATATACTGAACGAAGTTAAGATATCAGCCATAAGAGGCAGAGGCGGAGCCGGTTTCCCGGCAGGGGTCAAATGGGGATTTCTTGCAAAAGGCACAGGTAAACCTATTTATCTGATCTGCAACGCGGATGAGGGCGAACCAGGAACTTTTAAAGACAGACAGATCATGGAGTACGATCCGCATCTATTAATCGAAGGAATGATAATATCGGCAAAATCCATTGGTTCCAAGCTCGGATTTATTTACATTAGAGGAGAATTCGACTGGATAGCCGATATACTTGACAAAGCCATTGATGAAGCTAAAGCAGACGGGCAGATGAAAGATTTCGACATAATAGTTCACAGAGGGGCCGGAGCTTACGTTTGCGGAGAAGAAACTGCGCTAATAGAATCTATCGAAGGCAAAAGAGGTCAGCCGAGGATGAAACCTCCTTTCCCTGCTGTTGCAGGACTTTACGGATGTCCAACTATCGTGAACAACGTCGAAACACTTGCGAGCGTTCCGTTCATTATCGAGAAAGGCGCGGACGAATTCAAAAATTACGGTTACGAGAATAATACCGGATTCAAGCTTTTCGGGATCAGCGGCTGCGTGAATAAGCCGGGAGTTTACGAATTCCCCCTCGGAGTGCCCTTCAGCAAGATTCTCGAAGCGGCAGGCGGAGCTAAAGGAAAACTTAAAGCCGTTATCGTCGGCGGACTGTCAGTACCGATCCTTAAAGCGGATGAACTTGAAGGCTTGAACATGGATTACGATGCCTGCATAAAAAAAGGAACTATGCTCGGTTCAGGCGGAATAATGGTCATAAGCGAAGAGTTCTCGATACCAGAAATAGCATACAGAACGATAAAATTCTACGCTCACGAAAGCTGCGGAAAATGCACGCCCTGCAAAGAAGGTTCGTACACGATCGTAAAAATACTTGAAAAACTTCTAAAAGGTAAAGCAAAGCAGGAAGACCTCGATAATATGATGAGAGTTATAACTTCGGTCAACGAGGGCGGATCGACGCTCTGTCCTACCGGTCAGGCTTTCGCTATGCCGATAAAAGCAATGTATGAAAAATTCAAAGACGAATTTCAGAAACTAATAAAATAAAAAACGGAGCCAGTAATGAAAATTACCATTAACGGCAAAAATATAGAAGCCAGAGAAGGACAGACGATTCTTCAGGCTGCTCTTGCCAATGGAATTTACATCCCGCACCTCTGCTATCACGAAAAGATAGGCGCGGCGGGAAAATGCAGAGCATGTGTAGTTGAAGTAGAAGGAATGAGAGGGCTTCAGACCTCCTGTTCCGTAATGGCGAAAGAGGATATGGTTGTCAACACCTGTTCTCAAAATGCGCTGAACGCACAGAAGCTTGTGATAGATCTGATGCTTTCATCAGGAACTCATGACTGTCTGGCCTGCGAACAGAACGGGAACTGCGAACTTCAGGACGCTGCTTATTTCCTCGGAATAGAAAGACCGTCAGTTCAATACGGCGAGATCAACAGAGAATTCGATACATCATCTGAATTCGTTTATGTTGAGAGGAACAAATGTATTTCCTGCGGAAGATGCGTTGCAGCATGTAACACGACCGTCGTGAACCAGGTGCTCGATTTCGGTCACAGAGGACATCATACGGAGATAGTTTTTGATACCGACAAAAAAATGGGAGAATCGTCCTGCGTACAATGCGGTGAATGCGTTCAGATGTGCCCGGTAGGCGCAATAGTAGATAAAAACGCGCGCGGAAAAGGAAGACTGTGGGATCTGAAAAAGGTAGAAACAGTCTGTCCGTACTGCGGAGTAGGCTGCAAGCTAGAGCTTCATGTTAACGAAAAAACGAACAAGATCATTAAAGTCAGGGGGGTAGAAGACGCTCCGGTCAACAAAGGAATGCTCTGCGTAAAAGGCAGATACGGATTCGATTTCGTCGGTCATCCGGACAGGCTCACAACTCCATTAATCAAAGAGAACGGGCAGTTCAGAGAAGCTAGCTGGGAAGAAGCTATAGCTTTAGTTGCGTCAAAAATGACGGAGATCAAAGATAAATTCGGGGCAGATACAATAATGGGTCTGGCTTCTGCAAAAGTTACTAATGAAGAAAACTATACATTCCAGAAATTATTCAGGACAGCGATCGGAACGAACAATATCGATCACTGCGCGCGTCTCTGACATAGCTCAACAGTGGCCGGTCTGGCCGCATCATTCGGATCAGGAGCTATGACTAACGACATCAACGGAATAAAATCATCAGATGTAGCACTGATAATCGGATCAGATACAACCGAAGCTCACCCCGTTATATCCGCAAGGTTAAAACAGGCAGTGATAGAAGGCAAAACAAAACTTATCGTGATAGATCCCAAAAAGATAAAACTCGCCGATTTCGCGGCAATTTACGCAAGTCAGAGACCGGGAACAGACGTAGCCGTGATGAACGGAATGATGCACATCATTCTGAAGAACGGCTGGGAAGACAAGGAATTCATAGCGAACAGAGTTGAACCCGAAGGATTCGAAGCTCTGAAAAAAGAAGTCGAGAAATTCACGCCTGAATACGTCGAAAAGATTTCAGGTATACCGGCAAAAACGCTGGAAGAAATAGCTGAACTTTTCGGAAAAGCCAAAGCCGCGGCGATATATTATGCAATGGGTATAACTCAGCATACTACAGGCGTTGACAACGTGAAATCAACAGCGAACCTTCAGATGCTCTGCGGGAACATGGGTATTCCCGGCGGCGGCGTAAATCCGTTAAGGGGGCAGTCGAACGTTCAGGGAGCGTGCGATATGGGCGGACTGCCGAACGTATATACGGCTTATCAGCAGGTCGCTAATGCAGACGCGCAGGCTAAGATGGAAAACTATTGGAAAGTAAAGCTTAACAACAAGCCCGGCAAACCGATGACGGTAGCTTTTGATGATGCTTACGAAGGGAAAATGAAGGCTTTCTACATTATGGGCGAAAACCCGATGATCTCGGATCCTGACCTTCATCACGCCGAAGAAGCTCTGAAAAAACTCGAATTTTTAGTAGTCGAAGATATTTTCATGACTGAAACCGCAAAATTCGCTCATGTAGTTCTGCCGGCTTCGACTTATGCTGAAAAAGAAGGAACTTTCTCCAATACTGAAAGAAGGGTTCAGAAACTCAATCCGGCTGTAAAAGCGCCAGGTTCGGCACTTCACGACTGGGAGATCCATCAGCTAATAGCCAATAAAATGGGACTCAACTGGAATTACACAAAAGCTGAAGACATATTTAATGAGATAAGGGCGGTAACACCTTCTTATGCCGGAATGACTTACGACAGGATAGGCAGATACGGTCTTCACTGGCCATGCCCGACGACCGAACATCCCGGAACACCGGTTCTCCACGTCGGAAAATTCACAAAAGGACTCGGAACAATGTTCCCGATACCGTTTAAAGATCCTGCAGAGCTTCCCGACGCCGAATTTCCTACATATCTGACAACCGGCCGTATCCTGCAGCACTTCCATACAGGAACGATGTCGAGAAAATCTGAAGGTCTGAACAATCTTGCCGGACCTCATGTGATGATATCGGTCGAGGATGCTGAAAGAATAGGCGTTAAGAATTCAGAAATGGTAAAAGTCACGACAAGAAGGGGCAGCATAACAACGAAAGCGTTTATTACGAAAAGAATCCCGAACGGAACTGCTTTTGTGCCTTTCCATTTCTGGGAAGCGCCTGCTAACCAGTTGACTAACAACGCGCTTGACCCGATCGCGAAAATACCTGAATACAAAGTATGCGCATGTAAACTTGAAAGAGCATAAAATAGAATAAACAGAAACCAAAAAACAGGAGAAAAAATGGCAGAAAAAAGCGGAAACCGTTGGCTGATAGCCATCATGGGTACAGTACTACAGATCACTCTGGGTACTATTTATGCATGGAGTTTCTTTCAGAATCCTCTGATCGATAATTCTAAAGAGATCGCCGGAGTTACAGAGATCACCGCGAACATCGAAACGGCAAAAGCAACATTATTGACCAGCCAGGAAGCTTTACAATCTGCAGAAACAGCATTGCAGGATGCGCTATCTTTAAATCAGGCTTCTGCAGCAAACCTTGAAACTGTAAAAGCTGATGCAGGTAAAAAACCTACAAAAGCTAAGCTTGAAATGATCACGGCTGCAGAATCACAGCTCGCAGCTTCAGAAACAGCAATGACCGAAGCTAATACAATCAAGGCAAATGCTGAAACAGCGGTAAAAACGGCTGAAGAAACTATTACTACAGAAGAGGCGAAATTAACTGAAGCCAATAAAAAAGTATGGAACAACTCTCAGGTAGCATGGATACTTTCTTTCTCTATATGTTTCCTGGGTATCGGCGCTATGATCGGCGGATTCATCCTGCCCAAATTCGGTCCGCGTAAGCTTGCCGTTACAGGCGCTGTACTTTACGGTCTAGGATGGATACTCGGCGGAATCGCTTTAGGCGGAGATAACCCCAGCCTTCCTTTCCTTTACATCGGACTCGGTGTTATAGGCGGTATAGGTCTCGGACTCGGATATGTTACTCCTGTAGCTACGGCTGCAAAATGGTTCCCGGATAAAAAGGGATTCATCACAGGTATGGTCGTAATGGGATTCGGACTCGGAGCTCTTTTCATGAGCAAAGTATTCGCTCCGGTTATCATGGATATGTTCACAACGGACGGCGTTACTGATTTCCAGACAGCATTTATAGTGATCGGTCTTGTTCTCGGTATCCCCGGAATAATCGCCGGTCTGACTTTCCAGAATCCTCCGGCAGGATATGTTCCCGAAGGATATACTCCTCCGGCTGCTACAGCTTCATCTAATGCTCAGGGTAATCTTACGGTAAAAGAAAGCATTATGTCTGGTCCATTCTGGAAAATATGGTTCTTCTTCTTCTGCAATATTACAGCAGGTATCATGTTCATCGGATTCCAGTCACCGCTTCTCCAGGACCTTCTGAAAAAACAGGACGGATCACTGGATAAAGTAGCTCTTGCTGCATCAGGAGCGACCCTTATCGCTATAAGTTCACTGTTCAACGGGATCGGCCGTTTCTTCTGGGGCGGACTTTCTGACAAGATCGGAAGAGCTCAGGCGTTCAGACTTATTCTCGGAACCCAGCTTGTAGTATTCTTACTTCTTATGGTAGTATCAAGCCCGATAATATTCAGCATTCTCGTATGCTATATACTCCTCTGCTACGGCGGCGGATTCGGTACAGCACCATCATTTGTTATGACCGTATTCGGACCTAAAGTCATGGCAGTTGTTTACGGAACTCTTCTTACTGCATGGTCAATGGGAGGTCTCGTAGGACCCCAGATCGCTGCTTATTTTAAAGATTCAAATCCTGCGACAGCAGCGAACAACACATTCCTGGCGGGAGCGGTATTCCTTCTTGCAGGTCTGATCGTTGCGTTCATGACAAACAATAAAGAATACGGCAAGAACTAATCATAGGTTATTTTAACGGACAAATACCTTCACAAGCGTGAAGGTATTTGTTTTTATAAATGAATAAAAACATAAATATATCGTGCGCGATACTCGCCGGCGGAAAAGCGAAAAGAATGAATGGCGAGAATAAAGCGCTTTTGAAAATCGGAGAAAAGTCAAATCTTGAAAAGATAATTGCTTTTGCGGATAAATATTTCGGCGAAACGCTAATAATATCGAATCATCCAACGCACTATAATCAATATCAGAACGTAAAAATATTCAAAGATATTATAACGGACATCGGGCCTTTGGGCGGGATACATTCTGCCTTAAAAAATGCAAAAGGGAAGGCTGTATTTTTTTTCCCGTGCGACATGCCTTTCATCAATACCGCGCTTGTGGAAGAAGAGATCAAGGAATTTATAAATAGAGGCTGCGAGATAATCGTTCCGAAGATAAAGGATTTTTATGAACCCCTGCATTCGATCTATTCAGTTTCGGTCGCCGAGAGGTTTGAACAGCATATCAAAACTTCAACAGACCTTTCAGTAAGAAGCTTTTTTTCGAAAGCGAATGTATTTTTCTGGGAACTCGAAGATAGTGAAGTTAACAGGAAAAGTTTTATCAACATAAACACTAAGCACGATCTTCTTAACGCGATCGGGCTTCACAAACCGGAATAAATTCAAATGGAAATCTCAACTTTTAAAAATATAATAAAATATAGAAATAACGTCAGGTCAAAGATCTCGGATCAGGTCGTTAATGAAATGATCCTGAATCTGGCTATTGATTATAAGAATTTAAGCTTTTTGACCTGCTCTCCCGAGCAGCTTGAAGAATTAACGGCGGGGTATCTTGTAACTTCGGGTATAGTTACAGAAGAAAACAGGCTTGTAAGCCTCAATTACGAAGAAAGTAAAAATATCATGCATATTGAGCTTGCGGATAACTCTGTTATAAAGGAAATGGTATTTTCGAAGCTAAAACCTGTAGGATGCGGTGCGGGGACCCTTTTATTTAATCTTAACCGTTCAGGTAATACGCCGGCATGGGATTTTACTATAACAAATATGCAAATATCAGCCGTAATGAACGAATTCAATAAATCATCTGAGTTGTTTCTTGCAACCGGAGGAGTTCACAGTGCGGCGGTAACCGACGGAAATTCAATTCTAGTTATGCGCGAAGACATAGGAAGGCATAACGCGATAGATAAGGTCATAGGTAACATTTATCTGGCAGGAAAACCATTGAGTGATAAGATCGTTCTCACAAGCGGGCGAATTTCGTCTGAGATAGTCTTAAAGCTTATCTATGCAGGTGTAAGAATGCTCATATCAAGAAGCGCTCCGACTCAGAAAGCGGTTGAACTGGCAGAAGAGAACGGAATAACGCTCGTAGGTTTTGCGCGAAGCACGAATTTTAATGTATATTCGCATTTCGAAAGGGTTCTGTTCGAACAGAATTAAATAAATCTCATTGATTCATAGGAGCTGAAAATGAACAATAACGAGATAAACATCAGGTTCAATTACAAGATCTGGATCGAAACCGCAGAAGAGAAAGGAATTCTCGGCTACGGTCAGATGAGGCTTTTAAAAGCGATAAATGAAACCGGAACACTCAACAATGCGATGAAAGTGATCGGATTCAACTACCGTAAAAGCTGGGGAAAGCTAAAAGAAATCGAATCATTGTTAGGATTCAAGATACTGATCACGCACAGAGGCGGGGTTGAAAAAGGAAATACGGTACTGACCGAAAAAGGTAAAATTCTTATCGAAGCATTTGACAGATTTAATTATAGGTATGAGAATATACTTAGAGCAGCGTGCGATAACGCAACCAGGGACCTCTTGAACGAATTAAAAAGCAGTTTTGACTGAATTATTTAAGTATAAATATCTTTAATTTATATAATATATTTAGATATAAATATAACTTGACATTCAATACCCGCATTATTAAATTTTAGCCCGAATTGCAGAAGTGTGCAATTCGGAAAATAAATAAAATCAGATGAACGTATAAGAAGAAGGAATATCTGTGATTTATACATTATTTAAACTAGTGAATTCTGACAGAATAAAATTTTAATATTTGAGCGGAGGCAAAATGAACATTACCATCAACGGAAAACAGGTTGAAGCCAGAGAAGGACAGACCGTTCTTCAGGCAGCTCTTGCGGCAGGTATTTACATCCCGCATCTATGCTATCACGAAAAAGTCGGCGTAGCCGGCAAATGCAGAGCCTGCGTTGTTGAGATCGAAGGCATGAGAGGCCTGCAGACTTCATGTTCTGTTATAGTAAAAGAGGACATGAATGTAACTACGAACAGTCCGACCGTTCTCAACGCTCAGAGGCTTGTTGTCGATCTTATGCTTTCATCGGGGACTCACGACTGCCTTGCCTGCGAGCAGAACGGGAACTGCGAACTTCAGGATGCGGCATATTATCTGGGGATCGAAAGGCCGTCGGTTCAGTATGGCGAGATCAACAGGGAATTCGACATATCCTCGGAATTTATTTACGTTGAAAGGAACAAATGTATTTCCTGCGGAAGATGCGTCGCGGCGTGTAATAACGTCGTTGTAAACGAAGTTCTTGATTTCGGGCACAGAGGCCATCATACCGAGATAGTTTTTGATGCCGATAAAAAGATGGGTGAATCTACCTGTGTTCAGTGCGGCGAATGTGTTCAGATATGTCCTGTAGGAGCGATAGTCGAGAAAAAGAACAAGGGAAGATCACGTTACTGGGAAACACAGAAAGTAAGAACAACCTGCCCTTACTGCGGAGTCGGCTGCCAGCTTGAACTTCACGTTAAAGACGATCAGATAGTAAAGGTTACGGGTGTAGAGGATGCGGAACCGAATAAAGGAAGGCTCTGCGTGAAGGGAAGATTCGGATATGATTTCATATATTCGAAAGACAGGCTGACTACTCCTTTAGTAAAGGAAAAAGGTCAGTTCAGAGAAGCATCATGGGATGAAGCTCTGGGACTTATTGCAAGTAAATTCAAAGCTATTATAGAAAAGGACGGACCGGACGCTGTAGCGGGCGTAAGCTGTGCAAGAAGTATCAACGAAGACTCATACAGCATGCAGAAGCTTTTCAGAAGCGTCTTCAAGACCAATAATATAGACCACTGCGCCCGGACTTGACATGCTCCGACCGTTGCCGGTCTGGCAACTTCATTTGGATCAGGAGCGATGACTAACTCATTCTCGGAGTTCAGGAACGCAAAATGCTTTCTCTGTATAGGAACTAACATGACAGAGGCTCATCCCGTAGCGGCGACATTTTTAAAGAACGCCGTAAGGAACGGAGCGACACTAATCGTTGTCGATCCGAGAAAACAGCCGCTTGTAAAACACGCAAAACTTCATGCGCAGATCAAAGTAGGAACGGACGTTGCTTTCTTAAACGGGCTTATGTATGTTCTGATAAAAGAAGATCTTTATGATAAAGAATTCGTAGAGAAGAACTGCTTAGATTTCGAAGCTTTAAAAGAAACTGTAATGAAATATCCTCCGGAAAGAGCAGCTGATATCTGCAAGATTAAACCTGAGCTTATAGTCGAAATAGCGAAAACGCTCGCTTCCGTAAAACCAGCTATGCTGTGCTATACCCTCGGGATCACCGAACACACATGCGGCAAGAACAACGTTATGAGCACTGCCAACCTTCAGATGCTTCTGGGTAATATGGGAATGGAAAGCGCCGGCGTAAATCCTTTAAGGGGCCAGAACAACGTTCAGGGAGCCTGCGATATGGGCGCTCTTCCTAACGTTTATCCGGGATATCAGAAAGTTATCGATCCCGCGGCTAAAGAGAAATTCGAGAAAGCATGGGGCGTAACAGGCATGTCCGACAAGAACGGAATTATGATGCCCGATATGATGGACGGGCTTGTTTCTAAAAAGATAAAAGGATTCTGGATATTCGGCGAGAACCTTGCCAACTCGGAACCGGACATCTCTCACGTAGAGCACTGCCTTGAATCCGCTGAATTTTTAGTCGTTCAGGATATTTTCCCGAACGAAACAACAAAATTCGCCGATGTAATTCTTCCTTCAGCGGCGTGGAGCGAAGACAACGGTACTTTCACAAGCAGCGAGAGAAGGATAAACAGAGTCCGTTCGGTCAAGAATCCGCCCGGGATCGCCAAACCGAACTGGTGGATTTTTAAAGAACTTGCTAAACACATGGGGCACAACTGGCCTTCGAACAGCGGTCAGGAACTTTGGGACAACGAGATATCTGTGCTCGCTCCTGCTTACAGCGGAGTTAAGTACTCAAGGATCGAAAATGACGGTCTGCAGTGGCCATGCCCGACCGTTGAACATCCGGGAACAAAATTTCTGCATAAAGACGGAAAATTCTCTCACGGGAAAGGAGTATTCAAATCCGTTGAGTGGACACCTCCGGCCGAAGTCGAAGACAAGGATTTCCCGTTCGTTTTAAGTACGGGAAGAAGGCTCTATCAGTACCACACGAGAACTCAGACAGGAAGAGCCGGAATGGACGCTCTTTATAAAGAGGAAACAGCTGATATTTCGGTAGCCGATGCAGAAAGGCTAGGAATTAAACACGGCGAGAAGGTATATGTTGAATCGAGAAGGGGTAAAGTTCATGTTTCGGCAAGAGTGACCGAAGAAGTTCCGGCCGGAATGGTCTGGATGACTTTCCATTATCGCGAAGGGAACGCGAATTGGCTAACCAATCCCGCATTCGATCCTGAAACGAAAACGGCGGAGTACAAAGCCTGCGCCGTAAATGTGTATAAATAATACAAGAATAAAGAACGGGCATCTGCCCGTTCTTTTCTTTATATAAGAATTTACACGGTGAATCAATTTGAATATCTTAGAAAAACTTCTCGCCGGTTCAATTCATTCGGCAGAGAATAAAACAGTCAAAACCGTAACTCTGGGAGTTAATTACTGTGCGGTGCAGATATGTAACCGACATGCGGGACTATCCTGGACATGGTCACATCAAGACTGCTGCGGGCAGGATAAAGAGAGATTTACCGACTATGAAGGAATGCCGGCCGTCGAACTTTTGAAAAATCTTACAGTAAGCAGTCCGTCATCACGCAGTATGGCAATGGCTCTTTTGAATGCGCTTAATTCTGAAAGAGCAGAAAAATTTCCCCATGATTATGACAACAGCACGGTTTTTGATACGCTAAACCTGAAGAAAAACAGCAGACTCGTAATGGTCGGTTTTTTCAGGCCTGTAGTAAAGCTGTTACAAGAAAAGGGCGTTGATATCTACATCGCCGATAAAGGCAATAACATGGGAGATGAAGAAGAACTCACGGACAGGCTGAATAGCTGGGCAGAAGCAGCTATTCTAAGCTCGACAAGCATAGTTAACGGCACTTACGACAGCCTGATCAGCATGTGCGGGAAAAGATACCCCGTAGCTATGCTCGGACCTACAACGCCATTATTCCCTGAAATATTTAAAGATTACGGAGTAAGTATTCTAGCAGGTTCTGTTGTAAATGACTCTGATATGATAATGAAGCTGATAAGGCAGGGGGCAGGAACGCCGGATTTTAAGCACTACACGAAAAAAGTTTATGTAAAAATATAGAAAACAAGGAACTTCAATGAGCGATATTTGCGGAATGAAATATGACGAATATGTTAAATTGGTCACAGACTTTCACGGAACTGTCGCACCGGGACTGATCATCGGTGGATATATGGTCGATATGGCCTACAAAAAACTTCCGAAAGGCGGATTGTATGATGTTGTATGCGAATCGGTAAAATGTCTGCCTGATGCTGTTCAGCTTCTCACACCCTGCACAATCGGTAACGGCTGGCTTAAGATCGAAAAGATAGGCAGATTCGCAATTACTTTCTATGATAAATACACAGGAGAAGGAATAAGATTATATCTCGACAATGAAAAATTAAAAGATTATCCGCCTGTTCAGGAATGGTTTTTTAGAACTAAACCGAAACACGATCAGGATTCGGAAGCGCTTTTAAGATCGATCAAAGAGGCCGGAAGCAGCATAATTTCAGTACAGAAGGTTTTAGTAGAAATAAAGAAAGATAATAAGGAAAAACACACAATAGCGTCAGTCTGCCCGGTGTGCGGAGAGTCGTATCCTTTTAGAGAAGGAAAAGACATGTGCAAGGTCTGCAGCGGAGAAATAAAATATTATTCGAAAATATGACATTAATTACTATCCGGAGAAGTAAGTAATGAGCCCTGACAGGCCGAAAATAAGATTCAATTATAAAGTATGGCTCGAGACCGAAGACGGCGAGGGTATCTTCGGCTATGGTCAGATGAGGCTCTTAAAGGCGATCGAAGAATCTGGAACGCTTAAATCCGCTTCAAATGAAACGGGATTCAATTATAAAAAAAGTCTGGCTAAATTGAAAGAGATCGAGGATATCCTGGGCTACCGGATAGTAAAACAACAAAGAGATAACGGAAGAAGATTTACCGGACTTACCGAAGAGGGAAAACTGCTTATTCAATTTATCGAGGATTTTAATAAAACCTATGAAAAGCTTATTAATAAAGCATGCGAGGAAGCCAGCGATAAGCTGAATTCAGGATTAAGATCGTGTAAAAGTAATATTGACAAATGAGATCTCGTTCGAAATTTATCCAAATGAAAAAAGGCGGCCAATCGACCGCCTTTTTTCGTTTATAAAACTTTTTACTTATTTACCTGGAACTTCCTGTCGCCTTTTTCGAAGAAATTAACGATCTGGTTCGCTGCTGCGAGTCCCGCGTTTATGTTGGCTTCCGATGTCTCCGCGCCCATTTTCTTTGAAGTCGCGTGATATCTGGCTCCGTACTTTTCCATAAGTTCTGCATGGCATTCCGGCGCGATGTCCGTAATGTATTTAAAGTCCTCTCTTTCAGCCATGATTTTTTTTAAGCTTTCTTCACAGATCACTTCTTTTCTGGCAGTATTGATCAGAGCCGCGCCTTTTTTCATTTTCGACATTAAATCGTAATTGATCGATTTTTTCGTTTTATCATTCGCAGGGATGTGTAGCGAAACGTAGTCGCACTGGCTGTAAAGGTCTTCCATTTTATCAAAGACCTTAACGCCTTCCGCTTCCATTTTAGCTTTTTCTACAAAAGGATCGAAAGCGTAGATCTCCATTCCGAATCCTCTGGCGATATTTGCCACAAGCCTTCCGACGTTCCCGTACGCGTGAATTCCAAGTTTTTTCCCTTTCAGCTCGCTTCCGTTACCCTGAGTGAACTTGTTCCTTGCCGCGAACAGCATAAATCCGATCGCGAGTTCGGCTACCGCGTTGGAATTCTGTCCCGGAGTGTTCTGGGCGCAGATGCCTTTTGCAGTAGCTGCGTTCAGATCGATATTATCGTATCCTGCGCCTGCCCTGACTATAATTTTCAGAGCTTTTGCAGCTGCAATAACATCTGCGTCAGCTTTATCCGATCTGATGATCATGGCGTCCGCGTTCTCAACAGCCTTAAGCAGATCGGTTTTTTCGGTATATTTCTCAAGCTTAATAAGCTCATATCCGGCTTTATTAAAAATGTTCGCGATACCCTCAACGGCTACTTTCGCGAAGGGTTTTTCTGTAGCAAGAAGTACTTTTTTCGTCATGTCGATACTCCCTTTTAGTTCTCTTTGTCGAATTTTTTAATGAAAGCAACGAGTTTTTCAACGCCTTCAACAGGCATAGCGTTGTATATGCTGGCCCTCATTCCGCCTGTTTTTCTGTGGCCGCTTAAAGTTACAAGGCCTTCTTTTGCAGCGTCAGCGAGGAATTTCTTGTCAAGTTCTTCAGTCGGCGTTCTGAACGGGATGTTCATGATCGAACGGTCTTCTTTCGCCTGAACGTGACATTTGAAAAGCTTCGAATTGTCGATCGCGTCATAAAGCATAGCGGCTTTCTTCTCGTTTATCTTCTGGATCGCGGGTACTCCGCCCATGCTCTGCAGCCATTCAAATCCGAGTTTTGCGATGTAGATGCCGTATGTAGGAGGAGTATTGAACATGGATCCGTTATCGGCGTGGGTCTTATAGTTAAGCATAGTAGGCGTTTCGGGTCTTGCGCAACCGATCAGGTCTTCTCTAATTATAACAAGCGTAACGCCTGCGGGTCCGATGTTTTTCTGCGCGCCTGCATAGATCAGCGCATAATCGTTCACATTGATCACTTTTGACAGGATGTCGGACGACATGTCAACAACAAGCGGTTTTCCTTTTACATCAGGATATTTCTTCCATGAAGTTCCGAAGATGGTATTGTTCGAAGTCATGTGAACGTAATCCGCATCCGCTCTGAAATCACTTTCATTTATCTTAGGCAGATGATTGAAAACTTCCGGTTCTGATGTTGCAACGACTTTTACGTCCCCGTACCTTTGAGCTTCTTTGATCGCTTTCGTCGACCATTCGCCGGTATTAACATAATCTGCTTTTCCGTTTTTCATCAGGTTCAACGGAACCATAGCGAACTGCATGGA
>JAKQBN010000001.1 GCA_029559475.1 bacterium
TATGCTCCTGCTCCTTAGAAAGGAGGTGATCCAGCGACACCTTCCGGTACCGCTACCTTGTTACGACTTCACCCCAGTCATCTGTCTTGCCTTAGCAACCTTCCTCCTTGCGGTTAGACCAGTTGCTTCGAGCGCTACAGACTCCCATGGTGTGACGGGCGGTGTGTACAAGGCCCGGGAACGTATTCACCGCGGCATGCTGATCCGCGATTACTAGCGATTCCAGCTTCATGGAGTCGAGTTGCAGACTCCAATCCGAACTGAGAGCGGTTTTTGTGATTGGCTCAACCTCGCGGTTTTGCGACACTCTGTACCGCCCATTGTAGCACGTGTGTAGCCCTGGACATAAGGGCCATGAGGACTTGACGTCATCCCCACCTTCCTCCCGGTTAACCCGGGCAGTCTCATTAGAGTCCCCGCCATGACGCGATGGTAACTAACGATAAGGGTTGCGCTCGTTGCGGGACTTAACCCAACATCTCACGACACGAGCTGACGACAGCCATGCAGCACCTCTTCACATGTTGAGTTGCCCCAAAAATTATATCTCTATAACGTTCATGTGTAGTTCAAGCCCAGGTAAGGTTCTTCGCGTTGCATCGAATTAAACCACATGCTCCACCGCTTGTGCGGGCCCCCGTCAATTCCTTTGAGTTTCAACCTTGCGATCGTATTCCCCAGGCGGGGTACTTAACGCGTTTGCTGCGGCACCGAGAGGGCTAGTCCCCCCGACACCTAGTACCCATCGTTTACAGTATGGACTACCAGGGTATCTAATCCTGTTTGCTCCCCATACTTTCGCATTTCAGTGTCAGTGATGAGCCAGACAGACGCCTTCGCCTCAAGTGTTCTACCTAATATCTACGCATTCCACCGCTACACCAGGTATTCCTCTGTCCCCTCTCACACTCAAGAACTCCAGTATCAACTGCAGTATACGGTTAAGCCGTACGATTTAACAATTGACTTAAAGTCCCACCTACATGCCCTTTACGCCCAATGATTCCGGACAACGCTAGCTCCCCCCGTATTACCGCGGCTGCTGGCACGGAGTTAGCCGGAGCTTCCTCTACCGGTACCGTCATATAAACGTAGATCATACGTCTTTTCGTCCCGGTTAACAGTACTTTACACAGATAAACTGATTCGTCGTACACGCGGCGTTGCTGCATCAGGGTTACCCCCATTGTGCAATATTCCTCACTGCTGCCTCCCGTAGGAGTCTGGGCCGTATCTCAGTCCCAGTGTGGCTGATCATCCTCTCAGACCAGCTAATCATCGCAGCCTTGGTGGGCCGTTACCCCGCCAACTAGCTAATGATACGCAGACTCATCCTTTAACGACCCGTAGTCTTTAATCTCCAAATGATGCCATTCAGAGATCACATCCTGTATTAGTCCAGTTTTCACTAGGTTATCCATGATTAAAGGGAAGATTATCTACGCGTTACTCACCCGTTCGCCACCCATTGCTGAGTAGACTTGCATGTGTTAGGCACGCCGCCAGCGTTCGTCCTGAGCCAGGATCAAACTCTCCGTTGTTTATGCTAAATAAACATTTTAATTAACAACACTATTCATTAATATATATCAACAAACAGCGCAGGGCCTTCGTTTCTTCTTTTTTGTGCTTCTTACTTTTTTCTTCTTCTTGCCTATTTCAATGAACTTCCGTCGTTTTTCAACAGCGGGTCGTAAATGTATCATTATTTTTTTTTCAAGTCAAGTCTTTTTTTTTAATATTTTGATATTTTTTTTGTTTTATTGAATTTAGTTTCTGAAGCTTTTTTCCACAACATAAATTATAAAATATCTATGTTGCGTATATATTATTACTTAAGATTAAAACTTCGGGCTCTTTGGCTATTTCTTGTCAAGATCGATCATCTTGACGCCATCGATCTTATAGTCTTTTTCGCTTATCTTTGTGATCTCTTTCATCTCGTTTAGAGTGTCTTTTATTCTGAAAGCCTGCTCTTTTATTACCTGAAGGTTCTTGCTGATGTTCTCGTCGTCCGGTATCAGTGAGTTTAGAATAGCCGCCCTGCCGATTATCACACCCAGCGGAGTATTGATCTGATCGTTGGCTGTAACAGCGGCTTTAGTAATTGATTCAAGTTCTTTCTTCTCAAGTTTTTCCTGCTCGTATTTTTCAACTTCGGTCATATCCTTATTAATAATAACGGATCCTATGATCTCATCGTTTTCGAATATGTGCGAAATAGTGGCAGAAAAATGCTTGTCGTTATTTTCATGATCCTTTATATAACATGAAATGTTGGCGGTATTCCTCTTTGAATCTATCGCATCGCACAAATACAAGTGTGAATTACGCGAATACAGTTCCTTGATTTCAAGCCCGATGTAATGATCCGGATCGAGCCCGAGGATCTCGTTTAGCGCTTTATTGGCTTTAATGATCTTACTGTCTTTTCCTACAGTGATCAGAATTTCGCCGATATTTTCTATGATCCTCTCTGTATAGGCTTTTTCATACTGAAGTTCTGAAGTTCTCTGCTCGACCTGCTTTTCAAGTGTGAGAGCATACTGCCTGTTCTCTTCGATCAGATCAAGGTTCTCTAAAGCTATGGCGCACTGGTTGCCGAAAAATTTTAAAACTTCGCCTGATTCGCTGTTGAAAATCCCGGGTATCTTGCGGTTCTCAACATATATAATGCCTGAGACTTTATTTTCTTTGATCATCGGTACGCACATAATGGATTTCAGACGCAGATTTATGATACTCCTCTTTACTTCATATTCCTGATCGTTAAGAGCGTCTTTAACTATTATTACTTCTTTATCATTTAATACCTTATTTATAACGGTCGATGAAATTTCGCGCATAGATTCATCTGGTTTCTGACTGTCCATGTTAAGCGAATAAGCTATTTCCAGTTCGTTGTCGGGTTTAACAAGAATGAGATATCCCCTTTCAGCTCCGGTAAATTCAATTGATTTTTCTATTATTATATGAAAGATCTGCCCTTTATCGTAAGTTGTCATCAGCTTTTCTGTGACGCCTAGTACCTGCTGAAGCTTTTTGCTCTCTGTTTCTTCATGGGTAGGTATAAAACTTCTCAGGCTTTCAATATCGGCTATGCTGTTAAAGAAACTTTCTTCACTGCTGATCGAAAATATATCGCTGTCGCTTGAGCTTACGGGATCGTTCTGATCTTTTGATTCTTTATTTTTCATTTCTGCACCTTTTCTTCCATAATAATTTTACTCAACATTTCCATTGCGGAGTCTTTGTCATTATCAATCTCGCCGCTTAGGATAGCATCGACTATCTGCTTTTTGATCCTTCCGATTTCGGGACCTTCTTTAATTCCGAAAAGCTTCATTATATCATCACCGCCGAGTGGGGGTTTAAAATTTCTCAGCTTATCTTTTTCTTCGACCTGGACGATTTTTTTTGACAGATTATCAAAATTCTCAAGATACTTATTCAGCTTATTTTTATTAGCGGTCGTTATGTCAGCCCTGCACAAAAGCATCAGATCGTCAACAAGGCATCCGCCTTCAAATAAAAGCCTTCTCACTCCGGAATCGGTAACCTCTTCTTTCGCAAGAGATATCGGTCTGTGATGAAGCAGAATTATCTTGCTTACATACTCTCTGATATCATTCGACCATTTCATCCTGTCAGCAATATTAAAGAACATCTCAGAACCTTTATCATCATGCCCGTGGAAAGTCCACCCCTGGTCCGGCCTGAAATATTTAGTTTTTGATTTTCCTATGTCATGCATAAGAGCAGCAAGTCTAAGCTTGATGTCGTTCGACACTTTTGAAATATTGAAGAGGACTTTTAGCGTATGAATAAAAGTATCTTTATGCCTGATACCGTCCTTTTCTTCAATGCCGCACAGATCCGTAAGTTCAGGAAATATTTCTTTCAAAAGTCCTGATCTGAAAAGGAAATATACGCCTTTTACAGGATTCTTTGACCCGAGTATCTTAAAGAACTCATCTGATATCCTTTCGACCGATACGATATGGATACGCTCTTTATTCTCAGAAATTGCAGAGAAGGATAAAGGGTCTATCTTAAACCCGAGCACGGATGAAAACCGTATGCATCTCAGCATTCTCAGCGGATCTTCGCTGTATGTTATTTTTGGCTCAAGAGGCGTTCTCAGTATTTTTTTTACAAGATCCTGTTTTCCGTTAAAAAAATCTATTAAGTCTGACGTATCAGTATGGCGTACGCTTAAGGCTAAGGCGTTGATAGTAAAATCCCTTCTGGAAAGATCGCAAAAAAGCGATGCGCTTCTGACGTCCGGCTTTCTGGAATCGGATTTGTATTTCTCCGATCTGGCTGAAACGAATTCAATAGCTTTTTTCTTATAAACGATCTTTGCTGTTTTGAAACGCGGAAATTTTATTATTCTTTTTCGACCAAGTATCTCAGCGGTCTTTTCAGCGAATAAAAGAGAGTCTCCTTCAATAACAAAATCGATATCTTCCGATTCGTATCCCAAAAGCCTGTTTCTTATAAATCCGCCGACTAAATAGCATTTGGATCCCGTTTCTTCCTCAGCGATCTGTACAGCTTTTAATATATCCCTGTCTATCTCTACTTTCATAATTAAACCACAAATTATAAATAAATTAACGCGTTGTCAAGTTAACAAAATAAAAATACAAATTTTCTGAAGCATAACTCAAAACTTTTTTTTCTTGACATAACTGTATCTTATTATTAAATTGTAAGCTAATCATCAATCGGAACACTTCTATAAAATGTAGATTTGTTTGATGATTAATGAGGATGAGAATAGATAATTAAATAAAATGGAGAGTTTTATGAAAAAGATTGTGGCCTTTGTCGTTATTTTCATAATGGCGATAAGTTTAAGCGCTCAGTTCAAAACCGGCATGGCTTTCAGAAGCAGAGCCGAGATGTACTGCACTTCTGAAGATCACCAGCTATGGAAAAGAATTACCGACCTCAGATTTAATCCGTATCTGAGCTATACTCAGAACGATTACCTCATGGCGAAAGTCGTTTTCGAAATAGGCGATATCGGATTCGGTAACGCTAAACAGGGCGGAGCTATCGGTACCGACGGTATCAATGTTGAAACAAAGAATCTGTTTTTACAGATAACACCCAATAAACAGAATACTGTAATACTCGGACTTCAGCCTTACAAAGATTTCCAAAGCATCCTTATGGATACTGACGTTGCAGGACTTTCATGGAAAAACAAATTCATGCTTTCTGGAAAAGAACTTACAACTTTTCTCGCATGGTTCGTTTCTGCTGACAATGATGAAGCTTATGTAGACAACACTACTTATTCTTTCGGTAATACTGAGATCGTAGCGGATTTCGAATATCCTGTAAACGACAAAATGAAATTCGGTATGAACAACATCATTCAGTTAGGAAGAGAATTCATCTCAGACGACGGTTTAAACGAAATCCACAAAACAAGTTTGAATCTGTGGAGCGCTCCCTACTTTGCCGGTACTTTCAACAAATTCTATGTTGAAGCTGTATTTGGAATGAACAACATCAGACCTGAGTACGAAGTTGCTGAAGGTGACGGTGATGTTTCTGACGGAGAAGGACAGGATCATTACTCACCTGAACACACAGGGATAATGTTCAGCTTAAAAACAAAATACGATGTAAATGAAGAAGTCGCAGCAAGATTCAATTTTGCTTACAGAGGCGCAGACAGTGATTATATCGGCGGGTATGATTCTTACTACGGTATAAAATCCTATTACAGCACAGGACTTGAAATATTAACAGAATCAGGATGCGGCCTTGACGGAAAAGATCAGGTTTTCAGTCCTATTACTAAATTTGCCAACGAATACGGCAGCGCCGGTATAATCCTTCCCGCTGTTTTCGTTGATTACAACGCTACAAAACTGGTTAAAGAAAGCATGAGCTTCATAAATAACCTGAAACTTTCTCTCGGACTCGGATACGCAATGACAGCAGTTGAAATAGACAGAGTTACAGGAACTGACGGACAGGCAAGACCTGAAAGCTGGATAGGAACAGAGGTCGATTTCAAAGTAGAGGCTAAAATGTTCGAAGAATTAACATGCACGCCTTATTTTGCCATACTTTTCCCCGGCGAATGGTATGACTATAACGGCGGACACGAGCCTTTCACAAAAGTCGGCGTTTCTTTAAAGACTAACATAAAATAATAAGGACTGTTATATGAAAAAACTGATTTCAATGATCATACTAATTTCTATAGCAGCTGCATTCGCTCAGGCAAAATTCGGTATGCAGATGAGAATGCGTTCCGAAGTTCAGAATCTCAACTCCACCAATGCTGACAATCAGATTTACGACAGAAAGGTGGACGTTAGATTAAGGCCGGACATAGAATATACTGTAAATGATTACCTTTCAGTAAAAGCTGTAATGGAAATAGGTGAACTGCAGTACGGTTCAGGCGGCGGTGCTCTAAATACCGACGGCAAAAACCTCGAAACAAAAAACATCTATATCGATGTTAAACCTACAAAAAATCACGTTTTCAGACTGGGTTTAATGCCTTATAAAGATACCCACAGCATGATCGTCGATACGGATCTGGCCGGTATTATGTGGATGGGACAGTTCGAAAAATACAATGTTGAACTGGGCTGGTTCGCCGCATCAGATGATGATGAGAAATACATCATAAGAGACACATACAGTTTCGGAACTACACTTGTAGGACTCAACCAGACTTTCCATTTGAACAAAAACATTGATCTGGGTGTATATAACCTTTTTGTGATGAGCAGAACGGAGTTCATGCCCGGAGTGAACAGGGATTATGTAAGCATGTTTTTAGCTCCCCGTTTCAAAGGTGAATTCGGCAAGTTCTCGGTTGATGCCCAGTTCATAGCCAATAACAACTTCGCTGATTACGATAACGTCGGCGCGAACTCACAGTATCAGGATCAGCCATGGGACCCGGATAAAACAGGTATCGGATTAAGCGTAAAATCCAAATTCGATCTAGATTCCAAAACATCTTTCAGAGCTAACTTCCTGTTCAGAGGTTGCTATGAGAACTGGGAAAACTACGTAGCTTATAAGTCATTCTACGACACCGGTCTTGAGATCATAAATGAAAACGCCAACGGTATTTCAACACACAATCCGATGAATTCATTTGTTGTTCAGTCATCGAACAACAGAGAATTTGAACTCGGACTTGTCGTCCCGTCAATTTTCGTTGACTGGAAATTTAAAGAAAATATCACTTTCACAGGCGGATTCGGATTTATTATGAACGATCAGGATTACGGAAAGAAAATTGACTTTACGAACCTTGATGAGTCTATGAACAAAGACATGTTCATGGCCTGGGAGATGGATTTCAAAGCCAATGTAGTTCTTTATGAAAAACTCAATCTGTTACCATACTTTGCTTTCCTTGTTCCATCTGACAATTTTATTTATAACAAAGCAAGTAATGCAACAAATTTCGATGAGAACGGGGATCCTGTAACTGACATGCAGATGAAATTAGGTATGACAGTTCACTATAATTTCTAATCGTAAAGTAAAGCAATAAAAAAAGCGGGAAATTCCCGCTTTTTTTATTTGTTGAAAACTTTTAGAACGGAAGATCGTCCATTGTATCTGTGTCTTTATCGTTCATCGGAGCTTCCTGCTCTGATGTTTCATGGTTGCCGTCGTCTCTTTTAACAGACAGGTTTTTTACAACGTTGCCGATTATTTCGGTGATATACTTTCTGACCCCGTTCTCGTCATCCCATGTTCTGGTCGAGATCTTGCCGTCAATAAAAACGGTCATCCCTTTCTTAAGGTACTCTTTGGCATATTCAGCCTGCCTTGCAAAAAGAACTACATTGTGCCAGTCTGTTTTCTCTTCCCAGTTATCTCCGCGTTTTACTCTTTCGCTCGTAGCTAGAGAGAATTTTGCGATCTGAACTCCGCTCGGTGTATATTTTACTTCCGGATCCTTTCCAAGATTTCCTATCAGGAAAACTTTATTCACGCTTGGCATTTACATACTCCTTATTCTATTTAAATATTTCTGAAGTTAACAAATTTATAGTGGCGCAGAATTCAGAATCCAACTCGCCGTTTATAATATACGAAAAATCAAAACCAAATGCATCAAATAAAATCGTTGCGCCGAATGAAAGGCCTCCGAATTTTTCAATTTTAGTATTCGATCCTATCTCTTTATCATTTCCGCTGAAATCGTATCCTGTTCTTACTATCAGATTTTTCTTTGCTTCAAGCTCAAGTCCGAATGCGTATCTGTTAAACCCTGATAAGTAATGATCGTACTGAGAACATAAGCTTAAAGGTATTTTATCAAGATCGTAACCTATCCCCGCTCTTAAATGGGGATCGATATCTTCTTCCGAATCATAATATGGATCCGTCTGCAGTCCGAGATCGAAAATACCCCCGCCGGCGGTGATCTTCCCGTTCATTAATTTATATAAAGCGGCTATATCTGTAAAAACTGCACTTGAATTATATTCTGAACTTATGGATGAATATGCATAGTGAATGTTTATTCCCGTCAAGATGTCTTTCCATTTGTAGCTTTGAGATACGGAAAGCATCAGATCGTATGGATTATATTCTGTCCCTGAATCAATATCTTCAAAGCTTCCGTAATTGATCGCTGAAATTGAAAATCCTGCAGGATGCCCTTTTATAAAAATATCGGGGTAATTAAAAAAAACTGCCCCTGAATTGACATCTTCAAAATGATTAAAATAAGTTGATGAGAAATACATTGACGGATTTCCCGCTGTAAAAGCCGGATTGATTAAGCTGTTAGGATAATTCGGACTTATCAGGGCAAAATCAGAATTTCTCAGTCCGGCGCTCCTTGAGTCAAAATCAATGTCGCCGACTTTGAATACGCCTGCAAATACAGTAAAAGGTAAAATAAAGATCAGAAATATTTTCATTGCCGCTCCGTTTCAGACTGTAATTATATGTTTTTGTTTTATACAAGTCAAGAACTGAAATTTCCTTTTTATGGGTTGTTTATACTTGATAATCCTGTTTAACTTATTATATTTTGCTGTTGTTCAACATAAGTTCAAAAAGCGGAGCATTGTGACACAAAATATTATTGAAATAAAAGAATTAAAAAAACATTACTCCGAGAATACAGTTCTATCGGATCTAAATTTGAACATTCCTCAAAATTCAATTTTATCTGTGATCGGTCCCAACGGATGCGGTAAAACGACTCTTTTTAAACTGATCCTCGGAATTACAGATAAAAATTCCGGTGAAATAAGTATCACCCCGGGTGCAAGAAAAGGATTTATGCTCGATGACTGCGAACCGTATGAATATCTCTCACTTGTACAGAATCTTAAAGCTTTTTCAAAAATCTCAGAAATTAAAATAAATAAAAACTATATAGATTATATAATTTCTACATCCTTTTGTGAAAAGATTAAGAATAAAGCTTACAGGTCACTTTCGGCCGGACAGAAGAAAAAGTCTCTTTTTGCAATGTCTTTCATCAACGACCCGGACATGTTTATACTAGATGAACCGTTGAATTCTCTCGATCTGAAAGAAAGGATCGATATGATCTCATCCATAAAATATTTGAAAGAGGCAAAGAACAAAACGATACTGATAAGTTCTCACGATCTTGCCAGTCTTTATGAACTTTGTGATATTTTCTGCTTTTTAAAAAACGGAAAGATCTGCAGAACCGTAGAGAAAAAAGATATCGATGCCGATTCACTTCACAGGATATATCTTGAAATATTCTAGAACAACCCGAAATAACTTGACATTTATTCTCAATAATTATATTTTTGGTGTTATTGTATAATTAAACATGGAGTACTCAAAATGAAAAAAGTTATTACACTGATGATGATCGCGGCATTTTCTTTTACAGTTTACGCTCAGCAGCCTGATTACGATAAACAGATAAAAGATCAGGAAGCCAAGATCACTCAGATAGAAAAGGATATAACCGATATCGAAGCCAAGATCAAAGCATCAAAAGACAAGATAAAAGAAACCGAAGAAAAGATCGAAAAACTTAAGAACGATAAAAAAGAGATCGAAGCCAATATTAAAAAACTTGAAGACGAGCTCAACAGTCTTAAGAAATAATTTTATCGGACATTTATGATATGAACGAATCGATCACTCTCGGCCAGATCGAAAAGCTGATAAACGGTATGCCTGACTATCCGAGAGAGATAAACGAAATAAGCAGAATCATTCGTTCTGATGTGTCCGTCATTGAAAGAACAGCTCAGTATATTTTAAACAATAAAGTATTTTACGACGTCTTCTCCAATTTTAATCCTGATCTGTCCGAATCGCTTGATAAGACAGCTAAACTAACTGAAGTTGTTTCTAGACTGGATCCGACTTCTTTAAGAAATATTCTTTTTACCTGCTCGGTAATATCTCTCCAAACGAACGATGTTTCAAAAATGTTCGTTAAAAAGATAGTAATGTCTTCATATATCTGCAGAGATATTATTGAAAAAGTAAATTTCTACAGAAAATCAGGGCATAACGCCGAGAATTTTTTTTTATACGCTCTTTTCCATGACATCGGCGAACTTTTTACGGCTATCCATTTCCCGAAAGAAGTCGCAGGTGAAATCTACAAAGATAAAGATCATACAGACCTTTCGAATATCAACAATATCACTGCTCATAACGAGATCGGCTATATGCTGGCAAAAAAATGGCGTCTCCCCTCTATATTTTCATACATCTGCCTGAATCATAATAAGCTTGAGTACAGAAAATTTACCGCTGATTTTATTTATATAATAAATTCAATAGCTGTATCGGATGCTGTCGCACTTGAGCTTTTAGATTTTGAGATACCCTATACGAACACATGGGATGTTGGACATTCGATCTACAAGATAGGACTGAGGGAGGAAGATATTTATACAGAAGCTGGTGTGATCGGACAGGCTGAGAAAAAGATCGCTAAAATACTGACACTATTTAATCTGAACTAAGTGCTGCTTATATTTTCATCAATATTTTCGATCTGAGATCTGACGAAAACAAGATCTGTGCTTGCGAAAACGGCCTGTTTAAAATGCTTAATGTTCGGATAAGCCCTGAAATAATTCTGGTACAGCTTTCTCATCTCAAGAAGCCCTTTGTGCTCTCCCAGAAATTCCAGCGAGAGATCAAAATGCTTTAGGCACAGCCTTTTTCTTTCTGAGATCGGAATCTCCTTAAGATATGTACCCTTTTCGAGAAAATCCCTCACCTGAGAGAATATCCATGGATTCTTTACAGCTTCCCTTCCGATCATTATTCCGTCACAATTGGTCATTTTAAACATTTCGCAGGCATCTTCCGGCGTGATTATATCGCCGTTACCGATCACAGGTATTTTTGATACTTTTTTTATTTCTCTTATGTAATTCCAATCTGACTTTCCTTCAAATTTCTGCGCTTTGGTTCTCGGATGCAGTGTGACCATCCTTATGCCTGATTCCTCAAATATCTTTACTGTCTGAAGAACATTAATGCTTGTTCTGTCCCACCCCAGCCTGGTTTTTGCGCTGACAGGAATTTTTACAGCATTCACTACGCTTTCGCATATTCTTGCAACCAGCGGAAGGTCTTTTAAAAGCGCTGCTCCGCTTCCGTGCCCCGAAACTGTCGGGGCTGGGCAGCCGAAATTTAAGTCTATCAGTTCAGGCTCAAGCTCCTCAACTATTTTTGCGGCTTCAGCCATATTTTCAGGCTTGTGGCCGAATATCTGGATCGCAACGGGTCTTTCTTCCGGAAGTATCCTTATCTTGCCTATAGTTTTTTTATTCTCGTGAATGACAGCATCTGAATTCACGAACTCTGTGAACATTAATGACGGACTCATCTCTTTGATGATAAGTCTGAACGGTATATTTGTGTAGCCGTCCATCGGTGCGAGCATCAGAACGTGATCCTGCAGTTTAAGACCGGGAAGAGATATACTCATTTTTTTTGCTTTATAAATTGATCGATTGTAAGAAAGTTAATGTCGCGAGAGTTTACCGTTAACTCATCTTTTAAGAAACTATACATTCCCTCGTTCGCATTCAGAACTAAAAGAATGTCATTGCCGCTTAATATCTCTGCAGATATCCTGTCAAAATTTTCTTTCAGATCTTTCGCTTCGGAAAAGTGCTCCCGTGTAGATATGAACGGTATTTTGTATTCTTCGCACAGTAAAGCTGAATAAGAATCCGATCCCGGTTCTATCTCGATATAGTTCAATCCAGTTCCTGACATTTTTTTGAAGAACTGATCCATCGTCTGATAATCCGAGATGACCTTTGAACCTTTATAATTTATAATCCCCTTCGGCGCGTTAAATACTTCAAATATTTTATCGAAAACAATATCTATCGACAGGTAATTCATGCCCTTTACAAGTTTAACCGGGTTTTCTTTATCTATATTGCCTGCTTCCGGTTCCATAGGCAGAGATACTAATATATCTTTATTGTTTTTTGCAGCTTCTTTTATGATAGTGTCTCTTGCCCATGCGGGAGGGTTATTGGGAAGGATCGATATGACAACCGGCAGAGGTAGAGCAAGAATATCCCTGACCCACGGTTTTCCCCATTCATTGCCCATACAATAGATTATTATGCAGAGACTTCCGTTGATGTTCAGATCGGATTCGAGTCCCGGAGTCACTCTAAGCTCAACAACAGCCGGTATTGTATCCTGAACCATAAAGTTATACACCATTTTCTTCGACATTTCAAATTCTGATGCTTTGTCGATCGTTAAACCGTTATCCGTCATTATTTTCTGAAAAAAGAGATTATACCTTGAAAGGCTGCACGAATCAGGAAGTTTTATATATTTGAACCATAAAGAATCCGTTCTTTTTGAATACATGTTCTTTTTGTCGAGACCTTTTTGCAGAAATGCCAGATCTATGAGCTGAAATTCATCCAGGCCGGACTTCTCAGGTTCAATAGTTTCTGCAGAATCTGCCAGCTGAATAGTAATTTGCGATGAGCTTTTGCCTTTTCCGTCTATGAAAAACAGATAGAAATTTATTGCGATAAGGATAAATATCAGTACGAACAGAAGCTTCTTCATTTATTTAAGGTCTCCCCAATATTTAATAGTATATTTTACCTTTTCTTCATCATCCGTTATTTTCCTGAAAACGAATTTAGAATAGCCTGAAAGGTCGATAACTTCGTCACCAGAATAAAAACCGATCCTGAATGAAGCATAAACGGTCGTATCTGCCTGAGTAGTGCCTAAAGGAAAAAGAGTATTGAATACAAGATCGATCTTCTTAAAATTCCTGAACATTTTTTTGGTTATTCTTATGTCTTCATCTTTAGTCCACGATTCGTAAACTCCTTCGTTATCGTACTCGAAAATAAATTCATCGTCGAGTATTTCTTCATACAAAAATGAGTCTTTGAAAGTATAGGTATACACGAAATTTTTCATCAGACCGTCTATAGTGCTGTTGTCCCCTCCGGGCTGCAGATTTTCGAACTTATCATATTCCGGAGAAAATATGTTGCATGCGGAAAGCATTATCAGAAATATGAATAAAAAGAACTTATACATTTGAATTATTTCTTAATTTTGATTAATAATTCCGCGATCTGAACAGCATTAAGAGCCGCGCCTTTAAGGAGCTGGTCTCCGCAGATCCACAATGAGATCGCGTTTCTTAAAGCGATATCTTTCCTTATCCTGCCGGCAAAACAGTCGTATTCACCTTCACATATAACCGGCATTGGATATATATTTCTGGACGGATCATCGAATAATTGTACTCCCTGCGCATTTGTGATAAGTTCTCTGACTTTTTCGACAGAAATGCTTTTTTCCGTTATTAAAGTAACGGCCATAGAATGGACACTTTTTACCGGAACCCTTACGCATGTTGCGGATACGGCGATCTTTTCATCATGAAGGATCTTTCTTGTCTCAAGAAGCATTTTCATCTCTTCTTTTGTATATCCGTTATCGGTAAAAACATCTATATGTGGTATAACGTTATTCGCAATCTGATGCGGGAATTTTGAAACCGATAGTTTTTTACCCCCGATGAGACATCCTGTCTGTTCTTCAAGCTCGTTTATTCCTTTCTGACCGGCTCCAGAAACCGACTGATAACTTGAAACGATTATTTTTTTTATTCTTGAGAATTTATAAATACTGTAAAGGACCGTCAGCATAATCGCGGTCGTGCAGTTGGGATTTGAAATTATACCTCTGTGCAATGAAACGTCATCCGGATTGATCTCGGGTATGACTAAAGGAACTTCGGGATCGTTCCTGTAAGCGGAACTGTTATCAATAACAACCGTACCTGATTTTACCGCGGAAGGAATGTATTCTCTGCTGACCGATGCGCCTGCGGAAAAAAGGGCGATATCTATTCCTTTAAAGCTGTTTTTTGATAAAACTTCCACAGGGATTTTTTCGCTTTTGAAAGTCAGACTGCTTCCTGATGATCTTTCTGAAGCTAAAAGCTTTAATTCCCCTATGGGGAATTTTCTGTCATCAAGAACTTCAAGCATTCTTAATCCTACCGCGCCTGTAGCTCCCACTACAGCAACGTTAAATTTTCTCATTAATTTCATTCTCTTTTAAATGTTTTTGTATCCTTTTACCCTCTCTGAAAATGGTTTGATATATTTCGGTCAGGTATTTTTCTGTTTCGTTATCCTCAGATCTTCCGACAAGTTTTGATATTATCTGGTCTTCTCTGCCGAGATCCTCGATCTTCTCTTTTTCTTTTAATGTTAAGAGAACCTGTTCAAGCCTCTTTTTCAAAAGCGTTATGATCTCATCATCAAGTCTGTCTATCTTATGTCTGATATCTTCAAGAGCTGTCATTTTTTTGATTTCCCGAAATTTATTTTCTGAATTACTGAAGCTGCTTTCTCTCTGTAAATGAGCATCAGTACCGCAAGAGCTGAAACTGCAATAGAAAATAAAGCCAGAATTATTATATTATAAATATAAGCCGGAATCTTTAACCCTATTACCGGAAGTATCTTTTCTTTCACGAACATCGGGTATACTATTTTCAGATCCTCCTCCGCTGAAACTTTCTGAGTTTTGATCTCATCTGAAACATAGATCTCATATTTCTCAGACGCCTCTTTCATCCTCTTGTTGAGTTCACCGTTGCCGTAATCCGCTTTATATTTATTTCTCAATTCGTTAAGCTCAGATAATAATCCGGCTTTCTGCTCTGAATAAGCTTTGCGCCCGTATTTTTCTGTTATTTCTTCTTCTTTCTCAACAAAGTCGTCGAATTTTTTCTGAAGGGCATCATTTTCTGCATGAAAACTGTTCTTTGCGTCCTGCATAGTACATACAGCTTCAAATCCCCATCTTGAAGGCATAAGCTGGCATATTTCGGGTATCTTGGAATTTTTATCTATAAAAAGGCTTTTATTTATATCTTCGAATTCAACTATAAATCCTCCGAAAATTATCTGAGGAACAAGTATCAGAGGAATTATGTTCTGAGCTGCTTTTGATGTTAGTTTCGGGAAAGACGATATTAATAGCCCTAAGCTTATTCCGCTTACAGAAACCACGGTCATAATTAAAAGATATTCCCAGAAAAGTTCTTTTATACCCAGAATTATAAAGCTGATCGCCAGAAAAAGGATATTCTGAGCGACAGAGAATACTATAAGCGTTATGAACTTTGAGACATAGTATTCAAAGCTGTTTATATCCAGCATTTTTTCACGAAGAAGTATTGAAGCGTCCCTGATTATCTCGTCTATGCTGTTAGTTAGTGAGAAAAACAAAGTAACGATCACTGCAAGAAAGATGAACGTGATCAGATATTTATTATCGTAAAGCGAATATTTTTCAGATGGGATATATTTTAACAACAAACCGATTATAACGGCAAGAACAGGAGCTTCAAGAAACGTTATAGCCAGGTTCGATTTATCCCTCAGTTTATTCAGAAAATTTCTTTTTAAAAGAACGTAGAACTGAGCTAAAAGCTCTTTAATTGTCAGCCTGGGCTTCGGCGGAATGAACTGATTCACCGTAGCAGGAAAATTTACATTTCCGGAATTTTTCTGGTAAGTCTCGAATTCTCTCTTCCAGTATTCAGGACTTCGTTTCCTACTATCTAAAGGCGTTCCGTCCTTATCCCTGGCCGGTTCTTCTAATGTTTCAAGGATAAGGTCAGGTTCAACATTCTTACACACGGGACATTCAATCCAGTCGCCGAAATTCTGGTTGGAATGATCCCTGAAATATTTGAGCGCATCGTAATTATTCCCGGAAAAGGCTAGCTTTCCCCCTTTGTCCAAAACTATGATCTTGTCGAATATTTTATATATCTTTGAGCTCGGCTGATGAATTATCACATAGACTATCTTACCGTCCAAAGATATTGATTTGAGAAGCTCTACTATTTTCTCGGAATCCTTGGAAGATAACCCGGAGGTAGGTTCATCAAGAAGCAGGACTTCGGAATCAGACAGAAGTTCAAGCCCGATATTCAGCCTTTTTCTCTGCCCGCCGCTCAGGGTTTTATCGAGAGGGTTGCCGACCCTGCTGTCCTTCTTATCTGTAAGCCCGATGTCTTTTAGAACCTTATTAACGAGCGCTTTCAAAATTTCAGGATTTTTTGAAGGATATCTGAGACAAGCATTGAAATAAAGGTTCTCATAAACTGTGAGATTATCGAACAAGAGGTCATCCTGAGGAACGAACCCCATGAAATTCTTCAGAAATGAATAATTACTGTGAAGGTCGAAACTGTCCAGAACGACATCTCCGAAAGACGGTTTCTGATATCCGTTGATGACGTTTAAAAGTGTCGATTTTCCGCACCCGCTCGGCCCCATGATCGCCACAAGATCCCCGTGCTCCATCTCGAAATTTATATCATCCAGCCCGACGCTTTTATCGTTAAAAAGATGTTTCAGGCCGCGGACGACAAATGAGCTGAAGCTGAATTTTGAAAGCTCTGCCGTTTTATTTTCAAAGTCGAAATTCAAGATCCTGCCGTTAAGATATATTTTGTCGCCGTGAACTATCCGGGTAGTTTTTACAGGCTTGTCGTTGAGATAAACTTCATACGGACAGTTTCCGGAAGAAAATAGATAGTTCTTTTCTTTTTTTATTATCGAACACGACCAGATATGATCAAGTTCATCCTGAATTATTGCATCGCCTTTTTTATTCGATATGATAAATTCTTTTTCGTTAGGATCGAAATGGAAAAAATCCCTTTCAGTAACGAACTCCGAGACTATTTTTTTGATATTCAGATTCTTGCCGTTGATCCTGACATCGTCGTTTATGTTAAGATAGACCGGATCTTCTGAAACCTCTCTGTTCACAACAAGATCAGTCCCCCGCATTAAGATCTCAAGTTTTATGATTGATCTGGTCAGATGCAAAGCCGCAAGCGAATTTTCTTTTTTCTCTAATGAGAGCACGATATCTCCGTCTTCTCTGTTCAGATAAAAGACCTTTCGGTTAAAATAGTTCAGCTTGACTTTAAAATATGATTTGATCTGCTCATAGAGGATAGTGTAATTGTTTATCTTTATAACGGAACCGTAGAGTATCTTGAAGGGCGTGTCTTTTTCAAGAATATAATTATCGATCGAAACCGTATTAGTTTCGTCTTTTTTAATTATTATGTAATTATTCTCAATTGCGTAGATATCTATCTGCAGCCCTTTGAACGGGAAATAAACGTCCGCTTTTGAAACATCGTCTGATATTCTCAAAGGTATTATCGACGCTGATATTTTACCCACTTCGCTGTCATCAAAGACCGAAGTTATACTCTTCATTTCTGAATCTTCAAGCTTTAAAGAGTCGGCATATCCCATCGCCTTATTTAAAAGTGAAGCCGCATACGACGAAGTGTTTTTAAGCATTTCCTCGTCTTCTGTTCCGAACGGATTGCCGTCAAGCTTGTTTAGTACCTGAAAGACCCCGATCGAATCGCCTTCAGCGCTGACAATCGGTATTGAAAGCATGGTTTTCGTAACGTATCCAGTTACTTTTTCAGAGGCTTTATTGTACAAAGGCTCGTTCTGAACATCCTTTATGTTCATGAACTTTTTTTGTGTGTAAGTATATCCCGCGATACCCTTATCTTTAGGTATCCTTATTTCGCTGACCCCGTGCGCCACGTATGTAAAAAGATCGTCGGCTTTTTCGTCATAAAGGAAAATACTGCATCTGTCCGCATTAAGTATTTCTTTAGTTATGTCTGTAAGCTTAATTAACAGACTTTTCAGATCCTTTACGCTGTCAAGACCTTTCGTTATCGAACTCAGTTTATCGTTCATGCGGATATTCTCCTTTGATACATGTATATAATTCTGATAATATAGACAAATATATTTCTTATATCAAATTTTATTAATAAAAAAAAGCCAAAGGCGGCTTTGGCTTTTTAAATATAATAAAGTAAAAATTAGAAAGTAAGGCTAAGTGCGTTCTGGAAATCCCTTATAATTAATAGTGCTTCCGCGCCTGAAACGGTTTTATCTTTTTCGAATTCACCATTAATGTTGGCCTTCATAATTCCTCTGGAAGCGCAGACCGCCATTGCATTATAAGCGTAATGATCGGTCCTAACGTCGTTGAACATTGAATTCTCTTCGCCGAAATGCTTAGTATAAAGCGATTCGTCTCCCGAGATCAGAACCATTACCCTGAGAAGCATAAGAGCGTATTCGGCTCTTGTGATCTTTTTGTCGGGATAGAATTTATGATCGGGCGCGTTTTCCATTACGCCTTTGCCGAGAACTATTTTTATCCAGCTTGAAGCCCAGTGTGAAGCTATGTCGTTCGCCGCTTCTTTTTTCTGTTCTCCCTCGGTGTATTTCATTGGATCCGCGGGAGCTGAAAATTCATTATTATACTCTTTCTTTTCTCTTTTATCAAGAACCTGTTCGATCTTCATTTCCTCAACAAAAAGCACAGCTATTTCGGCTTTTCCGACTTCATCAAGAAGAGCTACTTTCGCTCCTATCTTAGTTCCCGGTCTGGCTCTTTCGATCAGCTGAACGATCTCCCATTCTTTATTGGCTTCTGTTGCGTAAAGACCTTTAAGCTTAACGACCTCTGCGAATGCTGCTTTTGCCATTGTGAACTTGTATGCGCTTTTACCTGTCATGCCCTTAAAATAATACGCTTCAGCAAGAGCTTTCATGTCTCTTTTTTCGTCTGCGATTTTTATTGATTCATCGAATTTTTCCACTGCGTCTTCCAGCCAGTCATCAGTGTCAGTTCCTTTGTTCATATAAGTAAGCGTTCTGCCGAAACAGGTCATGACAAGCGGATTTTTCGGATTTAGATCTTCAGCTTTTTCTGCGTTGTCTTCAGCCTTATCTTTGTCGCCCTTGACCGCATAGTACATTCCTAGTCCAGCGTATGCTCCGGCTTTATCCTCTTCTTTCCAGTTTATTTTAATTGCATCGTCAAATTCTTTTTTTGCTTCGTCATAGCTGCCTTCGTTAAAATATTTCATTCCGATACTGATATGCATTTCCGGGTTGTCTAGAACTGATTCTGATTTTCTCGTTTCTTTACTGCAGCTTAAGATCATAAGAACTGATGCGGCGGCAATCAATAATAATATTTTTTTCATTATCTCACTCCTTTTTTAAATAATTACAGCTATTACTCTGCACTGCTTGAGCACATTCAGCCTAGAATCAAGCTCTTTCAGTTTTACAGCGTCTTCATCCGAAATGATTATGTCAGCTTTATTAGTGCCTTTAACCCCGATCGCGTTTATTATCAGAGGATTGTTCGTCACCCTCGAATTTTCTCTTGCTGAAGTGACGGATTTCAAGTATCCCATCATTCCCTGCTGAACTGCGTAATCTTTATTTACGTTCGCGCTCCCGTAAATTTCATCGCCGGATTTACTGAATACTTTCGGCGCGAGAGCCGGTCTCAACTGAACACCTGTGCAGTCAATTATTATACCCGTATATGAAGCAGGTTCTTTAACAAGGTCAGACAGTTTGTATGTCGCCTCCGGTACCAGAGGATAATCCTCGCCTTCGCCGAATTCAGCATTCTTCAAGAATACATCGCTCAGATCGCCGTTAAGGCTCATTTCGACTGTGACCTCGACGGAACCGTCTTCAAAATACTTGGGCTCGCCGACCACTTTAAAAGCCTTTGCGATCCCTTCGATCTGGGTTTTTACCACGTCAGATGTCATCATATAGTTCTCGGCTGTCTGCTCGCTTGAAAGATACATTCCTTTCATAGTAGCTATCAGGTCCCTGAGCGCAACGATCTTAGCGGCATTTATCGCGCCTGCTCTTTTTACAGCCATATTGGGAGCGTCAGGATTAGGCGCACCGATCCCGGTTGCGGTGATCGTCCTGTTCGACCAGTTGATGCCGTCTTCGATTAATGGATCAGTTATTCCTTCGTTAGCGTCGCGTGTGATGACTACGACTTCCTTTTTTACTTCCGGCTGCGCTACCGGAGTCTGCTCTGCGATCTGTTCCTCTACCGGCGCTTGTCTTTTTGCGGCAGGCTCGGCTTTTCTAACGGACTGAGAACACGATACCGTTAAAAGCAGAATTGCGGTCAGAATTAATACTGATAATGTTTTCATGTTCGAAACCTCAATAAAATTATTTTATTATCGCGATGACCCGGCATTCTCTTAAGAAATTCTGCTTTGAAGCCATAGCTTCGATCTTTGAAGCATCGGAGTCGCTGATAATTATATCGGCTTTATTTGTTCCCTTAACGCTGGCCGCTTTCACGATAAGAGGATTGCCGGTCACTCTTGCGTTAGCTTTCGCGGAATCAATATTCTTTAGATATCCCATCATTCCCTGCTGAACAGCGAAATCCTTGTTCACGTTCGCACTTCCGTAAACTTCTTTTCCGGACTGGCTGTAAACTTTTGGAGAAAGAGCCGGTCTTAATTCAAGTTCTGTACAGTCAAGGATGAGACCGGTATATACTTCAGGAGTATCCGGCACTATGTCGGAAAGCTTGTAAGTTGCCGGTTCGACTAATGGCGTTGTATCGCCAAAAGTTTCCTCTTTCATCATAAGATCGCTCAGTTTTCCGTCTATGCTCATTTCTACCGTAACCTGAACCGATCCGTCCTCGAAATACTGGGGTTCGCCGACCATTCTGAACGCTCTAGCTATTCCTTCGACCTGAGTCTTGACTACATCGGATGTTGTCATATAATTCTCTGCTGTCTGCTCGCTGGACAGATACATCCCCTTTACTGTTGCCATCAGATCTCTGATCGCATACATTTTTGCAGCATTTATTGCTCCGGCTCTTTTTACGGCCATATTCGGCGCGTTGGGATTAGGAGCTCCTATACCCGAAGCCGATATTACCCTTCTTTCCCAGTCGATCTCTCCCTGCGCGAAGAGGGTTATTATTAGTGCTAGAAAGCTGATCAATGTTGCTTTTTTCATATTTCACTCCTGCGAGTTAAGTTTATTTTAATCCTTTCTGTCTGTCTCTTTTTTTATTCCACTCGACCCAGTCGTTTTTCTCAGATTTATCTGTAGCTTTGAATTCGCCTGCGGAGATAACCTTACCTGAATTGTCGAAAGTGATCTGCTGCATGTTTTTTACTATATACACCCATTCTTCCAGTGATACCTGTTTTGGTCCTGATATCTGTTTCGGTCCAGATATCTGTCCCGGCTGCTTAAAATCCTTTACTGATTTTGCTTCAAGATCGTCCATGTTTTCTTTCGAATTGGATATTTTTACCTCTCCGTGATAAACTTTCATCTCGGTGATCTCGCCCGTTTTCGACATTCTGAAGTTGGTGCCCGTAATTGCGGCGGCGGCTATGTCGGTATCCATTTTGAATTCGCTTTTATCATCCGATGAGTTCACCTGCGCCCAGAGATCCCCTTCTGCAAGTTTGATGTCCGTTTTTTGTTTGCCGTCTTTTGATTCTTCATAAAGTGCTACCAGATCAACCGTCGTTTTCGGCGCAAGTCTTATTATGTCAAGCCCGGAAAGTTCCAGTTCCGCTCTTGATTTTATCATTGTTTTGTAAGATTCTCTTGATTTTACGGTCGTTTTTTCCGCCACGCTCGTTTTAAAATCCGCTTCTTCGATATTTTTTTTCTTTACGCTTCCCTCAACATAAGATACGAACCCTTTTTCATCGGTCTGCTTAACTGCTTTTTTCTCCTTTTTCGGCTCTTCTTTTTTCGTTTCTGAAACCTGTGCTATGTCTTTCTTTGCCACAGCCGTTTCCGGAACATAGGTTTTTACTTCTTCCGTTTTCACTTGTTCGGGAACAGCCTGCGATTCATCTTTAACTGCCGTCTCTGAAGAAAGATCAGCTTCCGGCTGCTGAACGGTTTCGGCAATAGTTTTCTGTTCACCAGAAGCGTTTTTTACGGTCTGAGCAGACTCGTCGCTGCTTTTACATGAGATCTGAAAAGTGAAAATCACGAGCAACATAAGCGTATAGATGTATTTCATTATCTTTTTCCCCATTTTCGTTAACTCTTCTTTAAGTTAGCTTCACAGAACATCTTTCAATCTATGTATAATATTGCAAATCTATTCTTAATTGTCAACTAAAAAATATTACTGTTCCTTATTGCTGACCGGAAAGAATTATCTTCAGGTTATTTGTAGCCTGGCTGTTATCCGGATCAAGTTCAAGCACCCGCTTATATTTTTCGACTGAAAGGTCATAATGCTCGGTTATGAAATATAAATGCCCGAGGTTCAAAACCGGATCGATAAATAAAGGATCGGCTTCTGAAGCTTTGATATACAGCTCTTCTGCCTTATCGTATATGGCTTTCTTGTAATAAACGTTCGCGAGATTGCTCAGCGCTTTCGGATAAGAAGGAAAAAGTTCAAGCGCTTTTTTATAATAATATTCAGCCTCATCATATTTTTTATCCGCTGCGTAAATGTTTCCGATATTATTGCATACGCCGTAGCTTTTATCATTCAGGCTGTAAGCCTTTAGATAAAATTCAAGGGCTGCAGTTGAATTTCCATTCTTCTTTAAAGCTTCGGCATAATTATAATTCGGTCTGAATTTTTCCGGAGATTTGGATACCGAATCCTGCCAAAGCGTCAGTTCGTTTTTCCAGACCCTGTTTCTCAGATAAGCTGCGGCCGAGTATGAAAATACTGCCAGAACAAGTATTACGGACGCATTTCTGACAATGTTCTTTCCTGATGAGAATTTATCAAGTAAGTAAAATATTCCCGCCGAAACAAAAAGGCCGTACCCGAAAATCGCCGGGTATAGCCTGTGTTCGCTCATCAGGTCGCTGATGGGAAGAACGCTCGATCTGAGAGAAATTACCGCGAAAAACCACGCGATCGAAAAGCTCAACAAAACATGACCCTTGCGGTATAAAAAATATCCGGATAAGATCATCAGGAAGATAATAAATATTCCGGCGATTACTTTAAATTCAAAAATACTTCCAGGGATTACAATATGATGGTCTATGTTCTGACCGACCGGAACGAACATTAGAAAAACATATTTCAGGATTACTGTAAACTGAGAAAGCATATACTCGATCCTGCCGGTTTCTGATAAAACTTCTCTCGGAAGAGTGTCGGTTATCAGCCCGATTATAAGCGATAATGTCAGAATGGATGTAAGGCTATATATCAGCTTCCTGTTGGATTTTCCGTTTTTATCTCTGATAAAGTAAATTTCGAGTATTAAAATCGCCAGAGGAAGAGTGTAGGCTGTCTGCTTTGTCATTACTGATAAAAGTCCCGATAAAGCGAACAGTGCGAACTTAAATATTTGAGATCCGGTATTTTTTTCTTTTCTGAAAAGATAATACATTATCAAAGCACCTGCGTAGAATAAAAACGACAGCGATTCCATCCTTTGAACGATGTAAGTTACCGATTCGGTCTGGATCGGATGCGCTGCAAATATCAGAGCGGTAAAAAGCTGAATATGTTTTTTGTACGGCAGAATGTATTTCTCTTTGATCGCTGATGAGCTAAGAAGTATACCTGCCAGTAAAAAAACGATAACGGACGAAAGTAGATGAATGATAAGGTTAAAAACGTGATAGCCCGTTACGGAGTATTCATTAAGGTAATAATTTACCGCAAAAGTAAATTGAGCCGGTGCCCTCTGAGTAAAATGGAACCAGAATGACGGATTTTTAAAGCTTTCAAAATCCTTATTGTGCTTAGACTCAAAGATATGATGCACATCGTCGTACTGGAATGAATTATTGAACGAATTCGAATACGATATAAGTATGATTATAATTATTGCCAGAAAAGATACTGCATATAAGTTCTTTTGAAAAAAAACTTTATCAGATCTTGTATTTTCTACCCGTATTACTTTTTTACTCTTACCCATACTCTTGCTTTTTATAAAAAAGGACGAGAATGAACCCGTCCTTTTTCTTTTGATCTTAAAATCCTTAGAATTTCATTTCTGATTTCATTTTATAGCTGTTGTAACGCCATTTCGCGTTCTCTTCAGCGGCTTTGAAAAGCACTTTCGCGTCTTCGGGGAAAGTTTTCAATAGCGAAGTGTACCTGACTTCACCCTGCAGGAATTCCTGGAACTTGTCCCAGCTCGGTTCTTTGGAGTCTAAGACGAAAGGATTTTTCCCTTCATCTTCAAGCATCGGATTATATCTGTAAAGATGCCAGTATCCTGCATCTACAGCCTGCTTCTGTTCCTGCTGGGTTTTTCCCATCCCTGCTTTTAATCCGTGATTGATGCAGGGCGCGTAAGCGATTATCAGTGAAGGGCCGGGATAAGCCTCAGCTTCTTTTAGAGCCTTGAAGTATTGAGCCTGATTTGCGCCCATCGCCACCTGTGCGACGTAAACATATCCGTAGCTCATAGCCATCATTCCGAGATCCTTTTTCCTGATCCTTTTTCCAGATGCGGCGAATTTGGCGACCGCTCCTACGGGAGTTGATTTGGATGACTGACCGCCTGTATTTGAGTATACTTCCGTATCGAGAACAAGAACATTTATATCATTGCCTGAAGCAAGAACGTGGTCGAGACCGCCGTATCCTATATCGTAAGCCCAACCGTCACCGCCGAATACCCAAACTGATTTTTTGACAAGATACTGATCGAGCTGTTTAATTTCGTCAAGACATCCGCAGGTTTCATTATTCAGGACCGATCTGACAAGTTCTGATGCTTTTTTTGATTCTTCTGCGTTGTCCTTTCCGGCTATCCATGCTTCAAAAGCTGATTTTGTTTCGGATTTGATCTTTCCTTCTGCGATAGCGGCCTTCATTCTCAATTCGATCCTTGCTCTGATCTTGTTTACACCGAGCGCCATACCGAAACCGTATTCCGCATTATCTTCGAAAAGCGAATTCGCCCAGGCCGGTCCTTTGCCTTCCGCATTGGGGCAGTATGGTGTTGACGGAGCCGATCCGCCGTAGATAGATGAACACCCGGTCGCGTTAGCCACCATCATTCTGTCGCCGTAAAGCTGAGTGATAGTTTTTATATAAGGTGTTTCGCCGCATCCGCCGCAGGCTCCGGAGAACTCGAACAGCGGCTGTGCGAACTGGGAAGATTTCACGTTCGCGAATTTGTCGGTCAGCTTGTCTTTATAAGTAACGTTCTTCGTAATAATGTCCCATCTTTCAACTTCCGCCATCTGCGTACCGAGATGCTTCATTACAAGTGCTTTTCCTTTTGGGGCGGGACATACATCGGCGCAGTTACCGCATCCCGTACAGTCAAGCGGGCTGATCTGTATTTTGAATTTTAAGCCATCAAACTCTTTTCCGACAGCTTTTAAAAGTTTTGTATCCGCGGGAAGTTTTTTCTCTTCTTCAGCATTGATTAGGAACGGCCTGATCACAGCGTGCGGACAGACGTACGCGCACTGGTTACATTGGATACAGTTCTCGCTTATCCATTCCGGCACGTTTACCGCGATACCTCGTTTTTCATACTGAGTTGTCCCTGCCGGGAATGTGCCGTCCTCTCTGCTTAAAAATGCGCTTACCGGAAGATCATCTCCTTTTTGCGCGTTCATTATATCGCATACGCCTTTAATGAAGTCGGGTCTGCCTGACCCTCTGTCCGCCATGAAACCTTTGCTTTCGATCTTTTTCCATTCTGAAGGTATTTCTATCTTTGTGATTTTTTCTCCGCCAAGATCAACTGCGGCATTGTTCATTTTTACTACTTCTTCGCCTTTTTTTCCGAAATTCTTCAGAACATGCTTCTTCATCTGTTCTAGAGCAAGGTCATAAGGTATTACTTCGGATATTCTGAAAAATGCGGCCTGCATAACTGTATTTATTCTGTTGCCCAGCCCGATCTTCTCGGCGATATCAGTCGCATTTATGATATAGAAATTTATTTCATTCTCGGCCATATATCTTTTCATGCTTTCAGGCAGTCTTTTTTTAGTTTCTTCAACATCCCATATCGAATTGAAGAGGAACGAGCCGCCTTTTTTTAAACCCTTAAGAACATCGTACTGATCGATATAAGCGGGTACGTGGCAGGCTACGAAGTCAGGCGTGTTTACGAGGTAAGGGCTTCTTATCGGTGTGTCTCCGAACCTTAAATGCGATGCTGTAAAACCGCCGGATTTTTTTGAGTCGTACGCAAAATAAGCCTGACAGTATTTATCGGTGTTCTCGCCTATGATCTTTATTGAATTCTTATTCGCGCCTACCGTACCGTCTGATCCGAGACCGTAGAATTTTGCCGCGAAGCTGCCCTTATTTTCAAAATTAACCGGTTCAGCTATCGGAAGTGATTTGAACGTAACATCATCAACGATGCCAATTGTGAAATCGTTTTTCGGTTCTTTCGCTTCGAGATTTTTATAAACGGCAAGTATCTGCTCCGGAACAGTGTCTTTTGAAGAAAGTCCGTAGCGCCCGCCGACGATAAGAGGTTTAACCGCCTCGTCATAAAATACTGATTTTATGTCGAGATACAAAGGTTCGCCGACCGAACCGGGTTCTTTAGTTCTGTCTAACACCGCGATCCTCTTAACCGACTTCGGTAAAACTTTGAAGAAATATTTTTTTGAGAACGGTCTGTAAAGATGGACAGAAATAAGCCCGACTTTGCCGCCCTTTCCGTTCAGATAGTCTATAGTTTCCTTGATAGTTTCGGTCACAGAACCCATCGCGATGATGATGTTCTCCGCATCTTTCGCGCCGTAGTATGTGAACGGATGATATTCTCTTCCGGTTTTTTCAGATATTTTCTGCATATATTCTTCAACAATGTCCGGAACGGCATCGTAGAATTTATTCGATACCTCCCTCGTCTGGAAATAAATGTCGGGATTCTGGGCGGTCCCCCTTGTTACAGGGTGCTCGGGATTAAGAGCTGTATCCCTGAATCTTTTTAAAGCCTGCATATCCACGAGACCGGAAAGATCCTCATTCTCGAAATATTCGATCTTCTGTATTTCGTGTGATGTCCTGAAACCGTCAAAGAAATGTACGAAAGGCACTCTAGATCTTATCGCAGTCAGATGCGCAACTCCGGCAAGGTCCATTATCTCCTGAACACTTCCGGTAGCCAGAAACGCGAATCCGGTCTGTCTTGCGCTCATAACGTCGCTGTGATCGCCGAATATAGACAGCGCCTGGGCGGCTAAACTTCTTGCGCTTACGTGAAATACTGCCGGCAGAAGCTCTCCGGCTATCTTATACATATTGGGGATCATAAGTAACAGTCCCTGCGAAGCTGTATATGTTGTGGTCAGCGCTCCCGACTGCAGCGAACCGTGAACGGCTCCTGCCGCCCCTCCCTCAGACTGCATCTCGGTCACCTGGACCGTTTCTCCGAATATGTTCTTTCTTCCGTGAGCCGACCATTCATCTACGAATTCGGCCATATTTGATGACGGTGTTATCGGATATATAGCCGCCACTTCGCTGAACATATACGCTATGTGTGCAGCGGCAGTGTTTCCGTCGCATGTCATAAATTTTTTGTTTCCCATAACTTAGCTCCTTTTATTCCAAATTATACTTTTTTTCTTGCTATTAAAAAAGCAGTCAAAAAATAGTTTTTTTATCATGTTTTAGCAAGTTGTTTTTTAATTCAAAGTCTTTTGAAAAATCCGAAAAAAAATCGAGTTTTTTAGATGAGTGTCATTAGATGAACGTCATCTTTATGTATATTTATTGAGTTGACTTAAAAACGATAGATTTATATATTTATGTGTCGTTTTTATGTTCTTGTAAATAATTAATAATAAGGAGAGTATTATGAAGAAAGGATCAGTTGCTATCCTGTGCGGCGGAGGGCCGGCACCGGGAATCAACACGGTGGTGGCTACAATAGCGAAAAGGTTCCTGTCCGACGGATACAAAGTCCTCGGGTTGAACTACGGCTATAAAACGCTTTTCAAAGAAAAGCCTGATTTTATCGAACTGAATTTCGACATAGCCGACAGGATCTTCTGCCAGGGAGGTTCTTACCTCAAAATGAGCCGTTATAAGCCGAAAGACGATGAATTCTCGACTGATTTCGTCAAAGAACATGATGTCAAACTTCTCGTTACCATAGGCGGTGACGATACGGCTTCATCTGCGAACAGGCTTACAAAATATCTGGAAAAACACGATATAAAGATCCAGAACATACACGTTCCGAAAACGATCGACAACGATCTTCCGCTGCCGTATAATCTTCCGACTTTCGGCTACCATACATCGAAGAACGAGGGTACGAAGATCGCTCTTACTGTTTATGAAGACGGCAGAACGAGCGGTAACTGGTTCATCGTCTGCTCGATGGGAAGAGAAGCGGGTCATCTCGCGTTCGGTATCGGAGCAAGCGCTCAGTATCCAATGATAATTGTGCCCGAAATGTTTAAAAATGTTGAAGTTACCTACGACAGAATGATCAGAATGATGGTCTCATCTATCGTTAAAAGAATGCTTCTGGGTATAGATTACGGCGGGATCATCATCAGCGAAGGCGTTTATCATTTTATGTCAGATGAGGAGATCTTGAAATCAGATGTTCACTTCTCTTATGACGAACACGGACATCCCGAGCTCGGAAAGGTGAGTAAAGCCCATATCTTCAATTCGCTTTTGCAGGTAGAACTGAACAAGCTCAGGATAAATGTTAAGAGCAGGCCCGTTGAGATCGGCTACGAGGTCAGATGTGTGGATCCGATAGCTTTCGATCTTAAATACTGTTCTTCGCTCGGTAACGGAGTGAAGGAACTTTTTGACAGGGGAGAAAAGGGCTGCATCGTGATCGCCAGACCGGACGGCAGGGTGGAACCTTTGTATCTGAAAGACATAGCTGACGAGAAAGGTAAAATAAAGCCCAGGCTGCTCGATACCGAAAGCGAATCGTTCAAGCTGACTTTCAACAGCATGGACTCGATAAAGGAAGAGGATTATGACGATGCGAAAAAATATCTGTCTGATCCCGAAGAATACAATTTAAAGAACATACTTGGTTTATAGGAGACGTAAAAAATGAGCGAGAACAGTGAAAAAATGAAAATGCTCGATCTTTCGATAGCGCAGATCGAGAAAGCATACGGAAAGGGAACGATAATGAAACTCGGAGAGGACAAGCCGATACTAAAGCTTGAAGCCGTCTCCACCGGCTCATTCGGTCTCGATATAGCGACGGGGATCGGCGGATACCCGAGAGGAAGAATAATTGAGATATTCGGACCTGAAAGCTCGGGTAAAACTACTCTAGCCCTTCATGCGATAGCCGAGTGCCAGAAACTCGGAGGCATAGCCGCTTTTATAGATGCTGAACACGCGCTTGATACCGGTTACGCTGATAAGATCGGTGTGGACGTAAAAAATCTGCTCATATCGCAGCCTGATTACGGCGAACAGGCGATGGACATCGCGGAAACCCTGGTCAGATCCAATGCCATCGATATTGTGGTAATAGATTCTGTAGCCGCTCTGACGCCTAAGGCGGAGATAGAGGGCGAGATGGGCGATTCCCACATGGGTCTTCAGGCAAGGCTTATGTCCCAGGCTTTAAGAAAGCTGACGTCATCGATCTCAAAATCAAAATGCATCGTGATTTTTATAAATCAGATAAGAATGAAGATCGGGATCATGTTCGGCAATCCCGAGACGACTACAGGAGGCAACGCGCTGAAATTCTACGCTTCCATCAGACTCGATGTAAGAAAGATCTCCAGCGTGAAGGACAAGGAGGAGATGACCGGAAGCAGAACGAGGGTCAAAGTGGTCAAAAATAAAGTCGCGCCCCCGTTCAAAACCGCTGAATTTGACATGATGTACGGAACCGGCATCAGCAGAACGGGCGAGATCCTCGACCTCGCTGTCGAGAACGACATCGTGAAAAAATCAGGCTCATGGTTCTCATACGGCGAAAACAGGATAGGACAGGGTCTTGATAAAGTTAAACTTTACATGGAGGAAAATCCTGCCGTGCTCGTCGAGGTCGAGAAAAAAGTTAGGGATCTTTTCAGCGTATAAAAAATAATCTGCAGAGGATAAATTGGAAGAAATCGGAAAACTGATCCAGACGAGGATCGATAAAATTAAAACGATCAGGGATATGGGAATAAACCCTTTCCCGTATAATTTTGAAGTAACGGATTTTTCGAAAGACATCATTGATAATTTCGAGTCCTATAACAAAAATAATGAAGAGATTAAACCGGTATCGGTCGCCGGAAGAATAATGGCGATAAGGCTTATGGGAAAAGCGGCCTTCTGCTCGATACACGATAAAAAAGGCAACATTCAGCTTTATATCGCTCAGAAGAACATCGGCGACAAAAGTTATGAAATGTTCAAGCATCTTGACATCGGGGATATAATAGGTGTGAAAGGCATTGTAAAGAAAACCCAGGTGGGCGAGATAACCGTTTATGCGGATCAGCTTACCCTTCTTACGAAAAATATCAGACCGCTCCCGATCGTAAAAGAAAAGGACGGCGAGGTTTTCGACGCTTTCAGCGATAAGGAGTTAAGGTACCGCAACAGGCATCTGGACCTTCTGGTTACGCACGGAGTGAAAGAGACTTTCGAGAAAAGGATTAAGATCATCAAGACAGTCAAAAGGATTTTGGACGGAAAGGATTTTCTCGAAGTCGAAACGCCGGTACTGCTTCCCATTTACGGTGGAGCTAACGCCGCGCCTTTCACTACTCATCACAACTCTCTTGACATGATGTTATATCTCCGCATATCTCTTGAACCGTACCTGAAAAGGCTGATAGTCGGCGGTATCGACAGGGTTTACGAGATCGGCAAATGCTTCAGGAACGAGGGAATGGACAGGACTCATAATCCCGAGTTCACGATGCTTGAGCTTTATATGGCTTACGCTGACTATATAGACATGATGAACCTGACAGAAGAGCTTTTTGAATCCGCCTGCAAAGAAATTCACGGTACGACAGAGATCGAATTTGACGGAAAGAAAATAGACTTAAAAAGACCGTGGCGGAGACTTAAAATGGTCGACGCCATAAAAGAATACGCCCAGATCGATGTCGAAAACCTTAACGAAGAAGAAATGCGGAAGCTCATTAAAGCTAAAGGCGGCGAGATCAAAGGTTCTTTCATCCGCGGGCTTGCGATAAACGAGATATTCGAGCTGTATGTTGAAGAACAGATGATCCAGCCTACGTTCATAACTCATCAGCCGCTTGAGACCACACCTTTGTGCAAAGTCGATTATGAGGACGAAAGATATCTGCAGCGCTTCGAGCTGTTCATAAACGGCCACGAGTACGCAAATGCCTACAGCGAATCGAACGATCCGGTCTTCCAGAGAAAAACTCTTTACGAACAGTCGCTCAGACGTGACGTTGACGCTGAAGTCAGCCCGATGGACGAGAATTTCGTTCAGGCGATCGAGACTGGCATGCCTCCGACAGGCGGTCTGGGCATAGGCATCGACAGGATGGTAATGCTACTTACAGGCGAAAGATCAATAAGAGACGTGCTGCTTTTCCCGACTATGAAACCGGAGAAACCGCAGTAATTTTTTATTGACTATTTATTTCAAACTGATTATTATTCAGTAATTATCTGATAAGACGGCAGGATTGGGGAGTCAGGCCGTCTTGAATATATATTAAAAGCGGGTTGCAAAGTGATGAACATTGCTGTAATTGATGATGATATTCTGGCTCTCAGGCTTATGCGTGATACACTCGACCACATGGGTTATGCGTGCAAAATTTACAATAATACCGAAACGGCCATTCAGGATATCGAAAAGTTCGACGTCGTTATACTCGATTATCATCTCGGCAGGGTTAACGGCAAGGATCTCTTAAAAAAGATCAAAATTATAAAAGAAGATATAATCGCGATTATGTTCTCAGGCTATATGATACAGAACATCATCAACCGCGACTTAAAAGATCAGCTTTATGCTTTTTATACAAAACCTGTAGATTTT
>JAKQBN010000033.1 GCA_029559475.1 bacterium
CTCCTGTTTGACATATCCGCTCCTCTTTTGTTCGGAGCGAATATAATAGGAGTTCTTGAAGTGGAAAACTTTTATTTTATATCAGATTATCTGTAACACTTTGACAGGAATTGACTGGTCACTTTCGCAAGAATTATGCAGCTGCAGAACGGAGAATCTTATCTTGTGGAATTTAAGGAAGATGTTAATAGTTCTCTTTCTCGCGAGATCACTGCTTTTGCAAATGCTTCAGGCGGTAAGATATACATAGGGATTACCGATAGCGGAGAAGTAAAGGGTGTAAAAGTTACGAACAAGCTTAAATCTCAATTAACAATGAACTGAAAATGAAAAATGCAGGTGTTCTGTTTTTCTCTGATTCTATACAATTGTTATGCGAGCAGGCTACAATTACCTGCGGTGTTTTTGACGGTACGGAAAGGTTTACTATTCTTAACAGAAAGGATTACACTCAGGATATTATAACTAATATTGACAATGCTCTTCATTTTGTAAAGCAGGAACTTCGGGTTAAATATGAAATGACCGGTACGGCAAGAAGAAAAGAGATTTATGAATTGCCTCTTGACGCTTTGAGAGAGGCTGTTATCAATGCGGTAGTACATAGAGATTATTTCCTTTCAGGATCGCATACAGTTATAGAGATATTCGATGACAGAATAGAAATATCAAATCCCGGCGGGTTGCCCAGAGGATTGACCGAAAAAGAATTCGGGAAAAAAGCGGTACGCAGGAATCAGCTGATAGCTTCACTGCTTCACAGGATCGATTTCGTAGAAAATATGGGTACAGGCATTACCAAGATCAGAACTCTGCTTGAAGAATCGGGTTCTGCTCAGCCTCAGTTTGAATTCGGAGATTTTTATACGATAAAATTCATAAGAGAAAAGGTTGAGCCTCTAAATGAGCCTCTAAATGAGCCTCTAAAAATTCTTTTGAACGAATTAAGGATAAATCCAAAGATAACAAAGATCGAATTGTGTCAAAAAATGAATATCAGCAGAGCTACTGTTACAAGACAGTTAAAGAAACTTAAAGAATTATCACTGATAAAAAGGATCGGGTCAGATAAAGGCGGTCACTGGGAAGTTATAAATGATAAAAGTTCACAGAAAGAATAAAAAGAGAGGGGGCAATTTACCGCTTCCCTTTTGAACTGTCGACAAATTGTCGATGATTGAAATAGAATGAGTATTGTACCATTTCGAGGACATCCTCGATATGGTTTTGAGTTGACTTCAATTTGTAGTCAACTGAATGAAACCAGTTACAAATTGTAACGGTTTGAGAAAACCCTTGACATATTAACAATATTTTTGCATATTAACTGACACATTGTTATTGTGCATTATAATTGTTAACACAGGAATAAAATGAAGCTGATAGAAGAATTGAAAAAATATATAAAAGACACTCTCGGTATTGAAGTATCAGCGGAACAGGCGAAAGCGGGTAACTTGCCTTTTTATCTTACGGATAAATACGATTTTTTCAAAATCAAACTGTTAAATGAATATTTTATCGTTATAAAACCGGTCGAAGATAATAGCGGTCCGACTCCATCCGAGATTCAAAAGCATATTTTAGCTTTAAGAAAATATTTCAATGAAAAGATCATATATTCAGATACAAATATTACATCTTTCAACCGCAAAAGGCTGATCGAAAAACATATACCTTTCGTTATTCCGAAAACTCAGTTGTATCTGCCTATGCTTAAGATCGATATGCGCGAGCATTTTTCAAAGAAGACTGAAAGTATTAAATATCTGAGCCCTTCTGCCCAGTTTGTTTTTATATACCTGATCTTCAATGATTTTGATCTGAAGATCCCCGCTCAGAAACTAGCGGTTTTGCTGAATACAAGCGTAATGACAATAAACAGAGCGTTTAAAGAAATGAAAACTGCAGGAATATGCGGGATCGAAAAGAAAGGCAAAGAAAACAATTATTCATTCACTGCCGGCAGAAAGGAAATTATTCAGAAAGCATTACCTTTTTTAAGATCACCGATATCAGGTGAATTCTGGATAGATAAAATCCCGAAAGATATAATATTTTATAAATCCGGGCTTGATGCGCTGTCTGAAATATCGCTAATAGCTAAAGGTAAAAATATTGAAGCTGCGATCTCAAAAGAAGAATTCAAAAAGCTGAAGAATATTTTAGGATCAACCGAGTATGAACCGGGACAAGGCTTTAAGTTAGAAATATGGAGCTATTCTCCCGGAATTCTTGCAAAAAACGGCATAGTGGATCAACTCTCGCTTTATTTATGTCTGAAAGATACGGGTGATGAGAGGATCAAAAGCGAAATCGATAAGATATATAAAGGATTATTAAAGTGATCAGAGGCATAGACAGATTCAGGGAAAGTTTTGAAAGTTTCAGCGACTGTTATGTGATTATCGGCGGTACAGCCTGTGACGCACTCATGGATGAGGCAGGCATTGATTTTAGAGCGACTAAAGACATCGATATAGTTCTCCTGATCGAAGAAATTAATGCTGATTTTGCTCAGCGTATTTGGGATTTCATTAAAGCAGGGAATTATCAGAATATTGAAAAAAGCATCGAATCAAAACAATATTACAGATTTATGAAACCTGATAAAGATGATTTTCCTTACATGATAGAATTGTTTACCCGTAAACCTGATTTGATGCAAAAAAGTATCGATTCAAAGTTCACCCCGCTACATTTTGGTAATTATATCTCAAGCTTATCAGCCATACTTCTTGATGAAGATTATTATAATTTATTGAAATCAAACAAGATCGTAATAGAAGGGATCTCTGTCGCGGGGACTGAAAGCCTTATACTTCTTAAGGCAAAAGCTTTTATTGATCTATCAAAAAGGAAAGAAGAAGGTGATCCTATCGATTCGAAAGATATTAAAAAGCACAGGAATGATGTTTTAAGACTGTCGCAGCTATTGAGTCAAGATCAAAGAATAAGTATAGCGAATAAATTAAAGTCAGATTTCGAAGAATTTATTGATGCTTTATCCGATGACGACAACATTGATCTAAAACAGTTAGGAATAAAAAATGTTACGCTTAAGGATGTAACATCCAGGCTTAAAATAACTTTTGGGATAGAATAATCGTTTGTTATATTGCTCTTGTGAATCGTAAAAGATTAATTAACTAAAGAGGAAAATGAAATGGGAAGAAAGTTTAAGGCGCGGGAGGTATTATGACTGAATTAATAGAATTAAAACCGATCGGGATAATTCATTCCCCGTACAATAGCATAGAGAATATACCCATCCAGTCGCACGGCGGTAAAGGTATTGCCGGAACTGTTGAGATAATGCCTGAATTAACGGAAGGACTCAAAGATATTGACGGATTTTCACACATTATTCTGCTATATTATTTTCACAAGTCTGAAGGATATTCACTAATCGTAAAACCTTTTCTTGAAGAAAAACTTCGGGGAGTGTTCGCGACAAGAGCGCCGAAGCGGCCCAACTCAATAGGACTATCAATTGTAAAGCTTGTAAAAGTCGAAGGGAACAGGTTGTTTATAGAGGATGTGGATATGCTTGACGGAACACCGCTACTTGACATAAAACCTTATGTGCCCGGATTCGATGATCGAAAGGATGCTCTTTCGGGCTGGCTGTCAGAGATATACGACAGATCGGATGAGGCAAGATCGGACGACAGATTCAAATAATTAAAAGTTAAGGGAGATAAATCATGGAAAAACATGAACTCGATCCGAATATTCACCATTACATGGGAATAGAACTCAATATGCAGGTATGGGATCTGCTTGGTAAAACCGACAGGGATCAGAATGACGACAACAGAATGATCGCATTCGCCAAAGCATCATTATATCACTGGTATAATTCTCCGAATTATCAGCCTGTGAACGCTCTACGGGGAGAATGGATGATCTCCCATGTTTACGCCGTGCTGAATAAAGCCGATAAAGCACTGGAACATGCTGAAAATTGCAGAAAGCTTACCGAAGAACTTGATCTGAAAGGTTTCGATCTTGCTTATTCTTATGAGGCTGTTGCAAGAGCGTATGCTTTGAAAGGTGATAAAACAGAAACAGAAAAATATATCAAACTGGCTAAAGAAACCGGCGAGAAAATAGAAGGCGAAGAAGACAGGAAAATATTTCTCGATGATCTCAGTGCGGAGCCCTGGAACGGAATGTGTTAAGATAATTGCAGAAAAACAGTAGAAGGTCACTAGATGGCACTAATCGTTTGTTATATTGCTCTTATCAAAGCTAAAAGAGTAATTTAACTGGAGAGGAAAAAGAAATGATTGAAATAAGAGGATGCCATGACAACTGAAGAATACGGCGTGGGAGATTTTATATACGACCCGCAGATATATGATAAGCTGAACGATTTTGACGGGGATCTTGATTTCTATTACGGACTTGCGAAGGAGCATAATGAAAGAGTGCTCGAGTTGTGCTGCGGGACCGGCCGTCTGACTATCCCTTTAAAAGAGAAGGGCATAAATATTACCGGCCTTGATTTTACGAAGTCCATGCTTGAAGGTGCAAAAGAAAAAGCTCGGAAGCGCGGCCTGGATATTGAACTTGTTCACGGCGATATGAGAGATTTTGATCTTAAGCGGAAATTCTCTATGATATTCATACCTTTCAACTCGCTTCAGAATACCTACAGCATTGAAGATGTTTCAAGAGTGTTTTCTTCGGTCGCAAAGCATCTGACAGATGACGGGATCTTTGTTTTTGATATATTCAATCCGAGCATTCATTTAATGATCGGAAGAGAGAATGAGTTCGAGGAAATTAACAGATTTACGCTTGATAACGGCGAAGAGGTCATATTATCGGAAAAATCTAAGTATGATCCTGCAACCCAGACACTCAGATTGATCTGGAGGCATAAGATCGGAGAAAAGATGATTGATCAGAAACTTGATATGAGGTGCTTCTATCCTCTGGAAGCGGATATGATGGTCAGATATAATAATTTTGAGGTCATAAATAAATACGGCGATTTTGATAAAAGCGCATTTACTTCAGAATCCATGAAACAGATATATGTTTGTAAGCGCAAGATTCTTTGATGAGCTCCTCGAAGATATACTCGATACCAGATCGGGAGAAAGAATGGTTTATCAGAAAATCACCGAAAAATCATTTGCATTTGATCTGTCAATTATTTATATTACACATTAAGTAACAAAAAGACCTAAATTATTAGTCTTTAATTTATTGGAGGTGTAATGGGCGACGGAGTGTATATTTCAAAGAACATGAATTCTGATCAGATCGGTTTTATTCAGTTGCTGAAAGAAAACGAGATCGAATATTTCACAATTGATGATATACAGGACAGGCTTGGTCAAAATTATGAAAATATCAACGAAGTTCTGGAAAATCTGGTTAAGAAAAAATTTCTGGTCAGGCTGCAGAGAAAATATTATGCAGACATTAATTTCAACAATTCTTTTGTAATAGGTACTTTCATCTGTAAAAACAGCGCTGTCGGGTACTGGTCTGCATTAAGCCATTACGGACTAACTGAGAGATTTCCAAATACTGTTTATATTCAGACAGTAAACAAAAAATCGGATAAAGCATTACTCGGTGTAAGTTACAAATTCATTAATATTAAACCGGAAAAACGAGCTGGAATTGTTAAATCCGGTTACGGGAACAACCAGTTTTTCATTACCGATATTGAGAAAACACTTACCGACTGTTTTGATCTGCCAAAAAATTCCGGAGGATTTGATATTCTTATACCTGCTTTTCAAAGAGCCGATATAAACGCAGAGAAACTTATAGGATACGCAAAACTGATCAATAATATCGCAGCTACAAAAAGAATGGGGTATCTGGCAGAACTATTCAATAAAACAAAACTGAGGAAATTTACGGCTTACGCAAAATCGATCGTAAATGAAAGGTATAATGTCATTGATCCAAGCGGTAGCGATGAGGGAGAATTCGAAAACAAGTGGAAATTGAGGTTAAATGTAAGTAAAGAGAAAATTTTTAATATAGCTAACACAGAATACTAGATATGATACTTAAAAAAGAGATTCAGAATAAATCGATCGAATGGGGAGTGCCTCCCGATACTGTGGATAAAGATTGGGTTTTAGGCCATTTTCTATCAGCAATGTTCTCTATAGAAAAGTTTAAGAACGAATTGATATTTAAAGGCGGAACAGCTTTACGAAAATGCTATTTTAACGATTATCGTTTCTCTGAAGATCTGGATTTTACCGCAATTGATCCTGATTACGTAATTTCTGTCAGGGATATTGACGAAATTACTCAGACTGCAAATAAAAATTCAGGTGTTCTGTTCCATATAGATAAGTTTAAAGAATTGAAATTTGAAGATAAGCTAACAGGATACGAGATCAAATTGAAATATTGGGGTGCTAATCATTCCAAAAGCCATGAACCGGCAGATAAAGAAAGGTGGGTATCCGGGATCAAAGTTGAAATAATACTATACGAGCAGGTTGTATTTAAACCTGTTATGAAAAAAATCATTCATCCATATTCAGATGCCTTTATATTCAACAGTCATGTAATCCCATGCTACGATCTTAAAGAAGTGACAGCTGAGAAGCTTAGAGCTTTGATACAAAGATCATATACAGCTCCGAGAGACTTTTATGACATTTATTCATTATGCGATCGATTTAAAGTATCTGAATGGAAAGAGATTATATCTGCATTTGTGCAAAAAACCAAATTTAAAGGATACGATCCTGAGAGTATTGAAAAGGTTTTTAACGAAACAACCTTAAAAAGCGTAAGAAATGCATGGAACAACAGTATAAAGCATCAGATCTCTCAAGCCGATTTTCCTGAAATAGAAATTGTCTTGAGTAAGGTTAAGAATATTATAGAAAAGTATATTGTAGTGAGCACAAAGAATTTATGATAAGAAAAGTACGGCAGTTTCAAAAAATAGGGAGTTAAAATGGCATTTTTTGTAGAGTATGAACCGGATGATAAGAAAAATTACGACGAATTTTACAGCCGGTATGAGCTGACCATAAGAAGGTCGGTATTTTCAGACTATATCGAAGTCGCAAAGATCACTACGGACAGAAGAGGTGAAGGCGCGGATCATGAACAGAATCTTGAATTCTTTAAACAAAAATTTGAATTGAGAGATGAAAAAGAAAATGAGTATTTTATAGCTGCCCTCAAAGATAAAAACGATCCTGATGCTCCGGAAGAAGTCATCGGTTATTCTCATGTTGAGTACTGTGATTTTAACAGCGAAAAATATAAAAAATACGCGGACATCAATACTCCTTCAGGCTGGTATCTGCTTGGGCTGGGAGTGTATCCAAAATACAGAAGGCTCGGGATCGGTTCAAAGCTGACCGACATCAGGCTGAAGTGGGCTCGTGATGCTGGAGGGAAAAAGGTTTATTTTTACACAAACCCTTTAAATGTCACTTCCCAGGAATTTCATAAAGTGCTCGGGTTTAAGAAAATGGAAGGTGAATGGAGGTTCCTCGACAGACCTTCATCAAAAACAGTTATGTTCGGGATCGATCTGTAAGTATCGTGATAAAATAGGATTTTATCGTTTTTTTTACGATATAAATAGTTTATATTTCACGCGCTGTTAAAAAATAGTGAAATATGAATATGAAATTAGCTCTGCCCGACATAAAAGCCTTAAAAGACAGGATCCCCGACAACACGCGCGAAGTGATAGTTACGTGCATATTAAGTATTGCATCGGCTTTGTCCGCAGTGGCGTTTTTATACGCGATAAAGATATCATTCGCTCTGACCTATGAAAGATTCGCCGAAGAGTCACCTTTATATTTCATAATTTCGAGCTTCATACTGATAACTGTAAGCTCGCTTATGGTCGGTTTTCTACTCACTGTATTCAGCCCTGAAGCTGCAGGAAGCGGTATACCCCAGATGAAAGCTGCCTACTGGAAAGAATCGGGCGATCTAAAATTAAAACCTGTGATCGTAAAATTTTTTGCGGGCATAATCAGCATAGGAGGCGGAAACAGCCTCGGGCGTGAAGGCCCTTCCGTCTATCTCGGAAGCGGAGTCGCCTCCAATCTTGATAAAACGATAGAAAAAGGAGAAAGGAACAGAAGGGCCGCCAGCGTTGTCGGAGCTTCCGCAGGACTTGCCGCCGCTTTCAACACTCCGTTAGCCGCTATCGCTTTCATAATTGAAGAAGTCGTCGGAGATATGAACAACAAGTATCTCGGCCGTGTAGTAATATCTTCTGTCATCGGAGCTTTTGTGGTCTATGCTCTGATGGGAAGGCATCCTTCATTCTCCATGGAAATGCTTACTGATATCAGCTGGACGCATTATGCTGTAGTTCCATTCGCAGCATTCGCCGCATCTTATCTCGGTATAATTTTTCAGAAAGATACTTTAAAGCTCAGAAGATCAATTAAGAAAAGAAAAAAGATAAAACCGTGGATAATGCCTCTCTTCGGCGGCCTGATCACATGGGTGATCGGGACTTCTCTGTTCCTTTTTACAGGGAAATTAGGCGTATTCAGCCTTGGTTATAACGATCTCTCCGAACTCATGACAGTAGGATTCGAATGGAAGATCGCAGGGATCCTGGCCATCGGAAAGCTGATAGCGACAATATCAAGCTACGGCTTCGGCGGATGCGGCGGAATATTCGCCCCTTCCCTATTCATAGGAGGATTTTCAGGTTATTTTATCGGATCAGCCGCAGCTTTATGGCTTCCGTTAACGCACGACGATATTATTGTTATCGCGGCTGTGGGAATGAGCTCGTTCCTGGGAGCTGTAGTTCAGGCTCCTCTGACATCGCTTCTGATAGTATTCGAAATGACGCACCAGTTCGCTATCGTACCGGCTCTGATGATCGGAATTATAGTCAGTCAGGCAATGGCCAGAAAGGCATTCAGGCTCAACTTCTATGATGCTATTCTTATTCAGGACGGCAACGAACTTCACAAGATACGGCCTCCGGTAGATCTTTACAGCTGGCAGAACCTTCCTATCTCCGCTATAGCTCATCCCAATCCTGTCGTACTGAAAGATCTATCCAATGCTTCAATGAAAGAGATCATTGAGAATTATCCCTACGGTGCATTTCCTGTGACAGAAACAGGCGAGCTGAAAGGTATCTTAACAAGGGATGAGATCAAAGATGCATTAAAAACAAGAGAAAAACCTAAAGTTCACGAAGCCGGAACGTGTTATTGCGACGAAACAGTAAAAGATGTCGGGAATAGATTCATAGAATATGATGTACATGTTCTTGTCGTCAAAAACAGAAAGACGGAGCAAATATCGGGAATAGTCACTCTTCGTGATCTTATCAGGGCTCAGAGCGCGATGCAGGATTAACTTTTTATTCAGGTGATATGAAGCTGTCCGAAATAGACATATCTCAGGTAAAGGATGTCGGCCCAGTCAGGCAGAAAGCCTTAAATTCCGCCGGTATTTTCACCGTTGAAGATCTTCTTTATTATTTTCCGAGAAGATATATCGACAGGAAAACTATACAGCCGATAAGCAATATCCTGATGAACTCGCCCGAAATGACGTTCATAGCTAAATTATATAAAACGAAGCTTTTCCCCGCGAAGAACGGCCATACTCTTCTTAACGCCGCATTCTCAGACGGTACGGGAATACTTACCTGCACATGGTTCCAGGGAGGCGAATATATATCCAAAATGCTCGTCGAAGGCGAAGAATATATCATCTCGGGCGTCCCTAAATACTTCAGCGGATGGAAGATCGATCATCCGGTGATTGAAAGGATGGACGATGAGGAAAATCTTAAAAATACCGGAAAGATCATCCCACTCTACCCTCTTACGGCTGCGTTGACGGCTAAAAACATCGACAGCAGGACTATAAGAAAGCTTATAAACAGTGCTTTATTACAGTTCGGTCATCTGCTGACGGACACTGTTCCGTTCTCGCTAAGGCAGAAGCGGAATTATCCCGATCTTTTAAATTCGGTAAGGGAAATGCATCTGCCGACTGATGAACAGAACAGGTCACTTGCTTTGAAACGGATGAAATACGAGGAGTTTTTCCGTCTTCAGCTTGTATTATGCAGACGCAGAATGAACATGAAAGCTCTACCTAAATCCTTCAGGATAGACAATGCCGGCAGCCTGATGAAAACGGTCTACGAAAAACTTCCTTTCGAACTTACTGAAGCTCAGAAAAAGGTCGTCCGCGAGATCTATGACGATCTTAAGAGCGACAGGCTTATGAACAGGATGCTTCAGGGCGATGTCGGCAGTGGTAAAACTGTAGTTGCACTTCTAGCAATGCTGATGATGGCAGGGAACGGATTTCAGTCCGCTGTTATGGCGCCGACGGAAATATTAGCAGAACAGCATTATAAAGTATTCTCGTCGCTCTGCGAAGAGATCGATGTGGAGATAATTCTTCTGACCGGAAGCATGAAGAAAGCTGTCCGCGAGGAAAGGCTGGCTTATGTGTCTGACGGCAGAGCTCAGATCGTGATAGGAACGCACGCCATAATTCAGGAAGGCGTCAATTTTAAAAACCTCGGGCTTGTGATAATTGATGAACAGCACCGTTTCGGCGTGCTTCAGAGAGGCGAGCTTGTCAAAAAAGCCGGCGAAACTCCGAATATCCTCGTGATGTCGGCCACCCCTATCCCCCGCACTCTTTCGCTGTCTTTGTACGGCGATCTGGACATTTCAATAATCGATTCTCTTCCGAAAGGAAGGAAAACGGTCAGAACGGCTGTCAGATATGAACAGGACATGCCTAAAGTGCTTGACTTCATCAAAGCCGAAGTGCAGAACGGCAGGCAGGCTTACATCGTCTATCCGCTGATCGAAAAAAGCGAAAAGTCAGACCTTCAGGCTTCGAATGATGGTTACGAAGAACTCAGTTCAGGCGTATTTAAAGGGATTGAAATGTCACTGCTTACAGGTAAGATGAAAAGCGATGAGAAAGACGGAATAATGAACAGATTCAAAGCCGGCGAGATCAAAATACTGATCAGCACGACCGTTATTGAGGTCGGAGTGGACAATCCCAACGCGACGGTAATGCTCGTGATGCATTCCGAAAGGTTCGGTCTTTCGCAGCTTCATCAGCTCAGAGGCCGCGTCGGCAGAGGTCAGCATCAGTCGTACTGCATACTTCATCTGGGTGAAGTGAATAACGACGAGACCGTAGCCCGTGTGAAGGTCATGGAAACGACCAATGACGGTTTTAAGATAAGTGAAGCCGATTTCGAGCTTCGCGGTCCGGGAGAGTTCTTCGGCGAAAAGCAGAGCGGGATGCCCGATCTTAAGCTTGCACATCTTATCTATGACCGCGATATTCTTAACGCTGCGAGAGAAGATGCATTCGAACTTCTCAATTCAGATCCTGTACTCGCGCATCATCCCGATCTGAGAGACATTATGAACGAAAAATTTAGAGATAAAGTCCAGTTCTTAGATTACAGCTGATATCATTCGCCATGATATCCTTCAGAAAATTGTCTGTCAAAACACCTTATATAACTTCATTCATGATCTCATCCTGCAATCATCCGTTCAATAACTTGTTTGATAGCAACAAGTACCGGCGGGATCGAATACGTAACGGATGTCGATCCATCATGAAATATATAAGGTGTTGTTTGATGATTTGGAGATTGCACGACCCGGCACGATCTTTGACAATTTTTTTCCGGATTAATGGCTCATTCATAGAAGAACAGCATTACCTGCTGATCTCGAACCGATTTAAAATCAATATCTCTTTAATACGATTCTAAAACAAAACTAACGGATTATTAGCGGGAGTTTATTAAGATTCTAATAAATGAACTGCATATTTCTTCCAAAACTAAACATGGAGGAAAAATTGAAGATCAACAAAAAAGTAATAATGCTCAAAACAGGCATGGCGATAATGCTTTTGCTGCTTGTTTTCTGCGCGAAAGCACAGACATTTAAAAGCGGGCTCGATTTGATCGGCAAAGCTGAGTTCCACAACCTGAAAAAAGGCGACTGGGATGCGGACAAACAGACAATGAACCGTTACACGGATCTCAGGCTGAGACCATGGTTCAATTACGAAGCGAACAAGTTCATATCCGCAAGATTCGTTTTCGAGATCGGCGATATGGCTTTCGGAGGAGATAAAGGCGGAACTATAGGTGCTGACAAAGAGATCGTGGAACTTAAGAACGCATATCTGGATATTGCTTTTACTGAAAAGCAGTCTGTAGCTCCTATTCACGACGCGAAGATCAGGTTCGGTATGCAGAGCCATAAAGACCCGCATTCTTTAATCTTAGAAGATGATATTGCGGGGTTAAAATATTCAGGCAGATACAACGCGTTCTTTTATGATATAGCATATTATATTCCGACCGATTCGGGTGAAAAGAACATCAATAAAGATACTTACAGCTTCGGTACTGATCTTTTCAACGCCGACATTTACTACAAGATCAACGACAACATGACTGTCGGAGCTTACAATCTGATAAAAAGCGATGTATCGGTTCATGATGCGGCTGCCGATACTCTGTCGGCAGGTTATACTGACGGAGGCAAAGACTATGTTAATAAGAATTCCCTCTACACATGGATATCTCCGTATTTCAAGGGAACATTCGGGATCGTGAGCCTTGACGCGATGCTTTCTTTCAACACAAGAAGCGCTGAATACGAAGCTGTCGGCGAAGATATCGAAGTTGACGGGAATGCCGAAAGTTCTCTTGAGGACGGAGTTGAGAACGGATCAGGAATGGCTCTAAGCTTTAAATCAACTGTTAAAGCGACTGAAACACTCAGCATGGGAGTTAATTTTGCTTACATCGGCGGAGATAAAGACGGTGTGGATTTCTGGCAGCCTTACAAGAACAAATACAATAACGGAACACAGATGATCGGCTACGGTCTGAACGATAAGACGACTTATAATCTTATTAATACCGGAGCGCACGGGATCATGCTTCCTACAGTTGCAGCGAAATACAAATTGAGCGATACGATGGCTTTCGGTGGAGCAGTGGGTATGGCTATGACTACAGAAGATGTAGAATTTACTGATGCAGACGGAAAAGATCAGAAAGAAACATATCTCGGAACAGAGATCTCGTTAACGGGAGAATTCCATGTAATGGAGAAACTCAAAGTCGAGCCTTATTTCGCTATATTCATGCCGGGTGCCGCTTCGACAAAAGGCGCGGATAAAGAAGATTCGCAATTGAGAGCCGGACTTGTAGCGAATATAAAATTCTAAAAATCTAATCTTTTTCTAACATCCGGTTAATGATCTTCTAATTGCCGGATGTTAAATTTAATTAAGAACTTTGAAATAGATATCAGGTAACAAAAGACGGGGGAATCCTAGACCTCCTACTAGCGCAGGAAGGCCGAATCCGCTTAGACAGAGCCTGAAATTATTATAGATCCCGGTGTAAAACCCGGGATTTTTTATTTTGGAAAGTTTTTATAAATATCCTTTCTGTGTAAAGCTCTTACAAATACAACAGTATCATCAAGATATTCAAAACCGATTCTATAATCCGCAATTCTAATCCTGTAAAAATTTCTTGCACCGTGCAGTTTCTTAACATTTTTCAAATCTGAGATACTCTCAGAAAACTTAACAATGTCAATCAGCTCTCTAATTCTATCAAATATTTTCTGGTCATCTATTTTCTTTAAATCTTTTTCAAAACTCGCTTCATAACAAACTTTCACTTTTTACCACCAAGAATATAATCGACAGCTTCTTCGCTTACTAAACTGTTTTTTCTTCCTTCTTCAATTGCTTTATACATTCCAGCGTCTTCAAAAGCAGAAACAAGAACTTCATAGAATTCATCATTTTTCTCATGTATAAAATCAATTATAATTTCTTTGAGCATAACCTTTATTTTATCGTCAGTAATCGTTTTCTGCATAACATACTCCGTCTATTTCTATGTAATATACAAAAATTTTCTACTAAAGCAAAATTCTATACTTTGTATTTTTCCATCGATTACTGCTCAAACTTGTACAGCGCAGTTTTATTTTACTTTGAATATAAGTCCTTCGAGAGGGCGGATTATAAAGTTTTTGAGCTGAATATGGCCGTCAATATTTCTTCCTTCAGAGGATAGGATAAGTTTAAATTCGTTCGAATCCTGAAAATTGACAGTTTTTTCCATACCGCTGAAATTTAGGACTATAAGCATATATTCGTGACCGGATATCCTCATATAGGACAGGATGTCATCGTTCCCCTTTGAAACCGGAGCCCACTCTCCCCTGTTCAGCGACTGATGTTTGTTTCTCAGTTCTATCAGCTTAATATAAAAATTTAAAAGCGAGTATTTGTTGAGCTTCTGAATGAACACATTGTTCTTTTCATAATCGTCATTCAATGGAAGCCACGGCTCGGTTCTTGTAAACCCAGAATTAATTGTTTCATCCCACTGCATCGGAGTTCTTGAACCGTCCCTGCCCTTATAAAGCGGCCAGTATATTCTGCCCAGCGGATCTTTTATTTTCTCTTTGGGTACGGGACAGTTCTTCATGCCGATCTCTTCGCCGTAATAGACAAACGGCGTTCCCTTTAAGGTCATCTGTAATATCGCCCTTATCTTAGCTTTTTCAAGCGCGTGAGAACCTTTGAATTTATCGTAGCTCCTCGCAAGGTCATGATTTGAAAGAACTATGCACGGCCAGCCTTTTGAAGGAATACTTCCGTATGATCTTTCGATCGCTTTGTAATATTTTTCAGCATTCCATCTCTGAAAAAGCAGCGAGAAGTCGAAAGCCATATTCAATGTGTCTTCGCCTGAGGATAGATAGAGACCTACAACATCGGATTCGCCCGGCGGAAGCGCGAATATTTCTCCTACAAGCATCCTGTCGTCGTAAGAATTTATCAGACTTCTGAATTCGCGCAGAAGCGCTATCGAAGTGAAGCGGTTCCTTGAATAAAATTTTCTTTTACCGAATATAAGTTCTATGATATTCGGATTCGACCTCAAATATTCGTCCTTGACGATAAAATTAACAGCATCGAGCCTGAATCCGTCAACTCCCTTATCAAGCCAGAAACGGAATATATTAATAAATTCTTCCTTAACTTCCGGATTGCGCCAGTTAAGATCAGGCTGCTGCTTAAGAAATGAATGATAATAATATTCGCCGGTAGCGCTGTCTTTTTCCCAGGCCGTACTTCCGAAAACGGTTTTCCAGTTGTTCGGCGGACGGCCGTTCTTACCTTCGTTCCATATAAACCAGTCGCGCTTCGGATTCTTTTTTGATGATGCGGACTCGATGAACCACGGATGTTTTTCCGAAGTGTGATTCATGACCATATCGAGAATTATTTTTATACCCAGATCATGAGCTTTCACGAGAAGCTCGTCAAAATCGTCCATCGTACCGAAAATAGTATCGATGCCGTAATAATCTGCGATGTCATACCCGAAATCAGCCATGGGGGATTTGAAAACCGGAGACAGCCAGACCGCAGAAACACCGAATTCTTTTAAATAGTTAAGGTTATCTATTACTCCTCTCAGATCACCGTAACCGTCGCCGTCAGAATCTTTAAAACTGAAAACATAAATGTGGTAGATTATTCCGTGTTTCCACCATATGAAGTTATCTTCTTTTCTGCGGTCCATTAAAAATCATTCGCATTCATAAAGTCGTTCAGTATTCTGTCCGCATTGAATTTTCTGGATTTTCCGATCGCGCTTTTTTTGAAGTTCTCCCACATATCTCTGTGTGAAAGATAATAAACTGCCCTCTCGGCTATTTCATCGGCTGTTTCGGCCAGAAAACCATTCTTATCATTATTTATAATATCCTTTGGCCCTTTAGTGTTATATGAGATCACCGGGAGCCCGCAGCTCATAGCTTCGAGAACAACACATCCGAATGTGTCGAATCTTGACGGAAGTATAAAAATGTCGGCCGAAGAATACAGCGCAGGCAGGTCGGAATGATTGACCCAGCCCAGATATTCGGCTTCTGGAAGTTTGTTTTTCAGTTCAGCTTCGGTAGGACCTGTGCCTGCTATGACGATCCTTACATCTCGGATCACTTTTCTGATATTATAGAATATTTCAGGTAGCTCCATAACGCCCTTTTCTTTGCTGATCCTTCCTGCGTAGAGTATCGTCGGAGCGTCCGTGTGTTCGGGATGTATAATAAATTCAGTATGATCATGGCTGAAACTTTCATGTTTATTTTGCTCCTGAGGTTTGAATATTTCATTAACCCAGTGCGCGGTTACGAATACATTTTTTTCGTCAAAGCCCATTTCTTTACCTGTCAGCCATTTTTTCTGATCTGTATTCAGAACGAACAGCTTGTCGAAAGCGCTGTAATAAGCACGAAGATACCTTCGCGACCTGTTGATCTCGTGGATATCAAAATTAAGCACGTCTTTAGCGAAAGTTATCCAGTCTGTATGAATGTAGAAATTCGCAGGCACTGTGTATGCATGTTTCAGATATAATGCCGCCGCCCCCATTACTCCCTCGGTCGAACAAATTATCCTGTCATAATCATTTTTCTGAAATATTTCATGGATCTTCAGGAAATTAGGTATTCTTACAGGCTGCTGCTTGTAGAAAGGCAGAGTAAATTCCATTTCAGGTTTGATAACGATCAGGTTGTCGTCAGATTTTAATTTGCTTGAACACACAAGAAAATCTATCGGCAGATTTCTCTTTTTAATCTCTTTATGGATATCGTTCAGAGCCATGGAAACACCGTTCTTATCTTCAAATGTGTCTGTCAGCCATAAAGCTCTTTTCGGATGGGATAATTTTCCGATCCTGCCTGCGAATTCGTTGTATAAAGGCCTTAAGTGAGTGAGTGATTTTGCCGCTGTAAAATTGGCGGCGAGAATTATCAGTGAAGTCAGCATCGGGAACGACAGTCCGTCAAGAAATTTGGGTATGTCGGGAATTATCATATTGCTTCCCTTTTTAGACTTTGACCCTGAGTAAGACCTTAAGTCGCTGGGAAGCTCAAGCAGATTGATTATATTATCAAGCGAAGTCTTTTCAAACTTACTTTCAAAATCAATCTCATCGAGCTTTTTTGTAAGCCTCGAAAAAAGTACTTTGTTAAGCTCGTTCGATATAAGAGTGATATGTTTCTGATAATCATCTACCATTATATCCGGACGTTTCTGCCTTGCTTCCGCTATACTTACAGCTGAATCAAATACTTTTTATATGCGCCGGGTACCAGAAATTTTTTGAAATACGACGGCACTTCTCCTCTGAATGAATTGTGAAATAGTTCAATGAATTTGATAGTCACTCCGTGCCTCTGGATCTCTGATAGCGCGTTCGAGATCACAAAAGCGATGAGCTTATCTATCGTCGTGCCTTTGTGCAGAAGCATCCTTGTAAGACCGGGGTCCTCAAAGTTTAGGCATACCTGATTGAAATAATCCAGGAACGCGACTGTAAGTTTTTCGGTATTCTGATCGGAGCCGTAAACAGCCGTGTTCCCGTTTTTTATAGCTTCCAGAGCCAGTTTTGAAAGAGGCTCTTTTTTTCGCCTGTTTTTAAGATCGGGAATGTGCAGATATGTTCCTGTCTGACCCGCGAAAATACCCATGTGGCTGTCAGAACCGCCCGTAAAAGATTTTTTGTAGGGATTATTGCAGTAATCGTTAGGATCGATCCCGAATTTATTTGACCATGAATCGATCTCCTCCGGAGTTATGCTTTCGAGCCAGAATTTTACAAGCATGTTCTGCCATGTATTCCTCTGTCCGTTGACAACTTCGAATCTCTCAAAGAGAAGTGCTGTTTTGCAGAAAAAATTAAAGGGCGGCAGCCCGTCGGATTTATACTGGTACAGAGGATGAGCCCAGACCGTAGGTATATCGTTTGCTTTTGTGTATTTCAAAAAATCGTATAGATTTTCTTTAAGATGTAACAGGACAGCTTCCTGCTCTTCTGAAAACCCGTATGCGAGCACATGGATCCCTATATCATAATCAGGTACAAGACAGCTGAATTCAGCGCCGACGAGCATATCATACCCTTTTTTTATCAGATCAAAATTCGATCTGGCATTATTGTGATTCGTAACGGTAAAGACATCGCATCTGTTCTTTTTTAGTGTATCAATAAGATCTTCTGTTCTCAGCCATGTTTCGGGAACGTTCAGTATTCTGCCCAGAAGTTCGTCAGGCACATTGCTGTTATGGTCATGGCAGTGCAGATCTATCTTTAAAAGTTCGTCCTTTGGAAATTTGACTGACTCGCTTTCGAAAAAGCTGTTAACTTCCTGCCTGAGTTCATTCTGAAAACCTGATATTTTCTTCATTCTATTCTCCTATTCCATAAAGCTTTTCTAAGATTTCAACGGTCTTTACCGGTCCGGTTAGAATCAGTTTATCAATAACCCATGACGGAACTTTCTCTGTTATTTTCATGCTCCCGGTTATCTTAAGAACGGTTTTATTATTTCCCGATACCTCAATTTCGAGCTGCTCTTTAAATCCATTTACTCTGATTAATTTATCGGATTCAGGAAATTCGGGATCCGTTACTGATCGGGAATTTAATGTAATCTTATCTTTATTTTTTGAAATGATAATTTTTGTGACCATATCTCTGTCCTTAAGAGGCCATGGAGTATTTATTACAGTATAATGATAAGCCGAAGAATCGTTACTGTCAATAATTTTTATCGAACTGATATTATCGTAGTATTCAGGAAACTTTTCAAACCCTGTCAGGAATTTATAAACCGAATCCGCGGATGCTCTGATTACGGCTTCAACCCTGTATTCTTTTCCTTCACCGTCTTTTGTATAAGCTTTATAATGAGGAGAGCTCTTCTGAAGTTTCCAATCGCATAACAGAGCGCTGTGTACAAAAAATATCAGTATTAAAAAAATAAGATTTTTCATACCTGAATTTACTGAATTATTGTTACGTCAGTGTCAGCATATTGTTAGAAATGTGTTATAAATTGAATAGGCGAGAAAAAAGTTTTTCTAACTGAATTTTAACATAA
>JAKQBN010000046.1 GCA_029559475.1 bacterium
TAAAAGTATTACTCACTTCAGTGTTGAAACGGCAGGCAGTTTTGATCTTGATGCTGAATTGAAAATATGGATCTCGAGTGCGAAGGAGCCCATCCAGAAGCAGTTTAATAAGAGTGTTGATATTTATGAGGTCCAGAAGATACTTGCGATGTAAGTTTTAGGATAATTAAAGCGTAACTGTCGTATTTATTTTTTATCAGTATCTGGATTGTATTCACTTATTTTATCAGAAACGGCAAGGCTGATATTATCAGTTTTAGGATATGCGTTATCTGTCGGTTTTAAACCGAGTTTTTCCATTATCTTGACTGATTTTATAATAGAAGCATCAAGGGCTTTTTTCAGATCAATGTTCTCAACCTCGGCAGCGGCTTTTTCTTTCCATTCCCAGACTTCGATCTGAGCTTTAGAAATGTTATTCGTTTTCATAGATGACCTCCATAGGTGTGCAGATCCTCATATTATGCGTATATCCTTCGCCGATATTCCACGATATGACCTTTCTTTCTCTGTTGATGTTAGCCATGTGTTTGTAATTCCAGCTTATTAGAGCATCTATCTGATAATATGTGCAAACTGCGATATGCAAGGCGTCCATCAGGCTTTTTCTGGGCAGAATTCCCTGCTCGATATATCCTTGTGCTATAAATTCGATATCATTTTTATTTGTCTCGATATCGAGAATACGAAGGTCATAGTCTTTGATTACTGAAATAAGTCTAACTTTTTTATCTTCATTTTCAGTCTGATTTATTTCGGTTAATACGATAGGTGAAATGTAGGTGTTGTATTTTTTAGTCTTAATATATTTATCGAATAACTCGATCGTTAATAGTTTTGCTTCTGGTGCGTCATCTGCGAACAGATGGTTGATAACGCTCGTATCAAGATAAATATTTAATTTTTTCATATACAAATTCTCCTTCAAACTCAAAGGATAATATACGAAATCAAAATGTTTTTTACTAATTAAATAATATTATAAAAAATGAGCGTTCTGAGAGATCCGAATATAGCCGATGATAAACTGATGCCGGAGGAATGAAAAATGTCGTGACACTTTTACAGTTTTTTGGACAAAAGCACTATTGAATTATGAATGAAGGAAACTTCGTAGAATTATTCAATTTGTTGTAATATTCGATGTTTACAAGATTGTCGTGACAGTGTCACGACAATTGAAATCAGGTGATGCTGGACAGGGATCTGGCGGAATTGTACGGGGTGGGTACGAAAGTGCTTAATCAGGCAGTAAGTCGTAATATTGAAAGATTCCCTGAGAATTATCGTTTTCAGCTTAATATTTCAGTATATGCAGAATGGAAGTCACAAATTGTGACTTCCATTGGCGACAAGATGGGTTTAAGAAAAAGACCATATGTGTTTACCGAGCAAGGTGTAGCGATGCTTGCAGGCGTTTTTAAAAGTCAGACGGCAGGAAATGGTTCGGATTCTCGAGAATGGATATTGAGTCTGTCGAAATGCTGTCAAGGTTAGGGAAGTAGAAAACAACGCGTAAGTAAATATTTTTATAGTATTTTACAGCTTCTTGCGTTATATTTTGGTTATAATTGGAGAAGAAATGAAACTGCCCAAGCTGGAAATAAATGAAAAAAAGGTCAAAGAAATAGCATCTTCATATAAAATACTGGAGTTGTATATTTTTGGTTCAGCGCTCAGGCAGGATTTTAATGATAAAAGCGATGTTGACCTGTTGATTAAAATTTCAAAAGATTCAGGATATTCGATCTTTGAGCTGCTGGAGATAAAAGAAAAATTCGAGAAACTGTTCAAGAGAAAGATCGATCTTGTGGAAATGGACGGTTTAAGGAATCCATACAGAAAGAAAGAGATATTAAGCACAGCCAGGAAGATATATGCCTCTGAATGATAAGGACAGTTCATATTTATGGGATATAGTACAGGCCGGTAAAGAGATACTCGAGTTCATCAATGGTATTTCATATCATAAATTCTGCGAAAAGAAAATCATCAGATATGCAGTTGAAAGGCAGCTGCTTGTAATCGGAGAAGCGGCTAATCATTTGTCTGATGAATTTAAAGCATCAGAATCCGAATTTCCCTGGGAAAAGATCATAGGAATGCGTAATATAATAGCCCATGAGTATGGTGAGATTCTTGAAGAGAGGATATGGGCTACAGCCAATGATCATATTAAACCGTTGATCGATTCGCTGGAAAAATACTTATAAGCTTCTTATGTGTAGGATTTATAGCTAATTATAGCAAAAATCAAGAGTAGGCTATTTGAATATAATTAAATGCCCGGTTTGCGGCAAAAAAACAGAGAAGAAAGATAAAACATATATTTGCATAAATAATCATTCTTTCGATATTGCAAAGCAGGGATATACGAATTTTCTGCTGAACAACGATAAAAAGTCCAAGGAGCCCGGGGACACAAAGGAGATGCTGCTCGCCAGAAAGAATTTTCTAGATAAAGGTTATTATAAATTTATTTTAGAACATGTAAAAAATACGATCATTACCGACATAACCGGCGCTCAAAACAAAAGTATCAATCTGAATGTTATTGATGTAGGATGCGGGGAAGGCTATTATCTATCAGGAATGATAAACGATATAGATGAGGCTGTGAAAAATATCAGCGCTCATTATTACGGGGTAGATATTTCAAAAGAAGGAATAAGATTGGCTGCGCTCAGGAATGTGAATGTGGAATGGTTCGCTGCAAATTCATTCAATCTGCCGTTCGTTGATAACTGTTTCGACTATATAATATACATGTTTTCAATACTGGATGTAAAAGAATGCTCCAGAGTATTAAGGAATAACGGAAAAATAATCTTCGTGACCGCGCAAAAAGAGCATTTGAAAGAATTAAAGGAAATAATATATCCGGTCTTAACGGAAAAAAAATACGAGGCGGAAAATCTGCAGGGATGCGATATATTACAAAGCACAGATTATTTAAGTAAAGTTATGATAGATTCAAATTCTGACCTTTGGAACCTTTTATCCATGACGCCGCATTTCTGGAAGGCGGAAGAAAAGAATAAGCTGCTCTTAAATGATCATGATAGCCTTGAAGTTACGATCAATATTAATATTAAAGTTTTAAAATTTAAATAACCGTTTACGCTTTTTTCTTTCTAACCTTCTCTTCAAATATCGTATAGATCACAGGTATCAAAATTAAAGTGATCACGGTCGAGCTTAAAAGTCCGCCTATAACAACTCTGGCTAACGGAGCCTGGCTTTCACCACCTTCGCCGAGTCCGAAGGAGAGGGGGAGAAGTCCGAGCACTGTCGTCGAAGTCGTCATGAGGATCGGCCTTAGTCTCCGCGCACCTGCCGTGCAGACAGCCTCGATCATTTCCATTCCGTGCTTAAATCTGAGCTGGTTCGTGTAATCGACAAGCAGAATGGCGTTATTGACAACGATACCGGCGAGCATTATGCAGCCTATGAACGCCTGCATGCTGAATATGGTTCCCGTCAGCATCATAACGGCTACGATCCCTATCAGCGCGACAGGTATTGAGAACAGAATCACGAACGGGTCAATAAGCGATTCGAACTGGCCGGCCATGACGAGATAAACGAGAACGAGGGCGAGAATAAATCCTAGCATCAGCTCTTTAAATGCCTTCTGCTGCTCCTCGTAATCCCCGCCGAAGATTATCGCGAAATCTTTAGGCACGGGAACATCTTTTAGAAGCTCACGCGTGTCGCTGATGATGCTGCCCAGATCTCTGCCGGTGAAATTCCCGGTAACTTCGATTATCCTCTCTTGATCTTTCCTTTCAAGTTCGGCCGGGCCTTCGCGCATTTCGGTTCTAACCACATTTCTTAAGGCTATGTGCTGTTTTTTATTATTAACGACCGTAAGGTCGAGAATGTCCTCAAGATCGGTTCTGTCTTCCTTCTTGAGCCTGAGAATGATCCTGTACTGTTTTCCGTGCTCCCTGTAATATGAGGCTGTACTTCCGCTGACAGCAGCCTGTACAGCCCTTCCAATTGAGTAAACGCTCAGCCCCAGATCGGCCGCTTTCTGTTTATCGATAAGAATGATCTGTTCGGGATTGCCTTCAGCTCTCGATATGTCTGTGTCGGTTATACCTTCAACTTGTTTAATTCTGTTTTCCACTTCAATTGCGATTTTTTGTGCTTCGGAAAGGTCATATCCTCTTATCTCAACGCTTAATTCATTCGCAGAGGACTGATTCATACGCATAAAATTCATTCCTCCGCCTGATCGTGTTCTAATTGATACTCCGGGTATTCCCTTTATTAATCTTCGGAGATCATCCGCAATGTCATTGCTTGACCTGCCTCTATCTGCTTTGGAAACCAGCCTTATTCTAATGCTGCCGCCGTCGCTTTCAAGTCTTGTCATCATCGAAACTGCTTCGGGGACATTGTCTTTTACCATTTTTTCGATCTTAAGCGAAGCCTCGTCCATGATCTCGAGTTTTGTGCCTACCGCCATTTCGAATGATACGCTTACCTCGCCTTCGTCTGCCGTAGGCATAAGTTCAACGCCGATAAAAGGTATAAGAGCGACGGAAATGACGAGAAGAGAGCCCAGAACTGCAACGACTTTTTTCTGGTTGGAAAGTGCGCGTTTCAGAAATTTTCTGTATTTGTCCTCAATAATGCTGAACGTTCTCCCGCTGGCTTCGTATATCCTTTTCTTTAAAGAACGTTCTTTTAATGAAGATTCCTTTTCCGTGTGAAGAAATTTCGATGAAAGCATAGGTATAAGAGTCAGCGCAACGAAGAGTGAGCATAAAAGCGCGAAGCCGACAACATAAGCCATCTGCTTAAATATAATTCCGGACATTCCCCTGATGAATATGACGGGAAAGAAGACTACAACAGTCGTAAGAGTGCTTGACAAAATAGCTGACCAGACTTCGTCAGCTCCTTCGATAGCGGCTTTCTTTAATAACGCGCCGCTCTCTCTATGTCTGTAAATGTTTTCAAGAACTACTATAGAGCTGTCTAGAAGCATTCCTATACCGAGAGCCAGCCCGCCGAAAGTGATAGTATTCAAAGTGAATCCGCCGAAATACATAAGACCGAAAGTTGCTATTATGGAAACGGGTATAGCTGTAGCTATAATTAGTGTACTCGCTGCGTTCCTCAAAAAAAGGAACAGGATCAGAACAGCCAGAAAACCGCCCCATATAGCCGAAACGCTGATGCTGTTAATGGACTGCTTTATAAATTTTGCCGAATCGAATAAAGCTAAAAGTTTAAGCTGGGAAAAATCCTTATTTATTATCGTGATCTCTTCATTTACCTTTTCTACTACCTGAACAGTATTCGCCCCGGACTGTTTTGAGATCGAGACGGTCACGCCCGGAGTTCCGTTTATCCTGATGATCTGATCCGCTTCCTCCCAGGAATCCGATACTTCTGCAACATCTTTCAGCTTAAGCTGGGTGCCGTTAACAGATTTTACGACAGTGTTTTTTATATCCTCGACCGATGAGTATTCCGCCAGCGTTCTTATCAGCACGGTCGAAGTACCTTTCTCGAAATCTCCCGCCGGAATGTTCTGGTTATCATTCTTGAGACTTGTTATTATATCGTCAATAGATATTCCGTATGCTTTAAGCTTTGAAGATTCAAATTCGACATGGATCTCTCTGTTGAGTCCGCCCCTGATGTCTGCCGAAGCTACTCCGGGTACTCTTTCAAGCCTGTATTTTATCTGATCGTCAATGATCTTTCTTAATTCGATCGGGTTAAGGTCCGAGGATACGCCTATCATCATGACGGGGGCTGAAGATGTGTCGAACTTCCTTATGGTCGGTTTCTCCATATCGTCAGGAAGTCTGCCTATCACCCTGTCGAGCCGGTCTCTTATGTCGTTCGCAGCTACATCCAGATCCGTTCCCCACGCGAAAGATACCCTGATCCTGCTTTCGCCCTCGCCTGATGAAGACGTGATCGTTTCCACGCCCGAAACTGCCGAAAGAGCTTCTTCTATTGGTCTTGTGACCATTTCCTCGATCTCCTGAGGCCCCACGTTGCCGTAGTTTGAAAAAACCGTTATCGTCGGATAAGTGATCTCAGGCATCAGATCGATCGAAAGCCTGGATAAAGAAACTATACCGAGTATTATTATTATCGTATAAACAACAAGCGTGAGTACAGGCCTGTTGACGGATCTGCTGCCCAGGCTCATCTGCTTTTCTCCGTTTCTTTTTTACCGCTGCTGCCTGACCTTTCAGTCATTATCTTCGAACCGTCGCTTAAAAGATGCTGACCGAGCGTTACAACTTCCCCTTCTATCACCGGCGAAACTATTTCGATCTTTGTCGTATTTCTTATTCCTGTTTCGACGGGAACGAATATAACTTCGGAATTATTTTTATCTGTAAGGAACACGCCTTCAGTTCCCTTAAAATTCACAAGAGCGGTAAACGGAATGGTTCGTGCGGATACTTTTTTGCTTATTATCAAACTAATACTGCAGAACATTCCGGGTTTTAGAAATCTGTCATTGTTTTGTATTTCTATCTCGGCAGCTGCGGTTCTCGTCTGCTCGTCAAATGCCGGAGCCAATCTTTTTATAACTCCCGTGAATTTCTTACCTTTATATGCGTCAACCGTGATCTCGGCATTCTGGCCAATCTTGACCTTTGGGTAAACATCTTCAGTCAGTGACGTTTTTACGATAACCTTTTCAATTCCGACAACGGTCGCTACCGGCGAGTTCTGGGACAGATTGTTCCCTTCATCGGTAAACCTTTCAGCTATAATTCCTTTCTTTGGAGAAGTTATCCTTGTGTATTCGAGGTTTATTTTCGCAGATCTCAATGATGCTTCTTTCTGCATCACCTGGGCTTTGGCATTTTTTACTCTGTTCTCGGATGCGGTATAGGCCGTTTCGGCTTTCGCGAAGTCAAGATCCGAAGAAAATTTCTTTTCTTTCAGGGATCTGGCAGTTTCAAAATCCTGTTTTGCGATTATTAGCTGCGATTCCGCGTCGGACTGATTGGCTTTCGCGATCTCGAGACCGGCTTCGGCTTCGATCAGATCCTGTCTGTATTCGCTGTCGTCAAGAAGAGCGATCAGATCACCTGCTATAACAGCATCCCCAATATTCTTCTTAATGCTTACGATCTTGCCTGAAAGCTTTGATGACGCTGTAAATCTGTATTCCGGAGAAATGCTTCCGGACAATTCCTTAATTTCCTGTATCGGCTCGATCATAATTTTCTCGGTTATTACGGCTAATGCCTGTTTATGTCTCTGATTGTCAATATTTTCAGAACAGGACAAAGTCAAAGCTGATATACCAGCGATAAATATACTTAATAATAATTTTCTGTTAAAAGTTCCTTTCATGTTTTCTCCGGTACTTGTTAATTTACTATTTTAAAGTAAACGGAATATATAATAATTTATTCTGAAATAATAGCTGAAAATTTAAAATGATCAGGTAAAACAAAAAGATTATTGCACTTGACAATCGGCAAATATTTCGTAATTTACAGATGACATAAACATTAACAATTTACGGAGGGTAAAATGAAAAAAATGTTGGTCGTGATGGCTATCGGAGCGATGCTTCTGGTAAGCTGCTCAAAAGAGGAACTCAACAAATTGCAGGCTGAAGCAGCTACATTAAAAGCTGATCTTGCTAATTTGCAAACACAGATACAGACTCTGACGCAGGAAAAAGACGCAATGACGACTCAGATCACTGCTCTAACAGCTGAAAAGGATAGAGCTGTTTTCGTTCTTGACTCAATAAAAACAAAATATAAGATCAAAATGTAATTTGTAAAAAGCCCGGATGTCCGGGCTTTTTTATTTAAGATAGAAATTTCTGATCCTTTCTCCCGTGTCTGAAGGTATAAACTTTATTTCTTTTTTCTCTAAGCTGAGTGAAGAATAATCCCTTGCTATAACAAGACTGTTTACCATTATAGCGCCAGTACAGTCTTCTAAGAATTCCTTACTGAATCCGACCTTTACGGTTTCACAATTATTGAAACCGAGTTTTTTATGATCTGCGATGATATGTTTTTGCATGATGCCATAAAGATAGTTCTCCGCCTGATCACAATAATAAAGTGCATTATCTTTCACGCATAAAATATTCGACCTTGAACCTTCTATTATGTTATTCTGAAAGTTCGCAAAAAGTATCTCTTCGTCATTTCTTCCGGCTATAGATAGATAATTCTGCATGTATGATAGAGTTTTATGTTTGTAAAAAGCGCTGTCTCGAATTGACTGACTTATACTTCCCCTTACCGGCGAAATGTCTCTATTGTATTCAGCTGCTGAAACAAGCATATTCCATACTGTTTTTTCAAAAAGCGGAGCGAACATTATTTTTATTCTGGCGGTTTTATCAGTCAAGCCGTTCTGGCTTATCAGGTCTGCGATCGATTCTTCTAATGCCCATTCAGATTCCGGTACAGGTAATTTTAATTCCGCGCAGGAGTTTTTCAATCTTTTAAGATGGTCTTTTAAAAAAAAGATACTGCCTTTGTCAAAAAGTACTGTTTCAAAAAGACCGCAGCCGTAATTTAATGCCGGCGAGTCAGGTTTGATCATTATATTATCAATAAATTTTATCTGCCTGTCAAGCAGTACCTTTCTTCCCAGATCTCCTCCATGCACGAAGCGTCATAAATGTTCTTTGCTTTGTGGATCGTTTCTTCGAATTCCTCTTCCGGGTTGGATAAAAGAGTTATACCTCCTCCCACGCTGAAAGATATTTTCCCTTTATCATAAAGAAGAGTTCTGATCATAATGTTGAAATCCATGTCTCCGTTGAAGCAGATGTATCCGTAATTGCCGGTATAAGGCCCTCTACCTTCAGGCTCCAGTTCTTCGATTATCTGGCAGGCTCTGATCTTCGGACAGCCGGTGATCGAACCTCCGGGGAAAAGAGCTGAAATTATGTCGGTGAACGAATCCGTATTCAGTTTTCCTTCTATCCCTGCATAAAGATGGTAGACGTTCTTAAGCTTCATAGAAAGCGGAAATCCCGTCACTTTCACTTCAGAACAGACCTTATTCATATCGTTCCTCAAAAGATCAACGATCATCGCGAGTTCGGCCATGTTTTTTCTGCTTTTCATAAGATTGGACAAGTTCAAATCATCTCTTTTCGTATCAGAAGATCTCCTTATAGTACCCTTTATCGGTTCCGAAGTGAGAATTCCCTCTCTAATTTGAAAGAACCTTTCCGGCGAAGTCGAAATAATATATTTTCCGTCTATATTTGCGAATACGCCGAATTCAATAAAGTTCGAGTCTTTCAGTCTTAAAGCCAGATCAAGAGGTTCGATATTCGTTGTTCCTGAAATTTTTCTCGTCAGGTTGACCTGATAAATATCGCCGGATTTTATGTAGTTCTTTATACTCCTCACACCCTGTTCGAAATGCAGCTTGTCAAGAGAAGTGTCGGAGTATTTCGTAACAGGTTCCCGATGTTCTGTCTCTACCGTGCGGGAAAAGAAAGTGTCAGGGTCCGCTTTGATATGAGAAGAATCGAATTCAAGTGTGATAAGCTTCAGGCTGTCTTTATTTGAATTTTCAGCAATAATATAGTATTCATAAACGGCAAATCTGAATTCGGGAAACATGTGATCGTGTTTATCGGAATACAGACCCGGTTCCTCGAGTTTGTCTTTATAATCGTATGAAATATATCCCGCTACAAGAGGAAATTCAGAACTCATATCAGAATTTTCTTTTAGAACTGTATCGACTTTTTCCGGCGAATCCATTTTTATGACAGGATTTATGCAGACAATATTCCTTCCCCGGTTATTATCATCGGCGGATGTAAAAAGGCAGACACCTGAGAATCTGTCTGCGATCGAGAATAGAAGCTCCAGATTCCACGCGATCTTTATTTCACTTATATTTTTATTTGTTATGCGCATAAATTTCCATAAAATTTTTAATAAGGGTTTCGCCGTATTCTGTAAGAAAGCTTTCTGGATGATACTGGAATCCGGCTATCGGGAAAAGCACGTGTTTTGCGGCCATTACCGATCCCGAGCCTTCTTCGAAAGCGATCATTTCTAACGGACCGTCTTCCATATCTTCGGCAAATTCGAGACCGAGAGAATTGTAACGTGCGGCTGTAAAGCTTTCGGGTATGTTATTAAACAAAGGATCGGAATTATGCATAACATTCACCGCAGATCCGTGGAGAGGTTTCTTGCAGGCTGTAATCTCATAACCGAAATATCCCGCGATGAACTGCATTCCGAGACATATACCGAGCACAGGCTTCTTCTCGGGTATAACAGTTTTTTCAAAAAGGTCTGTTAGAAGACCGGTTTCTTTCCAAGTCATCGGACCCGGTGAAATTACAAGAACATCGAATTCCTCATCTAGAGCAGAAAGGTCGCGGTTCCTTTTGATAGTAATATCGGCATCCTTAACAGCTTTTCGGATCAAAGCTTTAAGATTATGCGTAAAAGAATCGTAATTGTCAAAAATGAGTATTTTCATATATGTAAGATAAGCAATTTTTAGAAAAAAACAAAAAAAAATATGGATAATATCATTGCTTTATGATGTTAAATTAAATAAATTTGGTCACTAAAATAATAAAGACTGAAGGAATTAAATGAAAAAGCTGAAAATACGAGATCTGACTTTGAGGGACGGACAGCAGTCACAGCTGGCGACGAGAATGAGCCAGGCTCATGTCGACAGGGTGCTTCCGTTGTATGCTAAAGCCGGTTTTTACGCCTGCGAGGTCTGGGGCGGAGCCGTTCCAGATTCAATAATGCGTTATCTGAATGAGAATCCATGGGACAGACTGGAAAAGATCAAAAAGGGAATAGGTGCCGGATCAAAACTGACTTCTTTATCGAGAGGAAGGAACCTTTTCGGTTACGCTCCCTATCCTGACGAAGTTATCGAGGGTTTTTTTAAAAATTCCATAGAGTCCGGACTCGACATTATCAGGATATTCGACGCTCTGAACGATATAAATAACATGACATCATCTATAAAATTCGCGAAAAAATACGGGGGAATACCCGACTGTGCCGTATGTTTTACGGTAGATCCGAAATTTACGTTCAAAGAAAAATTCCGCGCTTTCATTAGAGGCAAAAAGCTGCCGACCGATATTTTCAACGTGAAATATTTTACTGACAAAGCCGTTCAGCTCGAAAAAGAGGGTGCGGAAATAATTACCATTAAAGATATGGCGGGTCTGATACATCCAAAAATGACAGGCGAACTCATCAGAAGCCTGAAAGCGAACGTAAAAGTGCCTATAAACCTTCATACGCACGATACACCCGGATTTGGACTTGCTTCGGTTCTTATGGCTATAGTAAACGGCGTTGACATAGTCGATACTGTTCTGTATTCATTCGCAGGAGGACCTGCCGCTCCCGCTTTCGAGCTTGTTCAGATATTCTGCGACAAACTCGGTATCGAGACCGGAGTAGACAGAAATCAGGTCGAACTGATAGATGAGGAACTTATAAAGATCAGGCACGAGCTTGCTGAATTCGATACGACTAAAAAATTCCCGATAGACTTTAACATTTCAGATTACAAACTCGAACCGGAAATAGATTCGCTTTTCGATAAAGCGATAGCAGCAGCAAAAAATGAGAAAGTGGACGAACTTCTGACATGCACACAAGAAATAACTGCGCATTTTAATTTTCCGGCTCCTGACGAAAAGGTCAAGAACGCAGAAATCCCCGGCGGAATGTACACGAACATGGTCGCACAGCTTAAACAGCTCAAGCTGGACCATATCATGAACAGAGCGCTTGAGCTTGTTCCTGAATGCAGGCTCGATTCCGGATGTCCGCCGCTTGTTACTCCGACAAGTCAGATAGTCGGGACACAGGCAGTAAATCTTGCGCTTGACGAACTTAATGGTAAAGCGCCATATACGACAGTCACAAATCAGTTCGTAAATCTCGTTCAGGGCCAGTACGGAAAAACCCCATGGCCGGTAGATCCCGAATTCAGAAAAAAGATCTGCGGTACGCCCGAAGAAATACCGTACGACACCAGCAAATACAAAAAACAGCCTAATCCTGTGTTAAAAGATTTCGGCGACATGAAACTGGCTTTGAATTATAAGGAAGAATTACTTATTGAGCTTTTCCCGAACGTGGCAGACGGATTTCTGAAAAAGAAAAGGGAAGCTGAGTGGAAGGCGGCCAATCCTTATATTCCGCCGAGAGTGATCAAGCCTAAAGTACTTACTCAGGAAGATCACGAAAGGCTGTATAACAACGGATGGTATTAAAGAAAAAAGGCGGTTCAGTCCGCCTTTTTCATTTCCATAATAATTTCAGCCATCTTTTTGACAGCTAATCCTCGGTGGCTTATCTTATTCTTATCTTCAATTGACATTTCAGCAAGTGTGATATTATATCCCTCAGGCACAAAAATAGGATCATAGCCGAAACCGTCAGTACCTTTGGATTCTTCAATTATATGGCCTTTTAATTCCCCGACCGATATTTTAAGAACATTTTTCGCGTAAAGGGTGATCACGCATTTGAATTTGGCTATTCTTTTATCATAAGGAACACCCTCAAGTTTCTTTAGCATTTTTCTGTTGTTATCCGCAAAAGTACAGCCTTCACCCGCCCAGCGTGCGGAATATACTCCGGGCTCTCCGTTCAGATAATCTACCTCAAGTCCGGTATCATCAGCCAGAGTCGTTATTCCCGAATGTTCGAATATCTCTTTCGCCTTTTTAAAAGAATTCTGCTCAAGTGTTTCACCGTCTTCGATCACTTCCGGCATATCGGGAAAATCATCAAGGGACAATATTTTTAAATTTGAATGTTTGAGTGCGTCCTTTATCTCTTTGATCTTGTGTCTGTTGTGCGTAGCTAGAAGCAGTTTCATAGAACGGTCCTGATTTTATTCGGAAATATAAGCGGTTTAACATTGAATCCACAATAATATATTGCTGAATTTTCTTGTAGAACTCTCCTTATTTGATTAGATTTCAGTGATGAAATAAAGTCGGAGTAAAAATGGACATATCCGAATATATTCTTCCTGAGATGATAGAGATCAAATTCGGTCATTTTACAAAGGACGAAGTGCTTGATAACATTGCTGAAATGGTTTATAACAGGATCGGAACGGATGCTCATACAAAGCACGAGATCGAGAGGAAGCTGAGAGAAAGGGAAGAGCTCGGGACAACGGGATTCGGTAATCACATCGCGATACCTCACTGCGCGCTTTCGGGGATCGAGGATTTTGTAATCGGAATGATTCTTTACACGGACGGCGCTGATTTCGATTCAATGGATCAGAAACCTGTGAAATTCGTTGTTTTCATAATAGCACCGGAAAAGAAGAAAAACCAGCACATCAGATATCTCTCGGAAGTATCAGGAGTACTCAGGCAGCCGGGAGCCCTCGAGGATATTTCTTCACAGCTTAATTCAGTAGCTATAAGGGAAAAATTTCTGAAATACGCGCTTCCGACATCCAAGGATAAAAAACAAAAAGAAGAATATGCTCTGTTAAATATTTTTTGTCAGGATGAAAAGAAATTCAATGAGATCATGGATATTCTATCAGTTATAAAAGACCGCGATATTTCCGTTTACGACGGTTACGACGCGAAGAATTTTATGAAAAAAACACTTTTCGGAAAGATGTGGGTGGACGCTACCTCAAAATTCCATAAACTTATATTTGTTGTAGTTCCTTCAGACCTGGCGAACGACGCGATACGTAAAGTCAACAACGTGATAGACACGATGCCGGAAAGAAAAGGGATCATGCTCATTATGCAGAAGATCGATTATATCAGCGGTTATTTAAAAGATTAACCCGGAATTATGGCTATTAATAGAGAAAGTAAAAAAATATGAATAAATATTTTATAGGCATGGACGGCGGAGGGACGAAAACAGCCGTTTCTATGCTTGATGATGAGGGCAGACTTGTGTTTTCTGATACTTTCGGGCCTTCAAATCTTCTGAACGGGAAAGAATTCGAAGAAACCGTTAACGCGGTGATAAAATCACTTACGGGGATAATAAAACAGCAGACAAGGGAAAAAGCCGTTCTTGAGATTATGTCAGGATTCGCCGGGATTTCTTCTAACGATCACGAGGACAGGTTCAGATCAACTGTTAAAAGATCACTGCTGGGCCGCGACATAACCGCCGGAAGCCTGATAATTTTGTCCGATGCGCTTCTTGCTCTTGAAGTATATTTTCCGAACGGCTCGGGTCTGCTTCTGATCTCAGGAACCGGCAGCATCTGTTACGGAAAAGATAAAGACGGAAAAATATTCAGGACCGGAGGTTTCGGATATCTCATTGATGATCTCGGGAGCGGATACTGGTTCGGTAAAGAAGCCGTTAGAGCAGCTTTGTATTCAAGATTCCACTATAACGAGAAATCAGTTCTTGAAGAACTGGTGTTTAAGCATTTCAGCATATCTCAGCCAGGCGAGCTTCTGGACCTGATCTACAAGAATAATTCAAAAATGATTATCTCTTCGGCTTCTGAGCTCGTTTTTAAAGCTGCGGAACAGGGATGCCCGCTGGCAGAGAAAATAATCGCAAAAGGGGCATATGAGCTTGTTTATCTAATAATTAATTGTTCCGAGCTTATCGGCAATAGTTCCCCCTGCGTTATGCTTCACGGATCGGTATTTAAACAAGAAGCTCTGTCGGAGAGAATAAAAAAACAGCTACAAGACCGGATGAACGTTTATTTAAGCGAAAAAAGGATCGATCTCGAGGCCGCGAATCTTATTTACGAAAGATCAAAATATCAGAAAGAACCGTAATTTTTAAATATATTTTCAAGAATTTCAATCACGCCGAATGTCACAGGCTTTTCACTTATATAAAGGCTTTTTGAATCAAGTTCTGATGAAAGCGGTTTTTTATGCTTGAATTTAGCGAGCCGTTCGACCGTAAACGGATCGGCATTCGCAGGCATATATGAAATATCGGCTTTCTTCAGCATTTCGATGTCGTTCAAAGAATCAGCGACAGCTATGAAAACATCAGTGTGCTTGCCGAAATATTCAAGCCCGTTGTATTTGTCGTGCTTTGAGGGGATGATGTCCACGGCAACGCTTGATCTTGTTACTCTTGCATAATCGAGATACTGGAGATCGTTCTTTATCTTCTGATAAAAATCTTCGAGGGACGATTCGTATTTTGTGAACATGCTGATCGTGGATAACCTTCTCGCGAATTTATACACTTCGGGATAATCGCAGTCGATAAGCGTATTTTCAAGGATCTTTATCTGAGCGACGATGTTCTGTGGAACTATTATCTCCTCTTTCAGCATATCGTTTGAGATCACGCAGCCCGTTTCGAGTACAGCTCCCGAAAAAAGATCCGCCAGGTCGCCGAGCTTTCTTTTTACGAACGGGAGGTCATTGCCTGTGCAAAGGTAAAGTCTGATGTTTTCCGGTCTGGAAGATATAATATTTCTCAAAGCATCGTGAGATCCTTGGGTAATAAACTCTTTATTGTCGATCAGGGTGCCGTGCAGGTCAATGCCGACGTGGAATATTGTATCTTTCATAAGTCCGCCAGTTTAATTGCCGATAATTTATTTAAAATCATTTTTTTCTGCAAGCAATTTGTATTACTTGATAGTAATAATTTTTTAATATATATTTAAAATCAAATAACGGCGGGAAGATGAATGGATTATAAAACCGTAACGCTGGACTTCTGGGATACGCTTGCGTTCTATCCAATGACGGACGAGATTTTCATGGAACGCGTTGCCCATGCGTCAGATATCTTCAGAAAATACGACATTGGATATGAGACTTCTATAATGCTTATGAGATCGATATACGAGAATTTCGAAAACCTGTGGCATAACGAATTCAGAACGCCTACGACACCCGAGTCTTTCAGATTCATAGAAAAGATAATCGGCTACGAATTCGATAAAAAGCATTTTGACGAACTTGTGAGATATAACGAACAGCTTATCACGGAAAAATACTTTGTTTTGAGAAGAGAAGTGGGTGAGGCTATAATTAAGCTGGCTGAAAAATACAGGCTGGTAATCATATCGGATACCGGTTTCGAGCCGGGTCGCGAGTTGAGGAAAGCCCTTGAAAAGCACGGGCTGATGAAATATATAACAGAAGGAGTGTTCTCCGATGAGACCGGTTTCTCGAAGCCTGACATAAGAGCTTTCCAGAAAGCATCGGAGATATCAAGAACCGCTTTATCCGAAATGATCCATGTGGGTGACAGGGAATTGAAAGATATTAGGGGTGCGTCCGATGCCGGAATGGGGACGATCCTGTTTACCGGATTCAGGCCGGACGATAAAGATTCCACAACGGCCGATCATACGGCTGAATCGTGGGATGAAGTTCTCAGGATCTTATTATAGGAACAGCGCGGTTTTTTTATGAGAGAGAAAATCTATAATTTTATAGCCGGGCTTGTAATAAAGGGGAACAGAACAGTGATTCTGATAATATCGCTGATAACTCTCGTTTCGCTGATCCTGTCGTTCAGGCTCGGGATAAAAAATCAGCTCGCGGATATGATGCCGCAGGATATCCCTCAGGTCGAATCGTTCAATTCTATTATCAAAGATTTTACATCGGACGCGGTAGTCATGGTAGCAGTAGGCAGTCACGAAAAGGACGAAAAAAGGATGATCGAAGCCGCCGAATATATAGCTGACGACCTTTCGTTCGTTCAGAATATTAAACCGTTTCCCGATCAGGACTTAGGTATAATTCAGAGATGGAAGATCTTCAGTGGCGAATTTCCCGTCGAAGGGGTAAGGTACGATACTTTAAATTATATCAAAAGAATAGATCTGAAGCTCGATACGGAATTTGCGCTCAGGCACGGCGGAATAATTCAGAAGAACCCGGATCTGAAAAATTTCTCAAAAATGTTCAAAGATGCAGGTTTTGCAGAAATACTCCAGAACATTAACGATGTTTTCGAGAGTGAATACATCGGAGACGCGTACAGGCTGAATTCAATTGATAAGGAAGCGAAAGCCATAGCGGGACTTCATAATATCTTCAGTTTCGCAGATTCTTTCGGACGTTATATTGACATTAAAGATACTGTCGAAGCGCGAGATTCTGTAAAACGGCTTGTGATCGGCGACGAATACTTTTTTTCTCCTGACAGATCTATGCTTCTCGTCGAGATAACTCCGAACGTAAGTACGGATGATTTCGACAATATAATCATAATGAGCAGGGAGATAAGCCGGAGGATAGAAAAAATATCGGAGATATATCCTGATCTTCAGTTCAGCATCGCAGGAACCCCGGTTCTGGCACAGCAGGAGCAGGACGCTGTACTTAATGACGCATGGAGTTCTACCATGATAGCGCTTATTATAGTAGCATTCATAATGATAGCTTCTTTCAGGTCATGGAGAAATCCATTAAGTTCGATCATAACTCTTTCTGCCTCTCTTGTCATTTCTGCAGGCGTTCTGACTTTGACACTTGGCGATCTTAATACGATGTCCGCAGCGTTCGGCGTGATGCTTGTCGGGCTTGGAATAGATTACGCTATACATTTCCTGACTGGATACAAAGACGCCAGAGATCATGGAGAGAACTGCGAACAGGCTGTACACACTATGTATCTTAAAGTCGGGAACGGAGTACTTACCGGCGCAATTACTACCTCTGCAGTGTTTTTTATTCTTGTAACGATCGGATTCAGGGCGTTCTCCGATATGGGTTTTGCTATGGGTATATCAATAATTCTGGCTGCCATTCTTATGTTCGTTCTTTTTCCCGCGCTTCTGGTAAGTTCTGAACGAAAATCCGGGCGTTTACAATTGAAGCGGTTAAAAAAAGTCTTCAATAACAGGATATTTGTGCGGATCGGAGATCTTATGCAGTTCAGGTTTATGGAAAAGATCGGCAGTCTATCAAAGAACCGTCTCTATATCGTTTCTGTAATTGTGATCAGCGTTATCATTACATTTTTTTCTTTATACGGAATGTACAATATAAAGTATGAATATGATCTTACGAAGCTTGAGCCTGAAGGCCTTCCGGCAATAGATGCGCAGAACATGATAATAGAAAAATACGGCATATCACCGGATTTTGCTATGTTCTTAAGCAGAGATGTTGACAGTGTAAGGCATAAAGTCGAAAAACTGAAAGAACTGGCTGACAGGACAGAACTCATCGGAAGGATCGATGCCGTAACAGAATATTTTGCGCCTGAAGAAGAGCAGAATAAAAACAAATCGGTTCTTATTGATTTCCGCAATGAAATGGGAGCGTTTAGTCCCGGGTCGTACAGTTCCGGAACATCAGAAAAAATCTTATATGAACTTCACAGGCTTCATGATAACATAGTTGAGATAGGCGAGATCGCAGTTGCTAATTCGGGCGAGAATAATAAACTTACGGTAAAAGCCGATGAGATCGCGGGCAGAAGGGACGAAGACAGCAGAATACTTAAAATAATGAGCAAATTCGAAAAAACAAACGATAAAGAAACTGTTGTCATGGGGTTTCAGGAAGCTTATGTGACCGAGCTTAGAAATGTTCTTATGCAAATTACAGATACGGCTTTTGTCACTTTTGAAAATATCCCTGAGAATATAAGATCGAGATACATGAACGAAAAAACAGGCAGTATGCTCGTTTCGGTCTATCCCTCATCTAATATATGGGAGGAAAACAATCTCAGGAACTTTCTTGACCGTACAGGAGAGATCGATAAAAATATTACCGGAATGCCTGTTCTGACAATGATCTTTGTCGATCTAATAAAAACTAAGGGAAAAGAGGCTGTGCTGTGGGGATTACTTATCATCGTCGTTCTTCTTTTGATCGATTTCAGGTCGGTAAAATATACGGCAATAGCTGTAATACCTCTCGTTCTCGGTCTTATCTGGATGCTCGGCATTATGTTTCTCTTCGGAATGAAGCTGAACATTAATAATTTTATGGCTATGCCGATTATAATCGGGATCGGAATTGATGATGGAGTGCACATGCTTCACAGGTACCTGATAGAAGGCAGACACTCAATTGATAAAGTCACACGATTCACGGGTAAAGCTGTTCTTTTGACATCATTAACGACTGTCATAGGATTCGGGTCTATCGCATTCTCGGATCACAGAGGTCTTGCAAGCATGGGTACGGTTCTTGCGATTGGCGTGATGACATGTTTCATCACTTCGGCTTTTCTGCTTCCTGCAATAATTTCGCTTAAGGATAAGATCAAATACGGAGACAGACTATGAAAGTGTTCTTAATGATCCTTTATTTGACAGCGGTCTGTTATCCTTTTACTGCAGATGAAATCCTTGACCGAAATGAAGAAAATGAAAATTTCAGAACTTCAGTGTCATTTAATATTGAAGAAGTATATAACCCTGGCGGATCATTAAGGGTATCCGAAATGAAAGCTTATTCGCAGAACGGCGATGAAAAAGTGCTTCTGGAATATATTGAGCCTAAAAAGGTCAAAGGTATGAAGATACTGATGCTCAATAACGGAGATGACATCTGGTTCTACTCGAACAGGACGAACAGGGTCAGGAAGATCGCGGCGCATCAGAAAAAACAGTCAGCCAATAATTCTGATTTTTCGTATCAGGACATGTCGATGTCGGATTACAGAAAGGATTACAGCTATAAGCTTGAAGGAGAAGAAAAAAGATCGGGCAGGGAGTGCTTCAGAATATCATTCTCGGCAAAGCAGAAAGATGCGGTTTACAGCAGATTTACACTTTGGATAGATAAAACGGATTATTATACTTTTGCCGGTGAATTCTTCGATGAAACAGGAAGGCTGTGGAAAATGCTTGAAGTCAAAAATGTTAAAAAAACGGGAAAATACTGGACTGCCGGAGAGATAGAGATGAAGAACGTTCAGAAGAATTCCAGAACGGTAGTTAAAACCAAAGATATCATGTTCGATATAGAACTTCCTGAGGAAATGTTCACTGAGAGGGGGCTGAAAAGATAATGAAGAGAATATTGTTCATACCGCTTTTGATCTTTGTTTTGAGCATTGAAGCGCAGGATCAGAATATTAAACTCGGCGGTTATCTCGAGTCAAAAATGTCATGTTTTTTATCTGAAGATGAAATAACGTCAGCAAACGCTTTATTCAGGCTGGAAGGTGACTACGATATTCCCGACAGGGGGCGTGTTGAAGCTCATCTGCTGTATTATTTTAATATGGAACCGCTAGACCCTTTCTCCGGCTTCAAAGAAGGCAGTATTTACGATCGGATAATCGACAGATATTATCAGGAAACTATAGACGGTATCGCGCCTGTTCTTGACGATCTTACGGCTGATGAGCGGGAACTGCTGTTTAAGCTGCTTGAAATATATTCATCAGGCTATTTTGATCATTTGTCCTATTCGTCATTCTATCCGAAAGAAACAATAGTAATGGACAGAGCGCTTATAAGGCTTTATTTCGACAGAGCGGATCTCACATTCGGCAAACAGCAGATAGCCTGGGGAACAGGATACGCGTTCAATCCTACAGACATCTGGAACATTAAGGATCCTTCTAATCCTGATGGTCCGAAGATAGGTGTGCTGGCTTCATCGGTCGAATTCTTTTACGGCGAAAATTCTTCTGTCAATATTATCGCGGCTCCGGGAAGCGATTTCAATCACATGAGATACGGATTAAGGGCTAAATCATCCATCGACAGATTCGAATATTCGTTTTCAGCTATAAGGGATAGATCTGACGACGGATCTGTGCTCGATCTTCCCGAACGAATTCAGGTCGGAGCGGATTTTGCCGGCGAGATAATAAACGAAATTGGTATTTTCGGCGAGGCGGCTTTATCTAATCCCAGATACACCGGTATGGAAATGTCCGATACGGATTCGGCATATGTTCAGATCTGCGCGGGTATGGATTACACTTTTAAAAACGGGCTTTATCTGCTTGGCGAATATTATTATAACGGGCTCGGCGAACGGGATAATGATTTTGATCTTAAAGCTTTCACAAGGCTGACAGGAGGATTAATGTCAGGATTGTCAAGAAATTATTTCTCAGCCGTTTTTATGTATCCTTTCCTGCGTTATTATAAGGTCTCTCTGATAACGCTAGCCAATCTTGACGACGGATCGTGCGTAACCGTTCCTGAGCTTGAATATTCATTTCATGAAAATCTCAGCATCAGGATAAATTCAAATATCTATATCGGCAGCAGTTCAGACACCGAGTACGGAGGGTTGATTAATAAGATAACCTTCAATGTTACTGGTTATTTTTAACAATGTTTTTAATAAAATCAAATTATCTTCTTGAATTGACTGAAAGATAAAATTATATTGAGATGACAGTATAAACCGGGAGCTGAAATGACCGATAAGTATTTTGAAAAGCTTTTAGAACACAGAAGAAATCTTCACAGAATTCCGGAAACAGCATTTAATGAATTTCAAACGGGCGAGTATTTAAAAGACTGCCTTTATAAAGCGGGATGTTTTAATGTACAGCTTATGGCTAAAACAGGCATTATAGCATCATATACCGGCGGGTCAGGTGATTATATTGCCTTCAGGACCGACATCGACGCATTAAAGATAAAAGAAGAAACAGGACTGGAATTCTCGTCTGTAAATGACGGATTCATGCATGCCTGCGGCCACGATCTACACATGAGCATGCTTCTCACACTTGCGGAGTGGATAGGGAAAACCCGCCCCGAAAAAAATATCCTTCTGATTTTTCAGCCAGCCGAAGAAGGATTCGGGGGCGGCGAGCTTATGGTAAAGGAGGGCTTGTTCAGCAAGTTCAAAGTTAAAGAGATATACGCTCTGCATAATACGAACGAATTCCCTGTAGGTGTGATAGCGCTTAATAACGGAAAAATGTTCGCCGGTACCATCGAGTTCGAGATCATTCTCGAAGGTAAAGGAGGCCATGCGGCGGTACCGCATCAGAACAGCGACCTGATAACAGCCGCAGCACAGCTTGTGACTCTTTTAAATACTATCGAACCCAGATTTTTAGATCCGGTACACGAAAATCTGCTTTCTATAGGAATGATCCATGCGGGTGAAGCTGCAAACATTCTGCCTTCACAGGCTGTAATAAAAGGAACCGCCAGATCGTATTATAAGGATGACCTTTCAGTCATAAAAAATAAGCTCAAAGACATGTGCAGTTCGGTCTCGATAGCTTTCGGACTTAAATCGAAACTGATAATCCATTCAGAATACATACCTGCTCTAAACAATCCGGATATCGCAGACAGGATCAGCAGCACGGATTTCGGTAAGAACATAAAAGTGACAGAATGCGAAAAGAAAATGACCGGAGAGGACTTCGGGTTTATGCTTGAAGCTGTTCCTGGAGCGATAGCCTGGCTCGGCGCAGGAAACGATACAAACATGAATTTCGGTCTTCATAACAAGGCGTATAATCCTGACGAAAAAGCGATGGCTGCAGGGTTCGCATACTACAAAAAACTCATCGAAAGCTTTAAAAAATAAAAATCGGAGCGTATATGGAAGAACTGAATATACCGAAATTAAGAAAAGAAGTAGAGATCGCATTCAAGGACGGCGGAATAATTAAGATCACGAAAATGATCCTTTTTCTAAACAAATTTTCAGCCTATCATTCCGGTGAGGAAACAGTTCTTGAAGTGCTAAACGACAGATCGAAATTCATTCCCGCCATGATACCTAACGGCCAGGAAACTTTCGCGATACTCAACGTTGATTCTATATTTTATGTGACTGAAACCGATCAGGATGAAACCCAGATGCAGAAAGAAGACTTATGCATTCAGTTCATTACCGGAGAGAAAATGGAATTTAAGATACATGAAGAGCTTCCGGGCAACAGATCGAGAGCTGTGGATTTTTTAAACAGCGAAAGGCTTTTTCTTACTTTTTTGAGAAATAATCACAAAGTGTATATTAACAAGAATAAAATCAATAAGGTGGAAGTATTATGAGCAACATAGAAAAACTTTTAAAAATGATGATCGCGAAAGAAGCCGAGAAAGTCGTTCTTAACATAGGCGAACCCATATATCTTGTCATAAACGGTCAGAAAAAGATACTTACTCAGGCTCCGCTGAGCGAGAATGAACTGGATGCGATGAAATCTGAATGCGACGATTTTTTCGGAGACTCATCAAGCTTTAATTTCGAAGGAAAGGCGGTTAAAGTCGGACGTACTCTTAATTCGATAGTTTTCGATTCCGGGAAACAGCCGGCGGCTCAGGCAAAAGCATCCGCACAAAGTGCATCTCCTCAGGCTAAAAGCAGTTCTGCAGGATCGAACGAAGTCGCAGGAGCAGGTAGACTGCAGACCGAACAGCAGGGCGGAGGTATAAATATCGACGATCTTTTGAGATATATGATAGAAAATAAAGCATCTGACCTTCACATCTGTACAGGCACAAAGCCTATGCTCAGACTGGACGGAGATATGATCGAGCTTGATGATTTTCCCGAAGTAACGGAAGACGATATGTGGCCGATAATTAATTACGTTACACCGAAAAAGAATATAGATGAATTTAAGACTACAAATGATTCTGACTATGCCTATGAGATAGAGGGTTTATGCAGGTTCAGGGCGAATATATTCAGGGATCACAGAGGCGTAGGAGCCGTTTTCAGACAGATCCCTTTCAAGATCCTACCGCCTGAAGTATTAAAGATACCGCCCAAGATCATAGAACTGTGCGATCTTCCCAAGGGGCTTATTCTTGTAACAGGGCCTACAGGTTCCGGAAAATCAACAACTCTCGCCGCGCTTATGGATTACGTTAACAGAACTTACAGAAAGCACATAATTACGATCGAGGACCCTGTAGAGTTCGTGCATAAGAACCAGTCCTGTCTGATAAATCAGAGGGAGGTCGGCGTTCACACCCAGTCATTTAAAAGAGCCCTCAGGGCAGCGTTGAGGGAAGACCCGGACGTTATCCTTGTCGGCGAGATGAGGGATCTTGAAACGATCAGCATAGCGATAGAAATGGCGGAAACCGGACATCTAGTTTTCGGTACACTGCATACAAATACTGCTGTCGGAACGGTAGACAGGATAATAGACCAGTTCCCATCCAATCAGCAGAATCAGATAAGAGCGATGTTAGCTGATTCCCTGGTCGGTGTAGTGTCTCAGATGCTTTGTAAAAAGCAGGAGGGGGGAAGGGTCGCAGTTTACGAAACTCTTGTAGTTACTTCCGCTGTATCGAACCTTATAAGAGAATGCAAAAATTTCCAGATACCTTCGATCATGGAGGTAGGCAAGCAGCAGGGCCAGAAACTTATGAACGAATCGTTCATGGAGCTTATCAAAGATGGAACTATTTCAATTGAGGAGGCACTGGACAAAGCTGTTGACAGGAACGAGCTCATCCATCTTCTTCAGAATAAGAATATGATAGGTTCGGTGGAAATCAGATAAAGCGTTCATATAAAATTTAAGGCCGGATCAATCCGGCCCTTTTTCTTTTTTAGGTCCGATAAAATATAAAAATCCGCCGTAACCGCTGATAATGAGCGAAATCGATACTGTTAAAAAATCGACTGAAGCTGCAAGGTTTTCACTTATTCCGAAACTTTTGAGTATAAAAACCCACGAAACAGCACTCAACCCAAGTCCGTTAAAAGATACGGGGATCATTTTGATTACATTAATAATAGAGAACAGTGCGACTGCGTGAGCATATGTAAGCTCTATTCCAACGCTTTTCAGAACGAAATAAACGAAGAAACCGTCGAATATTTTAAATCCGAATGAAATCAGAAATACATAGAAAAGTTTTAAAAACGATGATGAATAACCTGAGAAATCTTTTAAATATCCTGTGACTGTCTCTCCGATCTTTGCAGGCAGATAATCTGAGATCAAGCCGCAGACCGCTTCATTCGATCTCGGATTAAGAACCGCAGCAAGAATTAGTATTAGAGTAGTAAGAAGTATGAGACTTATGCTCATGTATCCCGGTCCTGATTCGATCCCCAGGAACATAAATCCCATAATACCGATCGTAAGAAGCGATATCAGCCCTATGACTCTTTCTACGAAAACGGATGAAAGCGCTACTTCCTTTGAATTTATTACTTTCGCTGCCCCGACTATCCTTACAACATCACCGCCAATCGAGCCGGGCAGAAAATTATTGAAGAACATACCGATGAAATATTCTCTGAAGCTGTCCGCAAAAGGCATTTTCTTATTCTGGATCCTGATGACATATTCCCATCTGTATGCTGCCGCCGCTACGGACATGATGAAAAAAACGACCGACAGTCCGATATAACCAATTTTAACGTTATATACGATCGAAATCAGGCTTCTGAAATCGACAAGATAATAAAACAGGTAAAAGATCAGAATTACAGATACCGCGATCTTGACATATTTTGAGATCTTACTTTTCAACGCTAAGTCCGGCTCCGGCTTTTTTCATTTCAAGTTCAGCTTTCATAGCAGTGTATTCTTCATCACCGGGTTTTATCGAAAGGAAGACATTTACCATTTCGAGAGCTTTATCGTAGTCAGCGGACATAGTATGGATCTGGCACAGAAGGTCTACAGCCTCAAGATCTGTACGGTTGATCTCGATGTATTTATTCAGAGCAGTTACCGAATTCTGTTTGTCCCCGCTCTGATAGCAAAGAACCGCGAATTCCTTGAACATAGAGTTTCGAAGTTCTATATTCTGAACCGAAGCCAATTTTACAACTGTTTTTTCGAATATCAGCTGTTTCATTTCCGGTTCGTTCAACTTTGAGAAACCCGCGTACATTTCAAGGTATTTCTCGTATTTAGAGCGTGATTCAGGAAGAGCTTCGATTTCGGTTAATATCTGAAACAGGATCGAACTTCCGTATTCCTTATATCCTCTTGAAGATGAATGCAGCAGGAATCTGAGTTTTTTATTTAGTGACATGGATTTTATATCAATAGATTTCAAAAGTTCCAATCCCTTTTCCGTTTCGTTTATGTCGGCGTACATACCTGCCAGTTCAGCAACTACCATCTCATTTGTGATCGGAATGACTTTCGCGGGTATAAATTCTTCCATCTTTAATAGAAGGTACTTCTTTTTATCATTGATCGAAAAGTCGTTGAATTCATCGAACGTATAGTTTTTCATAAAATCCAGTGCCGGATCGTTCGCTTCTGATTCGGGATTGACCTCCAGTTCGTCGTAATACAGAGCAAGCTGTAAAAACGCGCTTCTGTAATTCTGTACCAGCCTCTGGATGTTGTCGTCATAGAATATGCCCGGATCATTAAGATTTCTGTATGCGGTCAGATATCTGCCAAGAATTCTGTCATAAACCACCGGCGGTTCGATCCCTTTATCTGCTTTGTAATCTACTACTCTAAAACAGAGACCGTCCATACGCATCCATTCGTCAAGACCAATAAAATTCGAACTGCCAACCGTTACTGCGAAATAAACAGGTCTTTTCCAGTTCATTTGAGCGTTGTAAGCCACAATCTCGAGAACCATCTGGTCCTGTATCTTAAGAAATCCTTCAGCTTTATTTTGAACCGGGATCTTCATTGTCGGTCCGAGCTTCCATTCGATAATGCCTTTATTATCTTTCGCAGACAGCTGAAGAGATCTTTCTTGAGGCCAGTATCTTCTCATAAATCCTTCGGAAGTCATCAAATGCTGATCGAAATATTCTGCTATCTGCTGATCGGTATATCTGATATAATCAGGCATTTTCTCTTTGAGTTGCTTTATATACCAGCCGGTGTTCAGAAGAGAAAGATTTACTACCTGGACATCTTTTCTAATGCCTTCCACTTCCTGAAGATACCAGACGGGGAAAGTGTCGTTGTCGCCGTTAGTGAAAAGGATCCCGTTCTCGTCACAGCTTTCGAGAATATTTTTTGAATAATCCCAAGCTACGAAGTTCCCAGTTCTGTCAGTTATAAAATAATTAGCCTTAAGTTCCATTACAGGGATTATAAGCGCTATGATAGCGACGGGCATTATCAGCTTTGCATATATGCGGTTCTCTTTTAGAGTTTCGAGTATTGAAGCTACACCGAACCCTATCCATATTGAAAAAATAAAGAACGAGCCCACATAAAAATAATCCCTTTCTCTCGGCTGCATAAAATCCTGATTCTGGTATATCACAAGTCCGAGGCTCATTATAACGAACAGAGCCATAAGCGCTGCAGCCTTTTTCCAGTCTTTGAAAAAGTGATGAAGCGCTCCCCATAATCCCGCAAGAAAAGGTACCGCGTAAAGACCGTCGAGAGTTACAACGGAGTTTATCTTATTTATATTCATTCCAATGAACTGCCAGTTGAAATATCTGATATACATATCGACTATCTGGTATTTCCAGAAAAATGCCCAGTGACCTTTCCACGGATCGTCCGATGAGCCTGCAACAGCTCCGATCTTTTCGAGCGATTCAAGATACTTTCTGTTAGGGTTTCCGAAGAAGAGCGTCACAGCGTTCTTAAGCTGCTCTTCATCACCGTACTGCTCGCGGTTAAGATAGGCGAGCATTCTTGTCCAGTTGGAAGGATCGTTCTCGTTAATAGGGGGATTAAGACCAGCTCTTAGAAAGATCATCAGATAGGTCGAATATCCGAGTATAAGAAGGAGAGGCATTATGAACACGAGCGAAATATCTTCATTGTTCTCCATTCTCCGGAATATAATTATCAGTATAAAAAATATGAAAAGGGAATAGATCTTCCAGTCTAAAGGAACCGCGAAAAGAACAAGAATAGAAATAAATACTCCCGCGCCCACGATCATGGCTGTTCTTCTGTCGTAGTACCACATAATAAAAACAGCTACAGGCAGTGTCAGAATGTTCAAGAGATGTACTCCTGTTCCGAGTCCTACCAGAAGCATCATAATAAGTAGGTATTTTGCAGAGTCCGGTTCATTATGTTTTTCGGTCCAGACCAGTGTAAGCCATATTATTATTGCGGTAAAGAACATGCTTAGTGCATATACTTCCGCTTCAACGGCGTTGAACCAGAACGTGTAAGTGAAGGCAAAAGTCAGTGCTCCTATAGCTGAGCTTGCATGAATAATGAACAGATCATAGTTGTCTATAGCAGCGCCGCGCCAGTTCCTTATCAGCCTTGCGCTGATAAGATATAGCAATAGTACTGTAACCGCGCTCGAGAATACCGAAATGAGATTTACGCGGTATCCGATATCATCTCCGAAGGGCATCATGGAAAAAAGTCTGCCCAGCATCAGATAAAAAGGCGCTCCGGGCGGGTGAGGTATGCCGAGGATGTACGAAGTAGTTATGAATTCTCCGCAGTCCCAGAAAGACGTGGTGTCTGCCACTGTCATAAGATAAACCACAAGGCTAAGAAGCAGAACTGCAGCTCCTGTAAATCGAGTGACTTTTTTTTCATTTGTGATCATTTTATTCCTGCAAGTTTGTTTTTAAAAGCATTCTTCTGTGCATGAGTAGAAATATAAGGATAATAAAAGATATACCCGCAACGTCAGCCAAAAAATCGAGAGGATCGGGATCTCTTAAACCGCCGAATATGCCCGTTCCAAAATATCCCACAAAGCCCTGATGTATCTCATCCGAGGCAGCATATAATGCTCCTGTTATAAAGGTCAGGAAAGAGGATATATTAATGTCTTTGAATCTGTTTATGCTGAAATACTTCATCAGTAGAAAACCCAGTATAGCATATTCTGTGAAATGTATCAGCTTGTCATTAAGCATAAATCCACTGCCGGTATCTTTGAATGTAAGCGATGATAAAGTGAAGATTACGATCATGTAAAGGATCAGAGATAACCTGATAAATATTCTGCTGTTGAAAATATCCCGCATTTTAAGATTAGCCTCTGTCTTCTTTAAAGATTTCTCTTATTTCGTCAACAGTTTTGCCGAGTCCGAGCAGAACCATGAGCTTAAGTCTCGCTTTTTCGCTGTTCAGATCATATCCCATTATTGCTCCATTGTCTTCGAGTTGTTTTGCTCCGCCTTCGTAACCGTATATTCCCAGTACTCTTCCGTTGGGCACTCTGGAAGTTATTACTACAGGTATTCCTTTCTTTATCGCCTCAACTATCCCGGCTTTCATTTCCGGATTGACGTTCCCTCTGCCGAAAGCTTCTATTATTATTCCTTTTACGCCGGTATTTACCGAATAATCTATGAACTTGCGACTTATTCCCGCGCACATCTTTATCAGGTCGACATTAGTTTCGATCCGTTCAGTCTTAAATTTATATCTGAATTCAGATTTTCTGTAATAAATTATATCGTCAACGTCGATCATGCCAAGCATTCCGTAATTCGGCGCGTCGAAAGCATTGATCTTGCTTGTTGATGATTTATAAACTTCTCTCACGCTGAATATCTCGTCGTTAACAGCAAGCATTACGCCGCGGTCGTAGCTTTTATCGCTTGCAGCTACCCTGATTGCGTTGAAAAGATTTCGCGGACCATCAAGTCCGGTTTCTTCGTTCGATCTCATTGCCGCCGTAAAGATCACCGGCTTTTTGGTCTGCAGGGTAAGGAAGAGCAGATATGAAGTTTCTTCTATAGTATCTGTCCCGTGTGTAATTACAACTCCGTCAAAATGATCAATTCGTTCTGAGACCAGTCTTGAAAGTTCGAACATTTTCTGAGGTGTCATCATAGGGCTGGGAATGTTGCTGAACTCAAAAAGACTAATATCGGCATAATTATCAATTTCAGGCAGAAGTTTAACTATCTCATTACCGGTAAGCGAAGGAACCACACCGTCAGATCCGGCTTTCATGGATATTGTACCTCCGGTAGTGATTATCAGTATTTTCTTCTTTCCCATAATTTTCTCCTTTCAGCGTGTTTATACGCGCTTTTCGGCTTAATGTTCTTATTATATTAATTAATGAATTAAGCGCGGGCATTAAATATAGTGTTTGATATTTCTTTTTTCAAGAAAATAATTTGAAGTAAAACATCAAATATTTTTTCATTTCAGACACGACGGAAAATGCAATATCGGACAAATGATTTTTTAAAAAAGTTATTAACAATTTGTTAACAAAAAAAATGTTTTCTGAAAAATATTTTATTTTTTTTGTGAAAGGATTGTCGATAAACTGTTTATGTTAAAAAATGGAAATCAGGCATTTTTTGTAGCTAAATTAAGAAATATTAAAAAAAAAAACACTGATAAAGGGACGTTATAAGCATAATTCTCGCACAAAAAAAAAGTGAATTTTTCTCTTGACAAACGTATACGCAGTATATAAATTGTTCTTATCAAGGCTAAGTTGTGAGGAAACAACAAACAAAAACAAAAAAAAGGAGAGAAAAATGGCAGAAAAAAAACTAACAGGTTACTGCGTAAAATGCAGAGCAAAAAGCGAATTCAAAAACGCTAAAGAAGTAAAAATGAAAAACGGAAGACCGGCTCTTAAAGGTGTTTGCGCAAAATGCGGAACCGGCATGTACAGAATTCTTTCTGCAAAGAAAAAATAACCGTTTTCATGCACAAAGTATTGAAAGGGAAGGTCAGCCTTCCCTTTTTTTATTTCATAAGAACACAATGTTGTTTATATTTCCTGAATGCTATATCTTGTTGTTAATAAATATTCCGGAAACTATTCGGCTAAAAAGATCACCGAGCTTAAATCAGAGCTCGATCAGCAATTTGGCAACTATGAATTCATAAATACGGTTTTAACGGACAATAAAGTCCTCATTGATCTGGACCATAAGAAGATCAGAAGGAACGATACGATCTGTGCGGTCGGAGGCGACGGGACTGTAAACGCCTGCCTTCAGTTCGTTCACGACAAAGGACTTCAGAAAAAGGTACTGCTCGGTGTGATCCCGGTAGGTACGGGAAACAACATGATCGGTTCTCTTAATCTGAAAAAAGGATTTAAGAAAGCTGTTCAAATAATCAAAGAAGCTAAAACCGAAAAGATCAGATATGCTACTATCAACGGCGAACGGGCTTTTTTCAACTGCAGCTTCGGATTTACGTCCCATATACTATCCAACAGAAAAACCAATTCCCTTGCGGGGTATTTTTATGATACGATAAGGCTGTTCCCTTCGTATAAATTCTGCCGCATACTTTTAGAGAGAGAAACAAAGGAAAGAATAATATTCGCCGGATTTTTCATCAATACAAAAGTTTATATGTCAAAATTCAGATTCCTTAAAAAGAACAATCAGGAAGCTGGGCTTCAGTTCTTTTTTATCGAAAGAGGAAGTATAATAGATATTCCGGCGCGTGCAGCTCTCACATTTGCTGATCCCAGGTTTTACAGCAGTATGAAAAAAAATAAATATATTATCTATCCGAAGAAGAATTGTATTTTCGAACTTGACGGCGATATTTACAGTTCAAGCAAATGTAATGAATCAGTAATGATAGAAAACAGCTCGGCTGTAAGAGTGATAACGAACAATAAGATCAAATGACAACTTTTTTAAATACGCGGGTCTAAGTAATAAAATTAATTCGGAGATATTTATGAAAAAAACAATAGCAGCCCTTCTAATCCTTGCCGCATCTCTATTCTGTCAGACGACCGGATTCAGAGGGATGGCTTCGGAACAGAGCGGATTAAAAATGTTCCTGAACCCGTCTCTATTAGGGTATGAACCCGGAGCAAGACTGTTCATTTTCGATGAGTACGACGGTGATGTGGAAAAAGGTTTAGGATTAGGTATAAATCTCGGCACAATAGGCTTTTCATATTTCAAAGACAGGGATGATCTTGAATCCTATGTTTTTGCGACCGGTTCTGAAGTGATCCCTGGTTATTATACGGGAAGCGCTATAAGATGGTTTTCAGGAAGTATTCTTAACCCGGAGCTTGATCTTTCACTAACCATAAGGCCGCTGAAGTACTTTTCTATTGCCGGTAATGTGAAAAACATCTGGGAAAGTAATACACTACCCGTAAATTCGAATATCGGACTGGCAATCAGACCTTTCGGTGACAATAAGCTAACTGTCGAAGGCGATATTTCTTTCGATAAAGATAATATTGAAGATTCGTATTATACTATAGGCGCATCAACGGAGATCATAAAAGGTATAAATCTAAACGGCGGTTATACTGCCCGGATGAACAATGACGACTTCGATCCTGTTTATGAATTCGGATTCTCGCTTTCGCTGAATAATACTACTGCGGGAACAAGAGGGTTTAAATACGAGGATTCAGACAGTTATCTCAATTTTATTGAATTCGGAGATATAGCTCCGCCGTCTTTTTTCAAACTCAAAAATTCCAAGATAATCGAGATCGAACTCGAAGGAGAATATAAGGAAGAGACATCGAAAAATTTCCTGAGCAGGATCTTCGGAGGAAGAGGTAAGAGCGCACGTGAGCTTATAGGGCAGATCAATAAACTCAAGGACGATAAAGAGGTAGCTGCGATACTCATTAAAAGCAAAAATTATAAAATGACATTCGCGCAAAGAGAAGAGCTGAGGAACGCGCTTGTTGATTTTAAAAATTCCGGCAAAAGGATCTACTCTTACTTCGTTACAGCTTCGCAGTCCGGATTCTATATTCTGTCAGTATCGGATAAGATCTATATGTATCCGGAAGGCGAACTCGCATTTGAGGGAATGGGTGCAGAGCTGATGTTCTTCAAGGGTATTCTTGACAAGCTCGGTGTTAAAATGCAGGCGATCAGGCACGGTAAATTCAAAAGCGCAGTTGAGCCTTTCACGCAGGAACAGGCCAGTGCTGAAAACCTAGAGCAGATTGATAAATTTATTACACGTATAGACGATCATATGAAAGCCTGCGTATCATCAGGTAGGAAGATGACCGTTGAACAGCTGAATGATCTTATGAACAGAGTACCGTTTTATACAGGGAAGACGGCACTGGAAAATAAAATGGTTGACGAACTGATAATCGAAGATAAGCTGGAAAAAGCAGTACGCAAAGACGAGAATGATAAAGCTAAGATCGTAAGCTCAAAACTGTATTTCGAGCTAAAAACCGAAGATTCGCAGTGGTCAGCCATGTTAGACCGTCAGGTTGCTATTGTTTACGCTACCGGTTCAATTATGACAGGCAAAAGCTCGGGCGGGGGATTTTTATCGGGCGAAAGAATGGGAAGCGATACTACAGCCGAGCTTATCAGAAAAGCAAGAAAGGATAAAAACGTTAAAGCTATCGTTTTCAGAGTCGACTCGGGCGGAGGAAGCGGACTCGCTTCGGATCTTATACTGACCGAACTTAAACTGGCTCAGGAAGAAAATAAAAAACCGGTAATCATATCGATGGGCAGCATGGCGGCTTCAGGCGGTTACTGGATATCCTGCTACGGAGACAGGATTTTCGCGGATAAAACCACTCTGACCGGATCGATTGGAGTGTTCGGTCTAGTTCCTTCTGTTGACGGACTTCTAGGCAAAGTCGGCATAAATACTCAGAAGATCAGAAAGAACAAATTCGCGGTTCAGTCGTGGTATGAGGATCTTAATCAGGATGAAACGGATTTTATGCAGATGCACATTGATTCGTTCTACAAAGGATTTGTGGAAAAAGTAGCCGATGCCAGAAAAAAATCATTTGATGAGATTGATAAGATAGCAGAAGGCAGAGTATGGGCAGGAGAAGATGCTCTCGAGATCGGACTGATCGATGAGATCGGCGATCTTAACGATGCTGTAAAATACGCTGCGGAAAAAGTAAAAGTCGATCTTGAGCATAATAATTCAGTTAAAATATATACGAAATTCAGCGAATTCTCATTCGGAGACATAGCATTGAATGTTTTCGCCGACAAGCTGGATATTGAAATGCTGGACAAACTCAAAAACAGCGAAATCTACGATCTGCTTTCTTCGGATGAAACTATATTTATGATGATGCCCTACCAGGTTGAATTGAAATAATATTCAAGCTGACCGATTACTGAAAAAGCGCAATTTTGCGCTTTTTCTTTTTATATAAATTTTAGAATTGCTAAAATGCAAAAAAAATAGCATATTCAGATGTTTAATTCGGACGGGAAAAATTTATGGATACACAGGCACTAATAGATATGATATCAAAATCGAAGAAAACCACTCCGGTCGAAGTGATGATCAGGGGGGATATGAAAGAGATAGATTTCAAAGACCTTAAGTTCTTCGGAAACGAAGAATTCGGGACTGTTTTCGGCGACTGGGATATTGTAAAGCAGATGCTTGACCAGAACAAAAAGAAGATTTACGATCATCATATAAAAAGCGACAGGCGTAATTCAGCGATCCCGCTTCTTGACACAAAAAATCTCAACTGCAGGATCGAACCCGGAGCTATAATCAGAGATACAGCTGAGATAGGAAGAAACTGCGTAATTATGATGGGAGCTGTTATCAATCTCGGTGCAGTGATCGGTGACAACACGATGATAGACATGAATGTTGTTGTAGGCGGGCGCGTGTTAATCGGAAAACACTGCCATATCGGAGCGGGAGCTGTTCTTGCCGGAGTTATCGAGCCTCCTTCAGCTCAGCCTGTAACAATAGGAGATAATGTGATGATAGGCGCAAACGCTGTAGTTCTGGAAGGCGTTAGTATAGGAAACAACGCTGTAATAGCCGCGGGATCGGTGGTTACTTCAGATGTACCGGATGATATGGTCGCAGCAGGCGTTCCGGCAAAGATCATCAAGAAAAGAGATGAAAAAACAAATTCAAAAACTGTCTTCGTCGATTCGCTCAGACAGTTATAGGAGAAACTAATGAAAAGTATATTACTGTGGTTTCTGTTTTCAGCAGCGCTTGTTTACGCTGAAGCTGTAAAATATGAATATGCCGAAGTATATATAAGTTCAGATAAGGATCTGAGCTTTCTTTCTTCCCGAGGCATAGATATCGACAGATCGAGCCTGGGACCAAACGGTGCAGTGCTCAACGGGAAAATCACTGTGTACGTTAACGAAGATCAGTTTAGCGAAATAGCGAATTCCGGTTATAAGACCGAATGGAAGCCTCTAATCATTTCAAAAGCAGGCTACAGGTACAATGAGGCTATCGGAGATTCGATGCTTATCTGGCAGAACAGACACCCGTCAATATGTAAAAGGCTTCAGATCGGGACATCGGTTCAGGGAAGACCGATGTGGGCGCTTAAGATAACCGACAGTGTTGAAGTTGAAGAAGCCGAACCCGAAGTCAAGCTGATATCAACGATGCACGGTGATGAAGTTACAGGCATGGAAATGGAGATGCTCCTTATAGAGAATATTTTAAAAGGCTATGCGGCTGAGAACGATACGATGAGATTCTTAGTTGATAATACTGAACTTTATATAATGCCTTTAATGAATCCGGACGGAATGGCAAACAATTCAAGATATAACGCCAACGGTTATGATCTCAACAGGAATTTTCCCGAAGGAACATATTACGATGCGGACAGCGTAAACGCAGCGGTGCTGCCAGAGATAGATGCTATCATCAAATGGACTAAAGAGCACAATTTCGTTCTCTCAACGAACTATCACGGCGGTGCTTTAGTGGCGAACTATCTCTACGACAAGGATTTCGGAGTGCCTAACTACTCATACGCCGCCTGCCCGGACGATCCGCACGTAACATGGATGGCATATAATTATTCAGTCAGGAACTCGCCGATGTTTAACGGTTCTTTTACAGACGGAATAACTAACGGCTGCGTCTGGTACACCATAGACGGAGGTATGCAGGACTGGAATTACAGATATCACAATTGTCTCGATATTACCCTCGAGATAAGCAACACGAAATGGCCTGCTTATTCAGCTATTCCCGGATTCTGGGCAGACAACAGGGAGGCTATGATGTGGTATCTGTCAGCAGCTCATAAGGGTATTTTCGGGACTGTGACTGATTCAGTTACTGGGGAACCTTTAAACGCTACAATTGAGATCGCAGGGATCAGCAAGCAGTATTTCACAGACCCGGACATTGGCGATTATTACAGAATCCTTAAGTCCGGTACATATACGATGACAGTTTCGGCAGAGAATTACAACCCCCAGACGATAGAAAATATAATCGTAACTGACGAAACGGGAGCTTTCAGAGAAGCGACTGAAGTGAATGTAAAACTGGTTTCATGCTTGGGGATCGGCGGGGAGGATATGAGAATACCTCTAAAGATCACGCTTGAACAGAACTATCCGAATCCTTTCAATCCTTCTACTACAATCGATTTTACAGTCGCTGAAGATTCTAATCTAAAACTAATTATTACGGATTGCAGCGGCAAAGTTGTTAACAGCGGAGAGAGCAGATTCTACAATAAAGGCAGACACACTATGGAATTCAAAGCTGAAGGGTTATCTTCAGGGATTTATAATTACTCTTTTAAGAAAGATGACGGCTCGGTCGTATCAAGAAAAATGTTAATATTAAAATAAAAAGGCTGACAGATGAGTAAAAAAGAAATGCTGAAACTTGCTTTGGATCTTAACCAGTTCATTGACGCTTCTAAAACCCCTTCGCACTGTGTGGCAGAAGTAGAGAAAAAGCTGATCGCTAACGGTTTTTCAAGACTTTACGAAACGGATTCATGGAAATTAAAAAAAGGCGATAAATTTTATGTGATCAAGCACGAATCTGCTCTGATCGCCGGAATATGCGGAAAAAAATCCCCGAAGGATTCAGGATTCAGAATAATCGGTTCTCATACCGACTCGCCTTCATTCAAGCTGAAACCTAAAGCGGTTTTTACAAAAGACGGATATATTCAGCTTACGACCGAAGTTTACGGCGGTCCGATATTTCCGAGCTGGGTCGACAGAGAGCTTTCTCTGGCGGGTAAAGTCGTAGTAAAAAAAGGTAAAACCTATGAGATCAGACTCGTTGATATGGAAAAACCGATACTTTTGATCCCGCAGCTAGCGATACATTACAACAGAGATGTTAACGAATCGTTCAAATTGAATCCGCAGGAACATCTTGTGCCTGTAGTCGGATTGACCGACAAGTCTGTAAACGATGAATTCATCATAGAAATGATTGCCGGTAAGCTCAAGATAAAAACATCCGATATCCTAAATTATGATCTTGAGTTGTATCCTTATCAGAAAGGAGAGATTTGCGGCATCGGAAACGAGTTCATCATGAACCGCGGACTAGATAATAAGGCAATGGTTCATGCGTCTCTTGAAGCATTTCTCGAAGCAGAACCATCAGACGCGACCCTGGTTATAGCGCTTTACGATAATGAGGAAGTGGGTTCATCGACGACTAACGGCGGAAAATCATCGTTCAGTGAGGATTTTCTTGAAAGGCTTGTAAATTTCAGCAGGGAGGATCTGCTAAGATCTGTTGCACGGTCTTATTATATCAGCGCGGACGGAGCTCACGCATTTCACCCGAACTACGCCGGAAAGTTTGACAGCATGAATAAAGTTTACATGAATAAAGGACCGGTCATCAAAATAAATGCGAATACGAATTATGCAACGACCGCCGAATCATCCGCGGTTTTTGAAATGATATGTAACGAAAGAAAGATACCTTATCAGAAATTTGTCAACAGGGCAGATGTGAGAGGTGGAGGAACAATAGGTTCAATGATAGCTTCCAATCTCGGTGTACGTACTGTTGATGTCGGTAATGCGATGCTGGCGATGCATTCTGCCCGTGAAACATCTGGAGTTGAAGATCATTTCTGGATGAAGGAAGCTCTAAAAGGGTTTTTGGAGTACTAGAAATTACTTAAATAAAAAAAGCGGCTTTACAACCGCTTTTTTTATTTATAACGTGAATTTATTTAACGAGTTTTGAAATCAGGCTGTCGTCAGCGAAATTCGGTATAGTGACCTTAAGTGAAGGATTTTCCTTCATGGCCCTTTTAATCGCGAATACTGCTCCTTCGTTTCTCGCCCAGCTTCTTCTCGAGATTCCGTTGTTGACATCCCAGAAAAGCATGGATTTCAACCTTTTTTCGGCATCTTTTGAACCGTCCAGAACCATTCCGAATCCGCCGTTTATAACTTCGCCCCATCCTACTCCGCCGCCGTTATGGATCGAAACCCAGGTCGCTCCTCTGAACGAGTCTCCTATAACGTTCTGAATAGCCATATCGGCCGTGAACTGCGAGCCGTCATAAATATTTGAAGTTTCTCTGTAAGGTGAATCAGTACCGGACACATCATGATGATCTCTTCCAAGCACTACCGGAGCAGAAATATCGCCCTTTTTAATAGCGTCATTGAAGGCTTTTGCGATCTTCATCCTGCCCTCAGCATCCGCGTAAAGTATCCTTGCCTGAGAACCTACGACCATCTTATTCTTTTTAGCTTCCTTAATCCATCTTATATTATCATTCATCTGCTGAGTAATTTCAGCAGGCGACGTTTTCGCGATCTTTTCAAGAACATTCATTGCTATTTTATCAGTCTTATCGAGATCTTCAGGTTTAGAAGATGTGCATACCCATCTGAAAGGTCCGAAACCGTAATCGAAACACATCGGCCCCATTATATCCTGAACGTATGAAGGATATCTGAATGTGCCGTCTTTTTTCATAACATCCGCGCCTGCCCTTGAAGATTCAAGCAGGAACGCGTTACCGTAATCGAAGAAATACATTCCTTTTGCGGTGAGCTTGTTTATCGCAGCGACCTGTCTTCTGAGGCTTTCCTGAACTTTCTTTTTAAAATTATCAGGATCTGACGCCATCATTTTGTTGGACTGCTCAAAAGAAAGTCCGGCAGGATAATATCCGCCTGCCCACGGATTATGCAGGGATGTCTGATCGGAACCCAGCTCGACCTTTATGTTTTTTTCTGTGAACTTTTCCCAGAGGTCAACAATGTTGCCCTGATATGCGATCGAAACTGCTTCCTTATTCTTTTTTGCTTTTTCAATTCTTTTAAGAAGTTTATCAAGATCTTCATATACTTCATCAACCCAGCCCTGAGAATGTCTGGTCTGAACTGCTTTCGGATTGATCTCAGCGATCACGCCTATAGCTCCTGCAATAACAGCCGCTTTTGCCTGTGCCCCGCTCATACCCCCGAGTCCTGAAGATACGAACAATTTTCCTCCCAGACCGTTTTTATCTATCATTCTTCCCGCGTTAAGTACAGTTATCGTTGTTCCGTGAACGATACCCTGCGGGCCGATGTACATATATGATCCTGCCGTCATCTGACCGTACTGCGAAACTCCGAGCGCGTTGAATTTTTCCCAGTGGTCGGGTTTGGAATAATTCGGAATGACCATGCCGTTGGTAACGACAACCCTCGGCGCGTCTTTGTGGGAAGGAAAGAGACCCATAGGGTGTCCTGAATACATAACCAGGGTCTGCTCATCTGTCATTTCTGCAAGATATTTCATTGTCAGCCTGTATTGTGCCCAGTTCTGAAAAACCGCTCCGTTACCGCCGTAAGTAATTAGCTCGTGCGGATGCTGAGCGACAGCGTGATCCAGATTGTTCGAAAGCATGAGCATTATAGCGGCCGCCTGTACTGATCTGTGCGGGAACTGATCTATCGATCTTGCGTATATATTATAATCAGGTCTCAGTCTGTACATATATATTCTGCCGTAAGTATTCAGCTCTTCCAGGAATTCAGGAGCAAGGGTTTTATGATGTTTTTTATCAAAATATCTGAGAGCGTTCTTCAGAGCAAGTTTCTTTTCCTCTTTTGTCAGAATATCTTTTCTTTTCGGCGCATGATTAACTGATACATCATAAGGTTTGGGTTCCGGGAGTTTATCCGGTATTCCTTCGAGAACTTGAGCTTTAAAAGCCTGATCCATTTTTCGACTCCTTTTAATTTGCCGTAAATTTAAATAAAAAGTTTATGAAATACCAAAATTATTTATTAAATTTGCGGGGCCTGAAAAACAAGCAGGGAGAAAAATGATAAGCGTATCGAACGTAACAAAGACAATGGGTGGAGTTCCTTTATACACGAACGCCTGTTTTCAGATATATCAGGGAGAAAAGATCGGACTCGTCGGACCGAACGGAACGGGAAAAACTACTTTCTTCAGGCTGATCACTGGAGAATTAAAGCCGGATGAAGGATCAATAATCATCCAGAATAATACCAGGATCGCTTATTTTTCTCAGAGCGTGGATGAAATGTCGGGAAGAACCGCTCTCGAAGAAGTGATCGCCGGAAATGAAAAGATCAGCATTTTATCTCATAAACTACATCAGTATCACACAAAGCTTGAAGATCCTTCCATAAGTACTGACGACATGAATTCAGTACTTGAAAAAATGGGTGAGGATCAGGCCGAGTTCGAAGCGCTGGGAGGTTACGAAATTGAGACTAATGCACAGGAGATACTTACAGGGCTCGGTATATTCCCTGAAGACCATGATAAACCGGTAGAATATTTTTCCGGCGGCTGGAAAATGCGTATCGCGCTTGCAAAAGTTCTTATTCTCGATCCTGATCTGATCCTCATGGATGAACCGACGAATTATCTTGACATGGAAACCATAATCTGGCTCGAGGAGTGGCTATTAAAGTTTAAAGGGGCTTTTCTACTCACTACGCACGACAGAGAGTTCATGAACAGAATAGTAAAAAAGATAATAGAGATTTCGAACGGCAAAGTGACTACTTTTTCAGGTGATTATGACTTTTATGAAAGAGAAAAAGCCATTCTTCTAAGAAATAACGCCGCTGAGTTTTCCCGCCAGCAGAGCATGTTGAAAAAGGAGGAGGATTTTATAGCCCGGTTCAAAGCCAGAGCCAGCCATGCGGCACAGGTTCAGTCCAGGGTGAAAAAGATCGAAAAGATAGAGCGGGTCGAGCTTGTACCGGAAGATTATGAAATAAGGATCGAGCTTCCGGAGATCCCCAGAGGAGGTAATGATGTTATCTCGATAAAGGATCTCGGAAAAAGCTGGACTTATCCGGACGGAAAGGTCAAGCACGTATTTTCGGGACTTACTGCAATGGTGGAGCGTCAGAACAAGATCGCTGTGGTAGGAGTTAACGGCGCGGGAAAATCTACTTTTCTGAAAGTGATAAGCCGTCAGACGCCTGCAACTGAAGGCGAGGTCGTGATCGGACCCAGTATCTCGATTGGTTATTTCGGACAGTTCACGCTTGAACAGCTGGACGGCGATGCGACCGTTCTTGAAGAAGTACAGGCGAAACTTCCTCAGTTAACAGATTCTTCAGTCAGGAATCTTCTGGCTTCCTTTTTATTCAGAGGAGATGAAGTTTATAAAAAAATAAAACTTCTTTCGGGAGGTGAAAAAGCAAGGCTGATACTTTCTTATCTTCTTTCACTTCCGCACAATTGTCTGGTACTGGACGAACCGACGAACCATCTTGATATCAAATCAAGAGTGATACTTCTTGACGCGCTGAAAAGATACGAGGGGACTGTTATTCTGGTCAGCCACGACCGTTATTTTTTAAAAGAACTCATAAACAGGGTCTTTGAGGTCGATCACGGAAAGATAAACATCTGGGAAGGCGATTACAGATATTATCTCGACAACAAAGCTGAACGTCCGCGTTAAATATTATTGTTGTTTTTATATACTTAAAAGATTATATTTACGCATTAATTGAAACAAATGGAAGTTAAGGGGAAATGCACGGTTTCAAATATTTCATACAGGGAATACTCACAGGTCTGCTTGTAGCGCTCATAATGCTTTATTACGGATTGAGCAGAGGCATTCTTGACAAAAAACCTGTAACGATAGAAAAGACTGTAACACAGCAGATAAGCGAAGAAAAGGAAAGCGCGATCACGAAAGCCGTTGAAGAGATCAGTCCCTCAGTAGTCGGTATTAACGTAGTTAAATTGAAAAAAGAAAAAGTACGCACTATCTTCGACAACGATCCCTTCTTTTCGAATTTCTTCCCGCCTCAGTACGAAAACAGGGTCGTGCCGAGTATGGGAAGCGGATTTATATATACTCCGGACGGTTATATAATAACGAACGACCATGTCATAAACGACGCGCAGCGGATCATAGTGACTTCAACGGAAGGAAAACAGTATGAGGCGAAAATAATCGGTTCTGACGAAAGAAGCGATATAGCTGTTCTGAAGATCGATGTTAAAGATCATTCTTATGCGAAACTCGGCAGCGATAAAAACGTTGTGCGGGGAGAGTGGGTGATAGCTTTCGGAAATCCCTACGGTCTTTTCGAATACGTGAATAATCCGCTTATAACGGTCGGAGTAGTGTCCGGTCTCAAGATAAATTTCGGTTTTAATACTGCTGATAAGCATTTCTATGAGAACATGATCCAGACAGACGCATCCATAAATCCCGGGAATTCAGGCGGACCTTTAGTTAATGCGAAAGGCGAAGTTATAGGAATGAACACGATGATCTATTCGGCGGGAACAGGCGGCAGTATCGGAATAGGGTTCGCGATCCCGGTAAGCAAGATAATAAACATTTCAAAAACCCTGATCGAAAAAGGCTTTATTGACAGGAATTTCTATTTCGGATTTAAACTTGCAGATCATTTCAATTCTGCAGTCTTAAAAAATAAGAAGGGTAAAAGCGGCGAAAGCGAGCTTATTTCCGGAGTCGAGGTCAAAGAGATAAGCGGGGGAGGACCTGCCGAGAAAGCCGGATTCTTGAAAGGGGACATCATAATTGCAGTAGATAATATAAAGATCAACAGCTTCAGGGACATGGGTAAAGCGCTTCTGGAGCTTAAAGACTATAAAGTAGGGGATTCGATCGAATTCGTAGTATTCAGGAACGAAGATTACAAAAAACTTGTAATGACCCTTGAATCTTTTAAACAGTAAAAAAGGAGATAAAAATGGGCTATAAACTGGCTGCCGGAAGCGGAAGCGTGATCAAGAAGCTTTTTTATATACTGATCGGTCTCGGAGTCCTGTTCGCCATTCAGGCGATATATCCGCATTTCATCGAGTATATTATTATAGTTATGTTCGCGTTCGGAGCATTCGTATTTTTGTTCTCTTTCTGGTTCTTCAGAGATCCCGACAGATTTATCGACATGGAAACCCAGAACGATAAAGCTATCATCGCTCCGGCTGACGGGAAAGTTATTAAAGTCGAAAATTTCCTCGATGAAGAATACAGGATGGAAGAATCTCAGATCGTCTCTATTTTTATGAGCGTGTTCGATGTACATGTAAACAGGTATCCCGTAAAAGGGAAAGTAGAATACGTGAATTATAAAAAAGGTAAATTCATGGCTGCATGGAACGATAAAGCTTCTGAATATAACGAACAGACAGTTATCGGTATAAGATCAGGGAATAATCTGGTGACTGTAAAACAGATTGCGGGTCTTATCGCAAAAAGAATAGTTTGCTACGCTGATGTAGGCGATGACGTTCAACAGGGTCAGAAGCTCGGTCTTATCAAATTCGGATCAAGGGTGGACGTAATTCTTCCGATCAACTGCGATCTGAAAGTAAAGATCGGCGATAGAGTGAAAGCCGGAGAAACAGTTCTGGGCGAATTTTTTCAATAAGGAATTCTGATGAGTAAAAAAATGGCAATATTTCCGAATTCACTTACGATAGGGAACATGTTCTTCGGTTACTGGTCGATCATAATGTCGATCCACGGTGATTATCTAACAGCGTGTTATTTCGTGATCCTCGGCGGGATCTGCGATGCTTTTGACGGAAAAGTCGCAAGGCTTGTAAAAAGCACTTCCGATTTCGGTATAGAGTTCGACTCGCTTGCTGATGTGATCACTTTCGGCGCAGCTCCGTCAGTTATGATGTATATGCTTTACAAAAATGTTTACATAAACAGATACCCGGGTCTTGAGGATCTCGGTCATCTGAGCATGATATTCTCCTTTTTTCCGCTTCTTTTTGCGAGCATCAGACTGGCAAGATTTAACGCCGAGCTTGTGGATCCGACCGTAAAAGGCGCATTCAGCGGACTGCCGTCCCCGGCATCCGCCCTGACTATAATCTCGTTCGTTTTATTCGAAATTGAACAGTACGGCGGCATAAAACATTTCAGGTGGCTGACGGCCACTTCTCTAGTTGTATCTTATCTTATGATATCAAGGATCCAGTATCACGGGTTTCCTCTGCTCTTTAAGAAGGGCGAGAGTTTTGCAGTAAGGAATCTGAAGATACTTTCAATAGTAGTGATAGTCGTACTGATCGTTAAGCTTAAGATGTCGCTTTTATTTCCCGCGATGATAATTTTCGTGCTTTCGGGAATTATACTGAACATCATCGAAAGGGCTAAAAGAGAGGACAGAGGTGAATTTGAGGACGACGAGGATCAGTTCTGATGTTCACAGGGATTATTAAAGATATAGGGATAATTAAAAACATCAGATCTTCAGGCGACGGACTCGAGATCGAAATAAGATCTGAAAAAATCTGCTCCGATGCTAAACCGGATGATTCAGTAGCCGTTAACGGAGTTTGTCTCACGATAACAAAGACTGATGGTTCTTTTTTTACTGTTCAGTCAGTCAGGGAATCTATATCAAGAACTAACATCGGTTTATTAAAGAAAGGGGACTATGTGAACCTTGAGCCTGCCCTAAGACCTTCCGACAGACTCGGAGGCCATATTGTTCAGGGTCACATTGACGGAAAAGGTGAAGTGATCCGGACCGTGGCTAATAAGATGGGCAGAGAATTCTGGATAAGCGCTGATCCTGATGTCATGAAATATATCGTGGCTAAAGGTTCTGTGTGTCTCGACGGAGTAAGCCTGACAGTCGCCGAAAAAAAGCCCGGTTCGTTCAGGGTCGCAGTGATACCTCATACGGAAAAGAATACTACTGTCCGCGAATGGAATAACAGCAGAAACATAAATATTGAAACAGACATTATTGGCAGATACATCGAGAATTTTTTAAAAACGGATGATTCCGGACTTACAATCGAAAAATTAACAGAATTGGGATATTAGAATATGTTCAGCAGGATCGAAGATCTGATAAAAGATATTTCAGAAGGAAAAATGATAATCCTTCTTGATGACGAGAATAGGGAAAATGAGGGTGATCTGCTTGTAGCGGCGGAAAAAACAACTCCTGAAACAGTCAATTTCATGACTAAATACGCAAGGGGGCTGATCTGCATGCCTGTTACCGAAGCTATTGCTAAACAAAAAAACCTTGAATTCATGACCGATAAGAATACAGATTCGAAACATACGAATTTCACAATATCAGTGGACTATAAACACGGCACAACTACAGGTATATCTGCGTTCGACAGATATAAAACTATTAAGGCCATGATCGATAAGAAAACTCTATCGTCAGATTTCGCACGGCCGGGCCATATGTTCCCGCTTGTTGCGAGAGAGGGCGGAGTTCTTGTCAGAGCCGGTCATACTGAAGCCGCGGTCGATCTTTCACGGCTTGCCGGTCTTGAACCCGCAGGAGTTATTTGCGAGATCATGAACGAAGACGGAACGATGGCCCGCTATCCCGAACTTGTTATGTTCGCAAAGAAACACGGTTTGAAACTCGGTACGATCCAGGATCTGATAGAATACAGAAGGAGAAGCGAGAAGCTTATTGAATGCGAAACTGCGGCAAAGCTTCCTACCGATTACGGTGAGTTTACAATAAAATATTACATTTCAAAGACCGACTCTCAGGAACATATCGCGCTTGTGAAAGGCGATGTCAATACGGACGAACCTGTTCTTGTCAGAGTTCATTCCGAATGTTTGACCGGTGATGTCTTCGCAAGCTCAAGATGCGACTGCGGAGATCAGCTTCATACGGCAATGAAAATGATAGCGTCCGAAGGAAGGGGCGTACTTATTTATATGCGCCAGGAGGGAAGAGGCATAGGCCTCAGAGCAAAACTCAAAGCTTATCATCTTCAGGACAACGGGTTCGATACTGTTGAAGCCAATGAAGAGCTCGGATATGCGGCCGATCTGAGAGATTACGGTATCGGAGCTCAGATACTTGTAGATCTGGGCGTGAAGAACATAAGGCTCATGACGAACAATCCGAAAAAGATAATCGGATTAAAGGGCTACGGACTTTCAAATGTGGAAAGAGTTCCTATAGAAGTCAAACTTAAACCTGAAAATTTAAGATATTTAAAAACGAAAAGGGATAAGATGGGTCATCTGATCCTGAAAGATGTGAAATAAACCGGACAGGCATTTTTTGAATGAGGGGCAGAAATACTGCGAATTCTGCGGACAGGATCATAAGGGGATCTTTTACAGCAGAGGAAGTAATTATACGGTTCTAAAATGTTCCGAATGTTCACTTCTGTGGTCTGATCCGCTTACCGATGATGATTATGAAAAGCAGATAAACTCCGATTATTTCGGAGAAGACATATATTTAAGCAAAGAAAAGAATCAGAAGGAGCGATTTCGGGATCAGATAAATAAAGTTCTGAAAATGCTGGAGCCGTCTGTGGAGAAAGATAAAATTAAAATTCTCGATATCGGATCAGGTCTGGGATTTTTTCTCGATGTGTGCGATGAGGAAGGGATTTACTGCGAAGGCTGCGATATAAATGAAAAAGCTGTGCAGTATGCGAACAGGAACCGGGTAAAGACAAGGCTAGGTACCGCTGATGCATATTATGAAGATAATTCTTTTGATATTATTTTCGCGCTTAATCTTATTGAGCATATACCCCATCCTAAAGAATTTATTACACAGTGCAGAAGGATATTAAAGCCGGGAGGACTTCTTGTTCTTGAAACACCTATACAGGAAAGTCTTTTTCACATTATTGCAAGGGCCGGTGACTATCTCACGGGATTTAAAATGAACAATTACGGCATAAACACGAACGGCCATATATATAAATTCTGCGGTAAAACTTTTGAGAAGATCGCCGGATCTGGTTTTGAGATCATTCATAAACAAAAGATCGGATCGCCTTTAAAGGAAATCATGGGTAAAACCACATACATGTCATTTAAGAACAGGATCGTTCTTAAAGCTGTGCTGCCGGTAGCCTGGCTGACAGCGAGAGTTCTCAATCTGGAGAACAGGATATTTATCGTAATGAAAACAGTAAAATAAAAAATCCCGATATTCGGGATTTTTTTATGGCGGTACACGGATTTGAACCGCGGACACGTGGATTATGATTCCACTGCTCTAACCAACTGAGCTATACCGCCAAAACAGACTGCAAATATAAAGCAACAATAAATCCAATGCAAGTGAAAATTTGCGAATTTTTCTGCGAATTCACTTGAAAACGAACTTCAATAGTTTTATAATTAAATAATGAAGATAAAAGTTTATACCTTGAACGCATTCGTGAAAGAGGGGAGAGGAGGGAATCCCGCAGGAGTCGTATTATCTGCGGATTTGATAACAGACGCAGAAATGCAGCTGATAGCTAAAATAGTTGGTTTTTCAGAGACTGCATTTGTTTTAAAAACTAATAATGCTGATTACGGGTTGAGGTATTTTACACCCGCAGGCGAAGTTCCGCTTTGCGGACACGCAACCGTCGCATCTTTCGGCCTGCTTGCTTTAAAAGGTCCAGTATCAGCAGGTAAATATAAACTCGAAACGAAAGCAGGGATCTTAAACGTTGAAGTTTTACCGGATAAAAAGATTCTGATGGATCAGAACCTGCCTGAATATTATGAAACGATAGATAAAAATGAGATCGCAGAGTCACTTGAAATCCCTGTAGAAGCCATCTGTTCCGAACTTCCTGTTCAGGTCGTTTCGACAGGATTGAAAGACATAATCGTACCTGTCAGATCTTTAAAAAAACTGCTTGAGATCAGACCGTATTTTCATAAGATAGCTGAAGTAAGCAGAAAATACGATGGCGCAGGCTATCACGTATTCGCAACTGAGACGAAAAATAATTCAACTGCGCACTGCAGAAATTTCGCACCGCTTTACGATATACCTGAAGAATCAGCGACGGGCACCGCTTCGGGCGCACTTGCCTGCTATATGTTCAAATACGGAATAATAAACGAAGAACAGGCTGAAAACATTATATTCGAGCAGGGCTATTATATGGGCAGCCCGTCAGAAATTTCAGCTTCGCTTGAAATTATGAACAGAAATATCACAGGCGTGAAAATCGGCGGAATATCAGGCGATTTAAAAGATATCGAAATTGAAATATAGAGGGAGGGCATCATGATCAATCCGTGCGGGGTCAACTGCGCAGAATGCGGTTATTTTAAAAAAGAATGTCCGGGCTGCAGAGAAGTTGAAGGAAAGACATTCTGGGCTGTAGAATATTATGAAAATCAGTTATGTCCTATATACAAATGCTGTGTGAACGAAAAGGAATATGAACATTGTGGACAGTGCGCTCTTCTGCCTTGTCATACATTTACAGACCTGAGAGATCCTTCCATGTCTGATGATGAATACGAATCAAGCCTGAACAAGAGGCTGGAAGAATTGAGAAAGGCGGAATAGCTTATTTCTCTGTCGGGACGACTATACCTTTGATTATTATATTCTGGAAGAATACGAAAACGGCGAATGTCGGTATCGCGGCGATCACAAGCGCGGCATATCCTACGCCGGGGCTTGATCTCTGCGACAGCTGATAGATCTGGACCATTAATGTCCACATGCTTTCATCCTGGCAGACGATGAACGCGAACATGAAATTTCTGTACGCTGCATTGAATGCTCCCAAGGCTATAACGGCCATGATCGGTTTTGATAATGACATTGCAATACGGGTGAAGATAGTGATCTCGCCGGCTCCGTCAACTCTTGCAGATTCGAACAGCTCCTTCGGCAGCGAATCAAAGAATCCCTTTAACAGAAATATGAAATATCCGTCGGCTGCTGCTGGCAGAATTAAAGCCCAGAATGTGTTCAGCAGATTGAGGTTTTTCAGGATCAGAAAGTTCGGGATGCCCATGACCATCGGCGGGAACGCCATTGTAAGCATCAGAAAGAAGATTATCCAGTAATTGTACCGCAGGTTAAATCTGCTCATAGCGTATGCCGCAAGCGGATTGACTATCAGCGAAACGAGAATAGCCAGCAGGCAGTACCACAGCGTATTGAATACAGCTCTGCCGTTATTGTATATTTCATCGAGCACCATTATGTAATTTCTCGTGAGCTGCTCTTTAAAGATCGCTTTTTTATTAGCTTTGAACACGAAGTAATCTATATTCTGATAATCAATGCTGAAGCTGTCGAAATCTTCAGTTTTCAGCCTGTAAGCTGAATTCAGGCTGTCAATGCTCCCGTACTTATTGTTTAGATAAGCAATCCATCTTCCGTTTTCGGCCTGAGATATCGATAAAAATCTCGGGTCAGCATGGTTTAATACGAAATCGCGCCACAGCTCCTCATGTTTTTTTCCCGCTGGAAGATATGCCGCCGGATAAATATTCAGTTCGTTATCATAATTTGTACCGTAAGTTTCATTCAGAGCCTTTACATCAAGCTCTTCAGATCCTGTGATCTTTTTCAGATAAGATATGTAATCGAACTGGCTTAAAGGGGAGACGCTTACATTTGAAAGATCCGAATTCTTTATAAATTCCGTCCAGTCTTTCTTCATAGCGAGATTATTCTCGGGTGAATTTGCCGGAAGAAAAACTTCCTTAAAATCTTTATAACCGAGAGAATAGGAATCATTTAGTGCTTCAGCATTCTTATATTTATTCTTTAAGAACTCTCTGAAATCATATTCCGCGCTTTGAAGAATGATCGTCTCCGGTACGGCGAGATTCTCGATGTAGAAAATATAATCGAGGATAGGCGCACCGCTTTTAAAAGCGTCTTTTAAGGTAATTTCAGAAAAATCAGAAATTCCTGCATCCCATGATGAATTGAGCATGGATACTTCGGTGTATTTTTTTTTCAGAAAATCTTTTAATCCGTTCACGCCGGTAGAATCGAGCGTAATATGATGAATGTTAAGCACTTTTTTTACATAGTGTATCCAATGATCTCTTAACGGTCCCTGCGGTACTGTGCGAGTCAGAATTATCCTGTCCCATGACACGAAATCCGTTCCGAGGCTGTCGTTTAAAGCCTGAAGATTTCCTCTGTAAAACGGCAATAATTCATTGTTGACGAAGTGTCCGTCAAGCGACATGAAGCTCTTCTGATCTAAAGGGAGTTCACGCCTGAATTTATCATAGGGCACCATCATGCCTGTCATCTCGGTCGTGAACTTTCTCGAAAGAATGTCGCGGGATTCTTCTCTGACATCCTCCCATGAAGGTACTGAGAATCCGTAGATACTGTTCAGTTTTGCCAGATCGCCGCCTGATTCAGCGTACATTCTGTCTCTGAACGCTCTTTCGTTCACGGTATAAACACCGCGAGAGAACTGTTCCGAGACCGCGAAATCAAATTCGGTATAATCTTTATGCCGCGGAGTTATGAATTCATTCCAGTCATCGTTCATCGCTTCATTCGGTATGTCCGGGAATTTTAGAAATTCAACCGTGACGAATTTGTTTTTATACTGTGAAGTGAAATCGAAAGCCTGTTCGTTATATCTTGATTCGATATACTTTTTATAAAGGACTTCATCATTATAAAAATACTGGGGAACGATATCCATTCCTCTTGAATCCACTCTGCTTTTGAATGAAGCCGACATCATCATCAGGAAAGGGTAGATCATCGTGACAGCACCGATAAGCAGAACGATATGAATATTCATGTTAAGTAATCTAACTTTAAGCGATTTTCTGCCTACTTTTCCGATGATGCTCAATTTAATCCCGTCAGTTTGATTTAAATTCCATATTGGACAGTTTTTTGATCTGGAAAACCGTCACGAACATTAGCAGAAGTCCCAGCATCCACGCCATAGTCGTGGCTATGCCGAAATTCAAATAAAGATACGCTTTTTCGAATATTAACAGATCGGCCACCCTTGTAGCTTCATTCGGACCTCCGAAGGTCATGATCAGTATGAATTCGCTCTGCTGCGTGGCTGCGATGAAAGCGGCAATGAACTGAATAAATATCAGCGATTTGAGAGCGGGGAAGACGATATGCCTAATCTTCTGAAAGAATCCCGCGCCGTCAATATCGGCAGCCTCATAAATATCATCTGGTATTCCCTTGAGCGCGGCGAGATAGATCAGAGAACCCGGCCCGAGCCCGGCCCAGACTGAAGGAAGCACTGTCAGGATCATCGCGAGGCTTTCATCCTTTATCCACCGGCTCTTTTCAAAACCGAGCGCGAGAAGTATCTGATTCAGCCCGCCGGCATCCGATGGATCGTATAATAATTTCCACAGATAAATGACGATAACACCGCTGATAACGGCCGGCATGTAATAAATGACCCTGTAAACGATCTTTCCCTGCGGTACTTCCTGAAGAAGTATTGCGAGCAGCAGCGGAGGAAGGAAGCCGAAAGAAAGTGACAAAACCATGTAATAAAGGGTCTTTCCTAGAGCCGACCACCAGACGGGATCGAAAAGGACATCGGCGAAATTCGCCAGACCCACCCATTCAGAATTTCCTATCAGCCTGTAATTTTGGAAGGCCATGAAAGATCCCATTACCATAGGTACATATTTCCACAGAAGGATGGATATAAGAGCGGGAGCTAAAAGTGTCGCCACGAGAACTGCGATACGCGGATTCTTTTTCCTTCTCTCAAGTCCTGTCTTAGGAGTGAATATCTTCCAAACTCTGAATAGCGTAAATCCGAACACGACGAATATAAAGATCGCTACAAGAACCGCGGTGCTGTTCCTCTTATTCCGTTCTTCCTTTGATATCTTGCCGATCATATTCTTATTTGTAATGTCAACTGCATTGTCAAATATCGCAGCTATATTTTTATCTTTTTCCTCTTCATCGGCTCCAAGTTCGCCCTTCTCCTCAAGAGAGATGCAGTTCTCAACCGGGTTCGTCATATATTCATATATCTTCTGACAGTTCTTTCCGTACGGTTCAGGCTTTCCGTTCTCGAGAGCTTCCTCGAAGGTCTGAATCCAGTCGGGCGGGGTAAATTTTACATATTCCTCATATCCGAATTTTTTAAGATAAAGCGGATTCTGCATCCTTCCGAAGCCTGCATTGATCATTATCTCAAGTCGTATTTTTCTTGCTTCATCAGAATCATAAAAGCGGATATAACTCCAGGCAGCGTCCCTGACTCTTTGAGGATCCCTGTCGCCCAGACCGCCGTTATTGGATATTCCGGCTCCTGAGAATATTCCCATCATCCTGCAGTTGATTTCTGAGCCTCTCAATCCCGTCGGTCCTTTCGGCGGAGGAGCGAACCCCCACAGATTAGGATCAAGATCGCCTCCGAGCCTCTTATCATCCATATATCCCATCAGGATGCCCAGTTTCCCGTCATCCCGCATATATCCCCAGTTGCCTTCCCGGTAAACATATCCCTGCTGGAGATTGCCGTTATGATCTTTCCATTTTGTAGTAATAAGCTTCAGATAGAATTTCATAGCTTCAACGGCAGGTTTTCCGTTATATGAAGCTGTCCATTCTCCGGTTACCGGATCTCGCACTACGGCGTCCCCGCCTGCGCTCCAAAGATAAGTGATCCAGTCGTAAGCAGCCTCCCGTCCGCTCGCGAGGTAAAGACCGTATGAACCTTCATCCGGCATGGTGAGCCGTTTTGCGACTTCAAGCAGCTCATTCCAGTCTTTCGGCGGCTGTTCGGGATCAAGACCGGCTTTGTAGAACAGGTCTTTTCTGTAAAGCATTACCCTGACCAGCGTTTCATACGGCAGGCACCAGTAATGCTCGTCTTTTTCACCTGTTCTGTTTCTTTTCACAACAGGTTTGACAGGCTTTGCGATCCTGCTCTTTAATTCTTCATCCGTAAGCTGAGCTATATAATCATCAAGAGGGTAGAGGAAGTTGTTCTCGATATATGTTGAAGACTGTCTGAAATTGACATAAATAACATCCGGGGAGACACCGCCTGCGATAGCCATCAGAGGGCGGGCGTCCATATCCATGTTCTCAAGCTCTATCCCTGAATAACCGCGAAGCTCGATATTCGGAAATTTTTTCTTGAAGGCATTGATCACAGCCATATCGGCTCTGTTGAAAGGTTCGTTACTCTTCGCGTCAGGCAGCTTGAAGACCTTTAAAATGACATTATCGTCCGAAATCAGAAGTGAAACGAAAATAAATAATATTAAGGTAAAATATCTTCTCATTTAATAAATTACAGCCTGTTCTCAGTTTTTGCGTCAAAGAAATGCGCTTTGCCTATATTGACTGGCAGTTCGACCGTTTCCCCGACTGAATAACTGGTCCCGCCCGATTCTATCCTTGAAATAATTTCATGCTTACCGCAGGTCAGGTAAATGTATATCTCCGAACCGAGAGGTTCTATTACATCTATTCTGCCTTTTATGACCGGGTTTGTTGAGTTGCTTTTAGCCGTCAGAGATCCTATTTCCTCCGGTCTGATCCCCATGATGATATTCTCATAACCCGAGCCTGAAAGGAAAGTAAGATCATTTCCGAGCTTGAGACTTATGCCGTCATCCGACTTGAAGAACCTGTCCCCGCCTGAATTTATGATACTGCCGTAAAAGAAATTCATCTGGGGCATTCCGATAAATCCCGCCGTGAATTTATTGGCGGGTTTATTATATAATTCAAGCGGTTCAGCTACCTGCTGAATAAATCCGTCTTTCATGACCACGATCCTGTCGCCCATGGTCATAGCTTCGGTCTGATCGTGCGTGACGTATATCATTGTCGCGTTTAAACTACTATGTAGCCTTTTTATCTCGGTGCGCATCTGTGTCCTGAGCTTTGCGTCAAGATTGGACAACGGTTCGTCGAAAAGGAAAACGGAAGGTTTTCTTACTATCGCTCTGCCGACAGCCACACGCTGTCTTTGTCCGCCCGAAAGCGCACCCGGTCTTCTGTTTAAAAGATCTCCGATGCCTAAGATCTCGGCAGCTGACTTCACCGAGCTTTCAATTTCTTTTTTAGGGAACTTTCTGAGCTTCAGCCCGAAAGCCATATTTTCGAATACGCTCATGTGCGGATAAAGCGCGTAGTTCTGGAATACCATGGCTATATTTCTGTCCTTCGGAAGAACTTCATTGACCACTTTTCCGTCAATTGAGATCGTTCCTGAAGTAATTTCTTCAAGCCCCGCGATCATTCTGAGAGTGGTCGACTTTCCGCAACCTGATGGACCCACGAAGACAACGAATTCCTTATCTTTTATCTCAAGATTAAAATCGTTTACGGCGACATTTTTATTGTCGTAAACCTTCTTTACATTTTTCAGGATCACTTCAGCCATATTTATTCCATGCTTTTGATAAGTTCGTCAACTGTTGTGAAAGCCAGTCCGGTGCAGGTATCCGCGCAGCCGTAATAAAGAGCTATCCGACCGGACTTTTCATCATTAAGGGCGGCGCACGGGAAAACTACGTTCGGAACATCTCCCACGCACTCATAATACTCCCACGGCGCCAATATGTAATTTCTTGTTCTTTTCAAAACTTTCCACGGCTCTTTCAGGTCTAAAAGGGCTGCTCCCATGCTGTAAACATATCCGTTGCATGATGTCAGCACTCCGTGATAGATCAGCAGCCAGCCTTTCTTTGTTTCGATCGGTACAGGGCCTGCGCCTACTTTGGTGCTCTGCCATCCGTCGTTGATAGTACCCATAACATGCCTGTGTTTACCCCAGAAAGTCAGGTCAGGGCTTTCGGAATAAAATATATCCCCGAAGGCTGTATGTCCTGTATCGCTCGGCCTTGAGAGCATAGCGTAATTCTCGTTTATCTTTTTGGGGAACAGCACTCCGTTCCTGTTATATGGTAAAAAGGCGTTTTCAAGCTGATGGAATTTTTTAAAATCCTTCGTCCAGCCTATTCCGATAGTCGGCCCGAAATATCCGTTGCACCAGGTTACGTAATAAATATCTCCGATCTTCGTTACGCGCGGATCGTAGGCATAAACGAAATTCCCGATCTCTTTATCTTCGCAGATGAATTTTATCGGTTTTTCATCGATATCCCATTTGATCCCGTCCTTTGAAAATCCCGCGTGGATCCTCATCTGACGCGCTCTGTTGTCGCATCTGAATACACCTGCGAAACCGTCCTTATAGGGCACGGCAGCGCTGTTGAAAATGCTGTTCGAAGTTTTCAGCTGGTCTCTTTCTATTACAGGGTTTTTTGTATAACGCCAGACAGGTCCGTTATAACCTTCCGGTTTATCTTCCCATGGGATCGGTTTCATTTGGGCTCCATATCAATAATTTTAAGAATGATCTCGTTCGATCTGATCTTTACGTACGAACAAAACAATTTATAAATACCGGGTTTATAAAAAACATGATCGCCGTGATTACCGTCTTCAAGCAGAATGTTTTTATTCAGAAGCGGATATTCAATACATTTTCCGGGTTGAAGCTGATTAGAAGGATTTCTTCCGTGTCCCAATGAATAGGAGGGGTGATCAATCTGTATAGTATCGGAACCGCATACAGCCTGAGTATTTATGAACTGCTGGAAGTATGGGGAATAGGGAATCGTAATAACCGAATCCGATAAGTTTTTTACTAAAAGTTTGAGCTGAACAGGGTCACCCATTTGATAAATTGAATCAGGCGACGAAATTTCAAGGCTGATCGGATAATTTAAAGTATAATCCTGAGACAAAATCAGAACCTGTTTGAGTAATATAAAAAGCACAAAATATTTCATAGCTATTCCGAGATTAAACAATCAGAATGAGAATATACCCTGAGAGCATTACAAAGTCAAAGGAAAAATTCATACGGAACTTGTAACAATGAAATACAACTATTAAATTGCTTAACAATTAAAGATGAGAGAATTATAAAAATCATATTAGATAATATCGCGCTGGTAGCTAAATCCGTAGACAAAAGTATCCAAAAGCTAAATTAATTTCTCAATCGATTTAAAAAGATAATAAAACTTGCATATATGTCCCATTTTTGTTATTTTTGGTACATGAGGAGAGAATATGAGACAAATTGCACCATATACCGTTCTATCAAATCTGCCAGTTGAAAGGGAGAAAGTAGAAACCATTGAGATATTAAAACAGGCAAATAAGGCAGGTTCCGCTCTTGCCGAATTGAAAGGATTAGCTAAAACTATCCCGAATCAGGAAATTCTGATCAATGCCTTAGTCCTGCAGGAAGCAAAGGACAGTTCGGAAATAGAGAATATTGTAACGACACAGGATGAATTATACAAGGCGTTAACTGCAACAAACCCGAATATTTCACAAGGAACAAAGGAAGTCGTCAACTACAGAAAAGCTTTATTCCGCGGCTTTGATCTTATCAAAAGTCAAGGTTTTTTAAGAATAAACGACATCGTTACCATACAACAGGAACTTGTTGAAAATACTGCCGGTATCAGAAATACACCGGGCACTGTGTTAAAGAATGATAAAACCGGAGAAATTGTTTATACACCGCCTCAGAACAAACAGGAAATCATGGATCTGCTGACAAATTTAGTCCTGCACTACAATGAACAAAATGACGATCTGCCGCCTTTGATCAATCTTGCGATCCTTCACTATCAATTTGAAAGTATTCACCCATTCTACGACGGAAACGGAAGAACGGGAAGAATTCTAAATATTCTGTATCTGATATTAAACAATCTGATCGAAATTCCCATTCTTTATTTAAGCTCATACATAATAAAAAACAAAGCTGATTACTACAAACTTCTCAATCAAACAAACAAAACTGGCGACTGGAAAGACTGGATATTATATATCCTCAAAGCTGTCGAGATTACTTCATTACAAACTATAAAAAAAATCAATTCGATAAACGCACTTCTTGAACAAACAATTCTGCAAGTACAGAAAGAATCTCCGAAGATCTATAAAAAAGAGTTGATTGAATTACTCTTCGAACAGCCATACTCGAAAATTGATTTCGTCGTCAACAGGCTCAATGTAGAAAGAAAAGCAGCATCCCGCTATCTTAAAGAGCTTGAAAACATAGGGATTCTTAAATCCTATAAAGCAGGAAGAGAGACTTTATACATAAATACAAGACTGATCGACGTGCTGAAACAGTAGTTTTTTGTAAAGGTCTTAAGTTTTTTACAGGTAGAGGAAGAATGATTTTATCTGAATACGATCCGAATTGGGAATACGAATATCGAAAACTTGGCCTGTTTTATATTGAAATCCTAGGTGAATTATTAGTCAGAATTGAGCATGTGGGAAGCACAGCTATATACGGTATTAAAGCAAAACCAATACTTGATATTGATCTTGTTATTGAAGATAATTCAGTCCTTTCCGAAGTCGTAAAAAAACTCAAAACGATCGGCTACACGCATAACGGAGATCAGGGTATTCCTGGAAGAGAAGCATTTCTGCGTGATGATCAGTCTGTCCCTTGGAATCAAAAAAATAAAACATGGATGAAACATCATCTCTATGTCTGCACAAAAGACAGCCGGGAATTAGACAGACACATTCAGTTTCGTGACTACCTGAACACAAATTCTGAAGCCGCAAAAGAATATGAAAATATAAAACTCGAAATAGAATCAAGATCGAACGGAGACAGAAAATTATACGCTGACATCAAAGAGAACGACGGTGTCTGTTCCGCCTATGTGGAGAGAGTATTAGCGATCGTAGCCCAAAAGAAATATCTTAGGGAATTAAAATATAGATTTTCATTACAGCTAAGAACTATTAATAGATTAATCAGTATTTGTGCTTTGCCAATGGGGTTAGTAACTAGACAAGAAGGTGACATCATTACTGATTATTTTTATTTCTGTGTTACAAAGGCATGCAAATCTCTAAAAGCAATAAAATTACTATATGAAAACAAATACTTTGAAGATTCTTTATCGCTTTTACGGAGTACTTATGAATCATATCTCAACACGAGGTTCATGTTGTACTCAAAAGACGATAAACGTATAGACTTTCTAGTAAGAAATCCAATAAGATTAAATAATGAATCGTTTTTTTATTTGACAAAGGAAAATGGTAAGAAAGATAGAAATAAAATAATTGATACCGGAAGAAATAAGATTGTAGATTCTTGTCAAAGTGTCCCACTGATTCCTGTTTAAAGTGTCACAGTTTCCACCTCCTGAACCCGTTAAAATTTAACCATTCTTTTTCTTCGCTGCAACCTTTTTATTCTTTCTCATAGATTCCCCTGTAATA
>JAKQBN010000059.1 GCA_029559475.1 bacterium
AAGGAACATATTTTCCCGTTCTTCATGTCGCTGGGAATGATACTTTTCATATTCGTTCTCAACATTGTAATGAAAATGATGACTTCTTTCGTCGGAAAGGGACTGGACCTTCTTGTCATCCTTGAATTTTTTTATCTTAGCCTCGGATGGATCCTTGCCCTGGCGGTACCGATGTCCGTACTGGTCGCCTCTTTAATGGCTTACGGTAGGCTGTCGCAGGACAATGAATGGTCGGTGATGCAGTCGAGCGGTATATCAATATATCAGGCGATGGCTCCGGCGCTGATCGCGGGACTGTTCATGAGCTGGGGTATGCTCTATTTTAATAACAATATCCTTCCCGAGATGAATCATCAGACCAAAATACTTAAATCATCCATAACAAAGAAAAAGCCGCTTGCTGTGATCGAGCCGGGGATTTTTGTAACCGATATTCCGGGATTCGTCATTAAAGCCGAGACCGTTGATAATGTGAATAACGAACTGTTTAAGATAATCCTTCTTGAAAACTCAAGAAGCGGAAAATACAGAAGGACGATCACTGCTGAAAGCGGAAAGCTGATCTATGATCAGGGTATAAAAAGATACAGGATCACTCTCAGGAACGGAGAAATAGCTAATCTGGACCCGCAGAAGCCCGACGGGTATTTCAGATCGAAATTCTCGAAAATGGAGCTGACCAAAGAAGTATCCGGGATCGACTTTGAAGTAGAGGACAAAAGCTACTACGGCGACAGGGAGAAGAGCGCTGACAGCCTTAAAGCAAAAATATTTAGGCTGAAAAGAGATAAAGCATCTGCTCTTCTGATCTCGCAGGTCGAGGTAGAATATTACAAAAAGTACGCTCTTTCTTTCGCATGTCTGATAATGGTCCTAATAGGCGCGCCCTTAGGCCTTATGTCCGGAAGGGGAGGGCTGGGCGGATCGGTCACAATGAGCATTCTGATATTTCTTGTCTACTGGTTCTTTCTCATATCAGGCGAAGATCTGGCCGACCGTGGTAAATTAAACCCTTTCTTCGCTATGTGGAACGCCAATATAATAATAGGAATTCTCGGACTTGTGCTTATAAGATATGCATCGAGAGGGGTGAAGATCAGCTTTATGTGGCTGAACGTTCTGTGGTCATACATAAGTTATCCGTATAAAAAATTAAGAAAATGATTAAAATACTCGACAGATACGTTCTTAAAAAATTCATAGGCATCCTCATAATGGCGATGGCAGCTATGATCATGGTCTATATCATCATAGATCTTTTCGACCATCTTAACAAATTCCTTGATGCGAAAATGCCGCTTATCGGCTACATTTTATATTACACTCTAAAGATCCCCGAGATCATATCGCAGCTTTTTCCGGTAGTGGTTTTTATGTCCCTATTATTCACGCTCGGAGGGCTGAATAAATACAATGAGATCACGGCTATGATGACTTCCGGGATCAGCCTGATGAGGATATCCGCGCCGCTGATCATATTCGGAATTCTTCTTTCGATAGGTCATTTTTATTTTACCGAATTCATTGTTCCGTATTCATCAAGAGAACATTACGAAGCGAAAGATTATTATCTTGATAATGGAGTTAAATTTCACAGGAAGATGAACGAATTCGTTTATCAGGAAAAGAACAGCATCGTTTATATCAGCTCTTTCGATGTTAAAACAGGTATAGCTTCCGGAGTATCTATTCAGAACATCAGGAACGGAACGATCGATTTCAGGATAGATGCCGAAAAAATGCTTTATGAAAACAGCATGTGGAAACTTCTAAATCTGGCAAAAAGGTCTTTCGCAAAGGACTCTACAAAATACGCGCATCTCGATTCTCTTTCACTAATGCTTGATTTTGAGCCTAAAGACATAGCTGAGATCGAACTTAAGCCGATTGAAATGGGATATTTTGAGCTGAATGAGTACATAGAAAAGAAAAAAGAACTCGGCGCGGATATGACTAAATGGGAGGTCGAAAAGTTATCCAAAGTGTCATACAGCGCAATAACCCTTATCCTGATATTAATTGCGATACCTATGAGTACGGGCAGAGCGAGAAGTGCCACATCGGTGAATTTCGGGATCTCCGTCGGAATCGCTTTCGTATATTATCTTCTAATCATAATGTTCAAGAACTGGGGAGCGGTCGGCCAGATCGATCCGCTGACAGCCGCCTGGGCTCCGAATCTTATTTTCGGCATCATGGGATTATTTTTGATCAGAAAGGCAAGATGAAAGACAAATTGAAAATACTCTCGCCGGACAGTTTTACGCATGAAAAAGAATATATTTTCGGTTTGATCTCAGAATTTATTGGAGTAGAGTTCGATCTTCATTACGAAAAGAGAGCTGATTATAAGATCGTTCTGCCTAACGGGAAAACGATAGTATTTTCAGATTCGTTTTTTTCTAAGATCGAAGGAGATTATGTCAAAGAAGAGTATATTCCGAACGATATTTCATTCAGCAGCTCGGAATATGCACAAAATCTACCTGTCATTTTCGGAAATGATTCTTTATCAGAAGATGAAACAGGCATAACTTCCGGCTTTGATCTTCCGGCTTCGGTATTTTTTATGATCAGCAGATGGGAAGAAGCTGCGGTCAAAGATAAGGACGATCACGGCAGATTTCCGAGTGAAAAAAGCCTTGCGGTCAAAGCAGGTATTATCAGAAGGCCTGTCGTCGATGAATATTTTCTTATGCTTAAAAAAATGATAAACAGGCTCGATAACAGCGTTATATTAAAAGATCATGATCAGGAAGTTACAATTACTTGCGACGTGGATTCGTTCGAGAAATTCCTTAAGGGAAAGACGCTTAAAATGTTCGCGGGGCATCTTGTTAAAAGGTTCGATCCGTTTCTTTTTATATCCGATCTGTTCAAATTTACCGTAAAAACGTTTTTCGGCACGAAGGATCCTTACGACAAATTCAGCAGGATCTATTCGATAGCGGAAAGATCATCTACCAAACCGGTTTATTTCATTCTTACATCCCCTGAAGGACCGTACAATGACGGATGGTTCACTGTTTCAGAGAAAGATATAGATACATTTAAGTCTCTGAAAGCTAAAGGTGCGGAGATCGGCCTGCACTACGGTTATTTTTCTTTAATGAACGAAAAGAACATTCTAAATGAAAATACCGATCTTGAGAAAAAGTATAAGTTGAAAGCCGAAAAGGGGAGAGCTCACTTCCTTCAGGTCGACATCAGGAGTTCATTCGATATTCTTGAAAAATCAGGCATAAAAGATGATTACTCGCTCGGATACTCCAGGTACGCGGGATTCAGATGCGGCACAGGAAGGTCTTTCAGGCCGTGGGATATTGACAGAAAACGGGAATATAACATAATCGAACACCCTCTGATCGTAATGGATACGACTCTATATGCGCATAATAAGCTTAAAAAAGACGGAATAAAGGCTGAATTCGAATATTTTAAAAATATATCAAAGAATTATCAGACGGATCTGACGGTACTGATACACAATTCAAGCCCCGCATATGTGTTCGAGGCTGTCGAAAACCTGAAAGCGTAAAAATAGAGAGTAATACCTATGAAAAGAGAAAAAATACAAATATATGCTTTTCTAATTTTTGCAGTATCGGTATTATCTCAGGACGGACCGTACCTTCTATTCCTTAACTCCCTGGATTCAGTAATAAGTGTGAGATCGGATATCACCGGAACGATTACGGCCGATACTCTCAAAACGCCTGATAAAGTGAAAGTTACAAAACCCGGAGATAACGGTTTTTTTGTAGTTCCTGTAAGCCCGACTAAAATTGAAGGTACATGCGTTTATACTGAGCCTGAAGAAATTTTTGCGGTTTCGGATTTAGAGGGAAATTTCAGCGCTTTTGTAGAAATCCTATTCAATAACGGCATAATTGACAAAGAACTTAACTGGGCGTTCGGCAAAGGTCATCTCGTTCTCAACGGCGACATGGTGGACAGAGGCGAGTTCGTAACGCAGGTTCTTTGGCTGATACGCAAGCTTGAGACCGAAGCAGAACAGAAAGGCGGAAAAGTTCACTATCTTCTGGGAAATCACGATGTTATGCTGATGCAGGGTGATGTCCGTTATGCGGCGGATAAATATCACGATCTTGCTAAAAAGACCGGCCGGGATCTAAAAGATTACTTCGGCGGCGATACTTATTTCGGAAAATGGATGAGGGGAAAGAACGCTGTCGAAAAAATAGGTAAGACGATTTTCGTTCACGGCGGATTGAGCACAGAACTTTTAAAAGCGGATCTGAGTATCAATGAGATCAACGGTCTTTTAAGAAACAACATCGATAGCCCTGATTCACTTTTAAATGAAGATTCAGATCTGATTTTCGGCAGCTTCGGACCTCTATGGTACAGAGGTCTGATAACCAGCCAGAAAAAATACGAGAAAATTAAAATTGCAGATCTTGATAAAATTCTGGATTATTATGAAGCCGATAGGATCGTAGCCGGCCACTGCATTGTCGATGAGGTTTCAGATGACTTTAAAGGAAAAGTCGTCAGGATAGATGTCGATCATTACGAAGAGGAATCATGCGGAATATTCATCGAAAAAGGTGAAATTTTCAAAGCCAAGAAATCGGGGAAGCGTATAAAACTTTAATTATTAATATTCAATTATCCGGAGATATTTATGTCTAAAATGACCACAACTTATATCGGCGATCTGAAAACAGAATGCGTTCATCAGCTTTCGGGAACTAAAATACTCACAGACGCACCTCCGGACAACAACGGAAAAGGAGAATATTTTTCGCCTACCGATCTGTTTACCGTATCGATCCCTTCATGCATTCTGACAATAATGGGAATGGTCGCACAGACCCAGGGATTCGATATAAAAGGCGCTACAGCCGAGACAGATAAAGTAATGTACAAAGACCCGAGAAGAGTGGGCGAAGTGCATATTACGATCACTTTCCCGCACAATAACTATACTGACAGACAGAAAAGAGCTCTTCAGCAGGTCGTTGAAACATGCCCGGTTTCAGCCAGCCTGAGATCCGATCTCAAGAAGACCGTCGAGCTGAAATATAAGGGAGAGTAGGATATCTCTATATGACTTTTATAAAACACCCACCATGGAATAATAAAAATGAAGGACAGACTCAGTAAACAGATCGAATTCATAAAAGAGATCGATAAGATAAAGGATATTATCCGGAAATCTACCCGTTTCGCTTCAAATAAGAAAGAAAATGACGCCGAGCATTCATGGCATATCTGCGTGATGGCTATGGTTCTTGCTGAATATTCAAACTATAAAGATATTGACATGCTCAAAGTGCTCAAGATGCTGCTCATTCACGACCTTGTTGAGATACATGCCGGCGATTATATTTTTTATACGGATAAGCAGGCTGAAAAGGAACAAAAAGAAAAGGAAGGCGCTGAAATAACATTCGGCATTCTGCCTGAAGATCAGAAGAAGGAGTTCATCGGGCTCTGGAATGAATTTGAAGCAAGAATTACGCCTGAAGCAAAGTTCGCCCGAGTTGTTGACAGGCTTGAGCCGATAATGCAGAATTATCACAACGGGGGAGACGGCTGGATCGAGCATAAAATATCATCCGATATGATACTCGATAGAAATTCGATCATCAAAGACGGCTCTGAAGAGCTCTGGGAATTCGTGAAAAGCATGGTCGCTGATACAGTAGGAAAAGGGATAATAAAATAAAGGTAAATATCTTTAAAGGTCGGGAGATTGATAAGTACAAAATGATCGGAGGCAAAATTTTTAAAAACCTTATTTCGAATAGTGGTATTTGGAAAATCGTGATACTTATGCCTGCGATTACACTTTTCTGGAGATAAATTCATGTCGTATCAACACTTTTTGGCAGATAAAATAACATTCATCTTGCACTTTTTGGCAGATAAATGTATATTGCTTCAACACTTTTTGGGAGATTGTCATGAAGAGAAAAATCTATAATGAACTTCTTGACTGGAAAAACGATCCGGACAGAAAACCTCTTTTACTGCAGGGAGCCAGACAGGTCGGAAAAACATTTATAGTCAAAGCATTCGGGAAAGATCAGTACAAGAATTTTCATCATTTTAACTTTGAAAAAGATCCTATACTAAAAACATTTTTTAAAGGCAGCCTTGATCCTAAAACGATATTAGACAGCCTGAGTTTATACATCGGAAAAAAGATCGAAAATTCGGATACATTAATCTTTTTCGATGAAATACAGGTATCGCCTGAAGCAATTACAAGCCTGAAATATTTTTGCGAAGAAGCTTCGGAGTATCATTTAATAGCAGCAGGTTCTTTGCTGGGAGTCAGCGTTGGCAAGAAAAGCAGTTTCCCTGTAGGTAAGGTTGATTTTATGACACTTTTCCCGATGAGTTTTTCCGAATATCTTTCAGCGTTCGGAGATGAAATGCTTGCCGATAAAATAGAAAAAACCTCAGCCGCAGAACCCTTTCACGAAACTCTGCATAATAAACTGATCGAAAAACATAAATTATTTCTTTATTTGGGCGGTATGCCTGAAGTTCTTCAATCATACCTCAAAAACGGAGACATTGCCAAAGTCAGAAATATTCAGAATTCAATACTCGATGCTTATAAGAGAGATTTTTCCAAATATGCCGAGAGTGAGCAGGCAATAAAGACTTCGGAAATATGGAATTCAATACCGTACCAGCTGGCCAAAGAGAATAAAAAATTCAAATACAGCGATGTCAGAAAAAATTCAAGAGCTTCAACTTTTGAAAATTCGATAGAATGGCTTAAGAATGCGGGACTTATTTATCCGGCATACAACATCAGTACTCCAAAATTACCTGTTGCAGGCTATTCCGACCGTTTAAAATTCAAATTGTATATGTCTGACACCGGGTTGCTCGGAGCCATGCTTAACCTGACTTCAGATATCATTATTAAACCGGCAGAAATTTTTAGCGAATACAACGGAGCTTTTATTGAGAATTATGTTGCATCTGAACTTATGGCTAAATACAACAAAGAACTTTTTTACTGGACTTCAAACAACGATGCCGAAGTGGATTATATTATAGAACATCAGAATAATATCTATCCCGTCGAAGTAAAAAGCGGTTTGTCGGGGAACATAAAAAGTTTAAGAAGTTATCAGGATAAGTATAAACCAAGGCTGATAGTAAGACTGTCTCCGAAAAATTTCGTCAAGGATAAAGAATTCATAAATATCCCGCTTTACGCTGTAGCCGAAATAACAAGAATAATCGGATTATTGTGATGATAATTTCATTGAAATGGGTTAGAGAATGTTAGGCTTAGAAAAAGGGAAAGTAATATTATCTGAATACGATATTAATTGGCCTTTAGAATTCGAGAATGAAAAGAAATCAATCCAAAATACGCTTACAGAAAACGAAATCAGAATTGAACACATCGGCAGCACATCGGTAGAGAATCTCTGCGCGAAACCGATAATAGATATTCTGATCGGCATAAATCACTTCGATGAAGGATTTAAATTCGCTTCACTTCTCGAAGCCGCCGGTTATGAATACAAAGGAGAAAATGGAATACCCGGCAGACATTTTTTCGTTAAAGGGAATCCAAGAACTCATCATCTGCACATGGTTGAGATAAATAGCTTTTTTTTCAGTGATCATCTTTTATTTCGAGATTATTTAAGAGAGAATCCTGAAGAAAAAAACCAGTATGCTGAACTAAAAAGAAGTATGGCTGTTAAATATGTTGATGACAGGGAAAAATATACTGATTCCAAGGCTGAATTTATTCAAAACATCTTACAAAAAGCAAAGGGGATGATATGAAACTGTTTATTTCAATTATCGTAATTTTGGCAAATTTATCTATTTTAACAGCCAAGGAGGAGAAAATGAACATTCTCGATAAGATTAGCGTCATAGTTCATTCGTCTGTCCGTATTGACGGAGAAAAGATAATATATTTCGATCCCTACAAACTTCCTGAGAATATGCCCAAAGCGGATATCATCTTCATAACTCATGAACACAGAGATCATATGTCTCCGGAAGATGTGGCAAAGATCGCAAAAGACAGTACCGTAATAGTCATTTCCAAAACTGTCGCGCATTCGTTTAAAGGACATGTCATTGCTGTTTCTCCGGGTGAGGAAAAAATGATAGCCGGTATACCTGTAAGAATCGTTCCCGCGTACAACACTAATAAAAAGTTCCATACAAAAGACCGCGGATGGGTAGGGTATATAGTTACAGTCGATAATACTAAAGTATATTTTGCCGGCGATACAGACCGGATACCCGAGATGAAAACGTTCAAAGCGGATATCGCCTTATTGCCTGTTTCCGGAACCTATGTGATGACCGCCGATGAGGCTGCGCAGGCAGCGTTGGATATAAATCCCAAAATCGCAATTCCGATCCATTACGGAACTGTTGTAGGCACAAAAGAAGATGCGCAGAAATTTGCCGATCTGCTTAAGGGAAAGATCGAAGTCGTTATAAAGCATTAAATAAACAAGTGAGAAAAAGCAGTATATTAAGTAAGGTTTAACAAATGGAAGAAGTAAAAAAGATATACTCGGGTTACGGAGAATATGAAAGGCTGATCCGGCACAGAATGGAATTTTATATTAATCTCAGATATATAAAAGAAAATATTCCTGATAAGAGCCTGAAAATTCTTTATCTGGGCGGGGGACCGGGCAGGTATGCGATAGAACTCACAAAAGCCGGTCATAAAGTAACTTTGATCGACCTTACTGATTTTCATGTTAAAGAGGCTAAAAGATTAAGTAAGGAAGAAAAAATAAAACTTCACATTGATCTTGTAGCTGCAAAAATGTTTACGGTACATTAGTATCTTCCCTAAAATTTAAATCTACTGAAATAAAGAGGTTTTTTTCGATATATTTCAAAATAACACTTGACTTGAACCTAGGGTTTATGTTTACATTGTTTTTATAAATGAAAACCGGAGGAAATATGTATTACAGCATAGGAGAATTTTCAAAGGTAACGAACCTGACACCAAAAATGTTGAAGATCTACCACGAAATGGGTCTTTTGATACCTGCAAAGGTGGATGAGTTTTCAAAGTACCGGTGTTATAATGAAAGTAATTTTGAGGCTGCAAACCTGATAAGTTTCTTTAAGCAGTTTGATTTTTCATTAGCTGAAATAAAAGAGATCGTTGACAATCAGGATGATGAATTAATTTTAACAGAATTTCTTGAAAAGCAAAAAGATGTTATTGAGAACAAGATTACCAAATACAATTTTGTTATGGGTTTGATAAACGGCAAATTAAATCGGAGGATCATCATGTCAGAAAAAAATAGCAAATCAGAGCAAAGAAGCCGTTTCTGGAAACTGTTCTCCAAATTGATAGGCAGAGAAGTTTCAATGGCAGATTCTCTTAAGATCGCCTCAGATAGTGCGGATGATGAGTTGAAATCTGTGATTGCAGATGTCATAAATGAAATTGAAGAAGGAAAAAAACTGCATGATACAATGGGCAAATACAATACCGTATTTACCGAACTTGAAATATTCGTAATTAATCCCTATAGCGAAGAAAAATGTCTGAATACAGCTTCGATTATGTTAGGTGATTGTCTCGAAAAAGTAGGCTTTCCTGATAATTCAGAAGAACAAAAAAATACGCGTTCAAATTACTGGAAAACTTTCGGTTTGCTTTTAGATTCGGGGGTTTCACTAACAAAAGGTATGGAAATCGCTTCCGAATGGGCAGATGAAAAAGTTAAAGCTGTTACAAAGCAAATGATAGAGGAAATATGTAATGGTATAGATTATTTTACTACTCTTAAAGACAGACCGGAAATTTTCACAGAGCTTGAAATAGAATTGATAAGAATTGGTGAACAATCCGGGTATCTGGACATTTTTCTCAGAATATTACCAAGTGTTGTTAAAATGAAAGAGGTATCTGAATCAGAAAACGAGAAAAGAAAAGATTTCTGGAAAGTGATAGGAGAGTTTAAAGAAGAAAATGCTTTTGAATCTATTGATAATAAGGCTTATGATGCAAACTATAATTTTATAGTGAAATTTAATGAAAATAAAGAGACGAATGAGAAAAGAAAACTACCTGACAGAAATAATTTTCATTTATTTCAAGATGTTATTCGCGTTGCTTTATTTGTGGCTGATGATAAGTTAAGAGCTATTTCAAAAAATATCATGGAAGAAATAAGGGAGAAAAAAACGCTGTCATCAATAATGGAAAAACACCCCGACATTTTTCAGGAATTTGAAACTAAGCTGATAACCTTAGGCGAAGCGAATAAGAATATTGGTAAGGCTGCTCATGATATTATTGAGATTTTGTAGTTAAAATACTTGAGCAATTAAACTCTTGACAAAGCGTACGAAATTCCGTACTTTTATTCTAAGAAGGAGGTATTCGGATGACTACAATAAATGTAACTGAAGCCAGAAAAAACTTATACAATCTTGTGGATTTGGCAAACGAATCGCACGAAACTATTATGATATCAGGCAAAAGAGGAAATGCCGTTTTAATCTCCGAAGAAGACTGGTCAGCCATCAATGAAACTCTTTACCTTCTCTCAATTCCAAAGATGCGGGAATCAATAAAGAAAGGGCTGGAAACTCCTGTTGACGAATGCGATACGGATCTTGACTGGTGAAGTGGAAATTGATCTATACAAAACAGGCTCAGAAAGATGCTTTAAAGCTGAAATTAGCAGGACTCAAAGATAAAGCTGCGGAACTGCTTAAGATTCTCTCCGATGATTCTTTACAAAATCCTCCGAAGTATGAAAAGCTCGTAGGTGATCTTTCTAGTGCATTTTCAAGAAGAATAAACATTCAGCATCGGCTTGTTTACCAGATTTGTGAAAAAGAAAAGACCGTAAAAATCATCAGAATGTGGACTCATTATGAGTAGGATGATGACAAACTGGACAAATAAAGCTATTGAATCAGAGATCGAATATACGCTTGCCCGCGGAAGCGTAACTGTAGAACATAATAACTTCACACTTCTCGAGAACATGTTCGTTAAATGGTCGGGAGATTTCAACAGGGTTGTAAAGATAAAAGCGCACAACATCGATTCACTGCTTAACACAATTTCCGAAATTGAAGAACTGTTTATCTCTAAGGGTATAGAGTGTCCGGTTTATTTAGACCTTGACGAATCGTTCGTTCCAGGAAAAGATTATTCCGAAAAGCTTGAAGATAGAGGGTATTCGTTACGCAAAGAGCCGTTTTTATTCTCAGAGACAACAAATACTCATCTCCCTGATGATTACAAACTTGTAAAGATGACAGATGAGGAGAGCCTTTCACTCTTGAAGGAAGAGCAGGTCAATAACGGTTACTATTCTGAAAGCGAATTTGAAAATACAGACAAAAAACTTCATATTATGTTTATAGATAAATTCGGGCACTATAAGCTGGTGAAAAATGATGAAAAAATCGGTACTGTTTATATTGCTTTAATTGATGATTACTGCAGACTCTTCTCGGTGGTGATAAACGAAAAAGTCAGAAATTGCGGCCATGGGAAAGCTCTCATCGAATGCATTAAAGAATTTGGAAGCAGGTCGGGAAAATCATATATTCTTCTCAATTCACCAGAACGAAATTTCGGATTCTATGAAAAATGCGGTTTTAATATATGTGCGTACATACACAGACTATGGAGAAAAAAGTAAAGGCTAAATCAGTAAAAATGACAAAAGAAATCAAAACGCACTATATCGGCCACGACGGAGCTTACAGGTACCGGAAAGCAAAAGGCGAACCCGGCTGGGCTTCAGAAGAAGACAATTTGAAATTCGAAAAGGTGATCGAAGACAGCCTGAAGACAGCTTGTGTTCCAAAGGGCGGTAAAGTTCTTGAGCTTGGCTGCGGTGCAGGAGATATGACTTTAGTTTTGGCCGCAAAAGGCTATGAAACATACGGGATCGATATTTCACCGACGGCCATTGAATGGTCGAAAGAAAAAGCGTCAGAAAGGAATTTGAGAGCTGATTTCAGGGTCGGCAGCGTGCTGGATCTGAGCTATTTTCCTGACAATTACTTCGACTATATTTTGGACGGTCACTGCCTGCACTGCATAATCGGCAAAGATAGAAAGAAGCTTCTTTCGGAAACTCTTCGTGTTCTTAAACCGGGCGGAATTTTCTTCTCCGAAACGATGTGCGGTGAAATAAGAGACCCGGAAGTTCTTAAATTGTTCGATCCTGAATCAAGATGCATGATAAGAGATGGTGTCGCAGGCAGATACATCGGCGCGGCAGAAGATATAATAGCCGAAGTTAAAAAGGCGGGTTTTAAGATCATTAAAAGTGAAGTAAGTCCCGACCCGGAGGCGCAGGATGATCTGAGAATTCTTGCTTCTAAAAACTAGAATAGTTAACTAAAACAGACTTTTCAGAAGTTTCTTGCCCTGTTTTTCGCCTTCTTCTTTAGCCTTGTCTTCAATGATAGAACCGGCCTGCTTCTGAATAGTCTTTGTTAATGAAGGCGGAAGCACGGTAACTTTGACATCAGGATCGGATATGTCGCCTTTTGATGAAAAATCTATGCTCACTCTGCCGTCTTTGACTATGCCTGAAAGCAGGTCTTTTTTAACCTGTGCTTTATCTATCTTAACGCCTTTAGCTTTGCTGATCTGTTCGTCAATGTATGAATCAACATTTTTAAGCAGATTATCCGATTCTGATTTTGACACGAGCAGGTTGCCTTTGAACGAATGCTGATTGTTCAGCACATTGAACCAGCCGTCTTTCTGGATGGTAATATCATAATCGCCTGTCTCGGCTTTCAGCTCCTCCTCGAATGAGACTTTGCCGTCTTTGTATCTGATCTTCGTATTCGCGTCTTTTTCAACCACAGCCTTTTTACTCAACAGACTCAGGTCAAGACCCATCTGATCAAGGGTCGAAAGAGTTGATTTGACTTCTTCCATCGCAACGAGCGCTACTATGAAAGATCCTTCTTTGATGGTTAGGTCATACAATGCTTCAGGCTCGATCTTGCCTGTCATTGGGTTCATCGGTCTGATATCTGCATGGGATCTCAGGATCAGCTTAGCCTGCTCTTTATTGTCCTTGTTTGAGATCAAAAGATCGGTATCTATCTTGATATTAGCTTTATTATGCTGTTCAAGATCCTTCGGATCAAAATCTATCTGACTGATCACGATATAAAGATCTGAGATTAAAAATCTTTGATCGGTGGCTTTAAAAAGTATATCTATTTCGCCTTTCTCAATACCTATCTGATTCAGTTCCGCCGCAATGGGAATATCTTTCGCGTTGAATTCCCTTGCAGGATCTTCTGATGAAGTTTTTGAGGCTGATGTTTCCTCAGCTGTTTCTTCCGCTTCCTGATTTTCATGCTCATCATAAGAATATTCGTCAGTGCTGTCAGTTTTCTTCATCAACTGATTGATGTTATTGTTCCCTTTTTTCCCGATCGTCAGTTTCATTTTCGGTTCTGAAATGATCAGTTTATTCAGTTCAAATTTTTTGTGTAACAAAGGAAATAAATTTGCTTTAAGCTCTATATTGTCAATTGATATAAGTTCATTCTCTATTTTAGGTCTTTTATCTATGTGGACTTTATTTTCGACGAATTCGTCCTTTGGACCTATCTTGATCTTATCCAGTTCAAGTGATGGCGTGAAAGAAAAGAGCCCTATGCTGATATCTTCAAGCTCAAATCTTGCGCTTGTATTCGCCTCAGCCTGCTCGACGATAATATTCCTGTCAAAATAATTTTCCAGATATATCTTGATCCCGAACAGGATCAGGATAACGAGAAGGATAAATCCTATGATAATTCTAAAGATCCATTTTAACATTTTGAGCCTCCTGTATCAGTTGCCGTACGGGTCGATGAGCCCGGCTTCGGATAATTTTCCCGTCTTGATTTTGTTTATCGGATATCTGTAGTAATCTTCTTCATCAATGTCGAAAATATATTTGAATATCTCGGACATTTTTACAGACGAGCCCTCTACGAATTTAATTCCCACAATAATATTGTCCCCATCAAATTCGAGTTTTTCAACATAGGGAACAAGGTCGATCTCCTTTTCCTTTTCATGCTGCATACGCTTGAAAAGAAGTTTCTTTTTCGCTCTGAATTTAAGGATCATTTCCGTAAAAAACTCTGCTGCGTCATCGGGAATGATCACCAGATACTCGTTGTAATCTATAAAACTCATAAGCGGAGTGAATTTCCCGGTCAGTTTTTTGACCGAAACGAACTCTGTGATGTTGCTGAAAACTTTGCGCATGTCTTCCTCAATATTCCCTGCGTAATTATCCTTAAAACCCATATCCGCGAATTCGCAGTCGGACGTGAACCCGAAGGGGAGAGGATGCGAAAAGCTGATCACCGGAAGCGGATGGTAGCCTCTGGAATAAGCTATCGGAATGTCGTGGATGAAAAGTTCCCTTTCAATATAAGCGCTCAAATTACGCTGGGTAACAAATCTGGAGGATTCAAGCCGTCTGAATTTGACTCTGTAACGTATATCAGCTTTCGGTACTGGGTTCGAATTATGAACTTCAGGTTCGGAATATCTATCGACCAGAGCTTTCATTCCTTTAGTTTTAACCTTTTTGGCGAGAAGAGATCTGCAGTTGAATTTTTTTTCGATTCCGCATTTTGAACAGACTTCCCTGCAGTATCTTGTAAGCGATTCGTTCTCCGCTTTTTTCCATTCGCTTTTCAAAAAATCCTTACTAACTCCGATATCTATAAAATCCCAAGGAAAAGTCTCATTTATACTTCTTTGCGACAGGTATTCTGATATATCGATCTTTTCTTTTTCGAAGATCTTCAACCACAAGGCAAAATCGAAGTTTTCCGACCATGCGTCAAAAAGAGCTCCTTCTTTATGAGCGGCAAGTATCGCTTTCGACAGCTTTCTGTCGCCTCTTGAAAATATCGCTTCGAGAACGGATACTTCCGGATCGCGCCATGTCATTCTCACATTCGGATTTCTTATCTTAGACAGAAGTATGCCGATCCTTTCCTTGAACACGTTCAGCGGAAGCTGTTCAGACCACTGGAAAGGCGTATGCGGTTTAGGGTTGAAAGGGGAGACCGAAACGTTGATATTTACTCTACCGTAGGAATTGCTGTATCTTCCTATCTCGTTTATCATTTCCGCCATTTCGAGAATATCTTCGTTCGTTTCAAAAGGCAGTCCGATCATATAATAAAGCTTTATGTTCTTCCAGCCGAGTTTCAAGATGATGGACATTACTTCGATTATTGATGTAATATCGATAGGTTTGTTGATGATCATTCTCATTCTTTCCGAACCGGCTTCAGGCGCGAAAGTGAATGTGGTCTTTCTGCCCAGAGAGGCCATTACGGCTATTTCCTGAGTAAATGATTCTGCCCGCATCGACGGAAATGAAAGTTTAACACCTTTTTTGGAGCAGGTTTCGTAAAGAACTTCGAGTAAAGGTTCAATATTTGTGTAATCAGATGTGGAAAGAGAGAGTAATGAAACTTCGCGCCAGCCTGAGCTCGTTATCATCTTCGATGCCTGTCTTACAAGGTCTTCAATAGGTCTTTCTCTTAGCGGCCTGTAATAAAATCCTGCCTGACAGAACCTGCAGCCCCTGTTGCATCCCCTCATTATTTCGACGGAGACCCTGTCGTGGGTGATCTCCATTATAGGAACGACCGGATCGTCAGGATAGTTCTCAGGCTTAAGCTGAGCTACGGCTTTGATTATGCGTGTATTTTTATCAAGAAGCTCCGGAACATAGATACTTTCGATACCGGAAATCTTTTTCAGAAGGGATTTTCTTGTTTTGACTTTCTGTACGCACGTTTTATAATTATCGATCAGTTCAAGCAGCTTTTCTTCTCCGTCACCGATAAGGAACAAGTCGAAGAAATCCGCTACAGGCTCGGGATTGATGGCATTTATTCCGCCGCCGAGAATCATAGGTTTCATTCCCTTTCTGTCCTTCGAAAGGGCGGGTATTCCGCTTAACTCAAGGATCTCGAGGATGTTGGTAAAACAAAGTTCATAGGGTAGAGTTATGCCGACGAAATCGAAATCGGAGAGAGGAGTTCTCGTCTCCAGACTGAATAAAGGTATATTTTTGCTTTTTAAAAGTGCGCATGCGTCTTTATCCGGAATGAATGCCCTTTCGCAGACTATATCTTCTCTCTTATTTAGAATATGGTAAAGGATGTGAAATCCTTTGTAAGACATTCCGATCTCATACTTATCCGGATAGATCAGTACGATGCTCGTTTTCCCGCTGTGATCTTTCACGATGCTGTTTTTTTCAGCGCCGGAATATCGGAGAGGCATTTTTACGAAAGGGAGGAACTCGGTTTCGATAAGTTCCGAAAGAGGGTTCATCAGACTTTTTATAATTCACCCCTCATGATCCTTACAGCCTGCGCCTTGTCGGGATGTTTAAAAAAATAATTACCTGAAACGAGGCAGTTAACGCCTGTATCGGTAAGCAGCCTGCAGGTCTTGTCGTTTACACCGCCGTCAACCTGAATAATAAAATCCTTTTTTAATCCAGATCCGTAACGTTTGTTGAAAAGATCGATCTTTTTAAGAACCGAAGGAATAAATTTCTGTCCTGAAAAACCCGGATTGACGGACATGAAAAGCACCATGTCGAGATTATCGATAACATAATCGAGAAAATCAATTTCTGTAGCGGGATTTATAGCTACAGCAGATTTTACTCCGAACGAACGGATAAACTGAAGCTGTCTGTGCAGATGCGGACATGTTTCAACATGAATTGATATCACATCTGCGCCGGCTTTTACGAATTCTTCTATATATTTTTCGGGGTTTTCGATCATAAGATGAACATCAATTGTTAAATCCGAAGCTTTACGGCAAAATTCAGCTATGAACGGACCGTATGTGATGTTCGGAACGAAATGGCCGTCCATAATATCAAGATGGAGCCAGTCAGCTCCGGATTCCTTAACGCTTTTTATTTCTTCGCCGAGCTTCAAAAAGTCGGCTGACAGAAGTGATGGAGCTATGTGTATCATATTGTTATCTCCGTTTGAATTAGAAATTTGCACCGAGGCTGAACATGTGCCAGGGGCGGGATGCGGTTGAATGAAAATCCCATGCCCACGAAACGTCATAACGCAGAATAAAATATCCTACGTTCATTCTGGTTCCGATGCCTGATGAAAAAAGGATGTCTTTCAGCCTGTGTTCTCCGTTGTTGAGACTTTCCGCTCCTTTGAAATCAACATTAGTCCAGGCGCTGCCTGCGTCAGAAAAAACGACACCGCTGATGTTACCCAGTGTCATCGGGAAAGGAAATCCGAGAACGAGATATCTGACGAACGGGTATCTGAACTCAGCGTTAACGAGAGCGTACCGGTTTCCTGATTCCTCAAGCAGCCTGTATCCCCTCATCGGATATGCTCTGGCTGAATAATATTTATCCACTAAAGATTCGAATTCGTATTCGGAATTATATTTATAGTTGAACCAGTTGGACATTCCGCCGAGATAGAACTGCTGCGGCGTATTTCCTTCGCTTAATGCTCCTGACAGCCTTAATGCGAAAAGGTAGTCCCCTTTTATCCTAAAATAGCGCCTGTAATCCAGAGAGAATGTCGTGAACTCGATGGTTTCAGGTTCGTCACGCATTATATCATCCGTTTCCACCGCGTGAAGCAATTCAACTCTGGCTCTAGTTCCGTTCTCGGGGCCGTAATACCCCCATATCACGTTATCGTAAGAAAATCCCGCACCTGCACTAAAAAGGTTCTTTGAATTATTATGAGTATAATCCTCGATCCCTCCGTCCCAAACTTCATTTATCACGCTTTTCAGGCTCAGATATGAATCTATGCGTGTAAATCTGCTGAAAGGATATTGTGTAAGCAGATAAGCGCCGAGAAGCCTGTCCCTGTAAAATGAATCGGGCTCATCTTCAAGCTCATCCCAGATATAGTAATATACAACATCGTGGCTCAGGCCGATACCGAAATTGATCCTGTTCGCAAGGTAGTAATAATATAGAGCGGCGTTGGAGTTCTTTATATCCTGATTTAAGTCTGAAACTATCGTGAACTGATGATTTGCAAGGTAGTCGGAAAACTGAATATAGGTCGAACCGACGACTCCGTAACCGGTATAGTAACCTGCATTGACGGTAATAATATCGGGTGTGAATTTGGTTTCATACTGTTTAGGTTTTCTCAGCTCCTTTATCTGCTCCTCGGTTATGACCTCTTCAGCTTTTTGATCCAGCATTCCTTTGGAAAATCTGAATTTTCGGAGATCGGTCTTCGTATAATCGAACGTTGAATCTTTTTCTGTTGCGGTCTTAGAAAAATCGGTCTCCTCATACCATCTGACTGAAATAGGCTGCTGATTCGCGCTGATAGTCTTTTCCGCGTCTTCTATCATATAAATATCGTATCCCGCATTGAAAACTGCTGTAAATGCTATTTTGTTCGCATTATACGAAGCCTGTGAACATCCTGTCATAAAATTCGTGATACCCGTAAAAGATTTTGAGTTAATATCTCGAATGTAAATGTTCCCTATTCCGGTAGAATCGGATATATAGCCTATTCTGGAATCGTCTATCCAGAAAGGAGAAGCTTCCTTTCCTTCTGAAGTTTCAGTAACGCGCGATACCGTATCTGTTTCTATGTCGAGAATGTAAACGTCGCTTATGTTCATATTACGGTTAAGTATCTTATCAAGCGATTTTTCGTTAATACCCAAGTCAGATTCTCTGTCCGATAAGAACATGATCTTTTTGCCGTCCGGAGAGAATTTTGGTTCATTATCCGAATAAATGTCATCCGTCAGTTTCGTGAGTTTCTCAGTTGATAATTCATAAAGATAAATATCGCTGAAACCGTTAATTATTCCGGTAAAGCAGATAAAATTTCCGTCTTTTGACCATTCCGGATAATAAAGCCCGTCAAGACCGAATTTGATCCTTTTCGTTCTTTTTCCCGTCTCAGCCTCGTAAATAAATAAAGCGTCCTGCTCGGAGCTTTTGGAAAAGAATGCGATTTGCCTGCTGTCGGGAGACCATGCGAAACCGGGTCTCAGCCAGTGGAATTCCTCGAAATCACCGGAGGATTGTCCGGATACGATTTTTTTTATTATCTCGCCGTCAAAAGTCCGCATTAAGTAGATGTCAAAATAATCGGATTTGTTGCTTAAGAAAACGAGTTTTTTGCCGTCGGGGCTTATTGAAGGGGAATTGTTTATCGAATTCCCGTATTCTTCATGATCCGAAAGCCTTGTCGCAATGTTACCGGGCTCATCTGTTTTTATCAGTGTATCCCAATATTTTGTTTTGAGCCATCTGTGCCAGTTTTGTGAAAGTTCGTTGAAATCAGTTCCTATCGCATCCAGAAAAGCGTCTTCGGTAGATCTGATAATATTAATTCCCCTGATTATTTCGCCTATCTTTTTGCTCCCGTAAGTATCAGCGACATATTTAAATAAAGCCTGTCCGCCTTTATATGCCATATAATTGTTCAGATAATATACATTGCCTATGTAATCGTTGTAGACAGCGTCCCTTATCGTCTGATCCGATTCGCTGTCCCATCCGCCTCTGCTTTCGTATTCGGCGATGCCTTCTATGAACCACAACGGGAGATTCATTTTATTAATTCCGGAAACAATGGACTGATAGTTTCCCTTAAACAGCATCTGATTCATTACGGCATGAGTGAGTTCGTGATGAATAACGTGCCTGAAATCCTCCCAGTTGCCCTCATAAGGCACAACGACCCTGTTTTTAAAAAATTCTGTGAATCCTCCAACTGATTCTTCGGGAATTCCGCCCATGACATTCGTTTCTTCAAAATGATTGTGAGAATTATAAACAACAATATGAATTTTCGACCCGGGTTCGTACATCAGGTCCCTTTTCAAATAAGTAAGCGACTTTTCCGCCGTCTCCGCGCAATAATCAGCGAGAATATCTCCGCCCTGATAAAAATATATTCTGAAATGATCGGATTCTATGAATCGCCATTCGAAATCGTGATACTGTACCTTGTTTTTACCGAAAGGGAAAAGCGCGGTTGCGATCAAAAATATTATCAGGACAGCTGTTCTCATCTTTATCCGCCGTTCATAATTAGTTATGAAATATATACAAAAAAAACGGTTATTGCGAAGATTTATATAAAAAAAATAATTCTTTTTGCAAATGACCAACTTTTAAGTATATTAGAGTTATATTTTAAATAGAATTTTGTTTCCGGAGGCGTTTTATGAGATATTTTCTTGTTTTAATATACTTTATGTTCGGTATTTTGTATTCAGGTCAGACAATAAAGGTAGGCGCTTATGATAATCCGCCGAAGATATATATGGGCGAGAACGGACAGCTTACCGGATTCTGGTACGATATTACAATGCGTGTAGCCGAGAATGAGAACTGGAACATAGAGTGGGTTTACGGTTCATGGGACGAATGTCTTCACAGACTTGAGAGTAACGAAATAGACGTAATGGTAGATACCGGAGTTACACCGGCAAGACAGAAACTTTACATATTTAATGATGAAACGGTGTATCTGAGCTGGACGAAAATTTATAAAAATAGATCCGCTGATATTCAGAGCATACTTGATCTTGAAGGCAAAAATGTCGGCGGTCTGAAGAACAGCTTTGATCTTGAAGGTCCGGACGGATTAAAAAAAATAATTAAGGATTTTCAGATAAACGCTAATATATCTGAACTGAACAGCTATAAAGAAGTTTTCAGCTATATAGAGAAAGGAATTCTCGATGCCGGGATAGTTGATAAAGATTTCGGCAGCGATAACGAACATAATTACCAGATAGAACCGACTTCAATAGTTCTGCAGCCTGCAAGAATGCAGTACGCATTCAGTATCAGCTCCGATCAGGCGTCTTTTCTGAAAAATAAATTCGATAGCAACTTAAAAGATCTAAAGTCCGATAAAAAATCGGCCTATTACGCGGCTATGGACAATTTCTTTAACAAAAAAACAAAAAAAGATTTAGAGTTCCCTCTATGGCTTAAACTACTGTTTTACTCTACAGGAGCTTTGATTCTGGTCCTTGTTATAGGATCAATTATAATGAGAAGCGAGATAAAAAGGAAAACGAGAAATCTTCTGGAAGAGATCATCAGCAGAGAAAAGACGGAAACAGAACTGAAAGCGAGCGAAGAAAAATTCAGAGGGCTGATCGAATTCGCCGCAGACGGTATCCTAATAGGTTCTCACAAAGGAATTATTACTGACGCTAATGAGTCGATCTGTGTATTGTTCGGTATGGAACGAGAAAAGATCATCGGAACTCACATAAGCAATATGCCTTTCACCGAAGAAAGCATTAAAGCCTCTCCGCTAAGGTTCGATCTTTTAAATCAGGGTAAGTCTGTTTTGAGTGAGAGAGTTATCAAAAGAAAAGACGGTTCTGAAATAATCATCGAGATGATGACGAAAATGATGGCAGACGGCACTTATCAGTCAATATACAGAGATATAACTGAAAGAAAAAAAACTGAGAATGATTTAAAAGAGAGCGAGGAAAAATACAGGCTTCTTGTTGAAAATCAGAATGACCTTGTAGTTAAAACTACTGTAGATAATAAGTATTTATACGTTAGCCCGAGTTACTGCAGAGTGTTCGGAAAATCAGAAGCTGAACTTCTAGGAGAAGAATTCACGCCTCTAGTCCATAAAGATGATATTGCAAAAACTTTGGAAGAAATGAAAAATCTTCTTAAACCGCCTTATTCATGCTATTTGGAACAACGGGCTCTTGCGGCTGACGGATGGAGATGGTTCGGGTGGTCAGATAAAGCAGTTCTGGATGAAAACGGTAAAGTAAAAGAAATAATAGGTGTGGGAAGGGATATTACGGAAAAATACGAATTCATCAATAGAATTCAGGAACAGGAAAAAATAATCAAATCTTTAAGTGACAATATACCTAATTGCATTGTGTTCCAGTTAGATACCGGATTGAATGGGGAAAAACGTGATTTCACTTATATCAGCGCAGCTGTGGAAGAATTGTACGGTTATACACAGGTGCAGGTTCTGAAAGATTCGTCGCTTATTTTTTCTCTGATACATCCCGAAGACGCTCAGAGTATGGCTGTTTTAGGTAAGGAAGCTGCAGAGAGGATGACCCCTTTATACTGCGAAGTCCGAGTAATCATGCCTTCAGGTGAAGTAAGATGGAAACTGCTATCATCATCACCGAGGCTTTTAGACAACGGACATAAAATTTGGGACGGAATAGACATAGACATTACCGATAAAAAGAATGCCGAGCTTGCGTTAAAAGACAGCGAAGAGAAATTCAGAACTCTGTACGAAGAATCTAACGATGCGATCTACCTGATGGAAGGAGATACTTTTATAGACTGTAATCCGAGCGCGGTAAGAATTTTCGGATGCGACAATAAAACTGACTTGATAGGTCACAAGCCCACCGATTTTTCACCGGATTCTCAACCGGACGGCAGTCTGTCGACTGAGTCAGCAATAGCTCATATAAATCAAGCGCTTGCAGGAAATCACCAGAGATTCTACTGGAAACACTGCAGAAAGGATAGGATTGCTTTTGATGCTGAAGTATCGCTCGACAGACTTATTATCAAAGGGAAGACATACCTGCAGGCTATAGTAATAGATATCACATACAGGATCGAAGCTGAAAATCAGTCTAAAAAAATGAATGAGATACTTGAACAGAAAGTTCAGGACAGAACGGCTCAGCTGAAACTGGCTAATCAGGAATTAGAGTCTTTCAGTTATTCGGTTTCTCATGACCTTAGAGCCCCCGTCAGACATATAATGGGTTTTACGGAATTATTAAAAAAGGAATTTTTGGAAGAGCAAAACGGCAAGATCGAGGATCATCTGGATAAAATTATTCTTTCTGCAACAAAAATGGAGGAGCTGATCGACGATCTTCTGAATTTCTCCAGGACCAGTACGAGAGAACTGAACAGGGAAAAGATCGATATGAACAGGATAGTAAAAGATGCTGTTAAAGAAGTTACGCATAATAGTTATACTTTCAGTATCGAATGGAAAATCGGGGATCTTCCTCAAGTTCAGGCTGACAGGAATCTGATGCAGTCGGTCTGGATGAATTTGATCGACAATGCGATTAAATATACTAAGAAAATCGAAAAGCCATTGATCGAGATAGGGTTTTCAGACCGGGGAAAAGAATATGAATTTTTTATCAAAGACAACGGCGTCGGATTCGATATAGAATATTCGCACAAATTATTCGGAGTGTTCCAGAGACTTCATCTGGAAAAAGATTATCCGGGTACAGGAATAGGACTGGCGAATGTAAAAAGAATAATCGTAAGGCACGGAGGCTCGGTCAGAGGTGAGAGTGACGGAAAGACAGGCGCTGCTTTTTATTTTACATTACCAAAAAACTGAGGGAATATAATGACTGAAGAACTCAATCAAAGGGATGAACTGAAAAAATCTGAAGCGCGTTTCAGAAGTCTTATCGAATTTGGTGTTGACGGTATTCTCCTTGGCGACATGAACGGCAACATTATTGAAGTCAATGAAATGGCATGCTCATTGATCGGAATGAAAAGAGAAGAACTTATAGGTAAATACGTTTCAATAATTCCATTTACACGGCAGAGTATGGAAAAAGAACCATTAAGATTCGATCTTCTCAAAGAAGGGAAAATACTTATTAAAGAAAGAGATATTCAGAGATCCGACGGAAAAATTATCAATATCGAAATGAAAACGAAAATGATGTCGGACGGAACCTATCAGACCATTTTCAGGGATATTACCGAGAAAAAGAAAAAAGAAGACGAGATCGCCGAGCTTAAAGCACGGTTCGAATATGTTCTCGGAGCCACAAATACAGGTTTCGATATAATTGATGAAGATTTCAATGTTCAGTATACCGATCCGAACTGGGCTTTAAAGTTAGGAGATTACAGGGGAATAAAATGCTATGAATATTTTATGGGGAGGGATTCAAAATGTACAAACTGCGGAATTCCCATAGCTTTTGAAAAAGGCCGTACTGTAATTACCGAAGAACATCTTGAGAAAGAGAACAGGTATATCGAGGTTCATACTATACCTTTTGCAGCAGTCGAGAATAAAAAAAGGATAGTGGCCGAGTTCAACATAGATATTACTGAAAGAAAAAATAAAGAGATCGAACTTAAGAAGGAAATCGCAGAAAAAGAAATCGCCCACAGAGAAATAAGGCAGCTTCTTGATACGCTTGAATTAAAAGTTCAAGAAAGAACCAGAGAACTCGAGCTTTCCAATGAGGCAATGGAATCCTTCAGTTACAGCGTTTCTCACGATCTGAGAGCGCCTCTGAGGCATATTACAGGTTTTTCCGAGATGATAAAAAAGGAACTTTCTGAGAGCAAGCCCGATCAAATAAAGATAAAGAACTTTCTGGATAAAGTCGTCAGTTCATCCGCTAAAATGGAATCTCAAATTGACAGTATTTTAAAATTCTCAAGAACAAGCAGGCAGGCGCTTGTAAAAGAAAGAATAGATATGAACGGAATAGTAAAAGACGCTGTGAATGAAGTAATGCATAATCATCAAAACGATATTGTTGACTGGAAAATATCGGAACTTCCGAATGTATACGCAGACAGGAATCTGATATTATCTGTATGGATAAATTTAATCGATAATGCGTTGAAATTTACAAAAAATCAGGAAAAGCCCGTAATTGAGATCGGATCAAAAGAAATTTCTGAAGGGTATGAATTCTATATAAAGGACAACGGCGCCGGATTCGATATGGAATATTCTCATAAGCTGTTCGGGGTATTCCAGAGGCTTCATCTGGAAAAAGATTATCCGGGAACTGGAATTGGTCTTGCGAATGTAAGAAGGATAATTGATAAACACGGAGGCTCGATAAGAGCGGAAAGCGACGGAAATACAGGCGCGGTATTTTATTTTTCACTGCCCATGGAAGGAGGTATAAAATGAACAGCCAGTATATCCTGATAGTTGATGACGATACATACGATGTGGAATTATCACTAAGAGCACTGGAAGGATTATTTGACCCGAAAGAGCTTGTAGTTTGCAGCGACGGTGCCGAAGCACTTGATCTTCTGTTGAACAGAGGAAGGTTCGCAGGCAAAAAAAGAATCGTTCCGACATTTATTTTGGCTGATAAAAAAATGCCTAAGATGGACGGATTCGAACTTCTCGATGAGATCCGCAGAAGGGATGAAATTAAACACATACCTTACGTTCTTTTTACATCTTCAAATTATGAAAAAGACATCGAAGAAGCTTATCAAAAAGGTGCGAATGCCTATGTTGTCAAGCCGATTAACACTGATGAATATTTTAAAACCGTAAAGCTTTCAGCTCTTTTCTGGACATCGGCGAATCGGTCAGTTTCTTTTAACGACTCCGTCCTTTAACAGATCGAAGAACTGGCCGGTGGGACAGAAGTAAATACACCATGGATTCTTAATAAAAATGGAAGCTATAAAAATTATTAAGCTTCCGATAATAACTGTCATAGATGCTGAACTGAAAATAAATACCGTGAACGGTTCGATCTGAGTTAGATCAAGTTTTAATCCGGCGGCAATTGATACTAAGACCGATACGAATATTAATAGTCTCATTGTTCTGAGAAATTTTACGGCTGAGGCTTTAGGTGTAATTTTCCTGACCGGAATTTTTCCGAGCAAAGTCTGAATTCCGCCGAAAGGGCATATATAATAACAGTAAAAATGTTTATTAAAAATGAGGGGGATCAGAATGGAAAGACCTATCAGAAAAACGGTAATAAACGAGCTCATTACCGCTATTCCGTTCAGCGAAATATTTTCAAAAAGGTAAATCGATAAAAATTTTCCGGATAATATTCCAAAAAATATAATAGATGCAAGTTGAAAATAAATTCTATACCTGTTTAATTTCTTTACGAATAATGCTATTATAGATATTAATA
>JAKQBN010000066.1 GCA_029559475.1 bacterium
AATTAAAACTTGAACAGGAAGCAGCGCTTAAAGAAAAAGCTAAAGCCGACAGTATTGCAACGGCAAAGGCGGAACTTGAAAAAGCAGAAGCTATCCGTATCGCAAATCTGAAGGCTGCCGAAGAGAAAGCTGCTCAGGATAAGGCTGCCGCAGATAAACTGGCACTTGAAAAAGCGGAGCAGGAAAGACTTTCAAAATTAAAACTTGAGCAGGAAGCAGCGTTTAAAGAAAAAGCTAAAGCCGATCCATTGCTCGCCGGGATAGAGCTTGAAGAAGACGCGCCGCCTGTCATACAGGATGTTACACCTGTAAAAGCTGAAGAACCGGTTCCGGCCTTAGAACCTTCTGCGCCGGTAACGCCACCGGTACCCGTACATGTCGAGACCGAAGCTGAAAGGACTGAAAGACTAACCGGCCTTATTCAGAATATTTTTGACGGTAAAAATTCAAAAATGGACGATATAATAGCAGGAGACGATCCGGAACTAAACGGATACATTTCTAACATTCAGGCAGCTCCTTTTGACAATAATCTTTTAAGTTTCGAAGTAACCGTTCCGGATGATAAAGCTATAAAACTGGTTCTTTATAATATTGAGTCGCAGTTCCTCATTCAGGTATCGGCTGTAGAAAATTATGAACAGGCTGTCAGAATGATGCCTTATCCAGTGATGGACAGAGGTGCGAACTGGCACCCCGATAAAAATTATATGGTATTCTACTCGAACGGATTCGAGAACAGGGATCAGTTGTATATTGCTCAGATCAACGATCCGCATCTTACGGATGCTGCGGCTGTCAAGGTATCAAGGCTTGAACTTACCGAAGAAAAAGGAACGATCAATTTCTGTTCTTATCCCGATTTTAATTCATCGGGCGAGGACATATTTTTTACTTTAAAGATCGAAAAAGAAAGCAAAAAGCAGAAGTACAGCGACGATATGAACATTGCTGTCGTCAGAAATGTATTTCAATACAAAGAAGCTGATTATAAAAACGCGAAATATTCGATGTGTATAAGTAAAAAACTTGATCAGCTGAAACCTGTCTGCTCGCCTGTAGTGCCCTATATATTCGCGTTCTGTTCCTACAAAAAAGAGATGACCCCGGGAAGGGGTTACGCGCAGTATGAGCTTGTAGTTTATAATATGAAAGATAAAACAGCTACAACAGTAGATGATATGTCCGGGTTTACAGATTATCCGTATCAGTGGGATCCCTCAGGCAGATTTTTATATTTCTGTAAAGCTCTGCCTCTGCCGAAAACACCGCAAGGCCTGAGAGATAAAAGGACTAACATCATTAATCTGCAGGTCGCCGAGATCACGGCGGGAGAAACGGAAATCAACTCGCAAATTCTGAAAAATTCGAACTCTGAGGTTATTATGGGCGATGTCGCTACGAAAGATAACGGAATAGGCTTTTTCGGCGATAATCTCGTTTTTATGGGCAAATACGATCCGTACGAATCGATCTTCATGGTAGATATGAAAAAATGGATGGCGAACGACGGCTTTTATGCAAAACAGCTTCCCATAGACCTCGATAACGATTTCCCCGTTCTTACAAAGGATTCATTTCTTTTTTTAAGATACGAATGGTTTGAAAAGACTCAGACCACAGTTTCCACGATAGCCAGAATTTTCTATGAGCCTAAAGTGGATGAGGAAGCCGAGAGAGCCAAAAAAGAGAGAAGGGAAAAGAAGAAGAACAAAAAGAAATAGGCGGTAGAATATAAGCTCTAATGACCTCCTCCGTAGAGCATTTTAAAGAGATGGTCGATAGTTAAGAGTATTTCGTTCATATATTCATCGACGGCCCTGACGCTGCCCGGAAGCGAGTAGATCAGGGTCTTTTCTTTTACTCCGGCGACGCTTCTGGATAAAAGCGCATTAGGATTGACAGCACCGTACTTCAGCCTGATATGATCCATGATGCCGGGAAGAAGGTTATCCGCGAATTCCGTAACTACTTCGGGAGTTATATCCCTCGGTCCGACTCCCGTTCCGCCGGTTGTAAAAATGGCGTCGGCATATTCGGAAACCGATTTTTCTAATGCTTTTAACAGCGTATCTTTATCGTCCGGGATGACTTCAACAGTAATTTCGGTCTCTTTACCTGCGAAATGAGAAAGAAGGCTTTCCAAAATCTTTGGCCCGCTCTTATCTTCGTAAACTTTTCTAAACGCCCTGTCGCTTAAAGTTATTATGCGTATTTTTAAAGGTTTCTTTATGTGCTCCACTCTATCCCCGACAGATATGTTGCCAGGTTTGAGGATTCTAGCGAATATGCCTTCGTCGAACATTATGTTCCAGCCTGTTTCTTTGAGCACCGGGCTGTCGTAGTAATGGGGATCTTTTCCTATCTGCGTTACTTCAGCAACAGCGTTATTAAGTACGAACCTGTCCCCCAGTTTTACATCTTTTATATCGGTCGCGCTGATAACAACATTTGCCGCGAATTCTCCCGGCCGCGTTTTTCTGCCGGTCTCTTTTTCAAATTTTTTTACGCTTTCTTCGGAAAGGATAGTTAGCTGTCTGTGCCAGTCTCCGGCATGTGAATCGCCTTTAATGCCTTTATCTGTTATATCCGCTTTATCTACGGAGTGTTTCGCTGTTTCTCTCTTTTCAGAAATATTAATATGCGTTATTGTAATTGTATTTATTTCTGCCGTCATCAGATCTTTTCCTTTGTTTTTGAAATTAATTTTATATCTGTGATCGTCATTTTTTTATCAACAGCCTTGCACATATCGTAGATAGTTAACAGGGCGACATTAACGGCTGTAAGAGCTTCCATCTCTATACCTGTCTTCCCCACGCACTTCGCAAAACTCTTTACAAGCACGCCGTCCTTTACCAGTTCTGTCGTAACGTCAAGCTTTGTAATGTTAAGCGGGTGACATAGCGGAATAAGCTCGGAAGTTCTTTTCCCGCCCATTATGCCGGCGATCTGCGCAGCGGTGAGCACATCACCCTTTTTATTTTTATTTTCAATTATAAGTTCCATAGCAAGCGTACTCAGCTTTATCTTTCCCGATGCTTCCGCTGTCCTTACCATATCGGGTTTGTCGCCCACATCGACCATATTGGCTTTCCCCTGATCGTCAACATGAGAAAATTTCATTTTATCCTCCGACATTATAGAATTCGTGAGTTCTGCTCATAGTTCCTTTTGCGGGTTTGCTTTCTACGGCCATTTTTATTGCTTCACGCGCTCCGAATTTCCTTACCGAAAAACCTATGTCCGAGAACAGGCACGGCAGAACATCGCCTTTTGCGGAAAGCCTGATCCTGTTGCATACGCTACAGTTACCGCCCTCACCGCCGTCCACCGGCCAGAATTCTCCCGTAACGAGGTTCATCGTACGTATGAATCTCACTTCCAGCCCTTTCAATTTGCCGTATTCTGCGACACTAACAGCATCTGGTTCATCTTTGTTTTTCCTGATCACACAGTTCAGTTTTATCTTTTCGTATCCGCACTTAACAGCCTCGTCTATTCCTTCGAGAACTGCGGGAAGTTCATCTCTTCTTGTGATCTCTTTAAATCTTTCTCTGTCCATGCTGTCGAGGCTGATATTAATGCGCATCAGACCCGCTTGGCGCAGAGGTTCGGCGAACTGCTTCAGAAGAACCCCGTTGGTAGTCATCGCCAGGTCTTCTATTCCTTCAATATCTTTTATCATGCGCACAAGGTCAACAATGCCTTTACGAACGAGCGGTTCTCCGCCGGTCAGCCGGACTTTATTTATTCCCATTGAGACAGAGCATTTAACGAAATCAGCGATCTCCTCAAAAGTAAGAAGATCCGTGTGGCTGATCGGGTCAACGCCTTCTTCCGGCATGCAGTAAACGCATCTTAAATTGCATCTGTCGGTCACGGATATTCTCAAATATGTAATATTTCTGTTATGATTGTCTTTCATAATTAAATAGGCTGACCGAGACCGGCTTTAAGTTTAGCGGCGATCAGAAGTTCCTTATGTCTTTTAGTATCTTCATATAATTTATCGAGAATGCGGCTGTAAACCGGCGCATCTGAATCGAGGAATTTAAAAAAATCCTTGTCGAGCATGTGCATTTCAAATTTTTCAGCTGTTTTTATTGCGCCGATAAGACTTATGCCTTTACTTTCAGCATTTTCGCAGGTGCTGATTATATCCTCGATTGTCTCTTCTATCGCTTTTATTGTAATATCGTTTACGAAGAGGATTATTGAACCCTCTGATATTTTAGGGATGATCTGCTTGAGCCAGCATTCGTGCTTGGCCTCTTCTTCAGTTAAAAAAGGCCAGAGCTCCGTGCCGGGGAATTTTTTGTTAAAGAAAGAATAAAGTCTCGCCAGCTGCCGTTCGAGTTCCGCCTGGCTTCCGACAAGTTGTATCTGCTCTTCAATAGTTTTCAATTCCTGCGCCTCCGTAATTACAGGACATAAATATACGAAAAAAAACCGCCCTGAGGCGGTTTTTTTAATAAACTTTAAGATTATTTTTTCATCATCCCGCAGCCTGATTTCATCTGAGCACCGCATCCTTTAGCAGCGCCGCAGTCAGCTTTTTTCGCGTCTGTTTTCTGAGCATCTTTTTTCCCGTCGCATCCTTTAGTGTCTTTGCAGTTTGCGCAGCATTCGCATTTAGGATCGCATTTACCGGCGGTCTTGCATTCTTTGCAGATGCATTTGTCTTTGTCGCAGCATGATTTGTTACTGTTTCCGCAGCATTCTGCAGTTTTTTCTACAGTTTTTACCTCCGGTTTCGCTGTTGAAGCGTTCTCTGCGTAAACTGATGCTATGCCTGTCGCTAAAAACATTATAGACGTCAAAAGTATAAGAATATTCTTTTTCATATTAAAAACTCCGTTTTTTCAAGTTAGTATTATTTGAGGATTTCGTTTGTTTATACGGCGGTCTCAGGAGGAGATCTGCCGGAAAAAATACGGGTCTGTGAAACGAAATATAACGGGGGATTTTCTTCCCCGAAAGCGTAACTTATTTCAGGATCGATGCAGAAAACGCATTTAGAAGGAAGAGCGTGAAATACAGTTTCGTTATATGTAATTTTCTGCGCGGGAATGTTAACAGGTACTGCTTTATTATCCGGATATTCTATACTGCAGGCGCAATGTTCCGCCTCTTCAGAATGGCAGCATTTACCTTTCGTGACACTATTTTCCTGATCGTGTACAGCAGGTTTGCAGCATGACAAACTGCAGTCTGAAAGTCCCTTTAAAAGGATAGTGTCAGACATCAGAAAGACAATGAAAGCTGTCAGTATGTAGAGGATGCGTTTAATAATGCCTCCGGAATTTCATATTTTGAATGATATATAAAAAAAACATTAATATCTATGTTAAATGTCAGAAAATAAGTTACTGTCCTGTTTACTTCTTCAGCTGCTCTCTTGTATTATAAAGAAGGTTTCTGTGTTTCTTCGTGTCTTCCGATAGCGAATCCAGAATTTCCTGGATCTTCGGCGAATCAGAATCTAGGTATGTAAAAATATTTTTTTCAAGTGATGAATCTTCAATATACAGGGCTACCGAAACTGCCCGCATCAGATCGATCCCCTCTTTTTCCGCTTTATCGAATTCATCCTTCAGATAATCTATCATTTGAGTTATAGCCTCAACAGTGAATTCATTCCTGTAAAAATAGATCTCTCCGCTCTGCACTTTAGGCATTATCTGCTTTAGCCATTCCTCATGCTTTCTTTCCTCCTCGACAAGGAAAGTCCATACCTGAGAATATGGAAAAAGATCCTCATACAGCTTATACAGTCTGGCGAGATGTCTTTCGTATTCGGCCTGATGTCCCAGAAAAAATATCTGCTCTTCTTTTGATTTCATACGAACACCTTAAGTGATTATTTATACTTTTAAAGATACGAAATAATTTACATTTAATCAATTGCAAGTATAATTATAAAAGATCTACCCGATAATATCCTGAATGATCGGCTTGAGACCGGCAAAGAAAAATTCTACCGCGATGACCATTACGATCAGTCCCATCAGCCTCATCATCACATTATTTCCCGTCTCCCCGATCAGAGTCGTGATATTTGACGAAAATTTCAGACCGAGATAAGTAATAAGCACCACAACAAATATAGCAGCAAGCAGAATAACCTTCTGATCAAAACCTGCAGCATCCTCCATAAGAACGATCGCGTTCGTAATAGCGCCCGGCCCGCAGATCATCGGGATCGCAAGCGGAGTGATCGAAATATCGTTCACATAGGTCTTCACTTCGGACTTCTTCAGTTTAGTCCTCGTAAGCCTCGCCTGAAGCATATCCATACCCATAAAAAAGAAAATAATCCCGCCCACCATCCTAAAGCTGTTCACCGAGATCCCGAAAAATTTAAAAAGAAGCTGCCCCGTCAAAGCGAAAATAACGATCGTCAAAAGCGCAACGAAAGACGCCTTCCGGGCAGTCTTAGCCCTGTGTTTCTCATCCAGACCAGAAGTCATCGCCACGAAAATAGGGATCACTCCAAGCGGATTTATAAGCGTAAAGAACGATGTAAAAGCAAGAAGCGCAAAGCTGAACGAATCCATTTTTACCCTTTGGTCTTATAATGATTCATCGCTTTAGCGGACAAATCTTCGACTTTCATATTTTCCCAGAGGTCTTTTCTCCACTCGGTATAATCAAAATTCTCTCTTTTTATTAAAACAATGAATCTTTCAGCTTCAACAATGTCCAGATTATTGGAAAGAGCCTGAAAACCTTCTTTTTTTATAACGGCATCGGTTCTCATTTTACACCTCCATTTCTATAAATTCAGTCGGACTCACGATCCTGACTTCTTTAATAAATTTTCTTTTATTCAAAATGCCTTTATCCACAGTAATAAAAAAGTCTGATTTCGCTTCAACTGCGCAGGCAATATGCAGAGAATCTTTAACTCCGATACCCATTTTTACTAAATCTCTAGCATATTTCAAAATAAATTCACTTTCGATAATTTTAATTTTTGCTATATTCTCCCACTTTCCAATAGAAGCCGAAACATCAGAATCCGGATTTGCAGTATTTTCATAATCGAGTATATAGCTCCAAGCTAGATCAATTTCTTTCTTTTTCAATCTTTGCTGAATAAACAATTTAGCTTCAGTCTCAAGGTAAACTTTGTTCTGAAACTGGTCATCAAAAGGTCTATTGAAGCAGCATATGTCTAAATATACCAGCATTGTTTCCTCAGCATAATTTCTACTAATGCTAAAAATACAAAAAATAAACTTTAAAAACAATTAAATATATGACTTTAAAAATAATAGCTTAACCTGCCATAGGAAATTGTTGAGGTTTTCAATACCTTCGATACTCCGCAAAAGCCTGATCTATCCAGTAGGCTTTTATCTCGTCTAATCCGCCCTGATAAATCTTCTGACCTTTAGGATTGCCGTACTTTTCAGCCAGTTCCGAGATATCAATATCTGAAATATCTTTACTGAAACAGCTGTGAAGCGCGCTGAAAGGATTATCGGACAATGCTTTTTTCATAAGATTAGAGAAATTATCCTTTTTGATATTTCCATGATGAATTGTAAGAAAATTGCCTTTACCTGTATATAGATCAAAGTTCTGATCTGCAACAAGCCAGATGTCATCCATAAAACGGGGTTTATAATTCTTCCGCTCTTCATTTGATAAAGATAAAGCCAGTTTTACCAGCTCAGCCTCTGTGTTCGCTCTTATTCCAGACAAAAAACTATCAGCATCGGGAATAGTCTCGCCGTCAACGCAGTATTCAGCCAAAGTTGAGCTTATTTTTTCAACATCGGAATATTCCGTTCTTATCTTTTCGTACCTTCTGCCCCTTGAAGTCGCATTATAACGCGCAAAAGAGATCATTATGTTTTCATGGTCGATGTCAGGAGCTATAACATTTTTGATAAGCTCAGGTATTTCATTAATACTTTCTTTGGTTATAAAAACGTTGAACGAAAGATCTATACCGGCAGAGCGGATCCTTTCAAGTGCCAGCTTAAGATCCTCAAAAGCACCTTTCCGGTTCACAGCCTTATCGTGAACTGCACCAATACCGTGAAAAGAAAGCACCATAAATTTATACTCAAGCTCCTTAATGCAATCCAATACATCTTTCCAGTCTGGCCTGACAGCCAACGCAATACCCGAAGTCGGCATATCATAAGGCATCATCCCGTATTTCATAAAAAGTTTCATCTGCGTGCCAGTCTCTGGATGCGCCAGCTCCTCGAACATAGGAAATGGATCCAAAGCATATTCGGGCTTATCTGAAAGATATTCTTTCATCTTAAACAAAATTTCTTCAAGATCAATAAGCGGCATATTTTTAAAAGGCTTACCCTGCGCCCAGCAGTGCTCACAGCTCGTCAAACAGCCTGATGAATTTATCTGAAGGAAAATATTTTTCGCCATCGTTCAATCCTCATAATTAGGCGGACAATATATGAATAATGCGGGAATATTACAAAAAGAAATAAGGAATTTTATTTGGAATAACAACCGAGATAGAGTAAATTAGAATTACTTTGAAATATCAGATAAAATAAATGGAAATTGCATGTTAAACTATTATTTTAAAGACAGTATCCAATCATTTATAAATAAAAGCACTGAAGAAATTATAGGTCAAATAAGCCTTTCGAATCAGTTCGGTTCTATACTAACTCAAAATAAATCTTGGGAATCGCAGATTCCAATTCTGAAAAAGGCTTTGCAACCTTTCGAAGGAGTTATATTTTTTGAATTTTCTATTCCAAGAATGGGAAAACGAGTTGATGTAATTTTGATTATTGAAAATGTCGTTTTCGTTATTGAATTTAAAGTTGGTGAACATAAATATTTGAGTTTTGAAGTTGATCAAGTCTGGGATTATGCTTTAGATTTGAAAAATTTTCATGAACCGAGCCACAACATTGTTTTAGCTCCGATTTTAGTTTGTACAGAAGCTAGAGAATCTTTTATTGAAGTCATTACAACTTCGCATAATGATAATTTAATTCTGCCTGTGAAAGCAAATAAAGAAACCCTTCAACAAGCTATTATTAATATATTGAATTTCAACAAAGAAAACGGTCAAATCAATGCCGAATCTTTCGCAAAAGGAAGATATTCGCCAACACCAACAATCATTGAAGCTGCTATTTCACTTTACAATAGTCACACCGTTGATGCAATTACGAGAAATGATGCTGAAGCTAAAAATCTTACTGTAACTACAACAGCGATCTCGGATATAATCCATTCAGCAAAAAACAAACGTAAGAAAATTATTTGTTTTGTAACGGGAGTACCTGGCGCAGGAAAAACACTTGTTGGCCTAAAAGTGGCAACAACTCATCTTGAAGAGCAAAATGGGCACGCAAGCGTTTATTTGTCGGGGAATGCTCCACTTGTTGCTATTCTTCAAGAAGCTTTAACAAGGAACAAAGTAAAAAACGAAAAGATATTAGGGAAAAAAATTACAAAAGGCGTAGCCAAAGCAGGAGTAAAAGCGTTTATTCAAATCATTCATCATTATAGAGATGCTTATTTAGTCGATCCTAGCGCTCCGTATGATCATGTCGCAATTTTTGATGAAGCTCAAAGAGCTTGGAACAAAGAGCAGACTGTTAGTTTCATGAAACGAAAAAAAGGAAAACACGACTTTGATTATTCTGAACCGGAATTTCTTATTTCATGTTTAGACAGGCATCAGGATTGGGCTGTCATTGTTTGTCTTGTAGGTGGTGGGCAAGAAATCAACACTGGCGAGGCTGGAATTTCTGAATGGCTTGAAGCGATAAGAACAACTTTTCAAAAATGGGAAGTATTTATTTCTCCAAACCTAACAGATTCTGAATATAACGCTGTTAATGCAATTGAAGAATTAAAACATATTACAAATGTGAATTTAAATACTGATTTACATCTAGCTGTTTCAATGCGCTCATTTAGAGCTGAAAACCTTTCACTATTTGTAAAAAACCTGTTAGATATAAATATTCAACAGGCAACCGATACATTAAGAAATATCTCAGAAAAATACCCAATTGTTCTCACAAGAGATCTTTCAAAAGCTAAAAAATGGTTGAAAGAAAAAGCTAGAGGGAGTGAAAGATATGGTTTAATAGTATCTTCACAAGCTCAACGACTTAAACCTTTTGCGATCGATGTTAAAACACCGATGGATCCTGTTCATTGGTTCCTTAATGAAAAAGACGATGTTCGGTCTTCATATTATTTAGAGGATGTGGCTACAGAATTTCATGTTCAAGGACTTGAATTAGATTGGTCTTGCGTAATGTGGGATGGAGATTTGAGATTTTCAGATGAAGGATGGAAAACATTTTCTTTTGTCGGAAATAAATGGCAGAACATTCATAAAGAAGAAAGAAAAAAATATTTAATCAATGCCTATAGAGTTTTGTTAACAAGATCAAGGCAAGGAATGGTTATTGTTGTTCCAGAAGGTGATCCTGAAGATCATACACGAAAAGCCGAATATTACGACTCAACGTTTCAATATTTAAAAAGTATTGGAATTGAAATTTTATAGAATTCTAGGAGAAAAATGACACTCACTCCAGCCTATATATACAAAAAAGAAGTTGACTGGTCGGTTTTCCGGGACGGTTTTATATCCCCGTGTCGCTTCAAGTTCTGTTTTATGAAAAGATCGGTCAGTATTTGCAAAAGGTCGGGGGTAGGCAAAGTGTCCGGGGCATAAGGAGCTTCTGAGGTTGTAATAATCCCATAAAAAATATTGAAAATTAATAGATGAGTGTCATTAGATGAACGTCATCCTTTTGTATATTGGGTAAAGTTAAGTGGAATATCTGAGGATATTTCGTTAAATTATAGAGTAATGCGAAGGAGCAGAAAGATGGAAGAAAAAAACAGCATGGCGATCTTTGATGATTTCAGGATCAGAAGAGTATTCGATAAGGACAAGGACAAATGGTTTTTTTCCGTAGTCGATATTGTTGCAGCGCTGATCGAACAGCCGGATTTGCAGACAGCCCGGAAATATTGGAATAAGCTCAAGGAGCGTTTAAAAGCTGAAGGTAATGAAACGGTGACAAATTGTCACCAGTTGAAAATGCAGGCTCAAGATGGAAAGATGAGGCTGACCGATGTAGCAGATGTTGAAACTCTTTTGCGGTTAGTTCAATCTGTGCCTTCAAAGAAAGCTGAACCTATCAAACTATGGCTGGCAAAAGTGGGATATGAAAGGATGCAGGAGATGGCCGATCCTGAACTTGCACTCAACAGGTCAAGGGAGTATTGGCAGAGCCACGGAAGAAGCGAAAAATGGATCCAGCAGAGAATGACAGGTCAGGAAACGAGGAATAAACTTACTGATTACTGGGATGGTCACGGAGTGAAAAAAGGCGATGAATTCGCTATGCTGACAAATATAATTCATAAAGAGTGGTCGGGTCTCTCGGTTAAAGATCACAAAGATTTTAAAGGACTTGAAAGGCAGAATTTGAGAGATCACATGAGCGAGGCGGAGCTTATATTCACTGCTTTGGCCGAACTTTCGACTAGACAGATCGCTGAAACAGAAAATTCTGAAGGTCTTGAGGAAAATAAAGATTCCGCGGTTAAGGGCGGTAGTATTGCAAAAGATGCAAGGAAAGCTTTAGAGGATAAAACCGGCAAATCGGTCATTACTGATCAGAATTTTCTGCCGGTCGGAAATAAGAAAAAGATAAAATAGTACCGCAAAAAATATCGAAAATTATTAGATGAGTGCCATTAGATGACCATCATCCCTTTGTATATTGCAGGAAATTGACGGAGTAGTGCGTATGTCGGATAAAGAAATAGAAAAATTAGATGAAGACCTGATCCGGGGTCGGATATATTCTATCAGAGGATTCCAGGTGATGCTGGATAGGGACTTGGCGGAATTGTATGGGGTTGAGACAAAGATACTTAATAAAGCAGTCAAACGAAACAGCGCAAGATTTCCTGAAAATTTTTGCTTTAAACTCACTCCGGATGAGTTAGAATCTTTAAGGTTCCATTTTGGAACCATAGAGAACGGTAGAGGGAGGCATAGCAAATATCTTCCTTATGTTTTTACGGAGCAGGGAGTAGCTATGTTGGCAGGGATATTAACGAGCGAGACAGCTGTAAGAGTCAGTATTTACATAATGAATGCGTTTGTGGCTATGCGCAAGTTTATACAGACGAACGGGCAGTTGTTTCAAAGAGTGGATAATCTGGAAATCAAGCTTATTGAAACAGATAAAAAAGTTGAGAAAATCCTCGGGGCAATGGAAAGCGGCGATCTGAAGCCGGTGCAGGGAATTTTCTTTGAAGGTCAGATATTCGACGCTTATAATTTTGTTTCAGAACTGTTCAGAGGCGCGGAAAAGTCCATCCTTATCATAGATAATTACATTGACGATTCGGTTCTGGTTCATCTGACAAAGGTAAAATCGGGTGTATCAGTCAGAATATTAACAAGATATGTGACGGATCAATTCAAACTGGATGTTAAGAAATTCGAGGCCCAGTACTTTCCGGTCGAGGTAAAAGTGTTCCCGCACTCGCACGACAGATTCATTATAATTGACGGGCGCGATGTTTATCATGTGGGCGCATCTTTAAAAGATCTCGGCAAAAAGTGGGTCGGATTCTCCAAGTTCGGCAAAAGCGCCATAGACATTTTAGGCCGGCTGGAAGAGTTGGACTAAAGTGGAATATCCGAGGATATTTCGTTAAATTATAAAGTAATGAGAAAGAGCTTAAAGGATGAAGATAAAACTTTTAATATTTGCGTGTCTGCTGGCTCTCGGATATTATTACTGGCAGAATGATCAGCCTTTAACGCATGAGGGGGAAGGTCAGATCGCGAAAGAACAGCCCGTTCAGAAAACTTCGAATGCGAAGCCTTTTTCGTTCGGGGACGGATATCTGATAACTCCGCTCGCTGATTTCAGTATTACCGCGCGTGTGCTTTCCAAAGAAAGGTACCGGATGGATGAAGGCGTAAAGCTGGTCCCTGTCGATCTTGCTCTTGGCTGGGGGCCGATGTCGGATGATGCGGTTCTTTCAAAGCTGGAAATTTCGCAGAGGAACAGATGGTTCTACTGGAGATGCGATTCCTACCCTATTCCGAGAGATCAGATCGAGCATAATGCGGCGAATATGCACTTGATCCCGGGCGATGACGATATAGAAAAGAAGATCAAAGGCGTTAAGTCAGGCAGTCTGGTCAGGTTCTCGGGATATCTTGTCAGGGCAGACAGGCCGGACGGTTGGAAGTGGGAAAGTTCTCTTTCAAGAACAGACACAGGAGATCATTCCTGCGAGCTGGTTTTCGTTAAGATATTTGATGTAATAGAATAGAAAAATATTACTGATTATTTTTTCTGTTGAAGTATTTGACTTAAAACTGGTGGAATATCCGCATATATTTAGTTAAATTTAATATTCTGTGCGCGTAAGTTTAAATTAATCAGGTGCGGATTGATCCAGAAAAACACGGTAATAGATTCAGTGTTCATAGTGCAGAAAAGGCTGGGTACGGGAGCTCAGAGCAGTGTTTATCATGTGAAAACATCTTCGGGCAATTTCGACAGAGCGCTTAAACTGATAGAAGTAACAGAAGGATCGAAGGAAAAATTCAGTTCCGTGATACAGTCGGTCAAGGATGAATTTTCAATAATAAAATCACTCCGCCACAAAAATATAATCAGGGTATATGACTTCGGGTACGACAAAAAGCTGGACAAATATTATTATACAATGGATTACCTTGAAGGATATGACCTGAGAAAACATGTCGAACATTATCCTGAAATATCGCGGTTTCCCGATCTTGTTTATCAGATACTGGACGGCCTGAATTATCTTCATGCCAGCAATATTATCCATTTTGATATAAAACCGGAAAATATTTTTGTTGTGGATGATAACGGCAACCCTCTCGTAAAAATCCTCGATTTCGGACTTTCAGAGATAAAAATGCACAATAAACAGGATCAGATAATCAAAGGCACTCTTTCATATATAGCACCCGAATTCTTCCTCGACACATCAAAAATTTCCGCTAAGATCGACCTGTATTCTCTTGGAATTACACTTATACATGTCAATAAGGGTATAAAAGGCAAGAATTCATCGGATGTTGCCGGCAGCGGGATCATAAAAGCGGTCAACGAAGAATATAAAAACAATATGGATCTGCTGAACGAGTTCAGGGATAAAAAAATTAAATCTTTCATATCCCAGCTCGTTGAAAAAGATCCGGGCACAAGAATATCTTCGGCTGTCGAAGCTGTAATATCTTTGAACAATATCTTCGGTCTGAATTATAAGATCCCTTCAGTGCACCAGGTTGCATCATTTCTGAACAATCCAAAATTTATCTTGAGAGATGAGATATACCGGGAGCTGAAGCATGAATACGATTCAGCCGAATCGGAAAAAGAAGGAAGGACCGTTGTTATATCCGGAGCATCGGGATCAGGCAAGACAAAAATACTTAAACACCTGTTCTTTCAATGCAGCCTCGATCTGAAAAAAGTGCTTTATGTCTATCTGGAAGACAATACGAGCGTTGATTTTTTCATAGGAAGTCTTCTTTTAAGAAAAATTTACAATCTGTACAGGGATGAGATCGATATTGAAAGCGAATACGGAAAGATAAATTCAGAACTGGATGATATTATAAAGAAGGATCAGGACATAACATATATTTTTGACGATGTGATAAGTTTTATCGTCAGGTGCTCCCGTTCGGGAAATTTCAGGATTGCTCTTCTTATGGACAATTATGAAAATTACGACAGGGTGTCTTTTAAATTCGTAAACAGGCTGATCGATCAGAACAGACACAGCGGCGATATTTTCCTGACGGTATCCGTCGCAACGGATAAAATGGACAACAGGGTCGCTCAGAGCTATAAAATGATCGAGTATGATCCCGAGATAAAAAAGATATTATTACCTCCTCTTTCATTTTCTGAAACTGAAAAAGCTGTCGAACTGCTTCTGGGAAAGATCGGAAGCCTGCCCCCGGATTTTACAAGAAAAGTTTATGATTTCTCCGGCGGGAATTTTAGAAAGCTGATGGTGTATCTCGACGAATTTTTCAGCGAAGGGGTTCTCAATTATGTTTCCGGTATCCTCATGTTCAGAGACAATGAAAAATTCAATATGATCTTAAGTTCAAAAAGCGGAAGATCGGAGGAGAAACTGATCGGGAGTTTAGATAAGAACGGGCTTTTTGTTCTAAGACTGCTGTGTATTACATTCAATAAACTGACCTTTGATGAAATACTCGGGGCTGTTCATTTCGGCGCAGGCGATCTGAGACGCATTCTGAAAAAACTCGCGGAAATTGAGCTGATAAGCGGTTATGAAGATCTTTACAAAGCTATCAGAAGCGAAGTTAAGAGTTTTGTGTTCTCTAAAAGTTCTCCGGAGGAACTTTCATCATTATATGAATACGTCGCCGGGCTTAAGCACCATGACAGGTTCAGTCATTATGCATCCAGGCTGATCCGTTCAATTACTTCAAAGAAGACCTTATATGATCTGGATGCGGTAGGTGATTTTATCGAAAAAATGATCAGATACGACAGCAATGACAATCTTTATTACCTTCTTTCGAACAGCATAGTATTCGCAGAGAACCGTGAGTTAAGGTTCAGGCTGGAGATAAATTATGCTTATTATCTGAAAAACAAAAAGCCCGAAGAAGCTGCAAAAGCATTAATTAACCTTGACAGGAAATTCGAAAGCGAGGAAAGCGATATAAGGAACAGGATCAGCTTTATCAGACTTAAACTCAGGATGCTCGATCCGGATATCTGCGATTATGACGTAAAGGGATTTTTATTAAAAGCGTTCCCGGTGATGGAAAAAGGAATGGACCTTCCTGATATGTTCGGGGAGCTGTATGAGTTCATTAAAAAGCTTCTGATGACCGGAAGATATTTTGAACACGGTGTTTTTATTACAGAAATGCTTGAAAGGAAATTATCGGGTGAGGAGAACGTTCCATTCGAATACCCGAACCTTATCCATACTTTAAAATTTACTTACGGAGTTATAGCCTGGAAGGAAGAATATGAAAAAAAGCTCTCGGAATATATAGGTCTGCATGTTGAGAATAAACTTTTCAGCAGCAGTTATTTTCACCTTCTAAGATCAATAGCGGTACTGGCTGAGAAAAATCTTATAAAAGGGGATCTCGGCAAAATCCTTATCGACGGACTGAAAGAAGCTTACAGGAGCAGAAATATCGATATCATGTTCAGGATGTTTTCCACTTTAGCCACATACAATTATTATAAGGGTAAATACGAGGAGTCGCTCTACTGGGATCAGAAACGTGTCGATATGAAGCAGAAATTAAGGATAGAGCTTACGACGGATGATATAAGCGATATAGCCGTGGTTAAGGCGAATCTCTATTATCCTATAGGTGAAGTAATATCTCTTATCCAGGAAACTCGAAGGCAGGCAAAAGAAAGGAATGAGCTTTCGCTTTACATAGAGAACATTACGAACGAATTCGTTCTTCTGCACAGGAAAGGGGATTTCAGATCGGCGAAAACAGCTATAAGGAAAGTATATCTGTATTTCAGAACGCTTCCTGACGGCGAGACTTTGAGAAATTATGAAAGAGTGGCTAAATATTTCCCCGAAGTATTCTCAAAAGAGGAATCGATCGCAGATGCCCGTGATCTTTTGGAAAACAGGTCGGTCTCTCCTGATGTGTTCAATAATATGCTGGCTATGCTGGATAAATTTTATGAATACAATATCTGCTACAGATGGTCGCCCGGCAGAACTGATGAGATATTGGACGGAACCGTGCATTTAGAAACGCCAATGATGCTTCTTCATTATATCAAAGTGCACAAAAGGCTGCCGAAAAAGGACAGGGTGTTTAAAAACATTGAACCGAGATTTCTGAATTCCGAACTGACCGGTGATCATCTGGCTTTTCTGGTTACGAAATTCATGATGACGAAAAATGAAAAACTCATCGATCCTATTTTTGAATTCTCCCGGAAACTGCATATTTCAGGATATGTTATGCTGAACGTTTATACGATCATACCGTTTATGGAATTCGCGCTCATGGTTGAAGTTCCCGGACATAAGATAAAGCAGTTCATCGAATTTTATGAAGAGATCAGGCAGTATATCTATAACAATCTGGATGAGACCCAGGTCGGATTATTTGAATCCACCTATTTTTTCAGGCGCGGTAAAAAAATAATAGAATATTTCGACAGAAAATAGGAAAGGGCGGAAAATTCCGCCCTTCTTCATTTGACAGGCACCTGGATCTCCGTCAGCCAGTCATTAGGATCCTCTTTATTCCAGCAGCCGTCAATGTACGACTCCCTCGGCTGACCGATGATCTCGAGTTTATTATCCTCTATCCACTTGAAAACAGCCGAATACGTCCTGCCGAAATTCTCGTACGGGCCTCTGTGATAAATGCAGGCCGCCCTTTTAAAGCCTTTCATTTCTTTATAGATAATACCGTCGGCGTCAGGCAGTTTTTTCACAACCGCCTCGACGATCTCGACATCAATGTCTTTATCCTTACATTCAGGATCGTGATAGATATTGAAGCAGTAGGCGGGTTCTCTGCATACAACCCCTTGTTTCCTCATTTTATCACCCATCTCAGGCGCCATCGTATAAAGGTAATTGAAGTCCGGTATGATCTTTCTGTAGGTCGCCGCGATGATATCCGGCAGTTGTTTGATCGTAACTTTTTCCATTTCCAGCTCCGTTTTTAATTCGCTTATCCATTTTTTTAATTGCGATACGCTGTTCTGTTCTCTGACAATACTGTTTTCTATACTTCTTTTTTTTATTTCGAGGATATCCATCAATTCTCCGGCATCCGGCCTGCCGGTCAGAACAGATGATATCTCCTCAAGCGAAAACCCCATTTCCTTCAAAGACCGTATCTCGCTGACGAGGGCGAGTTTTTCCGGTTTATAGTACCTGTATCCGTTCTCCCGGCTGATCAGGTCGGGCGTTACAAGTCCTATCTCGTCATAATACCGGAGCGTCTTTACCGTCGTTCTGCAGAGTTTTGAGAAATCGCCTATTTTCAGCATACCGCGTCTCCTTTTCCGTAAGCTTACACCGGTAAATATAAACATTCCTGCCGCGGGAGGGTCAAGAAAAAATTTTCTTTTTATACAGATATTGCTTATATTTGCGTCTTATGAAAAACTTTATTAGAATAGCTTTTGCCGCAGTCATACTTCTGGCGGGAGCGTGCTTCTGTTATGAGATCACAGGCAAGGTCATAGGTGTGAAAGACGGCGACACTATAGAGATATTGAAGGACATAACGCCGGTTACTCTCAGGCTCGACGGAATAGACTGCCCTGAAAAAAGGCAGGATTTCGGCCAGAAAGCAAAGGAATATACTTCGTCGTTGTGTTTCGGAAAGACGGTAAAGGCCGTTATATCGGATAAAGATAAGTATGACAGGCTGATCGCGAAGGTTATTCTGCCTGACGGTAAAATTTTAAATGATGAAATATTAAAAGCGGGATTTGCCTGGCATTTTAAGAAATATAATTCCGAGAAAAGAACTGCCGATATGGAAACCGCCGCGCGTTCGAAGCGCATCGGGCTCTGGGCAGGTAAAGATCCCGTTCCGCCCTGGGATTACAGGCACGGCGGAAGTAACGATTCCAAAGCCCCTCCGGTTACAGGTAATTTTATAGGATCTGTCGGATCAGGTAAATTCCATAAACTTTCGTGCGAATGGGGAAAAAAGATACCCAACAGCAACAGGATATATTTTAAAACCAGGGAAGAAGCGCTTCGGCAGGATTATAAACCGTGTAAAGCCTGCAATCCGTAAAATATAAGGAGGATCGGATGCTCGACAGTCTGTGTTATTACGTTAAAGATGAAAACAAGAACAGGGAAGGATTAAAACTATTAACAGAAGAGCATTCCAATATCAGGTTCGTTTCTCTCTTCGGAGTCGATTTTCTTGGCAACGACGTTGACGAAAGGATCCCCATCGGCTATTTTCTGGATAATATCGAGGATATTTTTTCAGGTGGAGTCCAGACAGACGGATCCTCTGTGAACCTTCCCGGTATCGCGACAATTAATGACGCTAAGATAGATTTTATCGTGGATACGAAAGCGAAATGGTTCATAGACTACAATCTCGAAGGCAATATTTTCGGTACCGAACCGACCGGCACTATAAGGATACCCGTTTTTTTCAGGCATCATGATAAGTTCTACTGCTCAAGATCGGTTCTAAAGAATACACTTGAATATGTAAAAAACGAAATGCTGAGTTTGTTGAGATCCGACAGGGATTTTCTGAAGAGGAATAAAATAGATCATTCAGATATTGCCGACATTTATTTTACGACCGGGACCGAGCTGGAATTCTGGGTCAGAACGACGATGGACAAGGTATCGAAAGAGGAGCTTTCTCTCAGCCAGGAACTGAAAGAATCCTACTGGAAAAGGACGAAGGGTCAGGTCAGAAAATCTCTCGAAGAAACTCTTATAATGCTCGAAAAATACGGCATCGAGCCTGAAATGGGTCATAAGGAAGTCGGTGGTGTTAAAGGAAAGATCAGCCGCGAAGGAAGGCTTTACGATGTTATGGAGCAGCTGGAGATCGACTGGAGGTTCACCGATCCGCTGCAGGCTGCTGACAACGAAATATTCGTAAGGTATGTAGTAAAGGAGATATTCAGGAACAACGGGCTGGAGGCGATCTTCGTCGCTAAACCTGTTGACGGAGTCGCGGGTTCGGGCGAGCATATACACATAGGCATGGGGATTTTATTAAAGAACGGGCGCAGGATAAACATCTTCGCCCCGCAGGATAAAAAACTATATTTGTCGGGCTTCGGTTACGGGGCTTTGATGGGACTTTTAAAGAACTGGCGGTCAGTAAATCCGTTCGTTACTAATTCGCATTCGGCTATAAAAAGGCTGCAGCCCGGTTTTGAGGCTCCGGTCAGCGTTGTGGCTTCTTTGGGACTTACTCCTGCTTCTCCATCGAGGAACAGGACCGTTCTGACCGGCCTTGTCAGGTCGGACAATCCTTTATCGGTCAGATTCGAGGTCAGAGCGCCTAATCCCCATACGAACGTTTATATTGCAGTATCGGCATTTTACCTCGCCATGATCGACGGCATCAGATATTCTGTGAAAAAGAGTGATACCGAACTAGATATTGAAATAAGGAAAAAGAGCGGGGAGAAAGCCGGGTATCTTTTAAAGGAAAGGCAGTATGTTTCGGAAAGGGACATTTTCGAGCATTATTCGCAGGATGAAAGGAATAAGCTGTTCGGGATCACTCCGAAGACCGTCTGGGAAATAATCGGCGCGCTGAAGGAGGATATGCCAGTTTTCGATAATACGCCTTTTACTCCCGAGATCATATATTCTTATTTTTTAAGTTCCCTTAGAAAGTGGCTTATAGAGATCCGCGAAAAGGAATTTAATTATATGCGTCTTGAGATAGTCAATATGTTCAGGTATCCTGAAAAAGAGAACGGTCTCGACAGGCAGATATGGGCGGAAGTTCAGGATCTTATTAATGAGATAGCAAAGGACGATGTAAAAAAGCTTTCATTAATGACGCTTGTGCTAAAAGAGATCGAGAAAGAGGACTTCGCGAAGGTGAGTGAAAGATTCTTCAGTCTTAAGCAGAAGTATTCTTTTTTACTGGCCAGGTACAAAGAGTACAGGAAGAATATTATATAGGTATCACTTTCTATCGATAGTAATATACCTGAATGAAGTTATGTCGGGCATAATAATTTAAACTCCTGAAAAAAAATCAAAAAAAAGTGAAAAAATTTTCAAAAAAATAGATGAGTGTCATTAGATGACCGTCATCTTTTATTATATTACCGGTGTTCTAACTAAAACCGCTAATGTAAAAACTAAGGAGAATCAAAATGGAACAGCAGAACTACAACACGGAAGTTTACTCGGCGAACTTCAAAACCGGGAACAGAACGTACTTCATCAACCTGCTCGAAGCGAAGAACAGAGCAAAGTACGTAAGGATCACAGAAAGCAGAAAGGTCAGCGATACAGAATTCCAGAAAAACCGCATCATGCTTTTTCAGAATGACATGGTTAAACTGGCAAAAGTGCTCAATCTGGCCGTGTCGAAGATCAAAAGCAGCGAAGTAAAAGACGAGCAGCTCCCGCTCGATGAGACCGGCGAAGACACTCAGACCGCGACTGATAACGAAACCCAGGATAAATCCGTTCCGGAAGATCAGGATACTGAAAGTCAGAAATATCCTAATTCAGGGAAAAAATGGACAAGGGAGGACGAGGAAAAACTCGAATTTTTGTTCAAAGCCGGAAAAACCGTCGATGATCTCACCGAAATATTCGGAAGAAAGCAGAAAGGCATCGAGAGCCGATTAGAAAAACTCGGTCTGATTGAAAAATAAATATCACTTTTTCTCTCCCCTCACAAAAAAAAAGGCTTCCGTTTCGGAAGTCTTTTTTTATAGCTTTTTTATTTATTTATTATTATTTTAACGCAATTATTAATTATAAGGCTTCTTCAGATAATGACGGATAAGAAAAATATTTTTTCGGAATCAGCTCAGAAAAGAATATTCGACAGTTCGCACGATGCCTTTATAATTTCAGATATAAAAACAAAGATCGTTTATGCCAACCGATCAGCCCATAAGATCTTCGGATATGAAACGGGAGCCATGATCGGTATGAGCATACTTGAATCCATGCCTGAAGACAAGCGCGACAATTATTTTAAAGATATGGAGAAGTCGCTAAAAGGTGAAACAGTCTCAAATTCAGATTCAGGACAGGAGCTGTATGCGAGAAAAAAGAACGGCGATGTTTTTCCTATCGAGCTGACATATATTCATTACAGACAGAACGAAGAAGATTATTTTGTAACCCAGATCAAGGATATATCGGACAGAAGAAAATTTGAAAAAGAACAGACAGGAGATGGCCCTTCATCAGAAGGGCGGTTAATTGATTCATTATTCAGGATAGAAAAACAGCTCGGAAGCGGTTCCCAGGGGCTAATATATCACGTAAAAACCGTTGCATCCGGTTTTGATTTAGCTCTCAAGCTGATAAACATTCCGTCTGAAACTAAATTTCAGATGGAAGACATAATCGAGTCAGTCAAAGCGGAATTCTCAATAATAAAATCGCTACACCACAGAAATATTATCGGAGTTTACGACTTTGGGTGCGACAAAAATCTCGACAAATATTATTACACAATGGATTATCTACAGGGTATGGACCTAAGAGATTATGTAGCCCAGAATCCCCGCAGTTCGCATTTCCCGAGTATAGTTTATCAGATATTAGACGGCCTTAATTACCTGCATTCTAACAACATAATACATTTCGACATCAAACCCGAAAATATTTTCATAATCAATAAAGGTAACGACCCGCAGGTAAAAATACTCGATTTCGGGCTGTCTGAGATCAAAAAGCACAATAATCAGAACCTGAGCGCGAAAGGCACTCTTTCATATATAGCTCCCGAATTTTTTCTGGATCCGACTAAAATTTCTCCGAAGATCGATCTGTATTCGCTGGGAATATCGCTGATACATGTTAACAAAGGAATGAAAGGAACAGGGACCGAAAGCATAGGGAAAGGAAGCATACTTCAGGCTTTGAACGCTGAATACGAAAGGAATATGGAACTTCTTGATACTTTCAGGGATAAAAAGATAAAGTCGTTCATATCGCAGCTTACCGAAAAAAATCCGGGAACAAGAATATCGTCAGCTGTTGAGGCTATAATCTGGCTGAACAGAATATTCGGCACGAATTTTAAAATTCCGTCGGTACATCATATAACTTCATTTTTGAACAATCCGAAATTTGTTCTGCGTGATGAAGCATGTAACAAACTGAAGGAATACAGATCGGGCGGGTCGGTTCTGCTTACGGGACTGTCAGGAACAGGCAAGTCAAAACTTCTCAATCAGCTGGTTTTCGAATCATCGCTGGATCTTCAGAAAGTGTTAAAGATCTATCTGGATGACAACACCAGCGAAGATTTTTTTACGGGAAAGATCCTTCTGAAAAAATTATACAACCTTTACAGATCTGATATAAATATCGAAGATGAATATGCAAAGATAACCGCCGATCTTGAATCGATAATCGAAAAAGAGCAGGATTATTCATATATTTTTGATGATATAATCGCGCTTATCTTCAAATGCTCGTCAGCCGCTTCCCGGCTGACACTTCTGTTCGATAATTACGAGAGATATGATACTGAATCAGCGAGGTTCGTCAACAGGCTTTTTAACATAAACAAGAATACGGCTCAGGCTTTTATCGTTATTTCGGTCGCTACAGACAAGATGAATGAAACAGTATCGCAAAGCTATAAACTTATGGAGTTCGATCCCGAAGTTACAAAGATCGACCTTCCTCTTCTTTCCTACGATGAAACTCACGAGGCGATCGAGCTGTTTTTGGGTAAGATCGGCAGCCTCCCTGCAGATTTCGCGAAAAAGATCTACGATCATTCTGGAGGCAATTTCCGCAGACTTATGGTCTATTTTGACGAGTTTTTCCAGAACGGAATTCTAAATTATGTTTCCGGACTGCTTTTATTCAGGGATCAGGAAAAGTTCAATACGATACTTAGATCGAAGAACGGCAAATCCTTAAAAAGTCTTACTGAAGGTCTCGATGACGACGAGATGTACGTTCTTAAACTGTTATGCGTTACGATAAATAAGCTCACGATCGACGAGATAAAAGGGTTCATATCTTTAAACGAATACGATCTGAAAACCACATTGAACAAGCTTTTTGCAAGCGAACTGATCAGCGGATACAACGATCTTTATAAGGCTATCCGCAGCGAAGTCAAGAATTTCGTTTTTAAAAGATGCACGACCGAAGAACTGATCCGGATATACACTTTTATAGCAGAACTTCAGCACGAGGATAAATTCAGCCAGTACGCGGTTCTTCTGATCAAAGCCTTCATCTCGCCCGCTCCGTTAAAGAACCTGAGTACGATCGACAGATATATCGAAAGACTGGAAAAGGGCGACACGAACGATAATCTGTTCTATCTTTTGTTGAACAGTCTAAAAATAGCGACAGATAAAGAGCTCCGGTTCAGACTTGAAGTTAACTACGCACGTTTTCTTATGAAGAAAGATACTGTAAAGGCGGTCAAGCTGATCGAAAATCTTGATGTATTTTACAGAAAAAAAGACAGGGACATCAGTAATAAGATCAGTTTTATCAGGCTTAAATTAAAGGTACTTGACTTCGAAAAATACAATTATGACGCATTCAGCTTCGTTGAAAAGGCCATGCCGGTTATGGAAGCGGGAATGAAAGCAGAAGAGATATACATTCTTCTGACGGATTTCATTAAAAACCTGCTCGATTCAGGCGAGTATTTTTCACAGGGAGTAAAGATCATTACGCTTCTCGAGAGTAAATTCGCAAGGGACGTCTATGTTCCGTTCGAGTATCCCAATGTATTGAACACAGTTAAATTCGTTAACGGTGTTGTAGAGTGGAAGGAAGAATATGAAAAGCTGGTTTCGGGATATATTGATGCTCATATCAAAGCGCAGCTTTTTAATAACAGCTATTTCTATCTGCTTAAATCTATCGGACTTCTGGTGGAAAAGGATCTTTTAAAGAACGATTATTCAGAAAGGCTAACTTACGGGCTCGAAATGGCATACAAGCTGAAAGATCTGGAAAATATGTTCGTAATGTATACTACCCTCTCGACTTATCACTATTATAAAGGCAATTACGAAAAATCGCTTTACTGGGACGAGAAAAAGATCCATCTGAAACAGAAGCTGAAAAAAGAGCTTAATACGAATGATATAGGTGATATCGCTACAACAAAAGCAAATCTCTATTATCCGCTCGGAGAGGTTATTTCTCTGATTCAGGAATCCAGAAGGCAGGCCAAGGAGAAAAATGAGCTTTCCAATTACATACTTAATATTACGAACGAATTTATTCTTCTTCACAGGAAAGGTGATCTTAAGAACGCCAAGTCCGCTATCCGAAAAGCGTATCTGTATTTCAAAACTATTCCCGACCAGGAGATTTTAAGGAATTATGACAGGTGCGCCAAATATTTTCCGGAGGTGTTTTCTAAAAAAGAAGCTGTGGAAGACACTGAAAAGCTTTTGTCCGAGAATACTGTTTCGGCTGAAGTATTCAGGAAAATGAAGGAACTGCTCGATAAATATTATGAGTTCAATATCTGCTACCGATGGGCTCCGGCTATGATGGAAGAGATACTTTCGGGTAATCTCGAGATCGAAACGCCGATGATGCTTCTTCATTACCTCAAGCAGTACAGGCGGCTGCCCGTTCCCGAAAAAGTTTTCGGGAAGATAGAACCGCGGTATCTGAATCCGGAATGTACGGGCGATCATCTGGTTTTCCTTGTCACGAAATTTATGATGTCTAAGGATTTCGGTCTGACCGATTCTATATTCGAGTTTTCTAGAAAGCTTCATATTGCCGGATATGTTATGATCAATATTTACACGATCATCCCTTTCATGGAATTCGCGCTTATGGTAAATATCTCGAAAGACAGGCTTAAAAGATTTATCGAATTTTATGAGGAGATCAGTTCTTATCTTTACGAGAATATGGACGAAGATCAGATCGGCCTTTTTGAATCTACTTATTTTTTCAGGCGCGGCAAAAAAATAATAGAATATTATAATAATCTGTAATTAATATCACTCGACATAACTTCATCTAAAAAACGGACCCTGCCTCATCAGGCCATTTGCTATTTTATTGCTGATTTCGCACCGGCGGGCGAAGAGGTGTAACGGGATCCGTTTTTATACGAATTATGTCTCGCTCCATAGCCGGCATAGATTTAAAAGCGAGTCATATATTTTGAGGAACCTGTAGCGCATAGAACGCGCCTGATATAATTCATGAAGGATCGACATCCGTTACGTATTTGATCCCGCCGGTACGTGTTGATCTCAAACAAGCAATTGAACGGATGTCTGCAGGATGAGATCTTGAATGAAGTTATATCAGGCATGTTAATATCAATTTATGTTGTCTGATTCTAAAAATGATATGGCGAGACAATGCCGAGCAGAAACCAACCCTATTTCCGGTCCCATTCGCCTTTCTTGTTCCGGTAGAAAGTTTTATCCGGAGATTCAGTTATATTCATATTAAAAAATGACTCGTAAACTTCGTCAGGAGCCGAATTGAATTTGGCATCCGTCTCAATAATTCTCTGCATTATAAGAGATCTGGCCTTATTTTCCTTTTCGATAACGGTGTATGCGTTTTCCCGGAAAATTTTATCCGACTCTTCGAGTCCGTCTTTATCAACTACTTCAACAAGACCTTTCTGGTTCTCCCCGATAAAACCCTTTATCTTAAGCTCGTTAATATCGTCCTTAAAAAATTCCCTGTCCCTGACAGCCTCGACAACATCTTTTCTGTCTGCAGTGATCTTAATATCTCCCGAACCCCTCTCTGAAGCGATCATCCATGCGTCCTCTTTGATCTTGGCGTATTCACCCATCACCTGATTCTCGAGCGCGGTCTTTTCGCCGGTGATCTTAATATCCGGAATTTTAACCGTACATGACATCAAAAATAGAGTTAAAATAATTAAAAGGAAAGTTCTCATTTTTACACCCTGAAAAGATCGTCCATTCCGTAAAGCCTGTTCTCTTTCTGCCTGACCAGAAAGTCGACAGCCTTAAAAACACCGGATGCGAAAGTTCTTCTTGAAGTAGCTTTATGGGAGAGTTCCAGCCTCTCGCCGTTCCCGGCGAAAATAACCGTATGGTCGCCTACGACATCCCCTCCTCTTAGCGTATGAATAGCGATCTCAGACCGTTTTCGCGGCTCATAGGTACCTTTTCTGCCGTATATCGTGCTGTAATCAGGATTACCCTTTAGAAGCATATCTCTCAATTTAAGAGCTGTCCCGCTTGGGGCATCCGCTTTCTGATTATGATGCATCTCGAGGATCTCGATATCGTAATCATCCTTTGCCATCGATGATATCGTGTTAAGAAGTTTTCCCAGAATAAATATACCAAGAGAGAAATTTGGCGAATAGAAAACGCGGCCTTTCTCAGATATTTTTCTTATCTCTTCCATTTCATCATCCGTAAAGCCTGTAGTTCCGGTCAGAAACGGCCTGTTGTTCTCAATAGATATCTTCAAATGTTCCATGCATGACTTTTTGGACGTAAAATCAACTACGACATCAACATCATCATGGTCGATTATATCGATAAGTTTTATGCCGATGCCGAGATTAGTAAGAACGCATTTTTCAGGGGTCTCTATAATGTATGAAACGTTAAAATCTTTTGAATCGGAACAGAAATCGGTTAAAACTTTTCCCATTTTTCCGTATCCGCCGCATAAAGCTATATTTATCATTTCCCGGCCCCCGTATTTTTCAATCTTCAGAAAATATATAAAAATGTTTGAAATTATACAAGCGGAATAAAAAGTCTGATCTAAATACTGTATCCGTCTATACGCTTGAGCCATCCGTTAAGAAAGGTGAGGTCGTTCCAGTCCTCGGTATAGTTATTGACTCTGCGGGTAAGCGTTTCTTCGGCTGATCTGATAAAGTTTTCTAGATCGGGAAGTTTCATGTTCTCAAGTACCTGCAGAAGGCCCCATCCTTCGCCGCGGATCCTTTCTTTCGGATCAAGACCGGTTCCTTTAAAGTTCAGATAATCCACGACAGCGAACCTGCCCTGCCTGGAAGCTGACAGAGCCTTAAGTTTATCGGCAACATGCGGATTCTTATTAAGTATCTCTTTAATTGAATCCATTGCTTTGAATAGAATAAAACCCGCCTGAATGTACGTGGTCGAAGCGAGCCATTCTATGATCTCGTCCTTAACCGGATCGTAGTCAAGATCGGTCTTGCTTTTCCATGGGCATCCGGTCATTTTATGTCTGTCAATGAATTCTGGTACAGGCTCGTTTTTTTCGAGATAAAATGCAATAAGCTCAGGGAACTGCTCGACAAAAGGCAGCCTGCTTCCTGCTGGAAGCCAGATGAAATGGCCCACGCCGAAATTAGCGAAATCTTCTTTCGGGCTCCACCATACAAGGTATTTTTTCTGCGAACCACATTCGTTGGCAAAGAATTTTATTCCCATCTGCCGGAATTCATCGGCCGAAACAGATCTGAGATTATCCATGATTACTTTTTCAGGCATATATTACTCCATCCATTTTTATATCGTGAGGTTCGACCGGCACTTCTTCCACCATCTGAAAATCATAACACACGCCGAGAAGATGCGTTCTCCCTTTGAATTTATGCAGTATTTTATCATAATACGCCTTTCCCCTTCCCATCCGGTTGTTGTGACCGTCGAAGGCTATTCCCGGAACCAGTACCAGCTCTATTGAATCAAAATCCGAAAACGGTTGTCCATCTGGTTCCGGTATTGAATATAGATCACCTGCGACAAGGCTCTCCGCTCCGTTAAATTCCTTTAAATGAAGTTCATCGCCGTTTATAGCGGGCAGTATGAATTTTTTTACTCCTGACCATTTTTTAATAAGGTGCCGGGTATCTATCTCGTCATCCATCGCCCAGTATATAAAGATCGTTTGCGCTTTTAAAAACATTTCATTTTTCTCTATCCTGTGCATTAAAAGGACAGATCTTTTATCCCTTTCGGCCGGACTGAGATGTGCTTTAAGCTGCCTGATTAGCTTTCTCAGCTCTTTTTTTCTTAAATGGATCTCATCAGTCAATTTAGCGCCTTCCTTTTTTGATGTAATATAAAGAATTAATTTTTAATGGGAGATAAAATTGTTTATTTTCCACATATTATTAAAAGGCTGATTTGATGAAAGTAGAGCAGGCGAAGAAGTATATTGAAATAAAACTTGATACTAAAGATGTCAGTATCGCTGTTGTACTTGGCAGCGGGCTGTCGTTCCTCGAAGATTCGCTTGAGGGTCTGAAAAAGATCAGTACGGCTGATATTCCCGGTTATCCTGTTTCGACGGTCATCGGGCATAAAGGCACGATGAGCACGGGAACATATCTCGGTAAGAGGCTTCTTATCATGGCGGGAAGAGTGCATTATTATGAAGGTTATTCGTACGAAGAAGTCGTGTTCCCAACATATATCATTCATTCACTCGGGATAAAAAAGCTTCTTCTGACGAACGCGGCAGGAGGTGTGAATAGGAATTATGCGCCCGGATCGCTAATTATTCTCGACAGCTACATCGCACCGTTTTCGAAAATATATAAAAATCCTGTAACCTCGCCGTATTCTGATAAACTGAATGCGCTTCTCGAAAAAGCTGCAGGAATTTCGAACGTCAGAGTTAGCAGAGGATGCTATGCGTACATGACCGGCCCGAGCTTTGAAACGAAAGCTGAAATTGACTTTTTAAGACTTTCAGGAGCTGACGCGGTCGGGATGTCTACCGTGCCCGAAACAGTTTGGGCAAAAGAACTCGGGATAGAAACCGCCTGCGTTTCACGTATATCGAATTTTGCCGCCGGAATAACCGGAAGTTCACTTTCACACAAAGAAGTGCTGGAAACTTCGGCAGGATCGCAGGAAAGCTTTATTACTCTGTTAAAAGAGTTCATCAAACTTATCTGAATCATCAAATCTTTACATTCAGCCGTAAGTTGATTATATTTATGCCATGGAAAAAATGCAGTTCGTCACAATAGCCGAAAATGTTGAATATGAGATCGAAAAGATCAAAGGATCGAGGTTCATCGGCAGGCTTTATGGAATAAAAGACAGATTCGAAGCGGAAAGAGACCTGGAAAAAATAAGAAAGATGTACTACGACGCTACCCATAACTGCTTTGCCTATACCGAAGGTCTTGGCGCGGAGATATATACACGCTCAAGTGATGACGGAGAACCTTCAGGCACAGCAGGCAGGCCGATAATGACAGTATTGGAATCGAGCGGGCTGTCTAATGCTCTCCTTGTCGTAACCAGATATTACGGAGGGACCAATCTGGGCACAGGGGGTCTGATCAAAGCATATACCGAAGCAGCCAAGGCCGTCATATCCTGTTCGAAAAGAAAAACCGTAGAGATAAGGGAAGAACTCAAGTTCGCTCATAATTACGATCAAACGAGCATGGTAATGAATTTAATAGGAAAATATGAAGCTTCGGTTCTATCAGTTTCATACTCGGATAAAACGCAGGTGAAGGTGTCGGTGAACAGAGGTTTTTTGCAATATTTTATAGCTGAACTATTCGACAGAAGCTCAGGAACCGTCAGGGCGGAAAAATGCTGATAATTCTGGTTATAATAACCCTGATCCTTTCAGCATTTTTCTCTATGTCTGAAATTATATTCACGGTCGCGGACAGGATCAAGATAAGAGTATTGAGCAAGGCTGGAGTGAAATCAGCTCTGTACGTCAAAAAGCTTATAAAGAATCCCGATAATTTCCTCGTTCCCGTTCTCGTCGGCAACAATATCGCAAATACGGCTTATGCTACTTTTTTCGCTTATCTTGTAGCAGACCTTAAATGGAACATATCCCAGTATCAGAGCACATTCGTAATTACCATCATACTAGTTATATTTTCAGAGATGATCCCCAAGATACTGGGAAAAAAATACAGCAATCAGCTGGCTTCAAAGGTAGTATATCCGTTCCTGTTTTTAAAAGCGGTTTTTTATCCGATAACACACCTTGTAGACATAATAAGTAAAAGACTTTTGAAACTGATGGGTATCCACAGGGGAAAAGACAACTGGGTCGTAATTTCAAGAGACGATATCGGGGTGATTCTTGAGCAGGCTGAAAAAACCAGAGCCGTAAAAAAAGCCGATGCGGCGATCATTAAGAGCATCATGAACCTTGACGAACGTAAAGTTAAAGAGATAATGCTGCATCGAAAAAACATAATTGCTGTGGATATAAAAAGTCCTGTTTACCGCCTGAAAAAAATGATCATGCTGACATCTTTCTCAAAGATCATAGTTTACGACAACGATCTGGACGATATTAAGGGCGCGGCATTCGTGAACGATCTGCTCAAAGATCCCCAGGAGATAAAGGATATAATAAGACCAGTGATGTTCATTCCCGAGAATGCAAGCGTTCTTACACTTTTCAAATCTTTGCAAAAAGAAAAATCGACGATCGCTATTGCTATCGATGAATTCGGAGGATGCGTCGGGCTCGTTACCATGCACGATATTCTTGAGCTTATAATAGGGAAAGTAGATGATCCGCACGATAGCCGGAAATCCGACAGAGGCATAATTTACCGGTCTGAGAACAGGACGTTCATCGTCGCAGGAAATGCCGATCTTGAGGAACTTGACGGCATGATACGAAGTATTACAGGAGGAGACAAGGAGTTGTTCGGCGACAAAAATGAAACGGTGAACGGATTTATAATAAATCACCTCCAGAGGATACCGGAACTGGGCGAAACATTCGAAATTCGTGAGCTGAAGTTCAAGATAGTAAAAGCGAGAAGAAATTTCGTGGAAACAATAATCATACAGCTTAAAGAAATGCGGGAGTCAGAATGAAAATTAAAGTAATATTTACGATCCTTATTACAGCGTCATTATTAAATTCGGCGGACACGGTCTGCAGAACCTTCTGTTCTATAACAAGAGGTTACGACATAAAAAATTATTCAGGCACGATATATGCGGGAACGGACGGCGGGCTTATAATAAATTCCGGCGGGGATAATACAGTTTACGATGCAGATGACGGACTTTATAAAGTCAATGTGTCGGTAATTGAAAAAGATTTCCGAAATTTGCTGTGGCTGGGTCATGGAGACTGCTCGGTAACAGTCTATGATACAGCAAAAAAGAAAGGCATATATCTTAATGATATCGAGCAGGCAGGTGTTTATACGCTCAACGGCATATATTCATCCGGGAAATATGTTTATCTGGCAACAAGCGGCCTTCTAGCAAGATACAGATATAACGATACATATAAAAAATACGAAATATCAGAGTTAAATTCGATGACGGGTTCAGTATCTGCCGTAACAGTTTCGGGCGGAATGATCTATGCGTCTTTCGGGAATAAACTTTACAGAATATTGGAGACAGCTCAGAATATAAATTACCTTAACAACTGGACTCAAATAAGCGCAGGATTCAGTACGGGAACCGCAATAACCGGTTTCGCGGCTGACGGTGTAAAACTCTATGTACTAGCCAACAACGGAATGTATCTTGTAAGCGGAGACGCGGTCGTAAAACAGGTAGTTTTAAATAATGAGTACATTTACGAAGGTTATTTTGACGCTGAATATTTTAATGCGTCAGTATCCCAGACAGGCGCTACTGTAGTAAAAAGAGCTGCGAAAAGCCTAACCGGCGATCCCGAGATAATCTTCGGGACCGAAGAAGCCAATACTGATGATTTTACAGTAATGAACAACCGCGTTTATTTTACTTCACAGACGGGATATTCATATTATGATATCGCAGGCGACACGGAACATCAGATGAGCTTCAATACGCCTAAATTCAAAGGAATAAAAAAATCGGCTATAGATAATACTAACGGCAACCTTGTATATTTATCCGGCGCAAAATTCTCATATATGGACATGACGGGCGATGCATTTTACACAAAATCATTCAGTACAAGGGGAGCGACAACCAACCTCCATTCAAAAGGCAATGGGCTCTACATCTGCACATGGGGTAACGGAGTTAATTATTTCGAGCTTCAGAACGAAGATTACGTGTATAAAAAGAATTACTCGTTCGGCGGAGCGGCGGGAGTAACTGCGCGTTATCCTGTTCATCCGGGGATAAGCGAAGACGGTCAGGGAAAAATATGGATAACCAACTGGGACGATGCGAACGATGATTCAACACTAACGGTTCTGAGTGCTTCAGGAAATGTCGAAAAATCTTTCAAGCTGACTAATTTTACGAGCGGCTATGATGTTTACACGGATACTTTCGGCGGAAAGAGCTGGATCTGGCTGGGTAGTTCAAAGCAGTCTTTCGGAGCTTTGGACGGGATCGGGATCGGAATCTATGACGGCACAAATTTGAGCATTAAAGTGATATCTATGAACGAAGGCATTATAGACATTGTCAGAGACGAAGACAATAAAGTTTGGATAGCTACGAATAACGGAATAAAATATATAGATCTCGATATCGCTCCTTCATCGCCTTCGGCATTTTCATCAGCAAATGTAAACAGCGTATCTTCGGGTCCTATCAGCAATATGATATTCGATGCTGAAGTGAACGGGATAAACGAAAAATGGTTCGCGACGGATAAAGGCATCAGCGTTCTGTCTTCTGACGGGAATTCATGGAGGCATTATGTTCCAAAATACTATTCAGGTACAACAACAGCACCCGGTCAGATCATCAAGACCAATCTGCCGGATTATGTCATCAACGACATTGAATTCGATGAAAAGAACGGGATAGCGATAATTTCATCCGAAAACGGGCTGTCATTCCTCGAATACGGTAAAATTTTCAAGTCAAAAAAAGTGAAGAGCGGCGAAATTCAGACAAAACCGTCGCCTTTTATAAACGACGGAAGCGCGATAATGGGTTTTTATTTTCCCGAGGACGAAACAACATATGATACCGCGAAGATCTTCGATATAAAGGGTTTTCTGATCAGAGGCGGCGACGGTGGAAAAGAACTTGATATTCAGCAGGGCTGGGACGGCCGTGATAATAACGGAAAAATAGTTTCAACCGGAGTTTATCAGGTCATAGCCTACAGCAGGAACGACAGGACAAAAAGTATAACAGGCAAAATCGCAGTCGTCAGGAAGTGAAGGACAGACACATCAGTCAAGTTAAATCAGGCATGAACTCCAAGAGCATAGACTCGGACCCATATAAGCCGAAAATAAAATTCCTTGTAAAAGAGTAACGCCCACATGTATGAAATTGTTGGGGGATTGCGGGCGTCGTTACTGTCTGTCGTTACAAAATTAGATGCGGGTCAGAAAGATTCACGTATCTACTATACCCCCAATATTTTATACATGATGTTGTGCGGTCGTGCATTATTTTCGTGTCAATTTATTTATTTTTTCAATCCATTCGGTTTTTGAATCAGTATATGCTTCTCTATCGTTTCGATATTTCTCAGCAAGTTCTAATTTTAAAGATTCGTATTCTTTTGCAATCGCTTTATTTTTAATCAGGTAATCCCTGAACCTAATTTCATCCCAGTCGCCACTGTATCTGATATGAACATGGTATGCTTGTCCTTTAAATCCATACTTCGTATAGCCTTTCACAAATGTTAAATGAGGAGGGGGGTTTTCTGGACGGGCATTGATTTGGTATTCGAGTAATTTAAATGTGTCCTTTAATTTATTAATACTAATCTGTTCTGTAACTTGCAATAAGATATCAATCGTTGGTTTTGCTTTTATTCTTGGAATTGCAGTACTACCAATATGGTCTATTTTCACTATCTCAGTTTGCGAGAATGAATCAGTAATCAATTTGGCCTCCTCCTTATACAAATCCGACCACTTATCCGAATAATCTTTTATTATAATCGGAAATAATTGACCTAATTCACTGATTGTCATTTCATGTAAATCATTTCGTGCCGTCATATTAAATCAAATCCATTTTTACTCAGTATGAGGTTTGAAGTTAGTTTCCTTGCATGACGCACAACGTGCGGCTAAACGCCACATGGCGTATAGCCGCTACGTTGGAGCTTGTTTTCAGAAGCTAAACGTCATATGGCGTTTAGCCGGAAAATTTAAGCCTATTTCAAGAAGCTATACGAATCGTTTCGTTTATTTCTTCCTTATATCCGGGTCATATTACCTGTAAAAAGTCCATCTGACGCCCCAGATCTCGTCCATTGTGCGCATATCGAATCCGTCGACGGTCTGATATCGGTAATGCTTGTTCGCTTCGTAGATATTACCGTTGAATTCGTATTTATCCTTCAGGAAATTGTCTGATCCGTAATAGAATTCGAAGTTGACTATTCTTGCCGTAAAATTGAAGCTTAGATTATTCATGTATTCAAGGCGGCTGCCGACGTAATATTCCGAATAGCAATGATCGAGCGCGATACTAACCGTCAGCTTGTTGTTGAAGTATTTATCAGTAAAGCTGATCTGCGACAGGTTGTTCATCAAGACCGAATCGTTGATCCTGCCCGATGCTGATCTTAGATACTGTTCGGTAAAGCAAAGTTTGTTTTTGTAATCCGCGCTGAATCCGAACCTGAAGAAATCCCTGCTGTGTATTTTAGAATAATCGAACATGTCGTAACCGGCCTCAATTCCGTAATCTATGCTGCCGAAAATGAAGTCTTTATTGAGCGTGATAAAATTTTCTATAAGTTCGATATCCCGATCATCAGTTTCATCGGTGAAATATCCGTGCGATGTTTCAAACCCGATGTATTGATATTCTTTCGAAAATCCGATATGCGCGGACATTATGTTATCCGAATTATCGTCTGCGGCTGCATATCCCGCGATCGATAAATCTACAATGGCGGATCTTTTATATTCAGGCTTTAAATAGAAAAGGTTTGAATCGTCAATTTTCGTATCGAAGCCTGCCGTGGCTGATAAGACGTTTAAAGTATCAGTATAGATAAGAGTGTTGTAAAAGCTGAAAAAGTTGTCGGTAGAGCCTGAAATTTCATGCAAATGGACGGTTGTGAATCGGTTATTCAGCTGATTATTGATCTTGTTCTCCAAAGAAAGCGCTGATCTTATCTGTTCCGGTTTTACGTGAGAGGAATCAGAAGCGAGAAGGTACTTATCCTCCTTTACGTAAGAAACATCGAGAACGGGTTTTATGCCTCTGACCTGAGGAAGATCTAGTTTCAGCCTGTAGTTCTGACGCGTATAGGGGAACTTGAAATCATCATATTTATCCCTGTTGTCTTTCCAGTCGAAGATGCCGCCGGATACGAGAAAAGAAAAATCAGGTGCGATGAACTGGAAAATGTCTGCTGAAAGATCCCTGTAGTTAAAAAATGCGTCTTTGTATCTCACTTCAGATACCGGCACAGCGCTTTTATACGATCTTGTGAATATCTCCAGCTTTAAACCGTCATTAACGACCGAGTTTCCTTCAATTGCTAAACTGTCAATATTATCGATCTGAAGAAAGGAGATATCGGAAATTTCTTTTCCGTAATATATATTATCGATATAAAGAGAAATTTCTCCGGATGTTTTCCCAGTGCGCTTAAAATATACCGGCTGTGCTGTAATGCCGTAGGTTATTCCCTGAACGGTAATGATCTTTGAAAGCAGATCATAAATGTCCCTTGCAGCGATATCACGTATCTGATCTCTGCCTAAACCGACAGAGCACTCGATCAGTCCGGTTAAGCCTGCAATTAACAAAAATATTGCTTTAATTGTTCTCATAAACCGCTGAGCAGCCTGCTACCAGCCTAGCTTTTCTTCCGCTTCAGCATTAAGTTTTAAATCGATAACTGTACCTTCTTTAACTCTGGCGCCCCACTGAACCGACTGCCCTATTATAATATTAAAAGCCTTATCCTCATCGGTGACCTTTGTTACTGTACCGAGTTTCAACTTGCTTTTTTCAAGGTCCGCTTTTGCTTTTTCAAGAGATTTGTTATAGAGATTGGGAACGATCACCTGCTTGATTATCACTCCTCTGCTTATAACAATATCCACGACCGTATCGGCGTTTATTTCGCTTCCTGCCGGCGGATTATAGCTTATTATCTTATTTTTTTCAATATTGTTGTTTTCTTCGTAATTTTCAGAAATACTCGTGATCCCTGATTTATTGAGAAGATCTTTTGCCGTTGCCAGATCAAGACCTGTTAATTCCGGCATTATCACTTTTTCCGACAGTTCGATCTCTTTAAGTTCTTCTTCAGAGATCGTTTCAAAAGTAACTTCTTCTGCTTTTGATATGATGAGTTTTACAGAATCGCCTGTTTTCGCCTTAAATCCGGGAAGAGGGAACTGTTCGAGCACGATCTCAGGATCTGTTTTCTCTACGTATTTTTCTTCAGTAATGATCTTCAGTCCGAATTCTGAAGCGGCTTTTTGGGCTTCGGTAATTTTAAGATTAACGAAATTCGGAACGACGGCGGAAGTTTCAGGACCGTCCGCAGAAAGAAAGTCTTCCGGCAGTATTTTCTTAAGATCGATAACCCCCGTAAAAATAAGTATTCCTGTAATAATCGATACTAAGAACGAAGTTATAAGTGCTGTAGCGAAAGGTTTCATTTTTTTTGTCCTTTTTTCTTAATGAATACTCTCAATAAATCTTTTTGCGTAATCGAGTTTTGCGTAATCGAAATCCTCTTTATCATTAAAACCCGTAAGTTTTTCGAAATAGAATTTTGCCGATCTGTTGTCGCCTATCGCGGATTTTATCATTCCGATATTGTAGAAGAGGTCAGGGTAGTCGGCGTACTGTTCGGGAGTAAGGTTTCCCAGCGCTTTCGTTATGAGCCTGTCCGCGCCGGGGTAATCTCCCAGGTTGTAATAGACCCACGAGGCAGTCGAAAGGTAGTCGGGATTATCGGGTTCCTTCTCAAGAAGAAGATTGGAGATATCGTAGGCTTCGTTCATATCGCCTCTGCTGTCGGTGATAAATCTGCACAGTTCAAGCATGAACTGTGTTTCATTCGGGAAAAAGCTCAGCTTGATCCTGTATGCTCTGTCCCTCAGTTCTGAAATTCCGGGATGCTTAAAAGTTCTGCTTTTGTTAAAATATCTCAAGCCGAAGAAATCGTCTTTTCCGGAGTAGAAAGCTCTTTTTGCGACGGTCGCGTAATCGGTCACTCCGGTTAATTTGTAAAGATATGAATTGGCAGTTAGATTCTCAGGATCAAGAACAAGAGCCGATTTAAAATAACTCTCCGAGGCAGGCTTATCTATCGTAAAGTTCAGCAGGCCGAGCAGGATAAGATTATCGGTTCTTTTCGGGTCAAGATCCAGCGCTTTTTTTGCAAAATCAATAGCTTCTAAAGTGTTGGATTGAGCGAGATTCGCTTCAGCCGCTGCGGCAAATATTGACGCAAGCGCTAAAGGATCTTTAGAGAATTTATTCGAAAGCGAATTAAGAACATCGCTTAGCCGATTGAAGTCATCATACAGCATGAAGCTCGAAACGAGAGTCTCGAGAAATTTGTCCGATATGATAAATGTTTTATCTTCGATCATGCCTATGTAATGTTCGGCCGAGAGTATGTTGTTGCGCGCAAGAAGAAGAGATGCATAACCAGTGATATTATACGTATATCCCGGATTTGCAATAATCGATGTGATAAGGCCGGTCCCAGCGGATTCGTACAGTCTGTTTTTAAGCATCATAAAATTTTCATCCGCTTTCATAAGAAATCTTTTAAAACTGCGGCTGCCGATGCTTAAAAGAATATCGGAATTCGTTTTGAAATC